>JAFQJE010000005.1 GCA_017415145.1 Clostridia bacterium
ATTTTTAATTTCCTCCTTAATATTTTTAAAATATAAAAAGCACATCTTGATTTCACTCAAAATGTGCTCATAATTTATAGTATTATATTTTAAAACATCACTATTATGATGTTTTGAATGTCTTGTTTTCCGTTAAGCTTTCAATTCTTATTGTCAATTCTGTATGTTCCTAATCAGAATTGCTGTGAAATTTGCATATAAAAAGAGACAAACATCATTATAACTATGTTATAAAAAGCGTTTGTCTCTTTTGGTGCGAGTGACGGGACTTGAACCCGTACGTCATAAACACACGCCCCTCAAACGTGCCTGTCTGCCAGTTCCAGCACACTCGCTAACAGAAATTAATTATACTATCATTTTTTATGTTTGTCAAGACTTTTTTTATTTATTTTTTCAATTACATATTGAAATGTATAATATAGTATATATGGTAATTTATTCGCTGTATTGACATTTTTCTATGTTTATATTATAATATTTTTTTGGATAAAGTTTAGTTAAAAAGGAGTTTTTTTGATGGAAACATCTAAAATTTCAAATATAAGAACCCTACCCGTCACAAGAAAAAAAGGTTTAGGTGCAAAAGTATTCTGTCTTATACTTTTGTTTATCGGGCTTGTGGCTTATTTTTCAGCGAGATGGTATTTAAGAACCTATGGTGACACAGGTTTTGACTCAGTATTATTCACACTTTTGTCTGATATGAAAGGCGTGCAGACTGGTCTTATATTACAATTCTTAGCAGGCGGTCTACTCCCTGCTGTCATTTGCTTTTTAGTGATAGGTTTTGTCCTCTTTGGCAAGCATAAAAGAGTTTTATTCGTACCTGTAAAAAACAGACGTATCAGAATGCTTCCTGTAAAGAAAAAAATGGCAAGAATCATTTCTGTTATTATGTCGGTTATATTACTGATTTCAGCAAGTGCAAGCGTGAGACTTTTTGACTACCTGTACAGCCTTACTCATCAATCCACAATTTTTACTGAGAAGTATGTTGACCCTGATACAGTGAATTTACAGTTCCCTGAAAAAAAGAGAAACCTTATTTATATCTTTATGGAATCTATGGAAACAACATTCCAGTCCAAGGAAGATGGCGGAGCACTCAACCATAATGCAACACCTGAACTCACAAGACTTGCCAAGCAGTATGTAAACTTTTCTCACAACGAAGGTGTAGGCGGTTTTGTAACTCCTACCGGTATGACCTGGACAGTTGCCGCTATGACAGCTCATACGTCAGGTGTTCCTCTCAAGGCCCCCGGTATTTTTGAGCGTAACGCCTACGGCACAGATAACTTCCTGCCTGGTGTGAAGAATATCACAAACATTTTAAAAGAAAACGGATACTACCAGACATTGATGGTGGGTTCTGATAAATCCTTTGCAAACCGTGACGTATATTACGAATCACATGGTGTGGACAAGGTTTATGACCTAAACACAGCACGTAAAGACGGAATTGTTCCTGAAAATTATTACGTTTGGTGGGGCATGGAGGATGAACACCTATATAAATATGCAAAACGCGAGCTTGTGAAAATCGCAGCACAGGAACAACCCTTTGCTTTCTCACTTTTGACAGTAGATACACACCACGTTGCAGGCTATAAGTGTGATCTGTGCGGTAACAAATACGAAGAACAGTACGAAAACGTAATTTCCTGTGCAAGCAAGCAGGTAAATATGTTCTTAAACTGGTTGAAACGCCAGAGCTTTTACAAAAACACAACTGTTGTAATTGTGGGCGATCACTTGACTATGGACTCTGAATACATTTCAAGAAATGTAGACCCTGAGTATGAGCAGCACGTCTATAACTGTTTTATAAACTCATCTGTCACAGGCGAAAACTATAAAAACAGGCAGTTCTGTGCAGTAGATTTATTCCCCACAACACTTGCGGCACTAGGTGTTAAAATCCCCGGAGACCGCTTAGGACTGGGTACTAATCTTTTCTCAAACAAGAAAACATTAATTGAGGAAATGGGATATGAAGAATTTAACAATCAGATATCCATGAACTCAAGTTACTATGTTACGAATTTTTTAAATGAGCCTGTAAAATAAGCAAGACCAGCATAATATCAAATGTATCCCTTTTAATTTGTCAAATGTTATTTTATTGACAAATCTCTATTTTAGTGTTAAAATATTTTTCGTTGAGTAAGCCAGATGATTGCGGGAATTTTATTCACGAGGAAAGTCCGGGCTTCACAGGGCAAGGGTGCCGGGTAACTCCCGGTGGAGGCGACTCTAAGGACAGTGCAACAGAAATAGACTGCCAGTTTTGGCGATGGTGGAAAGGTGAGGTAAGAGCTCACCAGCGCTACGGTGACGCAGCGGCTATGTAAACCCCACCCGAAGCAACACCGTATTGGCTTATACAGGCTTAATCTGCCCGATGTGCCTGTATCTGGCGGTGGCTCGAGCCATATAGTAATATATGGCCTAGACAGATAATCATCTAATACAGAACCCGGCTTACAGACTTGCTCAACATCATACAAAAAACAAAGACTACCACTATTGGTAGTCTTTATTTTTTAGTTTTTCTTTCTGCTCTTCCTATATGTGTTTCGGATACACTGACTTCTTTGTCTAAGACATCTGCCGTTTTTACACTGTTAAAGCCGTAACGCTTACGAAGCGACCGTATGGTTTCTTCTAAATTCTCGCGTTTTTCATCTTGTTCATTTTCTTCGAACAAGGATAGCTGTGCTCCGCTATTGTCATGTATGAGGTTTGCTCCCGCAATTGACAACGCTCTTACAGGCTTTTTCAAATCCCACACCTCACACAAAAGCTCATATGCCGTATCGCGTATTGTTTTTTCTAAATTTGTAGGAGTTCCAAGACCACGTTGACGGGATACTGTTTTAAAATCAGTTCCTTTAATTTGCACACGCAGAGTATTACACTTAACACCATAACGCTTCATGCGTGTTGCCACACTTTCAGTAATTATGTGTATACCTCGCTTAATCTGTTCTTCGCCTACAAGGTCCTGCTTAAAAGTAAGGCCGTTGCCTACTGATTTTATTTCAGTTTCATCTGTTATGCACTTTACAGGATCTGTGTCCTCTCCCCGTGCAAATTCTGAGAGCTGTTCCCCGTTTTTTCCTAAAAATTTGCAAAGAAGCTCTCTGTCTGTGTTTGCTAAATCTCCGATGGTTTTAATACCGAGCTTTCCCAGACGTACCGCCGTTTTTTTTCCTGCATAAAGCAAATCGGCAACAGGCAATGGGTAAACAATTTCTTTGAAATTTTCTCTTGTAATTATAGTTGTGGCATCAGGTTTTTTATAATCGCTACCAAGCTTTGCAAAAACCTTATTAAAGCTGACTCCCACAGAAATTGTTATGCCTATTTCATTTTTTATGCGTTCACGAAGAGTGTTTGCTATAGTTTCCCCATCTCCGAAAAGTGCTCGACTGTTTGTTACATCAAGCCATGATTCGTCAATACCAAAGGCTTCTACTAAATCTGTGTATTCTTTGTATATATCATTAACCTTTCGTGAATACTCTTCGTATAAATCATGGTGAGGAGGAACAATGACTAACTCAGGGCATTTCCGGCGAGCCTGCCAGATAGTTTCTGCCGTTTTAATGTCGTACTTTTTAGCAAGCTCATTTTTTGCAAGTATTATGCCCTGACGCTCCTCAGCAGAACCCCCTACCGCCATGGGAACATTCTTAAGTTCGGGTGATATCGCACATTCTACCGAGGCATAAAAGCCGTTACAGTCACAGTGAAGAATTGTTCTATCCATACTTTTTCCTTTTTAATTATATTCGGTGATATAATTCGTTCAAGTGTTTAAATTTATTCTTATCAATAGAATTTATTTGTTCTTTGGTAACCCTGTACTGCCAATTACCATGTGCTTTGCCCGGAATATTAAGACGGGTATCAGAGCCGTATCCCAATAAATCCTGAACAGGAAGGATAACAAGTCCCGCATTACTTGCATATATAGTACGGATAATTGAGTCATATCCTCTTTCCCAATCAGGGTCGGTATATCCGCAGTATTCAAGCATTCTGCCCTTTGTCCAACCATCTAATTCCCACATATAACCTAACAATGTATTATTGTCATGTGTGCCTGTATAGGCAATAGAGTTATTTATATAGTTATGAGGCAGGTGGGGATTGTTTTCATTGTTCATAAACGCAAACTGAAAAACTCTCATACCGGGAAATCCGCTATCGAACACTAATTGTTCTACTTCTTTGGTGATATGACCCAAGTCTTCTGCAATAATGAAATTCTCCCCCTGAATCTGATGAATCTTTTCAATAATATCCATACCGGGGCCCTTGCACCATTTTCCACATTTTGCAGTTTCATCCGTTGCCGGCACTGCCCAGTAAGACTCTAATGCTCTGAAATGGTCAATTCTCACTCCGTCAAACATTTTAAAATTATGACTTAATCTGTCCTGCCACCAGCGATAGTCTGTCTCTTTCATCTTTTGCCAGTCATACAGAGGATTTCCCCATAATTGTCCGTCGGGACAAAAGTAATCAGGCGGAACTCCTGCAACCTGTGTAGGATTATTACGTTCATCAAGCAGGAATTGTTCTTTATTTCCCCACACATCCGCACTGTCTTGCGACACATATATAGGAATATCGCCAATGATTTTTATGCCATTTTTATTTGCATATTCTTTTACTTTTGCCCATTGAGCAAAAAATTTAAACTGGATAAATTTCCAACCAAAAAGAACCTCTTCATCATATTCATTGCTTTCCCATTCATACCAGGGTGCTTGATTATTCTTGTGCTTTAGTGCCATGAATTTACAAAAATCTGACAAGTATTTGTCCTTGTCAATAAATTCGTTGATTTCTGCACGATTAATGACTCTTTTTGATGCTTCAATTAAGAGATTGCATCTGGTGTGATAAAGACGTACATATTCAGCCGAATATGGTGTCTGCTGACGTGACGCATCTAGCTCTTCCTTTGTTATTAAACCTTCATCACACAATGTGGGCAAATCAACAAAATATGGATTGCCTCCAAAGGCTGAGTATGATTTATATGGAGAATTACATTCGTCTACCATACAAAGGGGCAAAACCTGCCAATAGGAAAATCCGCAGCTTTTCAAAAAGTCTACAAACTCCATAGCCTCACGTCCGAAGCTTCCACATCCGTATTCTCCATATAAAGATGATATGTGCAAAAGCACTCCACTTGCTCGTTTCATAATGATACTCCTATTCAAAATAACTCCCGAAATAATTTCGGGAGTTATTTCTTATTTTTTATATACCAATGATGCCCAACCGCCCTGATGTTCCTCAGAGATAGGTGTAAAGGCGGATGACTTATATGCATCCAACACATCAGGCAATCTTTCTTCTATTATTCCTGAGGTTATAAAGATACCGCCGTCTTTTAGAAATTGCGGTACAATATCCTTTATACCTATAATAACATCTGCTACAATGTTAGCTAAAACTATATCATACTTTCTGTCAGAAATACGTGCAAACAATTCCTTATCACAGGTTACATTACCCGCCATAGTACGATATTTTGATATGTCGATATTGTTTTTTTCAGCATTCTCAACCGCAATTTTTACCGCATTTTCATCAATATCCACAGCAGTTGCGTGTTCTGCTCCCAAAAGCAGAGAAATAATCGAAAGAATACCGCTACCACAACCAAGGTCTAAAACTGTCATTCCGTTTTTTAGGTGCTTTTCCATGGCTTTTATACAAAGCTGTGTTGTGTGATGAGCACCCGTACCAAAGCTCATACCGGGATTTACTGTAAACACAGTTCTGTCTGTGGGTGCGTCCAGTGTTTCCCACTCGGGCAAAATCAAAATCTTGTCCCCTACATTTAAAGGCTTAAAATACTGTTTCCAGTTTTCGGACCAGTCCTCTTCCTTCATGTTGGTACCTGAAATCTTTAAAGTACCAAACTCCCCTGCTTCATCCTGTGATTTTAACACATTAAGAGCATCATTAACTAAAGATATTGTTTCTTTACCTTCAGTATCATCTGTCACATAAAACGAAACGAACGAGCCTGATTCATGGGCTCTTAACAGCTCTTCGTCGACGTAATCCCACTTGTCGCGGTTATTCTCTAAAAAGTTGTGAAAATCAGTACTGTCGTCAATTTCAACACCTGTCACACCCTGCTCTATCAAAACGGCACAAACTGCCTCTATACCTTCAGTTGTTGTAGAAATTGATAATTTTATCCAGTCCATTCTATATCTCCTTAAGCAAGATTTAACATCTGGCTTACAACGTCATACATTTCGTCTTTTTCACATGTTGTAGTAAAAATTACAGGCTTCGATTCTAAGTTTGCCAAAGGCTTCGGGATAGCTGCATTTGCAGCATCTGAAAGTTCTGCAAGCATCTGGAATTCATTTGTTGATGTTATTTCATCTTTTATTGCAGAAAGCACGCTGTCTGCAAACTTAAAGGGACTTGCAGTTGATACTATAACTGTTTTTGTTTCATCACCTGTTGCCTTTTTATAATCTTCATAAACCTTCTTTGCAACTGCAGTATGTGTATCCATAACATAGCTATTATCCGCCTCAACATTCTTGATTTCCGCTAATGTTTCAGCGTCGCTACAACAGCCTGCAACAAATGTTTCCTTGATTTTTTTCTTTACTTCGTCTGTTACTTCGTATTTTCCTTCGTTTTTAAGTTCCTCCATCCATGCAGAAACTTTTACATCATCGCCATTTGTTGCAATGAATAACAGACGCTCTAAGTTACTTGAAATAAGTATATCCATTGAGGGAGAAATTGTTGTTTTAAACTGACGGTTTCTGTCATACACACCTGTATCAATAAAATCTGTCAATACATTATTTTCGTTTGATGCACAGATTAATTTATTTACAGGAAGTCCCATTTCTTTTGCATAGTATCCTGCTAAAATATTTCCAAAGTTACCTGTGGGAACAACAAAATTAATTTTGTCGCCAAGGTTGATTTCCTTGTTCTTTAAAAGGTTCGCATATGCTGAGAAATAGTAAACAATCTGAGGTACAAGTCTTCCCCAGTTGATAGAATTTGCACTGGATAGCATAAATCCGTTGCGTGCAAGCATTTCACTATACTCTTTATCGGTAAAAATCTTTTTAACGCCGCTTTGTGCATCATCAAAGTTACCCACTACTGCTGAAACGTCAACATTGTTACCTTCCTGTGTAATCATCTGACGTTTCTGAATATCACTTACGCCCTCTGCAGGGTAAAATACAATGATTCTTGTGCCGTCAACATCTTTAAAGCCCTCAAGTGCTGCTTTTCCTGTATCGCCTGATGTAGCAACTAAAATTACTACTTCTTTTGTCTCCCCTGTCTTTTTAATAGACTTTGACAAAAGGTGGGGTAAAATCTGTAACGCCATATCCTTGAACGCACAGGTAGGACCGTGCCAAAGCTCTAAATAATATACACCGTCCACTGTTTTGTAAACAGGAGCAATCTCATCTGTTTCAAACTTTTCACGGTTATACGCTCTGTTTACACAGTCTGTAAGCTCAGCGTCTGTAAAGTCAGTTAAGAAAAGGCCCAAAATTTTCTTTGCTCTTTCGTTATATGACATAGATGCTAAGCTCTCTATTGTATTTAAGTCAACGTACGGAATACTCTCAGGCAAAAACAGACCTCCATCAGGAGAAAGTCCTGTCTTTATAGCCATTGCAGATGTTACCGCAACATTTTTATCTCTTGTGCTTTTAAACTGCATTTTGTTACCTCCGAAGGAATTATAATCTACACAATTATACCACAATTAAAGTCTTTTTTCAAGTGCCTCTTTTTCTTCCTCATAGCCTGGTTTTCCTAAAAGTGCAAACATATTTTTCTTATACGCTTCAACACCGGGCTGATTGAAAGGATTAACCCCTAAAATGTATCCCGAAATACCGCAACCCTTTTCAAAGAAGAAAATAAGCTGACCTAAGTAGTATTCATTAATTTCGGGGATATTTATAATCATATTAGGAACTCCGCCGTCATTGTGAGCTAAAAGTGTACCCAAAAATGCTTTGTTGTTTACAAAGCTCATTGTTTTGCCCGCTAAGAAATTAAGACCGTCAATATTGTCAGGTGTTGCTTCAATAGTCAGGTCATCCCCTGCGTTCTCAACATTTAATACTGTTTCAAAGAGCACACGTCTGCCGTCCTGAATGTACTGTCCCATAGAGTGAAGGTCTGTTGAAAAATCAACGCTGGCTGGGAAAATACCCTTGCCGTCTTTTCCTTCACTTTCGCCGTAGAGCTGCTTCCACCACTCTGCAAAATAATGAAGTCTGGGCTCGTAATTTACCATAATTTCGGTAGATTTACCTTTTTCTAAAAGAATATTTCTGATAGCTGCATACATATAACAGTCGTTGTTGTAGATGTCGCAATCCTCATATAGCTTTGATGCTGCTTGTGCGCCTTCCATGAGCTTATCGATGTCAGCACCTGATACTGCGATAGGAAGCAAACCTACTGCAGTAAGAACAGAAAATCTTCCGCCAACATCATCAGGCACTACAAATGTTTCATAGCCTTCTTCATCTGCCAAATTTTTTAAAGCTCCACGGGCTTTATCTGTTGTTGCGTAAATTCTGTTTTTCGCTTCGTCTCTGCCGTACTTTTCTTCCAGAAGCTGCTTAAATACACGGAACGCAATAGCAGGCTCTGTTGTTGTACCAGATTTTGAAATTACGTTAACTGAGAATTCCTTATCTTTTACGTAATTTACAAGCTGTGCAAGGTATGAACCACTGATAGAATTTCCCGCAAAAAGTATCTGGGGTGTTTTTCTGTCATCCTTTGATAACAGATTATAGAAGTTATTTGATAGCATATCAATAGCAGCTTTCGCGCCAAGGTATGAGCCACCGATACCTATAACAACCAAAACTTCAGAATCTGATTTTATCTTTTCTGCACACGCCTTTATACGTGCAAATTCTTCTTTATCATAATTAAAAGGAAGATTGAGCCAACCTAAAAAATCATTACCCTCACCTGTACCTTCTGACAATGTTTTATGAGATGACAAAACTGATTCTTCCATTGCTTTTATTTCTTCATCTGTTACAAAACCGCATAATTTTGAATAATCAAGTGAAATTTTACTCATAAAAATTCTCCTTTTATATTTTGTATATCTTTATTTTACACTATTTTTCCACATTTTGCAACTATAATCCAATCAAGTGAACTTTTTTGAAAATTTGATAAAATTTTTGTGAGTTATTTTATCTATAAGTTCTTCCGGATAATTCTCTTTTTTCATAGCATCAATAAGCTTTATATAATCTTTGGCACTATTAAAACCATTGGGCGTTGAGTCTATTCCGTCAAAATCAGAGCCAAAGCACAGGTTATTTTCTGCACCTAGAGACAATGCGTGGTCAATATGTCTTATGACGCTTTTTATCGTCGCCTTGTGTTCATTCTCTTCCAAAAAGAAAGGAGCTATATTTATTCCCATTACCCCGCCACACCGAATTAGTGCTTTTATCTGGTCATCCTTTAAATTCCTCACATGTCTGCACTGACTGCAACAATTTGAGTGCGATGCTAAAACAGGAGAGTCACTCACTTCTAGTATATCCCAAAAGCTTTTTTGTGACGCATGGGACACATCAATTATCATATTGAGCCTATTCATTTCGGAAACTACTTGCCTGCCAAAATAAGTAAGGCCTGTGTCGTTTTTTGTGTTTGCACCACTAATCACATCATTATCGTCATTCCACGCAAGAGCGATACAACGTACACCAAAATCATAAAATTCCTGCAAGTTATTTATATCACCCTCAAGGGAACGTGCATCCTCTAATGCCAATATTCCTCCGTGAGTTTTAACACTTTCAAGTTCGTCTAAATTTAAAATCAGCTTTAAATTATTCTTTTTAAATTCTTCTTTAGCTTTGGTTAAAATATTAATGGCACGCGTTTTAGGGTTTTTCTCACCTTTGCTCACCCATGCCGCAAAAACCTGAATATAACTTTCGAAGTAATTCATATCCCCTAGTGAGAGCATACAGGTTTCATTATTCAGTCCTATATCATTATCAAGCATTTTTTCTGCAGTATCACAATGCGTGTCTATGATACTATACATTTTGTTCACTCCGATACATAAAATGCGTTTTTAATATGATTTATGTCCTTTACTTTTTTGCCCTCTATGTAAACCTCTACAACATCAAATGTAAATTCAGCATCAAGGTTATGCTCCTGTATATAAGTATATGCCGCTTTTATCAGTTTTTTCTGTTTTTTTAAAGTTACAAACTCAGCGGGTGTACCGTATGAATCACTTTTGCGTGTTTTCACTTCAACAAAAGCAATATTTTCACCCTTTTGTGCCACAATATCAAGCTCACCATAGGTTTTACGATAATTGCGGTCAATTATTTTGTAGCCTTTGACTTTTAAGTATTTTGTCGCTGCTGCTTCCCCTGTTTTTCCACTGTTAAACATCATTTTTTTCTCCCAAGATTTTTCTAAGAAACGTCATTCTGTGTTCAGGACAGGGACCAAATTCTATGATTTTTTCAGTATGTAATTTTGTGCCATACCCTTTATGTTTTGAAAAACAATACTGGGGATATTTTTTGTCCAAAACGTCCATGCAATAGCGGTCTCTTGTTACCTTTGCTAAAATTGAGGCAGCAGCAACAGACTGGCTCTTTGCATCTCCACCGATGACACATTCTGTGGGAAACTCTATTCCCTGTGTGCGGTTTCCGTCAATAAGCACATAATCAGGAGTAATGGTCAACCCCTCTACTGCCTGCTTCATCGCATAAAATGTAGCCTGTAAGATATTGTTTTTTTCAATGTAATCTACATCTGCAAAAGCTATTGAGTAGCTGAGGGCATTTTCTATAATCACATCATAGAGTTTTTCACGCTTTTTCTCTGTAAGTTTTTTGGAGTCATTTATTTCTTCCATATAAAAATCCGCAGGTAAAATAACAGCCGCCGCACAAACAGGACCCGCTAAAGGGCCTCTGCCTGCCTCATCAACACCTGCTAAGATTTTTATATTCTTTTCTTTTATTTTATCCAAATCAAACTGGTGAAGGCTCATAGTGTTTCCTCCGGTTTTTCAATGCTTATTCTGCCGATTTTTGAAGAACGGAATTCGTCAAGCAGTATATTTGATGCACGCAGAAAATCTATTTCTCCACCGGAAATTACAAATCCACGTTTTTTTCCGATATATTCAACCAGTTCATATCCTTGCATTCCCTCAGTATCTGAAAGCTTATATCGTGCACATAAAAGTTCTCTGTAATTTTCATTTAAAAACTCTGCAAGCTTACAAGCAAGAAGTTCCACGTCCATAATTTCATCCTTTACCGCACCGGTGAATGCTAGATGCTCGCCTACTCGCTCGTCTTCAAATTTAGGCCACAAAATTCCGGGAGTATCCAAAAGCTCAATTCCGTTTTTCAGTCTTATCCACTGCTGACCACGGGTCACACCGGGACGATCACCCACTGTAGCACTGGCACGACCTGCCAGTCTGTTGATGTATGAGGATTTTCCCGCATTAGGAACGCCTGCAACTAAAATTTTAATTGCTCTGTTCATTCCCTTATCTGTATCTTTTGCAATTTTTTCTGCCATAACCTGTTTTACAAGGTTAATGGATTCTTGAACACCTTTACCCTTTTCACAATCAGCAACACAGCACATAATACCGATGTTTTTATAATATTCAACCCATTTTTTCGTTATTACCTCATCTGCTAAATCACATTTGTTTAAAACTACTATTCTGGGCTTGCCCTGTGTGATTTTTTCAATATCAGGGTTTTTGGAGGATAAAGGTATTCTTGCGTCCAAAATCTCAACTACCACATCAATCAGCTTTAATTTTTCTTCTATTTGTCTGCGTGTTTTGGTCATATGACCGGGAAACCACTGTATATTCATAATTTGCTCCTTTTTTATCGCAAAACGGCAAAGTGTTTCCACTTTGCCGAATTTATCTATTTTATTATTCCTATTTTATCGAAGGGCATAAAGCGGAATACCGCCTCGCCCATAATTTCCTCATCCGGAATAAGTCCTAAAGTTCTGCTGTCTGATGAATTGTTACGGTTATCACCCATCACAAAGTAACAATCCTGCTTATAGGTTGTTTTACCCTCTGTGAATTTGCCCTCTTCTACAAGTGAGCTTCCCTCCACATATATTCCGTCTGCTCCCTGTGTTATCTGCACGCTGTTTGTTCCAAAATTCAATTGCATCTCTGCGTATATAACATCAAGGCTTGCTACCTCACCGCGTTTGGGAACTGTTAAAGGAAATTCGTAGAGTCCGCCTGTTGACACCTGAAGCGATGCAATGTAGGGTTCTTCAAGCACTTCGCCGTTTACAATCACATTAAGACCATTATCAAAAGAAACCTCATCACCCGGCAGAGCAATAACTCTTTTAACTATATATTTATCTAAAACTCCTGATTTGATAATTACCACATCACGAGTTTTAGGCTCATAGGCTATCTTTCTTACCACAAGTCTTTCTCCGTGATTGAGTGTAGGCTCCATTGACCTTCCGTCAACCTGAACTAAAGTAAACAGAAATGTATTTACAACAAGTGCCAAAACTACTGCCACAGCAATAGATGAAATCCACTCGTAGAGTTCACGCGCCCAGTTTTTAATATTTGCTTCCTCTATCTCATCGGACGAATTTCCCACATCGGCATAATCAAATGAAAGTTCATCAAATTCTTCGTTAAATTCTTCTTCTGTATTCAATATTTCTCTGTTTTCATTTTCCATAATCTCACCTTTTAATAGTTTAAATGGCAAGGGTAATAAACTTACCCCTGCCATTACTATTTACTAAAACAATATAAATATTAGAGTCTTTCACGAACCTTAGCGGCTTTACCAACTCTATCTCTTAAGTAGTAGAGACGTGCTCTTCTTACTCTACCCTTTCTAACCACTTCAATCTTAGCGATTTTGGGTGAATTTACAGGGAATGTTCTTTCTACGCCGATACCGTAAGATAATCTTCTTACTGTAAATGACTTCTGAATGCCACCGTGCTGAATTTTGATGATTGTACCTTCAAAAACCTGAATTCTTTCACGGTTACCTTCCTTAACCTTAACATGAACCTTAACTGTTGAACCAACTTCGAGTTCAGGTAAGTCTGTTCTGATTAAGTCTTTGGTTAAATCTTTAACTAAATCCATTATGAGTTCCTCCTCCCCATCTTAGACGTTCATTCGTAAAATACATACCAGAGGACCGCCCGTAATACATAAACAATTAAAAATTGCTTATTTGCAATATTTCACATCAATAGATTATAATACAACTTTTTGGAAAAATCAAGTGTTTTTTTATTATTTTTGCAAAATTTATGCTTATTTATCTAAATTTTCATGAGAAAGCTCTGCAATTCGGTCTGTTTCCTCTCTTTTTACGACTGTTTCTGCATTTTTCTTAAGATGTATCAGATACTCAATATTACCCTCGGGGCCTTTTATTGGTGAAAAGTCAAGTCCCATAACACCAAATCCGTTATCAATTGCAAAATCATAAATACCTGCAACTACCTCTTTATGTACGTTAACGTCTTTTACAACGCCTTTTTTACCTACCTTTTCTTTGCCTGCTTCAAACTGTGGCTTAATGAGTGCCACCACTTCTCCGTCATCGCATAAAAGGTTGTACGCTACAGGAAGTACAAGTCTTAAAGAAATAAATGCAACGTCAATTGATGCAAAGTCTAAAGGTTCACCTATGTCTTCCAGTGTTACATATCTGATATTTGTTCTTTCCATATTGACAACACGTTCATCGCATCTTAACTTCCATGCAAGCTGACCGTAACCAACATCAACAGCAAATACGCGGGATGCTCCGTTTTGCAGCATACAGTCGGTAAATCCGCCTGTTGATGCACCAATATCCATACATACTTTATTATCCAGTGTAACATCAAAGGCGCTCATCGCTTTTTCAAGCTTCAAACCGCCACGGCTTACGTATTTTAACTCTCCGCCACGTACCTCTACCTTTTGGGTTTCGGAAATCATAGTGCCTGCTTTGTCTTCTTTCTGATTGTCAACAAAGACTACCCCTGCCATAATTAAGGCTTTAGCCTTTTCACGGCTCGGAGCTAAACCCTGTTCAGTTATATAAGTATCAAGCCTTATTTTTGCCAAGTTTTTTCATTCCTTTTTTGTAAAAATCACAAACTGTATTCAATCCGCACTCAGAACATTTCGGTCTTCGCGCTATACATATCGCCCTGCCATGCTCTACAATCTGGTGGCAGAAAAGCGCTCCGTACTCAGGAGGTATAATTTTTTTTAAATCCATTTCTATTTTAGTCGGGTCAGTATTCTTTGTCAAGCCTAAAAGATTTGTTATTCTTTTGCAATGGGTATCTACCACAATGCAAGGCTTACCAAAAACATCTCCCAACATAAGATTTGCGATTTTCCTGCCTACACCCGGTAATGCAATTAACTCCTCCATTGTATCGGGTACTTCTCCATTATGACGCTCAATCAATGCATTTGCACAGGCAACAATGTTTTTTGCCTTATTTCTGAAAAAACCTGTAGAGCGTATCAATTCCTCTACATCTAAAATTCTAGCTTCTGCAAAGGATTGAACTGTAGGATATTTTTTAAAAAGTGCTGGTGTAACGAGATTGACGCGGGCATCTGTACATTGTGCAGCTAAAATTGTTGCAACCATGAGCTGAAACGGGTCATCATAATCAAGAGTACAAGGGGCATCACCATAGGTTCTGTCAAGGTAATTTTTAATTTCTAACACTTTTTCTTTTTTAGTCATTACCTCACCGCCTCTTTGTACTCATAGGTGACATCAGTTCCGTTCACTGTAACAAGTACATATTTAACGTATGACACGCTTGTCCCTTCCAAAGAAATACTTGGGAAAACACCTGCAGTATTAATGTAACGTACATTTTCTTCAACGGTGTTTTTATTAACAAATCCACCACCGAAAACATACACATTTCTGCTCTTTGCCGCATGCGCTACCGCTTCCTTAAAAAGCTTTATTTCCGTTTCGTTCTGTGAAATATAATTTCTGTCTAAAAATATGAACAGATTTTTACCGCTTGCTTTTACATCTTCTAAAAATCTAGTCCAGACTGACGCATCTCCACTAAAAATTGAACCGCCTACATTAGGTAGTGTAATGAATGTATCACCATTTTCTGTTGTACAGCTGTATTCTTTTGCTGTGTGATATGTTCCGTCTATATGAGTTAAGGTATCTTTATTAACATCTGCACCTAAAATATACTGAAAATCACTTGACTGTTTCATTTTTAATGTTGCTCTGTTCATTATAAACTTATCAAACAAAGTATCAGGATTTCTTGTATTTCCAAAAACCGCAAAACGGTAACCGTCTTTTTTGACTTCTGCTGATTTATTTTGCGGGTCAGGGATTTTCACATTTTCCACTGTTCCGATTTCTGCCACTCCGTCAACCAACACCTGCATATTTGCAGTAATACCTGATATTTTGGCACTGATATGAGCCGCACCCTGTGAGATGGCTTTTATTTTTCCGTTTTCGATTTCCACAAAGGGTGCGGTTGACGTCATTTTTACTTCAGATGTGTCAATAGACACAATTCTTCCCGAAATATCCTTTGCCATTAAAACAGGAGTATATGATTTTCCTGACGAAAGAGCAACCTTGTCCTGATTAAAATAAATTTCTGCAGGAGCGTCTAAAACAGTAATTTCAGCCTCGGCAGTCAATCCCATACAATATGCGGTAACTGTAGCTTTACCTGCACTTTTAGGTATGAGAATGCCATCCTTTATTGTGCCGTTGTCTGTTTTATAGATAACAGTTTTTTCAATGTTTACATCACGCTGATATTCATCAATGCCGTATATTGACATTTTCGCACTGTAACCACAAAAGGCATATTGGGGTGACACCAGTTTTATCTGCTTTAAATCTGCTTTATCATTAAGCGTGGTTGTAATTCCCACAGAATTGGTAACGTTACGCAAAGAACCATCGGAAAGAGTGTTTAACACCTTCTGCTCGCCCATTATATCAGCTACCATAGTACTCGAGCCGCCGCCGTCAAAATTCAGCGCAGTATAACAACCAAGCTCTGCCATAAGCTCTGCAAGTTCAATCTGTGTCATACCGCGGGCATTGTTGCTTCTGCCCTCTAGGACAACCAACGTAACCTTTTTGCCAGTTTTGTCAAGTCCTATTGCAGTTCTGGGGTTTCTGCCCGTTACGTTATGAGAAAACTCCGTCTGCGCAATACCATCACGCACCAAAACTGCACCGCCGCCTACCGCTGTTTCTATTTTTTTGTAATCGGGAGCAGATGTGATATCTACTGATATTTTATCTCCTATCTCCACATTATCCAACAAAAATGTATTAAAGGACATATGTGCAGATAAAACATACCCACCCTCAGGAATTGTTATGGGTTCCGCTTCTGTAACTTTTTCTAAAACAACGCCATTTTTGTCAACAGACACCTCAATTATACCGCCCACTGAACCCACAGATTTTTCTGCCCAGTCGTCTGTATACATCACAATACCCGTAAGGTCGTCGTATTTATTAATAAGCTTTATTTTATCCTGCATACCATTAGCTGCAGTAACAGTAATATCAAATGTAAAAGCATCTATATTAAAGCCATTTTCATCAAATGCCTTATAGAATGTACCCATACTTTCTGCAACAGATGCCGAACTATAGAGCTTGCCGCCACGTATTTCAACTCCTACTGCACTGCCTCTTCCTGCTTCTCCTCGTTTTGCCGCAAAAAAGTCTGCATTTACCGCTACAACTGTATCATTATTTTTTGCCGCAGTAAGTGTATTTTCCGTATAGCTTTCTCCCTTTTGATTTTTAAGTACCTCAAGACCTAAATGCTTTTCATTCAAGTCTGCAGTTACTATGTGTACATCCTGCCAGCCTGATGAGTACAGACCTTTTATATTTTTATATGTTACACCGCGTATGAGTGTTTTTTCTTCTGTTATATCAACCACCGGGGCAGCAGCAACTGTGGTTGCAGTTAAAATAAAAACAATTAAAAACGTGAGTATTCTTTTCATATCCGCCTCCTACTCTATATACTTCCAACCGCTGATACCAGATTTTTGTATCGCAGTGAATAATCTGTTGCGAAAACCGTGATTCTCCTTTTCCAGTTTCCACACAAGGTCGTGTCCATATTGTCGTTTTGTATTCTTGTCCGCAGGACAACTGTTCTTTACAACAGGTAAATTATTACTTTCGGCATATTTTCTTATGTCACTTTCCTCAGTATATATAAAAGGACGGATAACCGTTACCTCCATACGCTCTAAGTATGTAACAGGTGAGAATGTATTCATTCTCCCTTCATATATAAGACTCAAAAAATATGTATTTAAAACATCATCAAAGTGATGTCCGTAAACCACCTTGTCAATATTTCTCGCTCTAACCGCAGCACACATTGCACCACGTCTTAATTTTGCACAAAGTGAGCAGGGATTTTCTTCTTTTCTTATATCGAAGACAATCTGTTTTATATCTGTACGCTCAATATGATAAGGAATATCAAGCTCACGACAAAGCTCTTCAATTGGAGTATAATCCATATCAGAAAAACCCAAATCAATGGTAACTGCCTCTAAGTGAAACTTTTTGGGGTAAAATCTTTGAAGATTTTTCATGGCAATAAGTGCTACTAAAGAATCTTTGCCACCTGACACACCTACAGCAATTCTGTCGCCCTCTTCTATCATATTGTAATCTTCGACCGCACGACGCAGTCTGCTTAAGATTTTTTTCATAAAAATCTCCATTCCACCACCATACAGCGGCACAAATAGTAATTAAAATTCTCTTAAATGAATTTCCGCGGTGATTTTCCTCGATTTTATGCTATTAGTATACCACTTTCGGCTTTTTTTTTCAACTTTATTTTGTTTTTTTACAAAATTAGTCTTTTCATTTGCCAAAATATAGTGTATAATAGAATTAGCAAAATTTCTTTTTCGGAGGTATTTGATGACTATATTTAATGTTTTTACCCTTTTGGGTGGACTTGCCATATTTATATACGGCATGAACCTTATGGGTGAAGGTTTAGAGAAACGCTCAGGCGACAAATTAAAAATCATTTTAGAACACCTTACCTCAAGTCCTTTAAAGGGACTTATTTTAGGTATAGTTGTTACCGCAGTTATCCAGAGTTCCTCTGCCACCACCGTTATGGTTGTAGGTTTTGTTAACTCAGGTATTATGAATATTACTCAGTCAATAGGTGTGTTGATGGGTTCTAACATCGGTACTACAATGACTGCATGGATTCTGAGTTTAACAGGTATCGAAGGTGAAAGCTTTTTAATTCAGCTTATTAAGCCCTCCACCTTTGCTCCTATCCTTGCCTTTATCGGCGTAGTGTTTACAATGTTTACAAAATCCGAAAACAAGAAAAACACCGCTCTTGTTTTAATCGGTTTTGCAATACTTATGACAGGTATGGACTTAATGTCGGCGGCAGTAGAACCCTTGTCAGAAAGCGAAGCTTTCCAAAGAACACTCATCCTTTTTGAAAATCCGATTTTGGGTGTTATTGTAGGCACATTACTTACTGCAATTATACAATCTTCATCTGCATCCGTTGGTATTTTGCAGGCTTTGTCTATTTCTACACCAATTTCGTTTGCCACAGCCATTCCGATTATTTTAGGTCAGAATATCGGTACAACAGTGACTGCACTGCTTTCTTCAATTGGTACAAACAGAAATGCAAGACGTACTGCAGTACTCCACTTTTTAATTAAAGTTATCGGGGTTATAGTTTTCCTTATTCCCTTCTACGTCATACAGTTTACAGTAGGGTTTGACTTTTTGGGAGACAATGTAACACCTGCAAGCATAGCTATATTCCATACTATTTTCAACTTGATTTCAACACTTGTACTGTTCCCATTCTGTAAGCAGCTTGAAAAACTTGCATATCTTGTCATCAAGGATGCAGATACCGAAGAAGAAGTACAGTTACTTGATGAGCGTCTTATTCCAACACAGTCAATCGCTATCGCCCGTGCAAAGAAGGTTACAAACGATATGGCACACCTTTCTCGCGAAAGCGTTTTAATGGCTTTGGGATTAATGCAGGAGTATAATCAGGAAACAGTAGATAAACTCTATGAAATGGAAGAAAAAGTTGACAACTACGAGGACAAGCTTGGAACGTATCTTGTAAAGCTTTCGCGTGAGAGTCTGAATACAGAAGACGCACACACAGTATCAACACTGCTCCATACAATAGGTAACTTCGAGCGTCTGAGCGACCACGCTATAAACATTGTTAAGGTTGCAAAAGAAATGCACGATAAGAACCTCACTTTCTCCAGTGCATGTTCAGATGAAATCAAGGTTATTACAAATGCTTTGATTGAAATTATGGATATTACAACAGACTCATTTATAAGCAACGATTTAGAAAAAGCAAAATATGTTGAGCCATTAGAACAGCTTATAGACAAACTCAACATCAAGATGAAGAACAGACACATCATGCGTCTGCAGCAGGGTGACTGCTCTATCGAAGCAGGCTTTGTATTCTCTGATTTATTGACAAACTACGAACGTATTGCTGACCATTGTTCAAACATTGCCGTTTGTCTTATCGAGGTTGCAAATGACAGCTTTGAAACCCACGAATATTTAAACCATGTAAAATTCGACGGTCAAAATGATTTTGTGGAAAGATACGAAAATTACAAGAAAAAATATACTATATAACAAAATAAAAAAGAGCCTTTCGGCTCTTTTTTTATTTTATATATTCATCTTTAAGTTTGTGCAACGCCTCAATATATCCCTGTTTTCCCAGACCGCATATCTGAAAGGCGCAAACAGCCTCAATAACTGACGTGTGCCTGAATTCTTCCCTTTTGTGAATATCAGATAAATGTACTTCTGCCACGGGAAGCATAACAGTTTCTATTGCGTCACGTATTGCATAACTGTAATGTGTATATGCACCTGCATTTAAGATTATAGCGTCTACTCGCTCAAAGCAGGAATGAATACAGTCTATAATAGCACCCTCAGAATTTGACTGAAAGCACTCTACCTCGAAACCATATTCTCTACCCTCATCAGCTACTATTTTCTCTATATCTGCTAGTGTGTCTGTGCCGTAAATTTCAGGTGGTCTTACACCCAGCATATTAAGGTTAGGACCATTGATTAGCATTATTTTTCCGTACATACTAACACCTCTTACTCACTCAAATAAAGAATGCTTTTTGCGTGTTCCATCATTTCATCTGAAGGAGGTTTTACTTCCTTTAACGGATAATCTATGCCTAATTTTTCCCATTTCGGTTTTCCGAATGAATGATAAGGGAGAATTTCAATCTTTTCAACAGTTTTCAAACTGTCTGCAAGTTCTTTAATTTTAGCCAAAGAGTCGTCGCTTCCTGTAACACCCGGAACTAAAACGTGTCTTATCCACATCGGCTTGCCTATATCTGAAAGATAGTGAGCAAACTCAATGATATTTTTATTGGTATGACCTGTAAGCTCTGTATGGGCATCTTCATCAAATTCTTTAATATCCAGCATTACAAGGTCGGTAACATCCAACATTTTTTTAAATTTTTCGTCATCTTTATTCCATGGTTGAGCAGATGTATCGAGTGTCGTGTGAATACCCGCCTGACGAGCCAGGGTAAAGAGTTCTGTAACAAACTCTGCCTGAAGCATAGGTTCTCCGCCTGAAACTGTAATTCCACCACCGTTTTTCCAGTATGTTTTATAACGCAATGCTTTTTTTACAAGCTCTGATGCCTCCTGCTGTTCACCGCCCATTGTCCATGTGTCGGGGTTGTGGCAATACTTACATCTCATTGCACATCCTGCTAAAAAAGTGATAAATCTAACACCAGGTCCATCAACAAGACCAAAGGTTTCTATAGAATGAACATAACCCTTCATGGTTAACATTCCTTTCCTTAAAAAGTAAAAGTCGTCTTATCTAAATACGTTCGCCTTAAAAATACATGAGGTTGCCGCCATCGGCGACAACCCCACTGTTTTTTGTAAATTACATTGATTCGTGGCAGGTACGTGCGATAACGTCTAACTGCTGTTCACGTGTTAAGTCAATAAACTTAACTGCGTAACCTGATACACGGATTGTAAAGTTTGCGTATTCAGGCTTTTCAGGATGTTCCATCGCATCTAATAACTTATCCTTACCGAATACGTTAACGTTCAAGTGGTGAGCACCCTGGTCAAAGTAACCATCTAAAATATTAACTAAGTTGTTTGTACGTTCCTCATCGTCATGGCCTAATGCATCAGGGCTGATTGTCTGAGTATTTGAAATACCGTCTAATGCCCAGTGATAAGGTAATTTTGCAACAGAGTTTAATGATGCCAATAAGCCATTTTCTTCTGCACCGTAAGCGGGGTTAGCACCAGGTGATAAAGGTGCACCTGCTTTTCTGCCGTTAGGCATATCAGCTGTAGCCTTACCATATACAACGTTTGATGTAATTGTAAGGATAGAGGTTGTAGGTTCAGAATCTCTGTATGTGTGATGCTTTTTGATTAAGCTTACAAATTTACCCAGCAACCAAACAGCGATATCGTCAGCACGGTCATCATCGTTACCGTATTTGGGGAAGTCGCCTTCAATTTCAAAGCTCTTCGCTACGCCTGTTTCTTCATCACGGATAACCTTAACTTTTGCGTACTTGATAGCACTGAGTGAGTCAACAACGTGTGAGAAGCCTGCAATACCTGTAGCAAATGTACGACGTACATCTGTGTCGATTAATGCCATTTCAGCTGCTTCGTAGTAATATTTATCGTGCATGTAATGGATAGCGTTCAATGTATGAACATAAAGCTTTGCAAGCCATTCCATCATAGCTACATACTTTTCTATAACTTCATCATAATCAAGATATTCGCTTGTGATAGGACAGTATGCGGGTCCAACCTGATCTAAAGTTTTTGCATCCTTACCGCCGTTGATAGCATAAAGTAAGCACTTAGCAAGGTTAGCACGAGCACCGAAGAACTGGATTTCCTTACCTGTCTGTGTTGCTGATACACAACAGCAGATAGAATAGTCGTCGCCCCATACAGGCTTCATAACATCATCGTTTTCATACTGAATTGAGCTTGTTGCAATTGAAACCTCTGAAACGTATTTCTTGAAGGTTTCAGGAAGAGCTGATGAGTAAAGAACGGTTAAGTTCGGCTCAGGAGCAGGTCCCATGTTTTCTAATGTATGAACAAAACGATAGTCTGTCTTTGTTACCATTGAACGGCCGTCCATACCGATACCACCAACTTCAAGCGTTGCCCAAACGGGGTCACCTGAGAAGAGTTGGTTGTAATCAGGTGTACGTGCAAATTTAACCATACGAAGCTTCATTACGAAATGGTCTACCATTTCCTGTGCCTGAGCTTCTGTGATGATACCTGCATCGATATCACGCTTAAAGTAGATATCTAAGAATGTTGCAATTCTACCAACACTCATTGCAGCACCGTTCTGTGTTTTGATAGCAGCAAGGTAGCCAAAGTATAACCACTGAATAGCTTCTTTAGCATTTTTAGCAGGCTGTGAAATATCATAGCCATAGCTTTCTGCCATAACCTTCATATCTTTTAAGGCCTTAATCTGCATTGCAACTTCTTCACGAGCGCGCAATACGCTGTCACGCATACTTGTTTCGCCACAAGCTACCATGTCCTTCTGCTTCTGCTCAATTAAGAAATCAATACCGTATAAAGCCACACGACGGTAGTCACCTACGATACGACCACGAGCATATGCATCCGGAAGACCTGTAATAATCTTATTGTGTCTTGCCTTCTTCATTTCAGGTGTATATACATCAAATACAGCCTGGTTGTGTGTACGGCAATACTCTGTGAAAATTCTGCCTAATTCAGGATCAGGTGTGTAACCGTTTGCTTCACAAGCCTTCATAGCCATCTTAATTCCACCAAAGGGCATAAATGCACGCTTTAAGGGTTTGTCTGTCTGAAGACCAACAACAGCTTCTAGATCCTTCATGCTTTCATCAATATATCCGGGAGCGTGTGATGTGATTGTAGATACAACATTTGTATCCATATCGAGTACGCCGCCCTTTGCTCTTTCTTCCTTCTGGAGTTCCTGCAATTTTCCCCAAAGCTTATTTGTCGCATCTGTAGGACCAGCTAAGAAAGACTCATCACCATCATAAGGTGTATAGTTTTTCTGGATAAAGTCGCGAACGTTAACTTCCATTTTCCAAATGCGACCGTTAAATCCATCCCATTGTTTGAAATCTACCATTTTTCTTCCTCCTATTCACGGGTATATATGTACCAACACAGGTCATTTTTTTACCTATATATAGGCACTCTTACCATATCCTAAAATATAATAACACAAGCGTTATTTTTTGTCAACAATTTGTATAGCGAAATTTTACATAAAAAAACATTTTTTTTGCAAATAAAAACTATAATAAATTGACAACCCAAATTTCCTATAAGTCACAATATATTTATAGTATGACCTTATGAAAAACAACAAAATGATAATGATTATTATTTTCAATTTAATTATATTCAATATTTTCCAGTTTGTCAAGTGTTTTATAAAAAAATATTGACATTTTTTTCTTGCTATGCTAAAATATCTCTGTACTCGATGAGGGAGTAGCATGCGCTTTGGCGTAGTAAGTCAACAACACCGACCTTTGCGGTCTGGCTTGCTTTAAATTGCGAGACTCATGTATGCATAGCCTTACATGCGTCTTTTTATAAAATCACTTATGACAAGTATGGCTGATGCCATACTTTTTTATTTTTTCGGAGGATTATATGGAGCTTGGTATAATATTTTTTACAAACAGCATTTTGCTTGGGATAGGCCTCGCCATGGATGCTTTTTCCGTATCAATGGCAAACGGTCTTAATGAACCAAACATGAAAACAGAAAAACTCCTTTCAATTGCAGGAGTATTTGCCGTATTTCAGGCTGTTATGCCCCTTTTAGGTTGGCTATGTATACACACGGTTGTTGAACATTTTAAGGCGTTTGAGAACTTCATTCCGTGGATTGCACTTATACTTTTATGTTACATCGGCGGCAAAATGCTCGCAGATGGCATAAAGTGCAAAAATGAATGTCCTGAGCCAATCAAACTCGGAATAGTTTCACTGATTGTACAGGGTATTGCCACTTCTATTGACGCTTTGTCTGTAGGATTTACCATCGCTGACTATAATTTCACGTCTGCAATTATATGTGCACTCATTATTGCAGCAGTAACTTTTGCAATATGCATCGGCGGACTTATAATAGGAAAAAAATTCGGAACGTTACTTTCAAATAAAGCGCAACTTCTGGGTGGTTTGATACTTATAGGCATTGGTATTGAAATTTTCGTTACGGGAATTATTTAATGGTAGATATATATTTTTTAAGAGGTGTTCTTTATGGAATTTTTATTAGAAGGTTTTTATGACGTTACATGGCAAAAATGCGTGATGTATGCAGTAGGTATTCTGCTCATATATCTTGCTATTAAAAAACAGTACGAACCCTCACTTCTTTTACCCATGGGTTTTGGTGCAATTTTGGTAAACCTACCTCTTTCCGGTGTTGTTAATTACGAAATGTCAGGCATAGGCGAAGTAGCAGGTATTATTGAATGGTTGTATGATATCGGTATTCACGCATCAGAAGCTATGCCACTTTTACTCTTTATCGGCATCGGTGCTATGATTGACTTTGGTCCCCTTCTTTCAAACCCAAAGATGTTCTTATTTGGTGCAGCAGCTCAGTTCGGTATTTTCTTCGTTGTTGCAGCGGCAGTTATCTTAGGCTTCGATTTGAAAGACGCAGCTTCTATCGGTATTATAGGTGCAGCTGACGGTCCTACATCTATTTTAGTATCTCAGGTGCTAAAATCCAACTATATAGGTCCAATTGCCGTTGCGGCATACTCGTATATGGCACTTGTTCCCATTATTCAGCCTGCTGTTATAAAAGCAACCACAACAAAAAAAGAGCGTATGATACGCATGCCCTACAACCCTTCAAATGTTTCTAAGGGACTCCGTATTGCATTCCCCATTATCGTTACATTTATCGCAGGCTTTGTAGCACCTCAGTCTGTATCATTAGTGGGCTTTTTGATGTTCGGTAACTTAATCCGTGAATGTGGTGTATTAAACACTCTTTCAGATGCGGCACAGAATATCTTGGCAAATCTTGTAACACTCCTTTTGGGTATTACAATTTCATTCAGTATGAGAGCTGAACAGTTCGTAAACGTACAGACACTCCTTATTATGGGGCTTGGTCTTGTGGCGTTTGTATTCGATACGGCAGCAGGTGTGTTCTTTGCAAAAATTATCAACCTTTTCTCAAAGAACAAAATTAATCCTATGGTTGGTGCTGCAGGAATTTCAGCATTCCCCATGTCTGCAAGAGTCGTGCAGAAGTTAGGGCTCGAGGCTGACTCACAAAACCACTTACTTATGCACGCAGTAGGTGCTAATGTTTCAGGTCAGATAGCATCAGTTCTGGCAGGCGGTATGATTTTAAATCTCATACCCCAGATGATTAAATAGGGAGGCGTAAACTATGACAAACTTTTTAGCTAAAATCGGATACTTTGTAGCAGACAAGGTCAATATTCAGGATTTAGGCAGTGCCTTTAAACTCATGGGACAGGGTATGTTGGGCATTTTCGTAGTTATGGCTGTTATCGCCTTAATCGTGTATCTGCTGACAAAAGTTCCTGCAAACAAATAAAACACGGGTGCTTCAGCACCCTTACTTTTTACATTTTATTTATACTCATGACACATACTATTGGTAATATATAGTTATAAACTTTTTAGGAGGATGCAAATTGTTGTTCTACGAACGAGCAAAAGAAGATATTTTAAATCATTTTAACACAACCGAAGCAGAAGGGCTCTCCTCTGCTCAGGTAGAAGAATTACAGAAAAAATTCGGAGAAAATAAGCTGAACGAAAAAAAGAAAAAAACTATGTTGCAGCGTTTTACAGAACAGTTCCGCGACGTTATGATTTTAATTTTAATTGCAGCAGCTGTCATTGCCTTTGTGGTTGCCTGTGTAGAGGGTGAACCCAAAGAATTCTTTGAACCTGCACTTATTCTTTTGATTGTGGTTTTGAATGCAGCAATGGGTGTAGCACAGGAAAGCAAAGCCGAAAAGGCTTTAGACGCGCTTAAAAACCTGAGCGCTCCGCACGCCCGTGTTATAAGAGACGGTGTAGAAACTGTCATTGATGCGGCAGAATTAGTTCCGGGCGATATAATCAAACTAGAAGCCGGAGACTTTGTCCCTGCTGATGCAAGACTCTTAAAAAGTGCCAGCTTAAAAAGTGAAGAATCCGCTCTCACCGGTGAATCTGTCCCTTCAGAAAAGGACGCAGATGCAGAAGTCAAAAGCGGTGCTTCCCTGGGAGACCGAGCGAATATGGTTTTCTCTGGTTGCAGCATTACCTACGGCACTGCTACCGCTATCGTTACCGCTACAGGTATGGATACTGAAATGGGTAAAATTGCAAACCTTTTAAATGCAGAATCAGAAACCCAGACTCCCCTTCAGCAAAAACTGGCACAATTAGGTAAATACTTGGGCATCGTTGCAATCTTGGCGTGTGCTATTATATTTGTCGTCGGTATAGTAAACGGCATACCCGTTATGGAAATATTTATGACTGCGATATCTTTAGCAGTTTCTGCAATTCCTGAAGGATTGCCCGCAATCGTTACAATTGTACTTTCTATAGGCGTACAGAGAATGGTAAAAAGAAACGCTCTTATAAGAAGGCTTCCTGCCGTTGAAACTCTGGGTAGCGCAAGTGTAATATGCTCTGATAAAACAGGCACACTTACACAAAACAAAATGACTTTAGTCAAGGCTTACGTTGACGGCATAGAAAACATAGAAGATGTTACCGACGATTGCACAGAACCAACACGCAATCTCTTACTTATGGGCGCTTTGTGCTGTGACGGTTCAGTAAACTTTGCCGACGGCGAAGAAAAACATATCGGCGACCCCACAGAAACTGCAATTGTTCTCGCTGCTCACAAAAATGGTATGCAAAAGGATACAATCAACGAAAAGTATCCCAGAATTGCTGAAATTCCCTTTGACTCTGACAGAAAATTAATGACAACTGTTAACGTTTTTGACGGCAAAAAAGTAGTTATCGTAAAAGGCGCTTTTGACGTGATGGCTACACGTTGTGTATCAGGCGACTTAGAAACTGCAAAAGCAATAACCGAACTTATGAGCAAGGATGCACTCCGTGTACTTGCTATCGGTTATAAAACAGTTGATGAAATATCAGAAATTCCCACTCCAGCAGAGCTTGAAACAGAACTTACATTCTTAGGACTTGTAGGTATGATAGATCCTCCGAGACCTGAAGCTAAAGAAGCTGTAAAGGTATGTAAAAAAGCAGGCATTAAGCCCGTTATGATTACAGGCGACCACGTTGTAACAGCTTCTGCGATCGCAAAAGAGCTTGGCATATTACAAGAAGGCGACCGCGCAATTACCGGTGCCGAATTAGACGAAATGACAGATTCAGAGCTTGACAGTGTTGTTGAAAACATCTCTGTTTATGCTCGTGTTTCTCCCGAAAACAAAATAAGAATAGTAAAAGCATGGCAACGTCTCGGTCATGTTGTTGCCATGACAGGCGACGGTGTTAATGACGCTCCTGCCCTAAAGGCTGCCGACATCGGTTGTGCTATGGGTATTACAGGTACAGATGTAGCAAAAGGTGCTGCTGATATGACTCTTACAGATGACAACTTCGCCACAATTGTTGAAGCTGTTCGTGAAGGCAGAGGCATTTATGCAAACATCAAAAAGGTTGTAGGCTTCCTCTTGGGTACAAACATCGGCGAAGTAATTACAGTTTTCCTTGCTATGATTTTATGGCACAAAACACCGCTTTTATCAATGCAGCTTCTGTGGATTAACTTAGTTACCGACAGCTTACCTGCAATAGCTCTCGGTATGGAAGATGTTGAAGCAGACGTTATGGACAAAAACCCCAAACCGAAAAACGAAGGCATATTTGCAAACGGTCTTGGAATCCGTGTTGTCCTTCAGGGCTTTATGTTTGCTATTTTAACTTTAATAGGTTTTGTACTGGGCGAAAAAGCAACAGGAACTTTAGCCGGCGGTCAGACAATGGCATTTATAGTTTTAGCACTTTCTCAAGTTGTACAAAGCTTCAATATGAGGTCAGAGCACTCACTATTTGAAACAGGCTTCTTTACCAACAAAAAATTAAATAATGCTGCAGGAATTTCCATCCTTTTAGTATTGATTGTATTGTTTACGCCCTTGCGTATTGCATTCAGTTTAGAGCTCCTGCCCTTCCATCTCTATTTAATCGCTTTGGTATTGATTATCATTCCTACGATTGTTATGGAAGGTTCAAAGAGAATCGGATTGATTAAAAAGAAATAATAAAAGCACCCTAAGGGTGCTTTTATTATAGAATTAGTGAACAAAAAAATATTATATTTTCTACATATTTTCTACATATTTTTTACATTTTGACAATTTATCAAAAAAAATGATTTCATGCTTGAAAACCACTATTTTTGATGTTACAATTTAATTGGATGAACACGTTTCATCCACAAAACTGATAAAAAATCATTATTATATTTCGAGGTGAAGAAATGGACATTTTTGACGTATTGAACCTAATCGGCGGCTTGTGTTTGTTCCTCTTCGGCATGGAGCTTATGGGGGCAGCCTTAGAACGTCGTGCAGGCAGAGGACTCAAAACACTTCTTGGCAGACTTACACAGAACAAGCTTGCAGGCTTTTTAACAGGTCTTGGTGTAACTTCTGTTATTCAGTCATCATCTGCCACAACTGTTATGGTTGTAGGCTTTGTTAACTCAGGTCTTATGACATTGCGTCAGGCTATTAACGTTATTATGGGTGCCAATGTTGGTACTACTGTTACAGCCTGGATTCTGAGTTTGGGCGGCATCTCAAGTGACAACTTGTTTATGCAGTTATTAAAGCCCACATCATTTACTCCCGTACTTGCTTTAATCGGTACTGCTATGCTTATGTTTGGCAAATCCTCTAAAGGCAAGGACACAGCAACAATTCTTTTAGGCTTTGCGACCTTGATGTTTGGTATGGACACAATGTCTGCAGCTGTTTCAGGTCTTCGTGACGTTCCACAGTTCCAGCAGTTGTTTGTAATGTTTACAAACCCCATACTTGGTGTTTTGGCAGGTGCAATTTTAACTGCAATTATCCAGAGTTCATCAGCATCTGTGGGTATCTTACAGGCATTGTCATCAACAGGACAGATTACAATTGGCGCAACTATCCCGATTATCATGGGACAGAACATCGGTACATGTATTACTGCTATTCTCTCTTCATTCGGCGCAAATAAAAACGCAAAGCGCGCATCATTAGTGCATTTATCATTTAACGTAATCGGTACTATCATCGGTCTTATACTGTTTACATTGGTTAGATCATTATTGCAGCCCGTATTATTTAACGCTACAGCAAATCACGTAACTATTGCCGTTGCTCACTCTGTATTTAATGTTTTATGCACAATCATCCTGCTTCCTGCATCAGCCTTACTTGAAAAACTGGCATTAAGACTTATACCCGACAAGGGCAAACAGGAAGTTATTACAGAGCTTGATGAACGTTTGCTGGCAACCCCTTCACTTGCTATCCAGCGTTGTAATGCCTTAGTTATCGAAATGGCAGAAAATGCAGTAAACGCATTTAAAAACAGTTTGTTGCTACTGAAACAGTACGATGCTAAAAAGGCAGAACAAATCAGAAAAGACGAATCGCGTGTTGACTATTTAGAGGACATCTTAGGCACATACCTTGTAAAGCTAAGTGCTCAGCAGGTATCAGACACCGACAGTATACAAATTTCAAAACTATTAAAGGCTATTGGCGACTTTGAAAGAATTTCAGACCACAGTGTTAACGTTGTGGAATCTGCAGAAGAACTCCACGAAAAGGAAATCAAATTCTCAGATGTAGCACTGGGCGAAATGAATACGCTTTCTATGGCGGTAGCAGAAATTTTAGATCTTGCATCTATGGCGTTTATCTATGATAATCTGGATATTGCACGAAAAATTGAGCCATTGGAACAGGTTATTGATGATTTAAAGGCTAAAATGCGTGATGGTCACATTGCCCGTCTGCAAACAGGCGAATGTTCTATTGGTGCAGGTTTTGTATGGACTGACCTTCTTACAAACTTAGAACGTACTGCTGACCACTGTTCAAATGTTGCAGTATGTACATTAGATGCTGCAGAAAATAATATGAATATCCACCAATCTTTGGCAAATATCAAGAAAAACAGCCCTTATTTCAAGGAAGAATACGAAAAATATCTCGCTAAATATACGCGATAAACAAAAAAAGCAACGGCTCAGCCGTTGCTTTTTTTATCTATTGATATAACTGTAAGTTTTTTATTTTCTACTGTAAAATGTATATCAAATTCTGAAAATGCCATACTGTATTCCCTGTCATCCTCCTGATATGTAGGTCTCGGGTCATCACGAAGGCAGCCAATAACCGCTTTTTGTTTTTCTTCAGGGATAATCTGCAAAAGCTCCTGCGGAAAATTAACCTCTAAAGAATGACACTTCATCTCTTCTGCAAAGCTTCCCAAAGCATTGGGAATGCTGTCGCTGTATGGTATATATGGTTTTATGTCATAAATCGGAGTTTTATCTAAAATATCCACTCCCGACACTGTTATTTTTCCCTGCTCGATTTTTTCTATCTTTACACAGGAAAGTCCCAAAGAATTTGGTCTGTAAGGTGAGCGACTCGCAAATACTCCCATACGGGTATTTCCACCCAATCTTGGTGGACGCACTGTCATAGTTCCCTCTTTGTATTCTGCCTCACTAAAACCGAAAATCAACCAGACATGAGAAAATTCCTCTAGCCCCCTGATTGCTTCGGGATTGTTAAATTCAGGTGTAAATACTATTTCTCCAATCAAATCAGGCACCCTACCGCTCTGACGTGGGATGCCGAATTTTTCACAAAAATCTGTATGTATATATGCTATCGGTTTAATCTCCATAGTTAAACGTCCTGTTAAGCCATTTTACTGCCAATTCTAACCAAATACGAACCTCAGGCACGTTACGGTTAACTTCATTTGCTGTTATGTGATTGGACACAGACAGACCGTGAGGACCGTCCGGAAAAATGTGCATTTCAAAAGGAATTTTTGCATTGTTTAAAGCACTTGCAAATCTTAGGCTGTTTTCAACAGGAACAGTAGCATCAGCATATGTGTGCCAAATAAAACACGGCGGAGTGTCACTGTCTACCTGAGTTTCTAAGGACAATTTAGCGCGTAAATCCTTATCATCGCCGCACAAATTATCAAACGAAACTTCATGGGCAACGCCCTTTGCAGAAGAGATAACAGGATATGAAAGTATAGCCGCATTAGGTTTGTTTAAGCCATCCGTAGTTTTCAGTGGTTCTTTATTCCACATTGTAGCTAAAGATGCCGCCAGATGTCCACCAGCCGAAAACCCTATAACTGCAATTTTATCTGCGTCTACCCGCCAATCCTCTGCGTTTCTGCGTACTAAAGAAATGGCATCAGAAAGATTTTTCTGAGGTTCAGGATAACAATTATCGGGAGCTACCGCATAATCTAAAACAAATGCGTGATAACCTGCTGCGGTAAACTGCAGAGCAATAATTTCCGCCTCTCGCTTACTGCAGAATCCATATCCACCACCGGGACAAACTATGATTGCAGGAAATTTACGATATAAATAACTGCCAAGGCAATCATCAATGATGTATGTTGAAAGTGTAGGCATAAAACCATTTATGGATTCTTCTCTCAAATTTATTACTTCATATTCCATCTTTTATGCTCCCTTTTTTTACACTAAAAAAGTATCCGTAACATTACGGATACTTCTCTTGGTGCGGATGACAGGACTTGAACCTGCACGTCGGAGACACCAGATCCTAAGTCTGGCGCGTCTGCCAATTCCGCCACATCCGCATATTATTATTCTTTTATTCATTTGTTTTATGCTACATTGTCATCCGCGCCCCGCGAAACGGTTTGCAGTGCCCGAAATCAGAGATTTCGACCGCTGCACCTTCTCGCACTCGCTTCTTCTGCCACAGGCAGCGCTCGTGCTCTAAGCTGCCAATTCCGCCACATCCGCATAACACTAATTATATTACCACTATTTTTTCTTTTTGTCAAGCTGTTACATTTCTTTCTTTTTAGTCTAGAGAATTGTTATTGCAGCATCAATGCTTTTTATTGACTTAAAAAGTTTTTTATGGTATAATTTATTTATCTACGTACGCTATGAAAAGAGGCTTTATTATGACAAATAAAACTATTGTAACAAGATTTGCACCCTCTCCTACAGGGTTTATGCATATCGGTAATTTGAGAACAGCACTTTATGCTTATTTACTTTCAAAATCACAGGGCGGAAAATTTCTGCTCCGTATTGAAGATACCGACCAGGTAAGATTAGTGGAAGGCGCGACAGATGTCATTATCAAAACTTTGGAAATGACAGGCATGGACTATGACGAAGGCCCCATTGTCGGCGGCGACCACGGTCCTTACATTCAGAGCGAAAGATTGCCTATATATAAAGAGTATGCCCAGAAGTTAGTTGAAAGCGGACATGCTTACTACTGCTTCTGTACCTCAGAAAGACTGGAATCCTTAAAGGACGAAAACGGCATCGGAGGTTATGATAACCATTGCCGTGACTTATCTAAAGAAGAAATCGAAGAAAACTTAGCAAAGGGTATCCCCTACGTTATAAGACAGAAAATGCCCCTATCAGGTGCTACATCTTATGTTGACCATGTATACGGCGAGGTTTCTATTGATAACGCAGAGCTTCGCGACCAGATTATGATTAAAGCTGACGGCTATCCCACCTATAATTTCTGCCACGTAGTTGACGACTATTTAATGGGCGTAACACATGTAGTACGCGGTAATGAGTATTTAACATCAACACCTAAATACTGCTTGTTATACGATGCATTCGGCTGGGAGCGTCCTGAATACGTTCATCTTCCCTTGCTTATGGGAAAAGACGCAGAAGGTAACATATCAAAGCTTTCTAAGCGTCACGGCGCTGTAAGTTTTCAGGATTTAGTGGACAAGGGCTATCTCCCCGAAGCGATTATCAACTACATTGCACTCTTGGGCTGGAGTCCCAAAGAAACAAATGAAGAATTCTTCTCCCTTGATGATTTGAAGAAAGTTTTCTCAATGGAAGGATTAAGCAAATCTCCTGCAGTATTTGACTACGAAAAGCTCCGCTGGTTTAATTCAGAGTATATCAAGAAGATGAGTGACGAAGACTATGAAGAAAAGGCAATGCCAATACTCGCCGAGCTTTGTCCCGATTATGTTAATACTAAGAAATTAGGTGCTCTCCTACACACAAGAATTGCAGCATTTTCTGATATTCGTGACCAGATTGGTTTTGTAATTGAAAGACTTCCTATGAAGGATGATTTATACACAAACAAAAAGAATAAGACAACACCCGAAATCTGCAAGGTTATCCTGGAAGAAACACTCCCCGTATTAGAGGAAATCGATAACTGGTGCAATGATGTGTTGTTTGAAAAATTGAAGGCTTTTGCAGAAAATACAGAAAGAAAAGCAGGTGCTGTAATGTGGGCAATCCGTGTAGCAGTAGCACGTCAGGGCATAACACCCGGCGGTGCAACAGAGCTTATGGAAGTGTTTGGAAAATGTGAATCCATTGCACGAATTAAACTTGCAATAGAAGAATTATAAGAGGAGTTCTTTTATGGAAAACAAAGTAGAAAACAATAATTTTATATCAAATTTCATTACAGAAGATGTATCTAAAAACCCCGGAATGCAGGTTCATACCCGTTTTCCGCCTGAACCAAACGGATACCTCCATATCGGCCACTGCAAGGCAATGGCTATTGATTTTGGCATGGCAAAACGTTTTGGCGGCATCTGTAATCTTCGTATGGATGACACTAACCCTGCAAAAGAAGATACGGAGTATGTAGACGCAATCAAGGAGGACATCCATTGGTTAGGCTTTGACTGGGAGGACAGATTCTTCTATGGTTCTGACTATTTTGAGCAGGATTATGATTACGCTGTTGAGCTTATCAAAAAAGGTCTTGCTTACGTTTGTGCATTATCTCCTGAGGAAATGCGCGACCCCAAATACTGCGGTGACCTTAAAAATCCTGCAGTATCACCTTATCGTGACAGACCTATTGAAGAAAGTCTTGACTTATTCGAAAGAATGAAGAATGGCGAATTCCCTGAAGGTGCCTACACTCTTCGTGCAAAGATTGACCTGGCTTCAGGCAACTTTTGGCTCCGTGACCCTGCAATTTACAGAATCCGTTATGTTGAACATCATAGGCAGGGCAACAAATGGTGCATCTATCCCCTTTACGACTTTGCTCATCCCATTCAGGATGCCCTAGAGGGTGTGACACATTCACTTTGCGATATAAACTACGAAATCCACAGACCCCTGTACAACTGGGTTATCGAAAATGTAAGTGTTCCCAAGCCCTATCCGGGCTTCCCCAGACAGATAGAGTTTGCAAGGCTCAATCTAACCTATACCGTTCTTTCCAAAAGATTTTTAAGAAGTCTTGTAGAAGATGGTGTTGTGGACGGTTGGGACGACCCCAGAATGCCCACTTTGTGCGGTCTTCGTCGCCGTGGATACACAGGCTCATCAATTCTCCGTTTCGTAGAAGAAGCAGGTGTGGCTAAATCTGAAAACTTAGTTGACATCCGTCAGCTTGAGGCCTGCATCCGTGACGAGCTTAACGAAACTGCTCTTCGTCGGGTTGCAATACAAAAGCCTATAAAAATTGTTATCACAAACTATCCTGAAGATAAAGAGGAGGTGTTCTGCCTCCCCAATCATCCTCAAAAACCTGAGATGGGCACACGCGATATGATTTTCTCACGTGAGTTATACATTGACTCATCAGACTTTGAAGAGGTTCCGCCTCCCAAGTTTTTCCGCTTAAAGCCCGATGGTGAGGTACGTCTTATGGGTGCATACATCATCAAGTGCGAAGAAATCGTAAAGGATGATAAAGGCAACATTTCAGAAATTCGCTGTACTGCAGACTTAGAAACAGGCAACGGCAACCCTACAGACGGCAGAAAGATTAAGGGTACAATTCATTGGTTATCAGCTAAAAACGCTGTTCCTGCTACCCTTCGCCTCTACTCTCAGCTCACAACTTTGGAAAATCCGTCAGAGCTTCCTGAGGGTATGACTTATACTGATTTCATCAATCCTGACTCCTTACAGATTGTTGAAGGTGCTTTAATTGAAAAGTCATTAGCTGATGTAAATGCCGGTGAGAAATTCCAGTTTGTACGTGATGGCTATTATGTAAAGGATACAAAATACGAAAACACCTTTAACCGAGTTGTTGGTTTAAAGGACAGCTTTCCTAAAAAATAAGTTATAAGGCACTCTAAAAGAGTGCCTTATTTTAGGTGATAGAATGAAATTTACCTTTCGTCATACAAAATTTGCTTGCTATTGTAGTTATATGTCATCTGCTGTGGCTATCAATTTCCCGCCGATTTTGTTTATAATTTTTCACAAACAATTCGGATTATCCCTGGCGGAATTAGGTGCACTCATTTCTTTGAATTTTGCTGTACAAATGATAACAGACATTGTAGGTGCAAGTATCGTAGATAAAAAAATAACCTATCGACAAGCTGCCGTTTCGGCAAATTCATTAGTTTGTGCAGGGTTATTGCTATTGGGAATTTTGCCTTTGTTTATGAGTTCAAAATTTATAGCTCTTATAATTGCAACATTCATTTACTCTGTTGGATGCGGTCTGTTAGAGGTAATAATAAGTCCTATTACAGAAGCAATCCCCGAGGATAAAAAAGCATCTAATATGGCACTTCTTCATTCCTTTTACTGTTGGGGACAAATGGCAGCTATCCTCTTTTCTACTGTTTTGTTGCTGATTTTAGGAAGCAGAAACTGGTGGATTATAAGCATTTTTTGGGCGGTTATACCCGCTTTTTCGGCACTCCTTTTTTCAAAGGTTCCTATAAACACCTTGCCAAAAGAAAAGAAAAGTCCGTCAATCATGTTATTTAAAAATAAGTTTTTTATACTTTTTCTGTTACTTATGACCGCATCAGGTGCGACAGAAATTGCAATTGCCCAGTGGGCATCAATGTTTGTTGAGACATCTTTAGGTGTAGGAAAAACAGTTGGGGATTTACTTGGCCCTTGTATGTTTGCCATACTTATGGGATTTTCAAGAGTTATATATGCAAAATGTAGTCAAAGGCTCAACCTCTACAATTACATTATAATATGTGCACTTATCTGCGTAACAGGATATATTATAACGGTATTTTCACCCAACCGGTACATATCCCTTGCAGCAATAGGAGTTATAGGCTTTTCAGTAGGTATTATGTGGCCCGGAGCATTGTCCTTGGCATCATCAAGATTTCCTTTAGGCGGGGCCACAATGTTTGCATACCTTGCAATTTTTGGCGATATTGGGTGTACTATAGGTCCAGGGCTCACAGCAGCGGTTTCAGAAAAAATCTCACTTTTCGGCTCTCCCCTTAAAGCAGGAATTGCAGCCTGTACTGTGTTCCCATTTTGTGTGTTAATACTTACTCTTATATTAAAGAAAACGAGGAAAGATTAAATGTGTAAGTTTTTTGGCCATTTAAATACAGTAATGCGTCACCGCAGAAAGGTAATTTACCATTGTTATAAAGCAGGGATTTTATGTCGTGGACTTTTGCACGATTTGTCAAAATATTCTCCTACTGAATTTTTTGAGGGTGTTCGCTACTTTATCGGTACACGTAGCCCCAATGAAGGCGAGCGTGCAGTGAAAGGCTATTCTGATGCGTGGATGCACCATAAAGGCAGAAACCGCCATCATTTTGAATATTGGTCGGACTACAATCCTCAGACAAAGCTTGTAGAACCTGTAAAAATGCCTATTGTGTTTGTTAAAGAAATGTTTTGTGACAGAGTTGCAGCAAGTAAGGTGTATCTGGGCAAAAACTATACTGATTCACACCCTTACGAATATTTTCAGCGTGGTAAAGAAAGACGCAAAATTAATCAGGAAACATCCGACCTCATCGAAAGTTGGCTTATAATGTTAAGGGATAAGGGTGAGCGCGAAACCTTCCGACATATAAAGTCTGTAAAGGAATATTAATTTGACACATCACCGCAACTGTGTTAAAATATCCGTGAAAGGCGGGGATTTTATGGTTCTTGCGATTGATATAGGAAATACAAATATTGTTATTGGTAAATATAAAAACGATTCTCTTATATACGTTACCCGCATGGTAACTGATGCTCACAAAAGCGAATCAGAGTACGCCGTAAATATACAGAGTATTCTTTCTCTTGATAAAACAGGTAACGATGAAATAGAAGGTGCTATAATTTCTTCTGTTGTACCACCTCTCACAAGAACAATTAAGTCAGCTATTAATATGCTTTACGGTGTTGAGGCAATTGTTGTAGGTCCAGGTGTAAAAACAGGCATCAATCTTCAGGTAGATAACCCCTCACAAGTAGGCGCAGACCTCATTTGTGCCTGTGTGGGTGCATATAATAAATATACCGCACCTGTTATAATTATTGATATGGGGACCGCCACAAAAATTATGGTTGTAGATAACACAGGTACGTTTATGGGAGTTTCTATTGCACCAGGCGTAGAATTGTCCCAAAAAGCTTTATCAGGGGGTACTGCACAGCTTCCCCAAATCAGCCTTGAAGCACCGTCAAGAGTCATTGCAAAAAACACAGTAGAATGTATGAAATCAGGTTTGATTTTCGGCAATGCTTCGATGATTGACGGAATGATTGAACGAATAGGAAAAGAACTGGGCTTCTATTCTAAAATAGTTGCAACAGGCGGATATTCTTCATCAGTTATCCCCTACTGCAAAAATGATATTGCATTAGATGAAAATTTGGTTCTTGATGGTCTTTATATTATATATAAAAAAAACCTCAAGAATTAAATTATAAATTATTAGACGCTGTACTGATTATCAGACGGCAGTCAAGGAGGAATTTAATATGAAAAAAACAAGAAAGGCAATGTCAACTAAAAATTTAGTGATGTATGCCGTACTTACTGCAGTAACATTTGTTTTGCAGTACATCAGTATGTTCATCAGAACAGGTACATTTTCAATCACGTTGTCACTAGTACCTATTGTAATAGGTGCGGCTCTCTTGGGATGGAAAGGCGGCACCTGGTTAGGATTTGTATTCGGTATTGCAGTTTTAGTGTCGGGTGACGCAGGACCGTTTTTAGCATTATCAGTGCCCGGAACCATAATCACAGTGCTTGTAAAGGGTGCTATGTCAGGTCTTGTAGCAGGGATTATATTTAAAATTTTAAAGAATAAAAACAATACCTTAGCAGTCGCAATTTCTGCAGTTTCCTGTCCGATAGTCAATACCGGTGTGTTTATACTCGGTGTATTTGTATTTTTCTTAAAATACTTCATGACAGATGGCATGACAATACCTGCATTGATTTTTAGTTTTATCGGAGTTAATTTCTTTATTGAACTTGCAGTAAACATTATCCTCTGTCCTGCTATCGTAAGACTTTTAAAATTAAGAAATATATAAAACAAAAAGCACTCGTAAGAGTGCTTTTTGTTTTAGACTTTTTGTGCCGAAAAGTCTACTATTAAGGTTTGAAATGGTTGCAAAAAGAGTCAAATGCTTTCTATGTACTCTTTTTACTCTTTGTATATTTAGACGATACATTTTAAAAAAAGTTCCGCTATATACGCGGAACTTTTTTAAAATCCAAATATTATTCCAATTAAGGCACCGATACCGATATACAGTATGGGGTGTTTTTTTAACTTAAATATACCAAAAACCAACACTGCAAAAAGTGCTAAATATCTAAGGTCTACTCCGTTCATAAAATTGCCACCGAAGAGGGATGACTCGAACACAGAAAGCACAGATGCAAAAAGCATACCAACAACTGCAGGACGAAGTCCGTAAAAAACATCTTTTACAAGCTTACTGTCGCTGAATTTTTCTAAAATTCTTGCTATTATCAATATCACGATAATACTGGGAAGTATCAATGATAATGTAGCAATTATTCCACCTAAGACTCCTGCCACTGTTGAGCCTACATATGTTGACATATTAACACCAATAGGCCCTGGGGTTGATTCTGCTACCGCAACCATGTTGGTTAAGTCCTGAACACTAAACCAGTCAGGGTGTTTATTTCCCATTTCAAAAAGAAAAGGTAAAGTTGCAAGACCACCGCCAACTGAAAAGAGTCCTGTTTTAAAAAATTCCCAGCAAAGTGTAAGTAAGGTCATTGTTTATTCACTCCTTTTACTCTGCTTTGGATATACTTGTAACAAACAGTTACAATTGCAGTAACGACTACAATCAATATTGGCGAAAGTTTTAAAAATACGGAAACAATCGCAGACATTAACGCCACAATTGCAGTATATACGTCTTTCACGCCTGATTTTGCAAGTTTCCAGAGTGCCTGAACTAAAAGAGCGCAAACTGCAACTGAAATTCCTGCAAAAGCACTTTTTACTATTTGGTATTCAAATATAATATCCAGTATCCCCGCAAGGACCAAAATTATAATCACAGAGGGCGTTACAACACCTAATGTCGCAATTATACCGCCTATATTCTTTTTTTGCTTATAACCCACAAAAGTAGCAGTATTTACCGCTATTATTCCTGGCGTACACTGACCTATAGCAAAATAATTTGATATTTCTTCCATTGTTGCCCATTTGTGTTTTGTTACAACCTCTTTTTCGAGCATAGGAAGCATAGCATACCCACCGCCAAATGTAAACGCACCTATCATGAAAAACGATTTAAAAAGTTCTGCTAACTCTTTCATATAAAACTCCTAATTGTTTTCGCCGTTGATTTTCCTGTCCAAAAGATAATATTCAATAGAATCTACGAGTGCCTGCCAGCTGGCTTCTATAATATCCTCAGAAACGCCAACTGTTGTCCAGTTCTTGTCACCGTCTGTGGTTTCTATTAAAACTCGAGTAAGCGCTGCCGTTCCTGCCATACCGTCCAAAACTCTTACCTTAAAGTCAATGAGACGGGATTCTTTAAGTTCAGGGTAAAAACGATAAAGTGCTTTTCTTAGTGCCTTATCCAACGCATTTACAGGACCATCACCTTCTGCAGCGGTTATTTCAAAGCTACCGTCAACACCAATTTTAATCAATGCCGATGCTGTCTTGGTTGTAGTGGGAGCTATTGATATTACTTTAAATTGTTCAAGGTTGAACTGGGGTTTGTAATAACCAAGTTTTTTCATAACCATCAATTCAAATGAACCTTCTGCACCTTCAAATTGATATCCTTCTTTTTCGAGCTTTTTGATGTCTTCTAATATTTCTGTTATAACCTCTGCATCTTTTGAAATATCGGGGTCAATCTTTTTGATTATTTCATAAACCATTGCCTTTCCCGACATTTCAGACATTAAAAGTCTTCTCTCATTCCCCACATCTTCGGGATTTACATGTTCGAAAGTCACGGGGTTTTTCAATACTGCGTCAATGTGCATTCCGCCTTTATGAGCAAATGCCATACCACCAACATAAGGTTTTCTCTCATCAGGGACAATATTTGCAAGCTCATAGACTTTTCTTGATATACTCTTTAATTTTTTTAAGGACGCAGGAGGAACTACACAAAATCCACTCTTCAACTGAAGATTAGGAATAATGGTACAAAGGTTTGAGTTTCCGCAACGCTCTCCAATGCCGTTTATTGTGCCCTGAACCTGACGTGCACCTGAGAAAACCGCCATCAACGTATTTCCTACCGCAGTACCAACGTCATTATGACAATGAATTCCCACTGTAATATCAGGGATTTCAGATATTACCTCTTTTGTTATTTCAGCTATTTTGTCAGGAAAAGTTGCACCGTTTGTATCACACAGACAAATCGTATCTGCACCTGCTTTTTTTGCAGCTAAAAGCGTTTTCATTGCATATTCTTTATTATGCTTATAACCATCAAAAAAATGCTCTGCGTCAAAAATTACTTCTTTTCCGCGAGATTTTACATAAGAAACAGTTTCCACGATTATACTGATATTTTCCTCAAGACTTGCGTGGAATACTTCTTGGACATGCAAGTCCCAAGTTTTCCCGAATATTGCAACAACAGGAGTATTTGCAGAAATGAGCATTTCAACTCCTGCATCTTCTTCCACCTTTACTCCTATTCTGTGGGTACTGCCAAAAGCGACAATCTTAGAATGTGTGAGATTTAATTCTGCTATTTTTTTAAACAATTCACGGTCTTTTGGATTAGACGCAGGTATACCTGCCTCTATGTAGTCCACACCCAGTTCATCAAGCATTTTTATAATCTTTATCTTGTCGTCTAATGAAAAGGCTATACCCTCTCCCTGTGTCCCGTCACGAAGAGTGGTATCATATACATATATCTTTTCCAAAGTTTTCGCCTCACTTTACAAAGCGGTCTGCGGAAAGCCGCAGACCGCTTTTGAGCTTTTATTAAGAAACTACTGCTGAAGAACCATTATGGAGTTAACCTCATACACGCCAAGTCCTTCTGTTCCTGCCGCATTGATAACGTTACCTACCTTTAAGTTCTTTAATGTTATCAGCTTATTTGTTGTTGAATCTAAAATCTTTGTTGTATCTTTTACAAACAATTGCTTTTCTGTACCATTCTCAAGTTGGATAATGATAAGGCCATAGCTTGTGTTAATTGTCTTGATTGTGCCCTGTACTGAAAGTGATGATGTAACTGCTTCTGATTTGATTTCTGTTACTGTTGAACTTGATGTAGTAAGCTTAACGTATGCACCAAGTCTTAAATCGTAAACTGTAGCAGTTTCACCCTCTAATTCAACCTTACAATCACGTGCCATAACGTATCTTGACTTTGCACCGTTGTTTGAAATGGTAATATATGATGTTGCATTTGAAATTGTAAATTCTTCAATTGTGCCTTCAAGCTTCTTTTCCACACCTGTTGCACGGATAACCTTGATTATGCCATATTCCAATGTAAGTGTCACACTATCGCCAACAACAAGCTCTGTGAGAGAAGCAACATTTGCATTTCTTGTAATCGTAGCATCATCTGCTAAAACGTACTTAGAAACATTTTCTTCTTTATCAATAACTGTGATTTCAACACCATTATCACTTGCTGTGTTTATTTCCGTTACTTTAACACTTGAAACAGTTGTTGACTTTGGCGTTGCTGAAATTGCAACTACAAGACCGCCTGAAAGCTCTACTGTTACAAAATCGCCCATTTTCACGTTTCTGATATCATCTGTTTCTGAACCATTTACTGTAATAACAACATTAGAAGCCAGCTTGTAGTTTGTAACAGGCTGTTCCGCTTTTGTTATATCTGCAATTTTAATTGTTGTTCCTGAGTTGTTTGTTGTCTGACCTTTATACGCACCTGCAATGGCAGCATCTCCAACAACTGTGATAGCATCTATTTCATAAAGAGTACCCTGTGAGAAGGTGAACACTGCTTCCATGCCGATATCAAGATCTGAAATTGTCATCTTTGAACCATCAATAAAGATAACGCTGCTTGCATCAACACCAAATTTAACAATTTCGCCGTCTGCTTTTCTGATAGCAAGATTGTTGTTTAATGTGTCAACTGTAGTAATTATACCGCCAATAAACTCAAACTCCATTGTATTTAATATTCTCTGAATCATAACTGCAACCTGAGCACGAGTAACTGTAGCTTCGGGTCCGAACTTGTTATCGCCCATGTCGCCCATAATTCCTAATGCGGTTGTGTAGTAAACGTAATCTATGTATTTTGCAGGAATTTCATTAACGTCTGCAAAGCTCATCGATGTATCAGCTGTGGGGTTACTCTTAAACCAGGAATCCGCACCCAAAGCTTTTGCAATAAGTGTTGCTGCTTCATATCTTTTAAGTTCTTTGTCACGGTTTGCTGTTGAAAGATAATCCACAACTTCTTCAACTGTGAACACGCTTCTGTAAATAAGATATGCACCCTGCTTTACTGCATATGATGTTGAGCATACTCCCAAATCTGCCTCGTATATGCCGTATGCCAGATTTACAATAGGCTCATTCACTTCTTCGCTTGCACCCATTGCCTTAGAAAACAATGTGATTGCCTCCTGACGGGTAATGCTTTTGCCGGGTTTGAATGTGCCGTCTTCATATCCTGTAATAATGCCTTTTTCAGATAAGCCGTTAATTGCTTCTTCTGCCCATGAGTAATTGCTGTCAACGTCTGCAAATGACGCAAAAGCAACTGAGCTTACAGAAAGCAACATTGCAACTGCCACAATTAATGATAATACCTTTTTCATTTTTTCATCCTCCTGCTATGTAATGTGAAATAATTATTTTTATAATTATACAACACTATTATACATTATGTAGTGGTAAATTGCAATACCATATGCAAAATGTTACAAAAAAATAATATTTCGCGAGCGAAATATTATTCTCAATACTCTATTCCTTTTTGTGCCATATGTCCCTGGTAAAAGGGATGCTTTACACACTTTATTTCAGAAACATAATCTGCCATATCTATTATTTCCTGTGGGATATTTCTCCCTGTAATAACTATTTCCCGTTTTCTTGAATATTCAGAAATAAATCTAATAACCTCTTCTTTTTCTACTAGTTTATCAGAAATTACCCCTGCTAATTCGTCTAAAACTATCATATCAAATTTGTCTGCACAATCCTTTACTTTTAAGAAATTCCTACAGGTTTCCTTTTTAAGTTTTTCTTTTTCTTCATCCTCCATAGTCCAGAAAAATCCCTTCGTTTCCACCTGACATGGAATCACTCTTATTCCTGCATTCTGGAGAATACAAAGTTCTGATGATGTGCCGTCTTTTAAAAACTGAAATATACACACTCTTTTACCGCTGCCTGCAAATCTTATTGTTAACCCTGTCGCTGCAGTGGTTTTTCCTTTTCCGTCGCCTGTATATACGTGTAACATACACTATCTCCTTCTGCGGTTTATAAGGACAAGACGAAGCAATTGCATAGCAGATACAACTACCGCAGCCACATAAGTCATAGCCGCAGCTGACAACACTTTTTTTGCACCTGCCAATTCTTCTCCGTCTAAAATATTGTTCTCATCAAGAGTCTTTATAGCTCTTTTGCTTGCATTAAATTCCACAGGCAACGTAATTAACTGAAAAAACAGCACAGTTGAAAATAGCAATATTCCTATTGATATAAGCGGGTCAAATGAAAGTATTATCCCCAAAAGAATAAGGGGTATTGATAATCTTGAACCGAGATTTGCAACAGGAAGTACAGTATTGCGAAGTTTGATTGGGGCATATCCTTGAGCATACTGAATTGCGTGTCCTGCCTCGTGCGCTGCAACACCGATAGATGCAACAGACACATCACCTCGCACACTGTCTGACAATCTTATGACATTAGTTCTCGGGTCATAATGGTCCGAAAGTTTTCCTGAGACTGCCTCGATTTGTACATTCTGCAATCCATTCATATCAAGTATTGCGCGAGTTACCTCCGTAGCAGTCTTTGTTCCCTTAGCAAAAACTTTGGAATACTTACCGTATGTGCTCTGAACCTTTATCTGTGCAACTACCGAAATTATAATTGCAGGAACTACAAGCAGTAAATAATAATTATCAAAATAAAACATAATATTCTCCTACATGGGCAATACCATTGAAACAATGGCAAAATAAATCAAAAGCGACAAAGCGTCAACTATTGTTGTAATGAATGGACTTGCCATAACGGCAGGGTCAAGCCCGATTTTTTTTGCAATCATCGGCATCGTACAACCTACAACCTTGGCAAGAACAACCGTTGAAAATATTGCAGCACTTACAACTAACGCTACTACAATATCTATACCGTGAGTATACAAGCTGTCAATAAACATTACCTTAAAGAAACAAACCAGCGCCATTACCGCACCCGATACTGCAGCAACACGTGCTTCCTTCCATGAAATTTTCAAAATATCACGGAATTCTATCTCATCAAGTGCAAGACTTCTGATTACAGCAACCGAGGACTGTCCTCCAGCATTACCTGCCGTGCCCATAAGCATAGGTATAAACGCAACAAGTGCAGGGTATACCGCTAAAGACGTTTCAAAGGTTGCTAAAATACCCCCTGTAAATGTGGCAGTCAGCATCAGAAGTAATAACCATATTATTCTCTTTTTAAAGGTTTCTATTACACCTTCTTCAATATATGATTTGTCAGATGGTGTCATACCTGCCATCATTTCGATATCTTCTGTAGTTTCCTGTTCAATAACGTCCACGATATCGTCGATTGTTATAATACCTACAAGACGCTTTTCAGCATCCACTACAGGCATAGACAAAAGGTCATATTTTTTAAAATAATGAGCGCCTGTTTCCTGGTCGTCATGAGTGTATATATACATGGGTTCTTCTGTCATAATATCAGAAATAATTTCATCAGGCTGACTCAATATCAGCTTACGTATAGACACCGTACCCTCTAGATGACGCTTTTCATCCATTACATAGCAAGTGTTAATTGTTTCTTTGTCAACTCCCGTTGCCCTGATATGTGATATAGCATCACGAACAGTCATTTCCTTCTTCAAATCCACATACTCTGTGGTCATAATAGAGCCTGCAGAATCATCAGGATATTTTAACAACTGATTTATTATTTTTCTTGTTTCGGGGTCAGTTACCTTCAAAACCTTTTTTACAACATTTGCAGGCATTTCTTCAAGAAAGTCTACTGTATCATCCATAAACATTTCGTCCACAATGCTTACAATTTCACGTTCTGTTATGGATTCTACAATAAACTGCTGAAGCTCCGATTTCATATAAGAAAAGCTTTCTGCCGCCAAATTTTTTGGCAACATTCTAAATACCCTGAGGATTTTTTCCTCGGGTATCTCTTCAAAAAGCAATGCAATGTCTGCTTCATTCATGGTAACTAAAATTTTGCGTGCATCAACATAATGGTCAGCACACACCAATTCTATTACATCTTCTGTCTTAAGTTCTATAATGTTTTCTGTGATGTTTTCTAAGATTTCCATTAAAAAATCCCCCTTTATTTAATTTTGCAACAGCAAAACAGGGGGTCTATGAGCTATAAATCAGATATGACAGATAAGCTCACAGATACCCTGCATCTTACAACTTCGAGGTTTAGGTTGACTATTATCCATAAGCTCATCTCCTTTTGAACAAAATTACTTTATTATTATACTCCTTTTTTTCATAAAAATCAATATTTGGGAGTATATTTTTTTCAGGAGTATTTATTTCTGGAGGGTTTATTATGAATTTTATATGGGTTTTCATGATTATAATTTCTTACATATTTTCGTTTTTTGCAGGAACTACTGACGCAGTGACAAAAAGCGTTTTTGACGGATGCGAAAGTGCGGTTTCTCTTGTTATTTCCCTACTTGGTATGATGTGTCTGTGGACAGGACTTTTAGAAATTGCACAAAAAAGCAGCTTGACAGAAAAAATTCAGAAGCTTTTATATCCTGTCATTCACTGGCTTTTCCCCTCTGTTTGCAAAAATTCAGAAGTAGCGGGTGCAATATCAATGAGCATTACCGCAAATCTTTTAGGGTTGTCTAATGCTGCAACACCTTTAGGACTTGCTGCTATGGAAAAACTCGAAAAACGCAATCTTATAAAAGACACGGCATCTGATGAAATGTGTATGTTCGTAGTCATCAACACCGCCTCAATCACACTTATTCCCACTACTCTTTTAACCATTCGTGCAGCCTTTAATTCTTTAGCACCATTTGAAATTATGGTGCCCGTTTGGATTGCATCCATAATTTCTGTGCTATCAGGCGTTTTATGTGCTAAAATATGCAGCAGGAGGAAATCATTTTGACATCTTTTATACTACCTGCAGTTTTTATAATTATACTAGGTTATGGCATGTTACGACGTATTAAAATTTTTGACGTTTTCCTATCAGGTGCAAAGCAGGGAATATCCTCATGCATTGGAATTTTACCTGCTTTGGTCGGTCTTGTTGTTGCAGTATCTATGGTAAGGGCATCAGGGCTTTTAGATTTTTTAGCCAAAATACTTTCTCCCATATTGAATAAATTCTTATTCCCCACCGAAGTACTGCCGCTAGCACTCCTAAAGCCTGTATCAGGCTCAGGTGCACTTGCAATGATAAAAAATATTTTTGAAGTTTCCGGCGTAGATTCATATCCGGGGAAGCTAGCATCTGTAATGCTTGGTTCATCAGAAACCACCTTTTATGCCCTTGCAGTGTACTATGGTGCAACAAAAGTAAAGGACACAAGATATACTGTTTTTGCAGCGGTAGTGGCAGACATTGCAGGGATTGTTGCTGCAGTTGTGCTCTGCAATATTTTTTGGGCATAAAAAAAGAACCGCTTAGCGGTTCTTTTTCTATAAAAATTAAAGTTTGTCCTTTTCGTCTTTTGATTCAATACCCTTGTTCTTTGCTTCCTTTGTAACAATACCGGCTAAAGCTATAAGACCGATAACGTTGGGAAGTACCATGAACTGATTAAATGTATCCTGTGTCAACCATACAAGTTCGTTTTCCTGAACAATAGTACCAACAAATACAAAGATAACTGAAATTATTGAGAAGAAAATCTTTGTTTTCTTACCAAATAGGTACTTGAAGTTAATTTCGCCGAACAAGTTCCAGCTGATGATTGTTGTAAACGCAAAGAACATTAAACAAATTGCAACATATGCATTACCGATTGTAGAACCGAATACACTACCGAATGCCATCTGTGCTACATTTGTCTTATTTATTCCTGCTGCTGCAATTAAATCAGCATAGTTCGAGCCGTTAGCAAGTGCTAAAGCACCATCGCCTGTGTATGTGCATGTGATAACAACTAAAGCTGTCATGGTTAAAACTACGAATGTATCAAGGAATACACCAATCATAGCTGCTGTACCCTGCTCATGTGCTGTCTTAACGTCTGCTAAAGCGTGAGCGTGGGGTGTAGAACCCATACCAGCCTCATTTGAGAAAAGACCACGTTTAGCACCCTGGCTGATAGCAATTTTAAGTGCTGCACCGATACCACCACCGATTAAAGCCTGGGGCTGGAATGCGAACTTAAATATTGCACCAAATGCTGCAGGAACGCTTGTAATATTTACTGCAAGAATTATCAAACTGCCTACAATGTAAAGAATTGCCATGATAGGCACAATTTTTTCTGCTGTCGCTGCAATTCTCTTCGCACCGCCGATAACGATGAATGCAACTACCAATGCAACAACTAACCCTGTAATCCATGTAGGAATACCAAATGCTGTGTTGATTGTGGCACCGATTGAGTTTGACTGTACCATACCGCCGATAAAACCTAATGAGATAACTGTCGCAATAGCAAAGAAACCTGCTAAGAATGTACCAAACTTACCTTTAAATGCTGTTTTGATGTAGTAAATAGGACCGCCCTGAATGTTGCCGTCTTCATCTACTTTTTTTGTTTTCTGAGCTAAAACTGCTTCCGCGTAGATTGTTGACATACCTAAGAATGCAATAATCCACATCCAGAAAATAGCACCGGGACCACCTGTCAAAATCGCACCGCTGGCACCAACGATGTTACCTGTACCAACCTGACCTGCAACTGCAGTTGCAAAAGCCTGGAAAGAACTAATTGTGTTCTTTTCGCCCTTTTTGAACATACCGCCAAATACGTTCTTTATACCTTCGCCAAAGCAACGTACCTGTACGAATCTTGTTTTAATTGTGAAAAATAAACCTACGAACACAAGCAATGCAATGAGAACGTAGTCTGCCATGTATGTATTGATTACATTCATGACATCAAGCAAAGTTTTTTCAATATTTGCCATTTTTGTTTGCCTCCTAAATTTTTGTTTGTTTAAATTTTGATTAAGCAAAGAAAAAAGCATTGCGTTTGTGCAATGCAAAAGGAAACAACACTAATAAGTGTTTTAATATTTTCTGTCCTTTTGCCTGAGAGATTAACGCACGACACACCGTGTCACGTTTTGCACCTTCGGCACCTGCACCTAAGCAGGCTTCTCCAGAATGTTATCCGTTTGCAGTCCTTTGTACCTGAGAGTGTTACTCCTTCGGGAAGACTTATGTCTTATTTCCTGCAACCTTCACTTAACTCAATATTTATTTACTTTACCATTATAATCTACTAAAGTGCTCTTGTCAATAGTTATTTGCAAAAAATGTAAAAAAGAGGCAGATGCCTCTTTTTTATTTAATCTCATTAATGTCATACGGTGTGGTTTGATATACGAAATAATTGAGCCAGTTCGTATATAGAAGGTTAGCATGAGCACGCCATGTTGAAACCGGTTCTTTCGTATCGTCGTCATCAGGGAAATAATTTTCAGGAATTTCTATGGGAAGTCCTAAATTTTTATCCCTTAAATACTCTTTTCGTAAAGTTTCGGGGTCATACTCTGAATGTCCTGTTATAAAAATCTGTCTGCCATTTTTACTGGAAACCGCATAAACTCCCGCCTGGGGAGATGTGGATAAGATTTTTAATTCAGGATTTTTTTCAATATCCTCACGTTTTACTGTAGTATGCCTTGAATGAGGCACATAGAAGGTATCATCAAATCCACGCATTAAAATGGAATTTTTGTACTCAACAGTATGAGGATATACGCCAAAGAGTTTTTTCTCCAACGGATATTTTTTTATACCATAATGGTAATAGAGTCCTGCCTGAGCACCCCAGCAGATATGGAATGTACTGGTAACATTTTTCTTAGACCACTCCATTATTTCACAGAGTTCATCCCAATACTCAACCTCTTCAAACTCCATCTGTTCAACAGGAGCGCCTGTGATGATAAGGCCGTCAAACTTACGATCACGAACCTCATCAAATGTCTTATAAAAAGACAAGAGATGCTCTAAAGATGTGTTTTTTGATTCATAGGTGTTGGTTTTTAGAAGTTCAATCTCTATCTGCAACGGAGTATTTCCCAGCATACGTGAAAGCTGAGTTTCTGTATCAATTTTTAAAGGCATAAGGTTTAAAATCAAAAGTTTGAGAGGACGGATGTCCTGTGTTATAGCTCTTGTTTCTGTCATAACGAATATGTTTTCGCTGTTTAAAACCTTTACCGCCGGTAATTCGTTTGGAATTTTAATAGGCATAAATCGGCCTCCAAATTATTTATTCAATGCCTGCTCAATGTCCGCAATAATATCCTCTGCATCCTCTAAGCCACAAGAAAATCTTACCAAATCAGGTGTAATGCCACAAGCTGCAAGTTCAGCATCGTTCATCTGGCGATGTGTTGCATTTGCAGGATGCAGACAACATGTCTTAGAATCTGCAACATGTGTTTCAATAGAAGCGAGCTTTAGGTTTTTCATAAACTTCTCAGTTGCTGCTCTTCCGCCTTTAACACCAAAGCTTACTACACCGCAACCACCATTGGGTAAATATTTCTGAGCCAAATCATAATATTTATCTCCAGGAAGTCCGCAGTAGCTTATCCAAGCAATTTTTTCGTGATTCTTCAAGTATTCTGCTACCTTCTGTGCATTTTCGCAATGACGTTTCATACGAAGCGACAAGCTCTCTAAACCTAAATTGATATAATATGCGTGCTGAGGAGCCTGAATTGCACCAAAATCACGCATCAACTGTGCTGTTGCCTTTGTGATGAATGCTCCTTCTAAACCAAAACGCTCTGTGTATGTCACGCCATGATAGCTTTCATCAGGTGTACATAGTCCCGGGAATTTGTCGGGATATTTTGTCCAGTCAAATTTACCTGAATCTACGATACAACCACCAACTGATGAAGCGTGGCCATCAATATATTTTGTTGTAGAATGTGTAACAATATCTGCACCCCACTCAATAGGTCTGCAGTTTACGGGTGTGGGGAATGTGTTGTCAATGATTAACGGAACGCCATTTTTGTGAGCAACGCGTGCAAATTTTTCAATATCTAAAACATCCAATGCAGGATTTGCAATTGTTTCACCAAATACAGCCTTTGTATTTGGTTTCATTGCTGCCTGCAGCTCTTCCTCTGTTGCATCAGGAGAAACAAAAGTAAACTCAATACCCATTCTCTTCATCGTAACTGCGAAGAGGTTGTATGTTCCGCCATAGATTGCAGAAGATGCCACAACATGGTCACCACAGGAAGCAATGTTAAATATCGCAAAGAAGTTTGCTGCCTGACCGGAGGATGTAAGCATTGCAGCCGTTCCGCCCTCTAAAGCTGCAATACGTGCTGCAACATAATCATTTGTAGGGTTTTGAAGTCTTGTGTAAAAATATCCTGAAGCCTCCAAGTCAAAGAGTTTACCCATTTCTTCACTTGTGTCGTATTTAAATGTTGTGCTCTGATATATAGGAATTTGTCTGGGTTCTCCGTTTTTTGGAGTGTAACCCGCATGAATGCATTTTGTATCTAATTTCATATCTATACCTTCTCTCTTATTTTGCTATAATTTTATGAAATACTTTCTTTCCCTTTTTAACAACAATACCATTTACTAATGCATCTTTTGTTATCACATAGTTGGGTTCTGTAATTTTTACATCATCGACAGAAACACCACCCTGCTGGATTAAGCGTCTGCCTTCACCTTTTGAGGGAATGAGTTTTGCTGTAACCATTAAATCTAAAAGCTGTGTTTCATCAGCTAAATCAGATAGCGCAATTTCTGTCGTGGGCATTTCTCCACCTGCAGCACCGCCAAAGATTCCCTCCGCCATTGCCTTTGCCTTGTTAGCCTCTTCTTCGCCATGAACAAGCTTTGTAACCTCGAAAGCTAAGCGAACTTTAGCGCGGTTCAAGTCTGCACCTTCCCATTTTTCCATTTCGCGAATTTCTTCCATGGGAACGAATGTAATCATCTTAATCAAACGAACAACATCAGCATCGTCAACATTTCTCCAGTACTGATAGAACTCATAAGGAGAAACCTTTTCAGGATCAAGCCAGAGAGCACCCTTTGCAGTTTTACCCATTTTCTTGCCGTCTGATGTGGTAAGAAGCGTAAATGTCATGCCGTAAACCTGCTTGTTTGCCTTTCTGCGACAAAGGTCGATACCACCTAAGATGTTACTCCACTGGTCGTCACCGCCTAATTCCATTACACAACCATATCTGTTGTTTAACTCCAAAAAGTCATAACTCTGCATTAACATATAGTTAAATTCCAAGAATGAAAGACCTTTTTCAAGTCTTGTCTGGAAACATTTTGCTCGGAGCATTTCATTAACAGAAAAGCATGAACCGATTTCGCGCAAAAATTCAATATAGTTTAAATCTCTTAACCAGTCGGCATTGTTTACCATAATTGCTTTACCATCTGAAAAATCAATAACAGAAGACAACTGCTTTTTGAAACGTTCGCAGTTGTAGTTGATTGTTTCAACAGTCATCATCTGACGCATATCTGTTCTGCCTGAAGGGTCACCTACCATACCTGTACCGCCACCGACTAACGCTATCGGTCTGTGACCTGCATTCTGCATATGACGCATAACCACCATCTGCAGAAAATGTCCTACGTGAAGACTATCTGCCGTGGGGTCAAAACCTATATAAAAAGTTATCTTCTCTTTTCCGAGAAGCTCTCTGATTTCTTCTTCGTGTGTTGTCTGTGCAATCAAACCACGCTCTTTTAAAATGTCAAATACGTTCTGCATTCTTATTTCTCCTTTTTGTTTTTCACAACTATCTGTAAATTATACCACAAGCTCCCGCTTATTGCAAGCACTTTACAATGACACAACATTTATATTTTTCAGTAAGTCCTTGTAATTTTCATGACAGGTAAAAAGTATGACCTGTGAAAATTCAGGTGATGTATTTATAAGTTCTACTGCCGAAAGCAGACGGTCATTGTCAAGCTGCGAAAATGCATCGTCTAAAATAACAGGCGGAATATGCCCCTCTGTCATTACGTTCATTGCTGCAAATCTTAATGCTATGTATAATAAATCGTATGTTCCGCGGCTCATAAATCCCGCTTCTACAATTTCACCGCTTGTGGTCTTCAAGTTCAGCTCGAAACTGTCGTTTGCTCTCACGTCCTTATATTTTTCACTAGTGAGAAAAGACAGATACTCTGCATTCTTTTCATTTAATCGTGGTGCAAAATTATTCTTTATTTCCTCGTGTGCAGACTTCAGCCACTCCGCAGCACGGCACAAAGCTGTGTAGCGTTTTTCTGCTTCGCACTTTTCAAACATAATATCATCAAGCTCCGCTTTTATATCTGCTTCGTTTCTTATTTCAGCAGTTTCCCTCACCAAACGTACAGATATTTCGTGAGCTTCTTCCTGTGCCTGTTTAATTTCTGATTTAAGTGCATTAATTTTTGCAAAGAGCTTTTCTGCGTCTTCCCCGCTATATTCCATAACTTTTTCTGAGAACTCCACCATTTCCGTTTTTTCTGGCAATGTATCTTTTAAAGACTCTATCTCTTTTTCACAGTCTTTTAATTGTTGTTCAAGCTGTGAAGCTTGCTTTACCTTATCATTTGTCGACACATAAAGTGCCGACAACTCGTCTGAAATCAGAACACCATAGGGTTCAAAAATACTGTTAAGCTCATCATTTATTTTGTCAACTTCGTGCCTTAGTTCGTAATATACTTCTCTTTTTTTATCGTCATCTCTTCTTTTCTTGATATTTATAAGTAAAGAAATTAATATTCCTACAACAGCAACAAGCACGCCCGATATGTATATAACCATGGACTTCAGTAAAAAACCTATGAGAAAGATGACCAAACCAAAAAAGCCGGGAATCAATCTTGTTTCGTCCAATATGGGACGTAACTTTTCCGGAACTTCTCTTTTTGCCTCAACCATTCTTTCTTCTGCTAAAAGCCTTTTGGTTTCTAAGGCTCTTGCACGGCTTATTTCTTCTGCAGAAATAACCGGCTCATTATCAGAATTTATTTTTTCCAATTGTAATTTTATATTTTGTAATTTTTCTTCTTCTTTTTTTAATCTGTTTTCAATTATTGTTTTTGATTCTTCTATTTTTTTCTGTGCAATAAATTTTTCGTGTTGCAGAGCCTGGGCATATTTTTCTTCCAAGACTTTTGCTTCCTCTTCTTTTTCAAAGGTCGTATTTTTTAAAATTTCCAAATTATGCCTATCATTTTCCAGGGTGTTCTGAGTCATACGAGAGATGCACATTTCGCTGTTGAGTTCCCTGAGTCTGTCCTCTAAAGCAGAAATTTTTCCGCCTCTGCCTGTTTTTGTTTTTAGCGAGAAAATTTCTTTTTCCATGGAATTTAAAATCTTAGAGTAAGATACATCCTCTGCTCCGCTTGTTTCCATGTTTGAAAGTCGTGTCATTATTTCTCCGTCATCTGACTTTAAAGAATCTGCACCAAAGCTTTTTATATAAAGGGTTTTTAGAAAACCTTCACGTGAAAGTCCAAAATATTTTTGACCTATGTCATCTGCCGTATCAATTTCTTCCCACGATTCAGCATCACGCAACACTGCCTTGTCGCCTCTTTTTGTTCCCTTGAAGCTGCGCTCAATGACAAGCCTTCTTCCCTCATCATCTGTAAAATACACTCTGCCACCAAAGGAATCACTTTGCCATGGGCGGTACTTCTTTCGGGGAGTAATATCATCTGCTACCTTTTTACTTTCATTGGGAAGTCCGTAAAAGGCTGCAAGAATGAACTCACACAATGTACTTTTGCCGCTCTCATTCTCACCATAAATAAGATTTACACCGTCGGCAAAAGCAAATTCACAATTATTCAATTTTCCAAAGCCGTCAATTTCAACCTTATCTATTCTCATTGTTTTCCTCTTTTTCTATGTAATTTAATCCGACTTTTAAAGCTTCGTTAAATTCTTCTTCGCTCATGTTTCCTTTGTCTGCAAGGGCGTAGCGGGCAAAAAGTCCTTTCAGCGAAAATTCTTCTGAAAGCTTTTCGATGTCAACAGCAGGTTTTGTATTATCTCTGACAACTAGCGAAAATGCATCAATTCGCTCGCATAAGACATCCGTATCTATTGCCATATTATTTTTACCTGTCAGGGTAAATCTGTAAATATGTTTTTCGCCTTTGTATTTTTCGTTTATTTTATCAACTATTTCATCATAGCCAAAGATGTCTGTTACATCAATTTCTTCATCAAAGTACATACGTTCACATACAGGGACAAAATCAGCCCTCAATATATTCCCCTTGGTAAGCTCTATTGCATAAACGCCTTTTTCCCCTGTTTCGTCGTAACCTCTGCCCTCAGGACATCCGCAGTAGGCGTAATGTGTCGTCCCTACCTGCTTAATTTCTGTTGCTTTGTGGATATGCCCCAACGCTAAGTAATCCAGTCCGCTCTTTTCTATATCGGCTACTTTTAAGGGATTATAGTCATTACCGCCAATATTTGCATGGAAAATTCCTATGTTAATTTTATCAGCATTTTTCACCATAAAGCTTGACAACATTTCACGCTCGTCATTGGCACTTTTAAACGAAGCACCCCAAATATCATATTCAGGCGTTTCTACACATTCTGTTTCTGTGCCGAACACGTGAACATTACTACCAAATTCAAACGCTCTGTACACACTGTCTGCACCTAAAAAATCGTGGTTCCCCCCGATGATGTACACCTTTGTATCAGGGATTTTCGAAAACTCACCCTTTAAAAAATCAAGAGTCGATTTTGACACGTGTTTTCCATCAAACAAGTCACCTGCAATAATCAGCATATCCGCATTTTGCGACAAATCAATAATTCTTGCAAAGGTACGTTTCATTTCATCTCGTCTTATATTCACTTTTTTTGCGTCGAGTCCCGACATTGCCGAGTCAAAATGCACATCGGCACAGTGGATGATTTTCAAAGACATTGCTATCCCTCAATTTGTTTTTTATTATCTGTTTTTTTCAATGTAAAACTAAAACGTGCAAACTCACCCTGTTTACTTTCTGCCCAGACACGCTCACCATGCGCCTGGATAATATTCTTTACGATATAAAGACCGAGACCTGCTCCGTTTTTGTCAAGACTTCTTGACTTGTCAGTTTTGTAGAATCTGTCAAAAATATGCAAAAGCTCTTCTTCCGCTATACCCATTCCCGAATTTTCGACACTAACAAAGGCTTTTCCGTTTTTTGTGCCTACTCTTATGTGGATAAAACCTTTTTCATTTGTAAATTTGATGGCATTATCAAAGAGATTCATCATAACCCGTGATATTGCATCCCTGTCTGCTGATACCATCAGGTTATCACGCTCAAACTCCACAGACAACTGAATATTTTTATCAGTTATACGCTTTTCAAATTTAATGATATTAAGTCTTGTGAGCTCGTTAATATCAAATTCCCTTAGTTCCAGATTGAATTTACCCTGTTCCAGCTTACTTATATCAAACAGGTCATTTACAATTCTTGACAGACGCTTGCTTTCATCTAAAACAATAGACAAATACCAATCTCTTTTTTCCTCAGGAATTGTTCCGTCTAGAATACCCTGAACAAATCCTGTGATTGTGGTCATAGGTGTACGAAGGTCGTGGGAAACATTTGCTAAAAAGCTGTTTCTTGTGTTTTCAAACTGTTCAATAGATTCTGCCATGTAGTTGAAGGTTTCGCCGAGTTCGCCTATCTCACCTGTATCTTCAACTTCAACTCTTTGATTAAAGTTTCCTGTTGCAATTGATTTTGCCGCCTCATTAAGCTGTGTTATGGGCTTTGAAATTTTCTTTGCCACAAAATATACCATCAAGGCCGCAAACAACGTCACTATAATCATATTTCTCAAAAATATTCCAATTATTTCACTTCGTGCCTGACTTACCTGAGGCATTGGAATACTGACAAGTACACCGCCTACTATACTATCTGCATATTTTATGGGTCTTCCCACTGCCAGCATACTCACCCGTGACCCCATAGAAATAGAACCTTTAAATGTTTTTGCCTCACCCTCCAGTATGCTATTTGTAAATGTTTCTTTTAATTCGCCGCCATATCCTTTTATGCTTGATGCTATAACCTTAGCCTCATGGTCAAAGACAAAAACCTGTGTTCCCGTTGTAGCAGCTATCGTTTCTAAATCCTTAACATACGCTCCATATGATACTGCCTGACCATTCTCTGCCAGCACCAAGGTGTTATCTACTACCTGTTGGGCAATATCTGTCAGTTTTTTCTCGTTGGTCTGGGTAAAATAGGAACCCAAAAAACCGAAAAGAAGAGTTCCTGTAAGTAATATGCTTATCAGAAATATGGACATAACAAGGGTAAAAAGTTGGAAGTAAATGCTTTTCTTTTTCAAGTTATTTCACCTCAAATTTATAACCTACACCCCATACGGTTTTTAGCTGCCAGTTTACATTTTCTCCTGCCAGCTCAAGCTTTTCGCGAAGTCTTTTTACATGAACATCTACAGTTCTTGAGTCTCCGAAATAGTCAAATCCCCAAACTGTTTCCAACAGCTGTTCACGGGTAAATACTTTGTTTGGATTTGTCGCCAGAAAGTACAAAAGCTCAAGCTCTTTAGGGGGAATATCTATTGTTTCTCCATTTATTTTTAATTCATAGTTTGTGAGATTTATCACTATGTTGGGATAAATTATTTCTTTATCAGTTGAGTCCTTTGGGTCGTAGCGACGAAGTATTGCTTTAATACGTGCTACGAGTTCTTTATTGTCAAAAGGCTTTACCATGTAGTCGTCTGCACCAAGTTCTAATCCTAAAACCTTATCAAAGGTTTCGCCTTTTGCAGTGAGCATCATAATCGGGATACTGCTCACACGTCTTATCTCACGGCAAACCTGAAAACCATCCATCTTAGGCATCATAACATCAAGCAAGACAACAGAAGGTGTCTTTTCACGAAAAGCATCAAGCGCCTCCTGCCCGTCATTTGCAATAACAACCTCAAAGCCTTCTTTTTCCAAATAAAGCCTTATAATTTCACATATATTTTTGTCATCATCAACCACTAATACTCTTTGGCTTGTATTCATAATAATCAACCTTTCTGTCAGTTTGCACTCCATCTTCCAGACGCACCGCAAGGAAGAATCAAATCAGAATTTTCAACAGGAATACCTATTTCTTCAGACACTACTGTACCTTGGTATTTTTTCTTTACCTTAAGTTTTAAAATATCTGCAAGTACCGTAGGTTGAAGTCCTGTTGTGTATGAATTTATCAGGAAAAACAACGGATTATCAGACATTATCTTCATACATCTTTCAACCAATGGATAAAGTTCTTCTTCAAGCTTCCACACTTCCCCGTTGGGGCCTCTTCCATATGAGGGTGGATCCATTATGATTCCGTCGTAGGTATTCCCACGTCTGGCTTCACGCTCTACAAACTTTATTACATCATCTACAATAAACCTTACAGGCTTGTCTCTTAACCCTGAGGACTCCAAATTTTCCTTTGCCCAGGCAACCATGCCCTTTGATGAGTCAACATGTACAACTGACGCACCTGCACCTGCCGCTGCCGCTGTAGCACCGCCAGTGTAAGCAAAAAGATTCAAAACCTTTATTGGGCGATTTGCATTCTTTATAAGCTCTGAAAACCACATCCAGTTTACAGCCTGCTCAGGAAAGAGTCCTGTATGCTTAAATCCCATAGGTTTTACCCAGAAGCTTAAATTCAAAGGCTCAAAACGGATTTTCCACTTGTCTGGTATTTTTGTATGTACTTCCCAGGAGCCGCCGCCTGTATTTTTTCTGTGATAATGAGCTGCTGCACTCCGCCACAGCTCAGGCTTTGCACGGTCTTCCCATATAACCTGCGGGTCAGGACGAATGAGTCTGTACTGTGCCCAGTCCTCAAGCTTTTCTCCACCCGAAATATCCAAAACTTTATAATCATTCCATTTATCGCAAATAAACATAGTTTTACATTCCTCTCCACGCTATTTTATACTAATTATTTTACCATTTTGACACTGTTTAGTCAACGAATTTTTTCGCCCTGTCATAATAATTTCAAAATGTTCATAAACTGATAAAAAATACACAAAAAGGGTGGTTACTATGGCAGAATATACATTGCCTCACAACATAGTTTTAGAAAACAAACAAAAGATGTCCGTGACAGGAGTTGAGGATGTAGATACCTTTGACGAAGGGAAAATTGTTCTCTATATCACAGATGACACCCTTATTATCGAAGGGGACGATTTACATATACAAAAACTTGATGTTACATCGGGCGAATTGGTCATTGAGGGTGAGATTTACGGCATCACATACACAGGTAACGATAAATCCTCACGAGGTTCCAAGGGATTTTTCAAAAAGCTGATGAAATAGGTGGTCGGATGTTTACTATTTCCCGTGAAGTTGCGATTTTTCTCTGGTCTGTCCTGTGCGGTGCAGTTATCATGATGATGTATGATATATTTTCACTTGCAAGGAAAACAGGAGGCTTTTCAATCCTTGTATGCAACATCTGTGACGGTTTGTTTGTGGTTTGCGCATCGGGTGTAATGATTTTCGTGGTTTTCTGCGTGTCTAACGGATATGTAAGGGCGTATGAATTTATTGGTGCTGCAATAGGCGGTATTCTCTACAAAATTCTCCCAAGCCGCTACATTACGTTTATTATGCAAAAAATTCTGTTGTTTTTTTACTCTTTTTTCGCAAAAATTTCAAAAATACTATTGACACCAATTGGTTTTATGTATAAAATTATATGTAGTATTATAGGGTTATTGTATAAAATGCTGATGAAGTTCGTGGCACCATTTCGCAACAAAGCTTCTACGCACTTACATACATTGAGAAAAACCTTTAAAAAAACGTAGGAGTATTGCTATGGCAAATTCTGTGAAAACAAC
>JAFQJE010000006.1 GCA_017415145.1 Clostridia bacterium
GTCATTCTGGTTGCCGCCTGAGACTGATGGGCGTCACGCAGAATTGTATCTGTTATATATAATTTACTCATAATCTAGTCCTTTCTATGAAACCTCTATTATCCGAACATTGAAAGCAACACACCTGCAGCTATCGCTGAGCCGATAACGCCTGCAACATTGGGACCCATAGCGTGCATAAGCAGGAAGTTCTTGGGGTTTTCCTTCTGTCCCACAGTCTGTGATACGCGGGCCGCCATAGGAACTGCAGATACGCCCGCAGAACCGATTAATGGGTTTATCTTGTTCTTTAAGAACATGTTCATGAATTTTGCCAACAATACACCACCTGCTGTGCCCATACCAAAAGCAACAACGCCCATTGCGATAATTAAAAGTGTCAAGGGGCTTAAGAAGGTTTCTGCTGTAGCAGTAGCACCAACGGAAACGCCTAAGAATATTGTAACGATATTCATAAGTTCGTTCTGAACTGTCTTTGAAAGTCTTTCACACACGCCTGACTCTGTAAGCAGATTACCAAACATAAGACAACCTACAAGCGGTGCCGCTGAAGGCACGAGCCATGCTACGAAAATTGTAACAACAATGGGGAATAAAATCTTTTCTGTCTTTGAAACGGTTCGCAGAGCTTTCATTTCGATTTTTCTTTCTTCCTTTGTTGTTAAAGCCTTCATGATCGGAGGCTGAATAACAGGTACAAGTGCCATATAAGAGTACGCCGCAACGGCAATTGGTCCTAAGAAATTAGGAGCAAGCTTTGATGTAACAAAAATTGCAGTAGGGCCGTCTGCACCACCAATAATACCTACTGATGCCGCAAGCTTTTCTAAAGGTGTGCCTGCTAAAAAATCCTGTAATCCCTCCATTCCCAAAATAAGGGGGAATAGCTCTCTTACACCTAAAAATGTAATAAATATACCCAACTGCGCTGCCGCACCCAGTAATAAACTTTTGGGGTTTGCAATCAATGGACCAAAGTCTGTCATTGCGCCAACACCAACAAATATTAAACAGGGGTAAATACCAAGCTTTACACCTAAATACAAAATGTCAACAAGCCCTGGGGTTCCTGAAGCAAACATTTCCCAGTGAACATGTCCGCCTGCAAAAAACTCCTCGTGGTAAATGCCTGCACCAACAAGGTTTGTGAGCAACATACCAAATGCGATAGGTAATAAAAGCAGTGGCTCAAATTTTTTAACAATAGCCAAAAACAGGAGCACACATGCGATAGCAATCATAAGTACTGTCTTCCAGTTGTCGCCAAGAGATAGCATGTAGAAGCCTGTCTGCTGTAAAAAGTTTAAAATAGCTTCCATTTATCTGTGCCTCCAAAAAATTAGTTTATTGAACAAAGAACGTCTCCTGACTGAACTGCAGAACCCTTCTGTACATTTACTGCTGCAACTGTACCGTCTACCGGTGCCATAATTTCATTTTCCATTTTCATTGCTTCTAATACCATTAAAACGTCACCAGCTTTAACAGTTTGACCTGCTGCTACTTTTACATCTAAGATTGTGCCGGGCATAGGGCTTGTAACTGTCTCGCCACCTACGGGTGCTGCAGATGTCGCTGCAGGTATTTCTGCGGGTGCAGGTGTTGCCTGTGCCGCTGTACCATCGATAAGCTCGATTTCTACCATGTACTGTGTTCCATTTACGTTTACTTTATATGTTTTCATTTTGTCTTTCCTTTCAATACTTATTATTATAATCTTTTTATTGACTTAATTCTGATGCCTGTAACATCTGTTCCTAAATCTTCTGCGATAGCTACTGCTACTGCTGCTGCAAATTCACCTTTGTTTGCTATTGCTCCAGGTACTACCTGAGGCGTTGCTGCTTGAGGTACTGCAGGTGCAGGTCTTTCACTTTTTGCAAAAAACTTTACCACGGAGCTCATAATGTAGCAGATAAAAACCAGACATATAAGTCCTACAAAAACCGTCCCCAAACCAAGACCGACAGCCAAAGTGTTTGAAATTTCCATATATTTCGACTCCCTTCGACAATTTTTCCATTCATTTTTAAAAACGACGGTTTTTTTGCGGTATGACCTTTCAATACCCCAAAAAAGCCAAATTTTCTCTTAATATCATTTTAGCAAATACCTGGAAAAATATCAATACTTTTTCACATTTTTTGAAAAGTTGGCAAAATTTTAAAAAAAATTGTGCATTTCTATTGTTTTTTTATAAAAAAAACATTATTATTATAGGTATAAACAAGATTTAAGGAGTACTCTTATGGACGTGATTACTCGGATAGAAAAAAAATATTCCACAATGAGCAAAAGCCACAAACTGCTGTCGGATTTTGTTCGTGAAAACTACGGTCGTGCAGCGTTAATGAATGTCGAACAGCTCTCTTCTGCTACAGGTGTTTCCGAGGCCACGGTGGTACGTTTTTCTGCAGAACTCGGCTACGAAAAATTCAACCAGTTCCAGAAGGCATTAAACGACTATGCCATGTCAAACCTCACATCTGTGCAACGTATGGACAGAGCAAGTCAGCAATATCAGGATGCAGACATTTTGACATCCGTTTTAGAAACTGACATCGGCAGAATCCGTAAAACCTTGGATAGCATAGACCGCAAGTATTTTAACGGTGCAGTAGATGCTCTTAATTCTGCTAAAAACATTTATATCATCGGTCTTCGCGGTTCTTCCTCTCTGGCACGTTTTTTGGAATATTACTTAAATCATATTTTTACAAACGTTAAGCTTGTAAATGGCGCTTCTGTGGGTGATATATTCGAGCAAATGTTCAGAATAGACAAAGACGATGTATTGATTGCATTCTCTCTGCCAAGATATTCTTTGAGGACTATCCGTGCCGTGCGTTTCGCCAAGAAAAATAATGCAACAATTATAGGCATAACCGACGGAGAAAATTCTCCTATTTTAGATATGTGTGACTTTCCTCTCATTGCAAAAACCGCTATGGAGGCATTTGTAGATTCTTTAGTTGCACCTATGTCTTTGATAAACGCTTTGGTAGTTGCTGCAAGTATGAAACGCCCAAAAGAGGTCAACTCATATCTTAATAAACTTGAAAGCATCTGGCACGATAACGAGGTATATAATAATGGCGAATAGAGAAATGACAGTAGAAGATTTCAACTATTTTCTCCCTGAAGAATTAATAGCACAAACTCCTCTAGCCGAGCGTCCCTCATCACGACTTTTGGTACTGGACAAAGAAACAGGTGAGGTTTCACATCGGAGCTTTCGCAATGTACTGGACTACTTAGAGTCTGGCGACTGTCTTGTTTTAAATGATACAAAGGTACTTCCTGCAAGGTTGCTCGGCACAAACGCCACAGGGGCGGCTATTGAGTTTTTATTACTTTCACAACGGGAGGGTGACATATGGGAAATCATTGTCCGCCCCGGCAGAAAATGTACGCCCGGCAAGGTAATTTCCTTTGGTGACGGGTTGCTGCGTGGCGAAATTTTAGAAGTTTTAGATAGCGGCAACAGAGTGGTGAAATTTTCTTACAAGGGAATTTTTAATGAGGTATTAGACCAACTGGGAGAGATGCCCCTGCCGCCTTACATTCATGAGAAACTCTCTGACCGCGACCGTTATCAGACAGTTTACGCCCGTCACGAGGGGTCTGCTGCCGCACCTACGGCAGGTCTTCACTTTAACGAAGAATTTTTAGAAGAAATAAAAGCAAAGGGTGTACGTCTTGCATTTGTTACACTACATGTGGGACTGGGAACCTTCCGCCCCGTAAAGGTAGAAAAAATTCGTGATCACGAAATGCATCACGAAAGCTACGTCGTAACCCCTGAAACCGCAGAAATTATAAACGAAACCAAAAGAAACGGCAAAAAAGTCGTTTGCGTGGGCACAACCTCAACCCGTGTTTTAGAGTCCATTGCAGACGATAATGGATATATCAAGCCCTGTGCAGGTGAAACAGGAATATTTATTTATCCGGGTTATAAATTCCGTTGTCTTGATGCACTAATTACAAACTTCCATTTGCCAAAATCTACACTTATAATGCTTGTGTCGGCCTTAGCCGGCAGAGAAAATGTGCTTAACGCGTATAACGAAGCAGTTCAAGAAAAATATCGTTTCTTCAGTTTTGGCGACGCGATGTTCATAAAATAACTCTTGTTATTTTATAAACAGTTAAAAGATAAAAGTATAAAGATAAGAGAAAAGGAAAATAACTCGTCATATGACGAGTTATTTTCCTTTTCTTTTCACTATTCTCTTTGCTTTCTTCTCTAAAAAACACTCCGCAAGGAGTGTTTTTTCTATTTTCTGCCGGTTGAACCAAATCCACCGGCTCCTCTGTCAGTATCCTCTAGTGTATCTACCTCAACAAAGTCTGCTGCAATATACGGTGCAATCACTAATTGCGCTACTCTCTCATCAGGCTCAATCACCTGTGGGTCATTCGAGTAGTTATGGAGAGCCACCATTATCTCACCACGATAGTCGCTGTCAATAACTCCTACACAGTTTGCAGGAGCAAGTCCGCGTTTACACGCAAGACCGCTTCTTGCATAAATAAGTCCCACTAACCTTTGGGGAATTTCTGTGGCAATTCCTGTATGAACAAAGTAAGTTTCACCTGGAGCAATGGTTATATTTTCATCTAAAAGTGCACGTAGGTCTGCACCGGCTGCAAAGGGAGTTCCATATACCGGCGCAGATGCACTTTTATCTAATTTTGTAAATTTAACTGTTGTTTTTTGCATATTAATTTCCATAGCCTTATAAGTCCTTCCACCAGATAATTTCGTCTCCTGCTAAAGTTTCCTTTAAATCAATGACTCTTTGGTTACTGCTTCCACGGAAACGCAAGCGTAAATCTTTTAAGTCTGCTTTAAATTCACCATCTACTAAAATGTCGATGTAAGAGAGCATTTCATCTGTTACTTCACATCTTGCACGGCTTTCAGACAACAACTCATCATCTAAAAGATACCCTGTATAGCACCATACGGTCTTTTTGGGGTAGGATTCTTTAATTCTTTTTAATAACCCCACCAAAACTCGTTGGTTAGACGGTTCAAAGGGCTCTCCGCCTAAGAGCGAAAAGCCTTTGATATAGTCAGGTTTTAATAATTCAATTATTTTATCTTCCTGCTCGACGGTAAATTCTTCGCCGAATTTAAAGTCCCAGGTTTCAGAGTTGAAACAGTCTTTGCAATGGTGTGTGCATCCGCTTACAAAAAGTGATACTCGCACCCCCGGACCGTTTGCAACGTCACAGTTTTTTATAGCTGAATAATTCATTTTTTCCTCTTATATTATAAGTGCAATACTCTTGCCTTAATCTCTTTTGTTTTACCTACGTTCCAGAAGTTTTCACCAAGGTAGCCGCAGGTTCTTCTTGTCACATTCATTTTGGCGTGGTCTTTATTTCCACATGCAGGACATTCCCACTCGTTATTGTCATTTATGACAATTTCACCGTCATAACCGCAAACATGGCAGTAGTCTGATTTTGTATTGAATTCAGCATACTGAATGTTTTCGTAGATGAACTTAACAACATCTTCAATACCCTCTAAGTTGTGACGCATATTGGGAATTTCAACATATGAGATAGCACCGCCTGAAGAAATCTTCTGGAACTGACTCTCAAATTCGAACTTATGGAATGCATCAATATCCTCACGAACGTCAACATGGTATGAATTTGTATAATAACCCTTATCTGTGATATCCTCAATACTTCCGAATTTCGCCTTATCAATACGTGCAAATCTGTAGCAGAGAGATTCTGCAGGTGTGCCGTAAAGAGCAAAACCGATGTTTGTTTCTTCTTTCCATCTGTCGGTTGTTGCACGCAAGTGATTCATAACCTTGAGAGCAAACTCTGCACCCTCAGGTGTTGTGTGAGATACACCCTTCATTGCCTTGGTTACTTCGTATAAACCGATGTAGCCCAATGAAATAGAAGAATAACCGTCAAATAATAGTTTATCTATTGTTTCACCTTTATCTAACCTTGCAATAGCACCATACTGCCAATGAACAGGGCTTACGTCTGATTTTGTTCCAAGAAGTGCACGATGACGGCACATCAAAGCTTCAAAGCAAAGTTCAAGACGCAAATCTAACTCTTTCCAAAAAACATCCTCATTGCCACGGGCAACAATACCAATCTGAGGAAGGTTGATTGATACAACACCCTGATTGAATCTGCCTTCAAACTTGTAGTTTCCGTTTTCGTCCTTCCATGGAGATAAAAAGCTACGACAACCCATGGGAGAGAATACATTACCCTCGTAGTTTTCACGCATTTTCTTTGCAGAAATATAGTCGGGGTACATTCTTTTTGCTGAGCATTTAACGGCCAATTCTGTAATGTAATCGTACTCGCCACCAGCAAGGCAGTTGTGCTCATCTAAAACATATACAAGCTTGGGGAAAGCAGGTGTTATATATACTCCTGCTTCATTTTTGATGCCTTCCAGGCGCTGACGGAGAATTTCTTCTACTATCATTGCGTTTTCCACAACATATTCGTCGTCCTTATCTATATGTAAAAATAAGGTTACAAAGGGGGATTGACCGTTTGTGGTCATCAATGTATTTATCTGATACTGAATGGTCTGAACACCGGCACGCAACTCGTCCTTCATTCTTTCACGAGCCAACTTTTCTACCATTTCTGCAGGGATTGAGCCTTCTGATTTTGTTTCTATGCTCTTTTTGAACTTTTCGTAGCTCTTTCTTAAATATTTACCAAGGTGCTTAATATCCACAGACTGACCGCCATACTGGCTTGATGCCACTGATGCTATAATCTGTGTTACAATAGTACATGCAACCTGGAAGCTCTTGGGAGGCTCAATAAGTTTTCCGTTCATAACTGTACCTTTATCAAGCATATCTCCGATATTGATTAAGCAACAGTTGAAGATGGGCTGAATAAAGTAATCCGCATCATGGAAATGCAATACGCCGTCCTCGTGAGCCTGTGAGATTTTTTCAGGAAGCAGAATTCTCTTTGTTAAGTCCTTTGATACTTCGCCCGCAATTAAATCGCGCTGTGTTGCCGCTGCAACTGCGTTCTTGTTGGAGTTTTCCTCCATAACGTCCTTGTTTGCGTTTTTAATAAGGCTCAAGATTGACTCGTCTGTTGTATTTGCCTTACGTACCAAAGCTCTGTTGTAACGATAAACAATATATGTCTTTGCCAGAACAAATTTATCAAGCTCCATTAACTTCTGCTCAATAATATCCTGAATGTCCTCAACTAATATTCTGGGTGCCTTTCTTGATTCGATAAAATCGAGGATTTTTTCAACCTCACATTTTTCCACACGTTCGGTTGGGGGCACTTCATTGTTAGCTTTTTCGATGGCAACCTCTATCTTGTGTCTATCGTATTCTACTGTGGTTCCGTCTCTTTTTATAACTAACATTTTTACTCACACTCTCTTTCTTTTTCTTTCAGCGATTTATATTATACCGCACTTGTTTCAAAAAAAATGTTGCATTTGCAACAAAAAAGTAGTATAATACTAAATATAGGGAAACTTGAAATATTTAAACACAAGATAAAGGGGTATACGAAAATGTACAAATCGGCTTTATTTAGCGGTTTTGAAGTATCAAATGTTAATAAATTGGTCAGATGTTTGGGGGTAAAATTTAAAAATTGTAACACAAATGAAATAATAATGTCATATAAGGAGTCACCCGAATATCTATATGTTGTGTTGTCAGGAACAGCAGAACTTGCAACATACGACTACGACGGAAATAAAACTGTCCTGGAGAGGTTTATGCAGGATTCCATATTCGGTGATATGTTTTTTAAGCCTTTAGGAGCAGACGAATTCAGCGTTTTTGCCACATCGTCCTGCGAGGTCATGTATTTCCGCTATTATGATGCCATAAACATATGTGAAAATGTGTGCAAAGAACACAAAAGGTTTCTTGATAATCTCTTTATGATTATGTCAAAAAAACTATTGGCACAATCACGACATATAGAAATACTAACAAAGCGAACCATAAGAGAAAAGCTCATTAACTACCTTGAGCATATAGAGGCAGAATCAGGCTCGTTTTCCTTCCTTCTTCCCATGTCGCTTTCATCTTTAGCAGATTACCTGAGTATTGACAGAAGTGCAATGCAACGTGAAATAAAGCATTTAAATGACGAAGGAATTATTATATCAAAGGGGAAGAAAATTACATTGATAAAAAAATGAAAGGCACTCCTTATGGAGTGCCTTTATTAATCTTAAATTAATCAAGAATTGATAATTCTGTTTCCTTATCAAAGATGTGAATTCTGTTCATATCAAATGCAACCTTGATTTTGTCGCCAACCTTAGCTGTTGAACGGGGATCAACCTTCGCAATGAATGAAGAACCTGCAATGTTTAAGTAAAGAAGTGTTTCAGAACCCATAAGTTCTGTTACTTCAACATCAGCCTCAACAACACTGTCAGGTGAAGATGCCATATAAGCTTCTTCATCGTGGATGTTCTCTGCTCTTACACCCATTGTAACTGTTTTGCCTACGTAACCGCCATCAACTAATGCTGATGTTCTGCCTTCGGGAATCTTAACAGAAGCATTGCCGAATGTAAAGTAAATGCCGTTTTCCTTCTGCTCAATTGTACCGTCAACAAAGTCCATTGTGGGGCTGCCGATAAATCCGCCAACGAACATGTTAACAGGATGATCGTAGAGGTACTGAGGAGCAGCAATCTGCTGAATGATACCATCCTTCATAACAACGATACGTGTACCCATTGTCATAGCTTCTGTCTGGTCATGTGTAACGTAGATAAATGTTGTCTGAAGTTTGTTATGTAATTTGCTGATTTCTGTTCTCATCTGACCACGGAGCTTAGCATCGAGGTTTGACAAAGGTTCGTCCATTAAGAATACCTTAGGATTACGAACGATAGCACGACCTAATGCTACACGCTGTCTCTGACCACCAGATAAAGCCTTAGGCTTTCTGTCAAGGAGGTGCTCAATATCTAAGATACGAGCAGCTTCTATAACCTTTTCTTTTATTTCCGGCTTGGGAACCTTACGTAATTTAAGACCGAATGCCATGTTGTCAAATACTGTCATGTGAGGGTAGAGAGCATAGTTCTGGAAAACCATCGCAATATCTCTGTCCTTCGGAGGTGTGTCATTAACAATTTTGTCGCCAATCCACACTTCACCTTCAGAAATTTCTTCTAAACCTGCAATCATTCTGAGTGTTGTAGACTTACCACAACCAGAAGGACCTACAAGTACGATAAATTCCTTGTCAGCGATATCTAAATTAAAATCGCTAACGGCTGTTACGCCGCCGGCATATCTTTTGTAAACACCATTGAGTTTTAACTCTGCCATTCTTGAATTACCTCCAAAAAAATCATAATATTGTCATCATAACGTATTATAGCATACTTGCATTTGGATTGTTAGGTCATTTTTAAACAAAAATATTTCTTTTTTTTTGTGAAACAATTACAAAAAGCGTCAATATGCCCAAGTTAAGAGTATATTGACGCTTTTCTTTTGTGTATTTAGTCACCAATACTTTCTATATAAATATTGAGCATACCGTAAACCATCTTTACTGCTTCCTGACGTGTAGCATTTTTCCTAGGATTAAAGTTTCCTAAATCATCTCCTGAAATAATTAGACCTCTAATAGCGTAAACATGAATCTTTGCATAATCTGCAATTTCTGCATCATCCTTAAAGCCTTCCAAATCGCCTGCAGGAAGCTCTATACCCTGAGATTTTAAAACAGTGTTTATGATTTTTGCCATATCCTGACGGGAAATGTACATTCCTGTACCAAATCTGCCGTCGCCTACACCACCGATAATGCCTGATTTTTGTGCAGATGCCACATATTTGTAATACCATGCATCTCTTGCCACATCAATAAAGTCAGTTTCGGCATTTTCATCAACCAAATCAAACAGTTCAACCACAAGCTTTACAAACTCTTCTCTGGTAATGGGATTATCAGGCATAAATTCTGTTTGTGATTTTCCGTTGATTATTCCTCTGGCATAGAGTGCTGCAATATAGCTCTTTCCCCAGCCATTAGCATCAATAAAGGGATATGGAGCAGTCCTTATAACGTACACCTTACCCGGCTCTAAGGCCGCTTTGATTCCACCGTCACAAGGGATAGAGTACTTCACTTCACTTAATATGCTTGAACCCACCAATCTGTAAATCATGGGATTATCCGATTTTACCTTTACATCTACAATTGAGGGGATGCTTTCCTTGGTCTTTATAACAACCGAACCTTCAAATACGCTTTTTGCCACTCCTGACATACTGTCTATTACAGTATAATATTCAGTGTCACGCACCGCTGCCGCAGGAGGAACTGTACCATCTCCTATCACCTTGCACACTCCTAAATCTGCAAGTGCTAAGGCAGTATGTCTTTTATCCGTATCTGCCACCCAATTCAAAAAGTTTGCCATACCCTCTGCGAGCTTGTATGCCGTAATTGTCTTGCCCTCAGCGGTTTCATAACCTGCCCACACTTCATCAAACTTTGTTGAAAAATCAGGATTTACATTTGCAACAGTAAACACGCCGTCTTTAAAATTGAAGAGTGCTCCGCCGTTTATCTCAGGGATTATCTTTAACATATTGGCAATCACATCAGAAGTATATCCGTCATCTGCCAGCACAATTTTTGCCGCAGGAGACTGGTCGTACAATACTTTTGTCATTTGGTTAATTCCGTAGACGATCGCATTACTGATGCTTGCGGGCACTTTATTTTGAAAAATGTCTGCATATTTCAGTCTGATTCCTGTGCTTTCGTCTATACAGCCAAAGCTTTTGAATACTCGTATTGCTGCATCTTTTTCTTTATCTGTCATTGTAATACCCAGTATTGACTCAAACATACCTGAGTTTACGTTGTCAATACCTGCCGCAACTCCCGCATCAGTAGTCAAAAACGGTCTGAGCATAGCAATATATTGTGCACGCTGGTCTTGCGGATATCTTGCCAATATTTCAAAAAATGAATTTGTTGCGCCACGAGCCGCTACACTCATGGGTGTAACTGCTATCACAAGTACTAATATAAATGAGATTATTCTTTTCATATGTTTCTCCTAGGTCTAAGAAATCCGCAGCGGTGCTGCGGATTTCTTAAATGTCTTAGTTTAATTTTCCGATTTCTTTGTAGTAATCGATTACACCATAGATAATCTTTGCAGCTTCAGCTCTTGTTACGTTGTTTAAGGGCTTGAATGTACCATCGGGATAACCGTTTACAATACCTAATTCGCTTGCATGAGCAATGAAGGACTCAGCATAGCCATGGATTTCATGACTATCGTCATACACCGTCTTCATGTCTTCTTCTGTCATTGCTGCGTATCTCATAACAACTGCAATCAATTCCTGACGAAGGATTGTCTTGTTGGGCTTGAATTCGTTATCGTCATAGCCTGTGTAGATGCCCATTTCAACCATTAAGTTGATAGCACCTCTGCCCCATGCTGCAACATTTTGATCGTCTGCAAAGCCTGTATCCTTATCAGCATATTCTGCTGCTTTCTCTTCTAAATCTAAAGCACGCGTCATGATAACTGCGATTTCCTGTCTTGTAACACCGATGTCAGGTTTAAAATTGCCATCATCGTAACCTGTTAAAATGCCCCTTGCTTCCAAATCACGAATTACATCTTCTGCCCAGTGACCAACGATATCAGGGAACTTAACTGCAGGTACATCGGGTTCTACGGGCTTGTCGTCTTCCTTGGGAGGAAGTCCTCCACCACCGCCACCGAGGATGCTGCCGCCCTGCTGACCTGTTGTGGGACGAGTAGCAATTGTCATCGAAGGGCCATAAAGGTCGATATCTGTATGCCTTAATACAACCTTTAAATTTTCAATATCTTCTGTAAATGAATTGAAAAATTTAACAATACCACAGATAATATCGTAACCCTCTGCCTTAGCATTAGGAGATGTGCTAACTGAAACGCCGTTTACATTTGTTGCATCTATGTATGATGCTAAGTTTGTAGCAAAAGTTTCGTCGTATGTCGCAAGAGCAAAATCGCCGTTGCCTGAGTCTGTCATTTTGAACTGACCCTTGAACGCTGTTAAGAGCAGTAAGAAGTTGTCAACATCTAAGGTTTCTACCTCGCTTGTCACCGGATCTGTATAGTGATGCTCGCCTGCAAACTTATCACGAATAGATTGTGGAACATATCTGTCATAGATAGCGTTTGCTGCAGTCAACTGCTCTGTGGTCATATTTTGGAGCTTGTTCATTACGATTTCAGTTGTGATAGAGTCACCTGCACCGCCGAACAAGTTAAGTGACGCTGAACGTTTTGCAACAGGAACTGCCTTGTACACATTAAGCAAGAAAATAAATCCGTCTCTTGTAGCCTGTGATTCGTTCTGTAAGTTGTCGATAAAATCTTTAAAGCCTGCATCTGTAGCAGGGAGAGTGATTTGACCCTTTACAGCCTTGATGATTGTGTCGATACCATTTGTGCCGTCAACCATGTACGGCTTGAAGATGTTCCACACAGCTATTCTTTCCATAGCGTCGTTGGGCATCATTGTTTCAAGCTTGGTAAATAAGTTTGACACGTCTGAATTGCCTACATCAACTGCCATAACGGGGCATACCATTGTAAGCATCATTACTGCAGCGATAAGTGCACATAATAACTTTTTCATATTTTCCACTCCTTAAACTTTTATGTTAATTTATTAAAATCACTCTTCTAACAGGTGCAGATATTTAGCATAGTAGCTTTTTATCTGGTCTTTTTCTTTTTGACCCAAACGGGTACGGATTAATTCATATGCCGCTTTGAACTTTTTGTTGTCCACGCCACCCACGGCATATGACAAAAGGGTTTGATAATCTTCTTTTGACAGGCTCTTAGCTAAAATACCCAGCACCGCCAATTTGTCCGAAACTGTAACCTTGGTTTCGAGCTTTTTCATGGTCGCAGCATCCAAGACTACTGAAATGTGCTTTGTTTTATCAACGGCATTTTTATTATCCAACACAGGTAAATCTACTGCTTCACCTGTTTCCTCCATGGTTTTTCCCACGGATTCCGTCACTTTGGAAAATGCAGTATTTACTGCAATGTATGTACCTACAGTGCCTAAAATAAGCACACTTGCAAGTGCAATTGCTATTATGAGGAGTTTTTTCTTTTTCTTTGTCATTATCCTCCTCCTCACTTATACCTTTAGACAACAAACACTATTTTATAATATTATAACTCTAAACAATAAAAAAGTCAATATGCAAGTAATTTTAAAAAAGACTTTACAATTTAATCGGTTTATGGTAAAATAGTTTTCGTGGAAAAGTTAATATGCTGATGTGGCACAGTTGGTAGCGCAACGCCTTGGTAAGGCGTAGGTCGGCGGTTCAAGTCCGCTCATCAGCTCCAAAAATGCAGAGTACTCTTTATGGATACTCTGCATTTTTTATATGCAGAAGTAAACGTTCAAAAAAGCCTCCCTCTGACGAGGGAGGTGGATTTTGCGAAGCAAAAGACGGAGGGAGAGATGTAACTATCCTTCCGTCTTTGTCAAATTATATTTCTTTACACAAGAATCTATGTATTCGCATACTCCATGAAAGTTTTTATTTATATCGCTATTAGAAATTCTTACTACTCTTATTCCCAATTTGTTTAAAATTGTTGTTCTTTCTTCATCACTTTTTTCACCATTCGTTTCATAATGTTGGGATCCATCGATTTCAATTACCAACTTTGCCTTTGCACAATAAAAATCTACTATGTATTCTCCTATTGCTTTTTGTCTTTGAAACCTAACAGGATGTGAACGCAAAAAATCATACCATAATTTTCTTTCTTGTGCTGTCATATTTTTCCGTAATATCTTTGCTAGCGGGATATTTTCTTTTTTGTATACTATCATTTTCTCTCCCTCCGTCTTTGTCCAAGACAAAGACACCTCCCTCGTCAGAGGGAGGCTTTCGCTTTATGATAATTTTTCAGGATATAATCCGTCTGCAATCAATTTCTTGATAGAATCTATTACAACAGGTGCGTCTTCTTTGTATGTAACACCGAACCACTTGTCGTTGGTTGGGAGAACCTTGACAGTTGCTTTTCCGTCCTTAATCATTCCGTCAACGATTGAGGGGAGGAGATATTCTGCCTTTAAGTCGCCCTCTTTGACATTAGATAAAAATTCTATAAACCCATTTTCTAAGCCGTCGATAAATTCAGGAGATAATCCCCACATATTCATTGAAACGTAAGAAGCTGCATCAATGGGACCATCAGGAGTTTTAGCACCAGTGCCGTCTTTTTCGATGTCGCCTGTTTCTACAACGTCAACCAACATACCATTTGCGTCTACTTTACATACTCCACGTGTTACGCCGCCGTTGTCAGATAAGGTGTTCTTTAAGATGAAGCCTGCCATACAGAAAGCATAGGGGTTTGACTTTGCTTCGTCTGATACTAAAAAGTCGTGAATTTTCACGAACGCTTCTTTACCATAGTAGTCGTCAGCATTGATTACCAAGAATGGCTCATTTACAATACCCTTTGTTGAAAGGATAGCATGACCTGTGCCCCAGGGTTTTTTACGTTCAGCAGGTGTTACGAAACCTCCGGGAAGATTGTCGTTTTCCTGAAAGGCATACTCTACCTTACAGATTTTTTCTATACGGTTGCCGATAATTTCTTTGAAGTCTTTTTCTAAATCACGGCGAATAATAAATACTACCTTGTTAAAGCCTGCCTCGAGGGCGTCATATATAGAATAGTCCATAATGATTTCACCGTTGGGACCGACGGGTGCTAACTGCTTGATGCCACCGCCAAAACGTGAGCCTATACCTGCTGCCATAATTACTAATGTTGTATCCATGATAATTCCTCTCTTTTTACATTTCTAAAACTACAGATATAGTATAGCACAATAAGGGAAATATTTCAAGGGGTATATTAAAAGCATAAAAAAAGAGGACACTTTACAGTGTCCTCTTAATTTGTTTAAGTTATTAACTTACAAACTCAAATTATTTTGTGAGGTCTAAGTCGTAACCTGTACCAACTGCAACTTCAACAGCGGGTGTTGTAGCAGCGTTGTCACCTGTCCACCATGCATTGCTGTTTTCGATAACTACCATAACCATATCTTCGATTCTTTCGTTATCGTTAACCTTAGCAACTACCATGTAAGCTAATGTAGGTCTGATTGTTTCCTTAATAGAATCAACCTTGATAGCTGAAACTTCAGCACCTGCTGATAATGTAGCATCATACTTAGCGTATGTGAAGTCACCATCAACATATCTGAACTTCACGCCGTCTGTAGCTTTACCCTGAGCATCGAATGTTGTAGCGAGTGTGATTGCATCGCCAAACTGAGCAACGATACCTGTTACGTAAGCGTACTTGTCTGCGTTGTCAGATACTGTCTGAGCAGCTAATGTGTTATCAAGATCCTTATTAGATGCATCGTAAACCATCTGGATTTCCTTGATTTCGTTTTCTGTGTTTGTTACGTAAAGAACTACGTCACCAACACCAAGTGTTGTGTGTGCATAATCTGCATCAGCTTTGAGTTCTACTATTTCGCCACCCTGTACAAATGTGTACTTCTTAACAGGTGTGTCGTCATTATCTAAAGCGTCAGATACTGCAGCAACAACTGCGAAAGGAGCTTCCTGTAAACCGTAAGCGGGTTTCTTTGTTGAGAAAGCTGCTACTAATGTTTCATCATCTGTATCTAATGCATAGAGGTATGCATCGTATGTTTCTTTTTCGTCAAGTGTTGAGATGTCGATGATGTCAACCTTGTCTTCGTCAATGATCACTTCGCAGTAAGCAGGTGTTGTATTAACTGCTGCTACTTCTACTGCTTTGAAAGGAGCAACGAACATCTTAGCGTCTGCGATGTCATAAGCGCCTAATGTAGCGAAGTCTGCATCGTAGTCATGTGTTGCGTTGTAATCCTGAGCGATCTTTGCGCTGTCATCTGTTGTTCTGATTTCAGCGAGTTCGCCGTTAGCGTTTAATTTGTAAGAGATGAATCTCTTTTCAGCCGAATCTTCAGCCTTCTTCATAGCATAGTACTTAGCTTCTACAGTATTTGTTACCTTGTTATCAGCTGTTGTATTAACAGCAGGTGTCAAACCAACAGCAGGTGTGATTTCCTCTACTGCTTCGTTATCAATAGTATCATTTACTGAGAATTTGTTCTCTAAAGCAGCAGCCTCAAGACCTGCGAAGTATGAAGCCTGTGTGCCGTCTGATGTCTTCTTAACTGTTAATGTATCAGCTGTGTATGTCTTTAATGAAGCAGCAACAGGATATGTAGCAACCTTGCCGTCTTCTGTTAAGAGCTTAACCTGATATGTTGTTGTACCGAATTTTGTTTCGCCTTCAGCAGCCAAGATAACTGCGAAGTTCTTAGAAACAACTGATGTTGTATCCTTCAATACGATTTTGCCATCGATTGAGATGAAGAACACACCTGTGTCACCAGCTTCGATTGTACCGCCTGTAGCGTTTGTATATTTTTCGCCATCGATTACGTACTTAGCAACTGATGACATGTATTCAGAAACTGAACCTTCGATTGTTTCGTTTGTTACATAGATATCTAAGTAAGAAACGTTGTGGATATCGTCTCCAACTGTTACGATAGGAGCAACGATGTTAAGAACGTTACCTTCAGCAACATCTTCTAATGTGATAGCGTTGCCGTTAGCATCGAAGAGGTTGTAGATGAAGTCATCACCACGAACTTCTGTGCTGAGGTCAAGTGAGCTTGAAGGCTTGAACTTAATGATTTCGTCTTCAACCTTAACGCTGTCAACTACTTTGTATACATATTCTGTAACGAAGATCTTGTCGTAGGGCTTGTTCTTTGTACCCATGAATTCGATCTTAGAAGCAGCCTTTAACATAAGTTCGAGTGAACCATAGTTGCCGTAGCCTGATGCTAACTTCTTACCATTGTAGAAGATTTCAGGTGAAGCTGCGATTTCGATTTCTGTAGCGTATCTGTCTGTTCTGTTTTCTTTGTAAGCAACAATTGTTGAATCTGTTGTGTTATCGATTGTGTCGAAGTTTTCTGTGATTGTTTCTGTAGCTGTTGTCTTACCGTCAACAACGATAGCTAATAATTTCCAATCGTTGAGTTCTTCGTCTTCAGCAACGTAAGCTTCAACTGTTGAACCTAAGAGGTCAGCTGCTTCTGTAGCACCTGCGTATACAGCAACTTCTGCATAGCTGTCAGCATCGATGCCATCAACAGCACCAAGTTCTGTTGCAACGCTAGCATAGTTGTAATCGTATGTATCTATAACTTCGATTTCAACCATTTCGTTGCCAGCTTTGTCGATAAGTGTTGTGTCAGCCTTAGGAACGCTGATGATTTCAGCCTTAACCTTGATGATATCGTTTGAGAATGTTAAGAGTGTTCTTAAATCATAACCGTTCTTACCGTTGTAGATAACGTATTTGTCATCTTCAACTGATACACCGTAGTATGATACGTCAACTAAAGGAGCTGTTAAAGCATTGTAGATTAACTGAGCAATGATTTCTCTTGTAGCAGCCTTAGCGTTGTCGTAACCAGCATCCTTAAGTACGCCGTACTGAGAAGCTAACTTTAAGTAACCTGTGGGGTAACCGCCGTTTTCAGCTCTCTGTGCGATACGGTCATAACCTAATGCACGCATGATCATAACTACTGCATCCTGATATGTAACTGATGCATCGGGTGCGAATGTGCCGTCGCCCATACCATTGATGATACCACGGTTTACGCCCCAAGCGATGTAGCCTGCTGCCCAGTGGTTAGCTGCAACATCTGTGAAAGCATTTGAAGCTGAAGCTGTAGCGATATCTTCTTCGCCCATAGCACGGCAAACAAATGCAACCATTTCTGATCTCTTAACGTCGTTTGTGGGGTTGAAGTTACCTGCTTCGTCACCCTTAGCGATGCCAAGACCAGAGAGTACCTTAATAGCCTTGTAATAGCTATTTGTGGATTCAACATCCGCGTAATCAGCAGCTGCTACTGTAGCAAAAGAGCTAACGAGCATAATCACTGCGATGATTACAGAGATTAATTTTTTGAGATTTTTCATAATTTCTCAAATCCTCCCTTATAATAAATTTAAAATTTAAAAATCGAAAGAGATATGTATTTCGCCCGACGCTGTTCCTCTTTCAAAAACAACATGGACGAGGATGGGTATATACCCATCTTGATTATACATTGATTATACCACTAAATTTTTGGATAGTCAATGAATAATTTGCAGTTGTAATAAAAATGTAAAAAATGGCACTATTATTACATCAATATTGCAACTTTATATATGCAAACGTGATAAACACGGTATTGCCGAAAAAACTTTCCGGAGTTTCTTCCTTATATAATATATAGCACAAGCATCCATATGACATTGAGAAAATCAACAGTCAAATTTGGGGGCACAACCCCTTCATACTATATTTACTTTAATTATTTTACTCTTTTGGCAGCAAAATGTCAAGGAAATTTTTGATTTTTTTAAAAAAAGTGATGTTTGCATATAATTTTCTCTCCCTCCGTCTTTGTTTAAAAACAAAGACACCTCCCTCGTCAGAGGGAGGCTTTAAGATGTCAAATAGTATTCGTTATATATTATAAAGGTAATCTTTCGTATTCGTTCATCATTTCTATAAGCTCTGCCTTTTCTACCATGCCGTCAATAGAGTTTTCCGAGAAAAGATTGCGAGCTGCAGCAGTTGATGCAAATTCCAAAATCTCCTTGTCGCTCATACCCGTATAAAGTCCGTAAAGTGAGCCTGCACAGAACGTATCTCCCGCACCGGTTGAACCCTTTATCAGGCTTTTGTCAATTTTTAACGAAGGCACTGCACAAAATGATCCTGTTTTAACGTCTAAGATAAATCCCGCTTCTTTTGCGTGGATAATAATTTTCTCTTTAACACCAAGATCTGCCATTTTCTTCATAACTTCGTGGACTGTGTCCGCATTTATCGTGCCGTCAGCATTTCTCGGGTCCATATGCCAGATGCTTGAGGATTCAATTTCGTTCATGATTGCATAGTCACAGTAGCGGAGTGCAGGTGCAATCTTCTTCATGTAATCAGCAGAGCTGTCAGAAACTACGTCAATTGATGTTTTTATTCCTTTTTTCTGAACCTCATTCAAAAATCTTGCCATAACTGTGCCGTAGTCTTTATCATCCTTATCAAAAATATCCAAAAGAAGGATGTAGCCAATATGAAAAATATCACAATCCAAAGCATCTATGTCAATATGCTCGGGAGCAAATTCTGCATTTGCACCTCTTGCCTGGAAGAATGTTCTCTCGCCGGGAGCATTCATTACATCTGTAAATGATGTAGGAGCAGTGTCAGACACTGTTACTCTTGATGTATCAATGCCAAATTCTTCAAGCTTTGCCACAACGTATTCGCCGTTTTCATCCTTGCCAACTCTGCCTACCGCGCTCAGAGGTACTGAGGGGTCGATTTTTGCAAGGTTGATTGCGGTATTAGGCAAGCTGCCGCCTACTGCACGGCTTACCGATGTGATGTTGGCAAGCATGCCGCATTTGGGATATGTATCTACGTTTTTAATATAATCTACAATTAAATTTCCTGCGAAGGTTATGCCTCTTTTCATGTTGGTTCCTCATTTCATATTAAGTGTAGTTTTATTAAAACATATTTGGTTTAAATTGTCAAGGCAACAAAAATAAAAAAGGCACAGAATGCCTTTTTTATAACTTTATCAAATATTCTAAATAATCACGTATCGACGCCCTCTGTGTCAGGGACAATTCCCCGATATCAAGCCAGTCTTCGCACATCAGGGTTTTTGCCTTTTGGGCGAGGTTGTCGTACTCTGTGTACAATTCTATCGAATCTGCCTCTCCGGTAAGATATTCTGTATTAACCTTAAAATATCGGGCTATTGCCTCAAGAGTTTGTTGGTCAGGGTACCGTTCGCCTCTTTCGTAATTGGCAAGGCAGCTGCGGGACATATTTATTCTTTTTGCCAGTTCCTTTTGGGTAAGTCCTTCTATATGGCGAAGCATCAAGAGTCTCGATGCAAATCCCCCGGTAGCCTTTCCTTTCATAATGATATTGCCTCCATAAGCCCTTGTATTTGCAAACAAGTTCAAATTCCTTGAACTTATTTGCAATATGATACCATATTCTGTCGAAAATGCAAGAGTTTTTCTGGTTTCGTAACACAGAATTTGAAATTGAAACCTTTTGCTCTATTATTTTTTGTTTTATTACAAAAAAACATTGCTAAATCTTAAAAAAAGTGGTATCCTTTTAATGTAAAAGGAGTTGAAACTTATGAAAATTGCTATTGCAGGATATGGAAATTTGGGACGCGGCGTAGAATTGTCAATCCGCCAGAATGCTGATTGTGAGCTTTTCGGCGTATTCACAAGACGTCCACCCGAAACGGTTAAAACAGCAACAGGTGCTCCTGTTTTCCATATTGATGATATTTTAAAATATAAGGGTGAGGTAGACGTGGTTGTTATCTGCGGTGGTTCAGCAACAGATTTGCCAAAACAGACACCTGAACTTGCAGCTCATTTTTGTGTGGTTGACAGCTTTGATACTCACGCAAAAATCCCCGAGCATTTCGCCGCAGTTGACGCAGCTGCCAAGTCTGCAGGTACCGTAGCTGTCATTTCTGCAGGCTGGGACCCTGGTATGTTTTCTTTGAACAGGCTTTACGCATCATGCATTTTGCCCGATGGTCGCGACTATACCTTCTGGGGCAAAGGCGTAAGCCAGGGACACTCTGATGCGATACGCCGTGTAGATGGAGTCCTCGACGCTAAACAGTACACAATACCCACCGATGCGGCACTTTCTGCAGTTCGTTCAGGTACAAACCCCGAGCTTACAACAAGGGACAAGCATAAAAGGGAGTGCTTTGTTGTGGCAAAAGACGGAGCAGACAAGGAAAAAATCGAAAAAGAAATCAAAGAAATGCCAAATTACTTTGCCGATTACGATACAACGGTGCATTTCATTTCCAAAGAAGAGCTTGATAAAAACCACAGCGGTATTCCCCACGGTGGCTTTGTTATAAGAAGTGGTAAGACAGGCATTGACAATGAACATACCCACATTATTGAATATAGCTTAAAGCTTGACTCAAATCCCGAATTTACCGCATCAGTTTTAGTGGCTTGTGCCCGTGCAGCATATAAAATGAACAAAGAGGGCATTGTTGGTGCCAAGACCGTATTTGATATTGCTCCAAGCTATATGAGTGCAAAATCAGGAGAAGAATTACGAAAAGAGATGTTATAATTTTTCCAAATAAAAAAGTTGCAGAAAAATCTTCTGCAACTTTTTGTTTTTATGAAATATCTGCCAAATCCAAGAAGTTATGACCAAATTCTGCTATATAGTCTTTTCTTTCCTGGAGTTTGTCGCCTAAGAGCACGTCAAACATTTCAGCAGTCTTTTCCGCGTCGTCGTAGGTTACGCGGATTAGTCGTCTTGTTTCGGGGTTCATTGTGGTCTGCCACATCATTTCAGGCTCATTTTCGCCAAGACCTTTTGAACGCTGAATTTTATATTTTTTATTTCCAAGACCTTCTATGATTTCCTGTTTTTCCTGTTCGTTAAAGGCAAAGAACGTATCCTTCCCCGAAGTTATCTCAAACAGAGGAGACTCAGCAATATATACTTTACCCTCGCGAATAAGCGTGGGCATCAAAACATAAATCATAGTTAAAATCAGCGTTCTTATCTGATATCCGTCAACGTCTGCGTCGGTACAGATAATAACCTTGTTCCACTTTAAATTGTCAATGTCAAAGGTGGTCATATCTTTTGTTGCGTGCTTTGATTTTATTTCAATTCCGCAACCTAAAACTCTCACTAAGTCTGTAATAATTTCACTTTTAAATATTTTTGCATAATCTGCCTTGAGACAATTTAAAATCTTACCACGTACTGGGATAATCGCCTGAAACTCTGCATCTCTGCCTTTTTTACACGAACCCAACGCCGAATCACCCTCAACGATGTAGATTTCACGTTTTTCAATGTCTTTTGTTCGGCAGTTGATGAATTTGTTGATACGGTTTGTCATATCGACATTACCTGTTAAGTTTTTCTTAACGGCAATTCTTGTTTTTTCTGCACTCTCACGGCTTCTTTTGTTAATTAACACCTGTTGCGCAATTTTTTCCGCCGCTTCCTTGTTTTCTATAAAGAACACATCAAGCTGCTCTTTCAATACATCGGTCATAGCTTCTTGAATGAACTTGTTTGTTATTGATTTTTTCGTCTGGTTTTCGTAGCTTGTAATGGTTGAGAACGAGTTAGAAACCAAAATCAAACTATCCGCAACGTCTACGAAGCTTATCTTTGATTCATTTTTATTATATTTATTATTTGCCTTTAAGTATTTGTCAATTGATGCAACAAAAGCACTCTTGACCGCTCTGTCGGGAGAACCGCCGTGCTCCAAAAAACTTGAGTTATGATAATATTCTATCATATTTATCTCGTTGTTAAAACAAAAGGCGAAGCTCATCTTTACATTATAATCAGGCTTGTCCTCACGGTCACGTCCACGACGTTCTGTTTCAAAAGAAAAAATTGGAGTAAACGATTTTCCGTCTGAAATTTCTTCTATATAGTTGATGATACCCTTGTCGTAGCAGTATTCCTCCATATCCCAACCGTCAGGTGTCTGGTTATATAGCACAAACTTAAGACCGGCGTTAACTACTGCTTGCTTTTTTAGCACATCCTGAAAATACTCTAAAGGAATGTTTATATCTGTAAAAACCTCAGGGTCAGGACGCCATTTGATAGTTGTACCTGTTTTTTTACTGCGGACTTCTTCTACCTGAAGCTCTCCCACAGGGTTACCCTTTTCAAAGTGCATGGTATAGCGTTTGCCATCTCTTACAACCGTCGCATCCATGTATGATGACGCGTACTGTGTGGCACAAGTACCAAGACCATTTAAGCCTAAAGAATATTCATAGTTGCCTGCAGCGTCGTTGTTGTACTTACCGCCTGCGTACATTTCGCAAAAAACCAGTTCCCAGTTAAAACGTCCTTCTTTTTCGTTATATCCCATGGGAATACCACGGCCGTTGTCCTTTACTTCAATTGACTTATCGGAAAATCTGGTGATTTCTATTTCTTTGCCGTGACCCTCACGAGCTTCATCTATGGAGTTTGACAAAATTTCAAAAAAGGAATGTGCGCATCCGTCTATACCGTCAGAACCAAAAATTACGCCCGGGCGTTTACGCACACGGTCGGCACCTTTTAATGACGATATACTCTGGTCATCGTATTTTTTCATCTTGTCTATCCTTTCCTACTAAATTAACGAAAAGGCGCTGATGTTCTCGCGCCTTTTTTCGTGTTTTTCTCTTTAAGGGATAGGAAAAAACGATTCAGAAATCATAGGAGCGAATCGTGAATGACCCCTACAATAAAATTATCAGTTGTCGTTTTTTACCTCCCGACTTTATGACTGGCTATAGTTGGGAGCTTCCTTGGTGATTGAAATATCGTGGGGATGGCTCTCAATAAGACCTGCCGAGGTAATCTTGATAAATTTACCTCTTACCTTCAATTCTTCAATTGTAGGTGTTCCGCAGTAACCCATACCGGCACGAAGTCCTCCCATTAACTGATAAATTGTATCAGCGGCATGACCTTTATAAGGAACTCTGCCTTCAACGCCTTCGGGAACGAGCTTTTTGGTGTTTGTCTGGAAGTAGCGGTCTTTAGAACCAACCTCCATAGCTGCCATAGAACCCATACCACGATAAACCTTAAATCTTCTGCCCTGATAAATTTCTTCATCTCCGGGGCTCTCTGAACAGCCGGCAAGGAGGCTACCTACCATAATTACGTTTGCACCTGCAGCAATTGCTTTAGGTAAATCACCTGAATATTTGATACCGCCGTCAGCGATAACGGGAATGTCATATTTAGCTGCCACTTCGTAAACGTCAGAAATAGCAGTAATCTGAGGTACGCCGATACCTGCAACAACACGTGTTGTACAGATAGAGCCGGGACCGATACCAACCTTAATAGCATCTGCGCCTGCTTTTATCAAATCCTCTGCAGCCTCGCCTGTTGCAATGTTACCTGCAATTAGTGAGATGTGGGGGAATGTTTTCTTGACTAATTTTACTGCTTCTAAGATATTCTTGCTGTGTCCGTGAGCAGAGTCAAGTACAAAAGCGTCAACCTGAGCGTCAGCTAAGGCGGTTGCTCTTTCTAAAATATCCTTTGTTACGCCGATAGCAGCAGCAACTAACAGTCTGCCGTTAGAATCTTTGGCAGCGTTAGGATATTTTACACTTTTTTCTATATCTTTAATTGTGATAAGTCCTTTTAACGCTCCGTTTACATCTACAATGGGGAGCTTTTCTATCTTGTGACGACGAAGGATATCCTGTGCCTGCTCAAGCGTTGTACCCTCGGGTGCAACGATTAAGTTTTCCTTTGTCATAACTTCGCCGATTTTTCTTGAAAAATCTTCTTCAAAACGTAAGTCACGGTTTGTGATGATGCCCACAAGTTTTCCGTTTTCACAAATAGGAACACCTGAAATTCTGTATTTTCCCATTAACTTGTCGGATTCTTCTAATGTATTGTCAGGTGAAAGGAAGAAGGGGTCAGTAATAATGCCATGTTCTGAACGCTTAACCTTATCTACTTCTGTTGCCTGTGCTTCAATCGTCATATTCTTATGGATAACACCGATACCACCCTCACGTGCAATGGCAATAGCCATGGCAGATTCGGTAACTGTATCCATCGCCGCACTCATCAACGGAATATTTAATATGATATTCTTTGTAAGGCGGGTTTTAAGGTTAATCATGTCGGGTGTTACTTCTGATTTCTGAGGAACTAATAACACGTCATCAAAAGTAAGTCCTTCTTTTATTACTTTGCTCATCTTTTTACCCCTTTCGCTTAGTTAGCCATAAAAGCCTTTATGTAATAGTTTTGCTATTTTATTTATTTTTATCAGTATAACAAATTTTCGACATAAAATCAAGCAGATTTTGCTTGAAATTTAAAATTAAAATAAATGTAATTTTATATTCATATTAGTGTGGTATTATATAGTAGATAAGCTATACTTGTGAGGTGAGTACATGGAACTTTTATCTCCCGCGGGAAATTATGAATGTTTAGTGGCTGCAGTGCGTGCAGGCGCAGATGCCGTTTACATTGGCGGTGCTGACTTTTCTGCACGAAGAAACGCAAAAAATTTTACTAACGACGAAATAAAGACAGCAGCAAACCTTTGTCATCTTCATAACGTTTCTTTGTATGTTGCAGTAAACATTTTAATAAAAGAGCATGAATTTGACGATGCTGTAAGCTATATAAAATCTTTGTGTGAATCGGGCGTTGACGGAATTATAATACAAGATGCAGGGCTTCTTGCATATGTGCGCAAGCTGTGTCCCGAAATATTTATAAACGCATCAACTCAAATGACAATTGCATCGACTGATGCCGTAAATTTTGTCACAAAGCTCGGTGCTGACCGTGTGGTTTTAGCCCGTGAGCTTGGTATTGATGAAATAAAATCAATTGCAGAAAATACTGATATTGAGCTTGAAACCTTTGTTCATGGTGCTTTGTGCATGGGGTGGTCAGGTCAGTGTTTGCTTTCCTCGGTCATTGGCGGAAGGTCAGGAAACCGCGGACTTTGTGCTCAGCCCTGCAGACTTAACTACACACTTTTGCGTGACGGGAAACCCGTAGGCAAGGCCATGCCCCTGTTATCATTAAAAGACATCTGTCTTGCGGATAAATTATCAGAATTAGAGCCTTATGTTGACTCTTTGAAAATCGAGGGACGTATGAAATCCCCTGAATATACCGCATCAGTTACCTCACTTTACAAAAAAGCGTTGACTGACAGCATATCACAGTCAGAAATCAAAAAAACCCTTGGGTTTTTCTCCCGCGGCGGCAGCAGTGAGGGGTATTTTTCAGGCAGACAATTTGACAAAATGATGGACTATAACGGAACGGAAAAAGTTGCTGCAAGTCGTGAAGACATCATAAAAATAAAAGAAGAAGATTTATCACGCCGACGTAAAATATCCTTTGCGCTGACGGCAGAAACAGGAAAACCTCTTTCTTTGTCAGCACGTTGTGACGGTTTTAATGCCGAAGCTTCAGGCGAAATTTTAGAACCTGCAATCAAAGACTTTGACCCAACGCGTGCAAAAGCACAGCTCGAAAAACTCGGAGACACCGCATTCGTTGCTGAAAACACAGAAATAAAGTCCGAGGGCAACCCCTTTGTTCCCGTTTCTTCGATAAATGCATTACGTCGCGAAGTTTGTGCTAAACTTGAAGATTTAATATGCGAGTCTTTCAAAAAGCACGTATGCGACGTTAATCTTTTTGAAAAAACATACAGAAAACGTATGATACCTGAAATAATCGTTGAAGTATCTACAAAAGAGCAGTATCAGGCAGCATGTGAGTTTGACTACGAAATATTGACATCTTACGAATTGTCAAAAAGCTTAAAATCTGATTTTGTAATGTGCCCCGCAGTAAAGAAAGAAGGCGAAAACGTTTCTTTTACTGCCCCGAAAATCATGGCACAAAACATCGGTCAGCTTGATTTTAGCCACGAAGTTTACGGCGGAGAACAGCTGAACGTGACAAACTCTCAAACCTCTGAACTTTTTGCATCAATGGGAGTACGTCGTGTAACACTTTCCCCTGAATTAAACATAAAAGAAATCAAAGAAATCACAAAAAATACTGCTGTTCCAACAGAGGTTATCGCATACGGAAGACTTCCTGTAATGGTTATGGAAAATTGCGTGATAAAATCACAAGGTATGTGTAGTCGAACAGGCGGCTTTTTTGAGCTTTCCGACAGAATGGGAGAGCGTTTCCCCATAATATGTGAAAATTGCCGAAACATACTTTTAAACTCAGTTCCTGTGTATATGGCAGACAAGTGGAGTGATTTATTGTCTTTAAATGTTGATGTTATCCGCTTAAAGTTTACAACGGAAACTCCCGATGAAGTAAAAAGAGTCATTAATGCATACAAAGAAGGTCTTTCGGGTAAAACACCAAAGGGCGTTTTTGACAGAATAACCCGAGGACATTTTTACAGGGGCGCTGAATAATTTGGAAATTATATCACAAAATAAAGGAGAACATACATGGAATTAATACTTGCATCACAATCTCCCCGAAGAAAAGAGATTTTATCCCTTTTAGACATACCTTTTACCATCGCAGTAAGCGACGCAGATGAGACAGTGGACGATTCCCTTCCGCCTTATTTTATAGCGGAAAGTTTGTCGCTGAAAAAGGCCGTTGCTGTTGCTAAAAATATTGACACAGAAGCAATCGTGATTGGTGCTGATACAATCGTGGTATCAGAGGGCAAAATCTTAGGAAAACCTAAAGATGATGCGGACGCTTTTTCTATGCTTTCTTCTCTTTCAGGGCGTACCCACAGCGTAATATCAGGGGTTACGGTCCTTGACACGAAGTGTGCAAAATCCGAAAGCTTTTATGTGGAAACAAAGGTAACCTTTTATCCCCTTACAGACAAGGAAATCGCAGATTATATTGCTACGGGCGAGTGTAGAGATAAAGCAGGTGCATACGGCATACAGGGTCGTGGCGGAAAGTTTGTGGAAAAAATCTCAGGGGACTATTTCAACGTGGTAGGACTTCCATTATCAAAGCTATATCAGGTTTTAAAAAAAGAATTTAACATATTTTAATTTTTTGCCGTACATAACTTTTTGGGAGGAAATGTATGGCGTATCATTTAACTATTGATTTAGGAACTGCAAATACTAAAATTTCAGATTCAGATAAGGGTTTAATTTTTTCTGCCCCAACGGTTGTTGCTGCCCACAAAGAAACAGGACGTGTAATTGCCGTAGGGGAAGATGCAAAAAGACTTTTGGGCAGAGCACCCTCAGATATTTCAGTAATTTCCCCCGTAAAAAACGGAGTGATTTCAGATTTTGAGGCGGCATCTGCAATGCTCAGGATTTTTTTAAACACGGTTATCCCCCGCAGTACCTTTCGTCCTAAAGCTGAAATTATAATTCCTGCAGATGCTACCGCAATAGAACGCCGAGCTTTACAGGAAGCAGCTGAGCGTTCAGGTGTGAGGGTTAATAAAATCACGTCATCCCCCATGGCCTCAGCACTTTCTGCACGTTTAGAAACCGATGCTCCTGTGGGCAATATGGTTTTAGATATAGGCGCAGGCATTACTACTGCTGCAGTTGTGTCATTTGGCGGAGTTGTTTGTGCACGCTCTACCTGCTCAGCAGGAAATGAAATGGATAAATGCATAAAAGAATATATAAAGAAAAACTACGGAGTTACCATAGGGTTAAAAACCGCAGAAGAAATTAAATGCTCCGTAGGTTCTGCCCACCCCGACACACCATCGGGTGAAATTACAGTTTTAGGCAGGGATAACTCAACAGGACTTCCAAAAGAAATAACCATTTCCTCTGATGAGGTAAGATGTGCCATATCGCCTGTTTTGTCAGCTATTTGCGAAACGGTAAAGGCAGTTTTGGAGCAGACTCCTCCTGAGCTTGCCTGTGACTTATCTGAACGTGGCATCACCCTCTGTGGCGGCGGAGCGGAGCTTTCAGGACTTTCCCGTTTTCTTCAGGAAAACATCGGTCTTCCGTCAGGTGTGTCTTCATGAAAAAAATAATTACAGCCTGTGGCTTTGTTGTTACCTTCGGAGTTGTACTTTTTGCACTAAAGCCCGACTTTACCCCCATGAAAAAAGCAATATCAGGACTTTTTGACACGCAAGTCCGAGCAGAAAATCAGGCTCTCAGAGAAAAAGTAACAACACTCCAGCAGCAAATATCTAAAATACAGGTACTTGAACGCGAAAACAACGACCTTAAGATCTTGCTTAATACAAATTATTCAAAAGAATATAAAAAAACTTATGCAACAGTCATGTCACAAAGCATTGCAAGGGATATTTTTATCTCCCTTGATAAAGGCACAAAAGATGGTATAAAACAGGGAGATGTGGTGGTCTTTGGTTCTGCACTCTTAGGACGTATCACAAAGGTTTATGACACTTTTTCCCACTTTGTTCCCATTACTGCACCCGAGGTGTCAGCAGGAGCACTCCTTTCCAGAACAGGCGCTTTAGGCTACACCGAAAGCACACGTCAGGGTTTTTTTGAAAACACCCTCTCCTTAACACTTTTTGGAGCAGGAGATTTTGCCGCAGCAGGCGATAAAATTATAACATCAGGTTTAGGGAGTGTATTTCCCAAGGGACTCATAATCGGCTCTGTCATCGAGTCCACCACGAAAGAAAAAGCCGCCACGGTGCGTACAGAAGATATGTTTCGTCTTCACACAGTGTGTATTTTGTCGGAGGCAGGCAGATGAAGTATATTTTAGGATTTTTAATAATGCTTTTCCTGTGTCTTTTAGACTGCACCGTAACTTTTTCATGGCTTTCTTTAGTCATGTGCGTATGCGTTTGCCTTACAGGCTCGCCTCTGTGGCTTGCAATCTCAGGTCTGGGGGGAATATTTTGTGATTTGTATCTTGATACATTTCCTTTTTATACATTTTTGTATCTGTACATATCCTTGGGATGTGTATATGTAAAAAGTCTTACCTTTAAAACTGATATGCGTATATTCCTTACCGCATCTTTTGTGTTTTTAGGTATATTCGGTGCAGTAAATGCGGGCCTTCGGGGATTTTTGTACGGTGCAACAAATTCTTTTGCCGCACCTTTGTTTTATGTGTTTTTAAAAAAGGAAATGAAAAGTGAAAAGATTTAGAATTATTTATATATTTTTAGGTATCTGTTTTGTGTGCATCTTTGCCCGACTGTTTTATTTGCAGATAATATCCTGTGACAATGCAAGGCAGAGCGTTTCACAAAGACTCGCCCTGTCCGAAACAGAATACGCCCCACGTGGGGAAATAACTGACCGAAATGGTACGGTTTTGGCAGGAAACAGACAGGGGTATATACTGAGAATAAAAAAAGATACCAAAGAAAAGGTTGACATAACTCTCAATAATCTGTGCACTCTTTTAAAACTTCCTGTTGACGAAATGAAACAGGATATGAAGGATGCCGACTTTTCCCACTATAATCCTTTTGTAGTCAGCGAGGACACCTCTAAAGAAGTCGTAACCGCAATAAAGGAAAGTCCCGAAAAATTTCCCTGTGTTCAATTAAAAGTCAGCCCCGTCAGGGAGTATTTTTATCCCGAGAGTGCAGTGCATATCTTAGGCAGATGCGGTATGATAAGTCAGGAAGAATTTTTAGAAAATCCTTCCTACCGCAGAGACGACTATATAGGAAAACAAGGTGCTGAAAAAGCATTTGAAAATTATTTGCGTGGTACAGACGGCAAAGCTGCCATAGAAAAAAAAGGTAAAACCTACGATGCCGACATCCCCGCACTTCCGGGAAAAACTGTGGCTCTTACCATTGATTTATCACTGCAGCAGGCCGCAGAAAAAGCATTATCTGATACCATAAAAAACACCTACGGTGCACAGTCAGGGGCAATTGTAATAACCGATGTGGCATCTTCCGAGGTACTTGCAATGGCGTCATACCCTGCTTACAATATAAAAAATTTCAATAAAGATTACAAAACTCTTTTAAAAGACAGTCGCAAACCTATGTTTAACCGTGCCATAGCGGGACTCTATGAGCCTGGCTCAACCTTTAAACCCGTTACCGCTATTGCAGCTTTAGAAAAAGGTGTTATCGCTCCCCACACCATTATTAAAACTTTGGGCGAATATGACTATTACGACCGAAGCTTTCGGTGTAACATTTTCAGGCAAACAGGAAAAACCCACGGAAGTATCAATGTTTCGCAAGCCCTGGGAGTTTCCTGTAACTACTTTTTTTACGAGCTTGCAGACAAAACAGGAATTGAGAAAATCGCAAAAGTGGCACAAAGTTTCGGACTTGGTGCTCTCTCTGGGATTGAATTGTCTGGCGAGGAGGCAACAGGCACCATTGCACACCCCGAAAACCGCAGTACCCACTGGTATGCAGGGGATACTCTTCAGGCCTCAATCGGGCAGAGCGACAATCGTTTTACTCCAGTGGCTTTAGCTAACTACGCAGCAGCACTTGCCAATGGCGGAAACCTTTATAAAGCTCATATTTTAAAAAGCATTGACGGAGTACCTGAAAAAAATGTACTCCTAAATAAAATCGAAATGTCTCCCGATACCCGTTCGGCTTTGCATCAGGGTATGATGTACGTTACCACAAAGGGTACAGCTAAAGATATATTCCGCGGTTTTCCTGTAAAAGTTGCAGGAAAAACAGGCTCTGCTCAGACTGCCAAAAAAACAAACGGTTTATTTATAGGATACGCTCCTGCAGATAATCCAAAAATCGCTTTTTGTGCAGTAATTGAGGGAGCTCCTTCGGGAAACGTGGCAGCAAGCGCTATAAAAGACGTATTAAAAACTTACTTTAACATAGGACAGAAAGGAAATTGACAATGATTACACTAAAAGGCAGCCCCAAAGGCATAATGATTACAATAGAGGAGGCAGATTTTATAACAGCCTGTGCTGAGCTTCCCGCAAAGTTACAGAGCAGTGCTGAATTTTTCAACGAAGAAACCTTAGAGGTGTTTTTAACCTCAACTTCGCTTACTGAGGCAGAAGTTTACGAACTTCGTCCCATTGTTTGTAAGACACTTTCCAACACACAGGTGATTTTTATCGAAGCTCCCCCTAAAATGCTCCCCAAACAGCATTCGCCATTAGATGATTTAGGGAGTGACGAGGGCATAACAAAATTTGTCAGAACTACTGTGACACAAGGGGAGACTGTAGAATACGAAAACAACTTGATTATCATCGGCGACGTAGAGCGTGGAGCCTGTGTGAAATGTTCAGGAAATCTGTTTGTTATGGGATCACTCCTCGGTTCTGTTACCATAACAACCCCCCAAAGTGTGGTAGTTGCTATGAAATTAATGCCTGAAATTTTAAAAATCGGTGAAATTTCCACAACAGTTAAGCAGAGCACCTTAAAAAAATTCCTCTCAACCCCTGAGATTGCCTACCTCACAGACTCAGAAATAAAAATAGAGCAGTACACATAATTTTTTTAAAAAAAATGTAGACTACAATTGTAAATTATGGTATAATTTAGTCGATGCGTAAAAATTTTGCAAACTTCTACAGACAGGGGATGGTAAAAAATGAATATAGCATTAATTGCACACGACAAGAAAAAAGAGTTGATGATACAGTTTTGTATAGCATATAAAGGTATTTTATCAAAGCATATGCTCTGTGCAACAGGAACGACAGGAAGTTTAGTTGCCGATGCAACAGGTCTTGAGGTTCACAGATTTTTATCAGGTCCCCAGGGCGGTGACCAGCAAATTGGTGCACGTATCGCATACAATGAGATTGACCTTGTGTTATTCTTCCGCGATCCCTTGACCGCACAGCCTCACGAGCCTGACGTATCAGCACTTTTAAGGCTCTGCGATGTACATAACGTACCTTTGGCTACAAATGTAGCTACTGCCGAGGTTTTAGTCCGCGGACTGGAACGCGGCGATTTGGATTGGCGTGATATTGTAAATCCTAAAAATTAAATAAATAAAAAGCACCCCGTGGGGGTGCTTTTTTATTTATGTTTTTTCTTTACTTTACCTACTATTATTATTCCTGATAAGAATACTGCTGTCACGCCTACACACATCAACGCTCTAGCTAACGATCCCAAATCTTTGACAGGCTCAGGAGTCTCCTGTGATGACAGCACCGACGACAGAGATGTTGTAACTGCAGATGCGTCATACAAAAGCATATACGTTCTGTACAAAAATTCTGCACCTTCTTCTCTTGTAACGAGCGTCTTCGGTGAAAATTCTCCTGAGTTTTCCACAAGTCCGCACTGTACTGCGATTGATATGTAGCCCATTGCATCCGACGAAATCTCTTCTTTATCCGCAAACTGCAGATATTCTAAGAAATTATCAGGGTACTGATAACCCTTCCGGTCCGCAAGAACTTTACCGCACAAAGCCAGCAAATGCTCTTTTGTAACAAAAGATTTTCCTCCGAAGTTGCCACTTTCATCCGCTTTTGTCAAGCCGAGTTTTTCCGCAGTTGCTATATATTCATAATATTTGTTTCCCTCTTTTATATCAGGAAAGCTCACTTCCGCCTCTTCATCTATGTTATAAAACATTTTTACCAAAGCCATGGTAAAATCGTATTTTGTAAGATTTGTGCGGGGATAGAAGTTTTTCCTTTTATCAAGAGTAAATACTCCTTTTGACACTAAAAACCTTATGGCTTCACTTCTTGAAAGACTCACGTCTTCTGCATCGTTTATGGTTACGTCATTTTCAACAACCTGATAATTGCCTGAACGAAGTGCAGAAAATTCTATGGTGCCGCTACGTTCATCAAACTGACCGCCACGGTTGTCTGTGGCTCCTTCGTTACTTGCAATAACAGTAGAATATTCATACTTTGCAGGAACAACAAACCACACAGGTGATGCTATACTGTCTGCAGGATGGTTGTTTCTGTCTGTAAACACGATTGAGTAGTCTTCTTCATTTTTTGTATATTCGATGCTAAAGGTATCTGTATTTTCTTCCAAAATGGCAAGCTCTGCAGTATTTACATATATGCTGTGCTCTGCGTCAAGATTGATTCTTAACCCCGAAACACTTGAGAGTGCCTCACTTACTCCCTCCTGAAACTCAATACGTACAGGTTTTTCTAAATCTACTCCCTTACACACAAGTTCTGGAATAGTGCGTGCAGTTCGTATCTGGGAAATTTTTTTGGAATTGCACAAAGACACAAGCTGTCCCATGCAGATTGCTCCGTTTTCGGCAATAATCGAAACTGCATCCTTTGTAACAGTAATAGTATTGTTGTGTGCCTTAAGAGCGGCTCGCGAACACTTGTTTACCGCATATTCCATAAACTGTGCCACGACTTTTTTGCCGTTTTCATTTACTCCCCCTGAAACAGATACCAAAGACGAGAGGTAATTTACATAATCGTCGATACCACGAAATGACGCACAGCGTCCATAATCAGGTGTCACATTTGAAGGTACATTTTCTGCAGATATAAGCCCCGTCAGGTTTTCTGTATCAAGATCTTTTTCGCCGGTGTAATACTTTGTCTGCAAAAGCTCACCGTCAAGCAACGCCCAACGCTTACTGTATGGAAGTTCCATTTTTTCACTATTAGAGTCATTGACAAAAAATTCAACCAGTACTGCCGCATCACTTAAAACAGAAATTCTCGAAAAATCACGAAAATTTCCCAAGGCTACTGATTTTTTAATTTTTTCACGCTGTATGGGTGAAAAAATCATAGTGTCGTCAGAAATACTATTCAAAAAATTATATCTCTTAAATGCTCGGGTTACTGCACCGTTTCTTCCGAAGGAATGAATCTCATCAGGGGTAATGTTTACCACATTGAGATAGTCCACCGCAAATTTTTGAAGATACTCTGCCACAGGCTCAGAGATTTGCGCTACATCGGAAAATACTTCTGCATCCCCTTTAAAGTTTCCTGCTCCTGTAGACAAGTTTTCCTGCGCAACAACCTCCAAAATAGGCACATTACCGGGGAAACTCATTTTGTAGGTGTACAGAAGTTGTCTGTATACAACCTGTCCCATATAATAAAATATGTCTGTATCAATATCCTGAACGTATTTTAAGTTTTTAAAAAACACAAAGGGCACGTCCTTGTTTTCTGACGCGGTAATTGCGGCACCGTCCTTATAATAAAAGGAAAATACCTTGCCGTGATTGTCGGAAAACAACTCGGGCACGCCGTCGCCTGTTACATCAATCAAAACAAAACTTGAGGCGTTAGATGATGTAATTACTCTTCTGTATTCGGCTTCCCACGCCGCCTCCTGTGCAAAGGTAACAGGAATCAAGGTCACTAATATAATAATTGTCAAAAACAATGAAATAATTTTTTTCATAATTTGCATCTCCTGAGGGAAATATATATTTATTATATAGTTTTATATATAAAAAATCAATGTTTTTTCGCCAAAATATATGTCGTTTATAATACCCGAAAAAATATTGTAAAAAAATGCTTGACAAAATAAACTTTATAGTGTAAAATACATTTTGTCAGTTTTGTGGCGGCATAGCTCAGTTGGCTAGAGTACTCGGTTCATACCCGATTGGTCGCTGGTTCAAATCCAGCTGCCGCTACCAA
>JAFQJE010000007.1 GCA_017415145.1 Clostridia bacterium
AAATGTGGCGTTGTGCAACTCCGCCAGATAGCAAAGGAGAACAAAAATGACAGTAGGAATCGATACTTACGTTACCGTCGCAGAAGCCGACGAGTTTATTAAACAGTATTACCCCGAATTTGACGATTTAGCGGTTGTTTGGGGTGTTTTAACAGAAAGGGAAAAGACGTCGTATTTATACACGTCATTACAGCAAATCGAGGCTCTTGTTTTGCAAGGTAAGCCACTTGACCGAAATCAGCCTTTACAATTTCCGCGTATTAAATGCTTTAAGCCCGCAACGAAAGAAAACCCAACGATACCTAATGAAGTTAAGGAAGCGCAAATCGAAAATGCGCTTGAACTACTTAATGCAGATTTAGGCGTACAACTTCTTTTCCGTTGTAGTAGCCGCAAGCCTTGCATACTCTATGTCCCATAATAGGTTCGCCGCATTTAGGGCAGCTAATGAAACCGGGAATGCTGAGCTTCCAGTTAGCACGTCTTTTATCACGTCTTGCCTGTGAGGTTTTTCTCTTAGGTACTGCCATGGTCTACACCTCCTGAATTTTATCACTTAAAATTTTTTAATTTTTCCCAACGTGGATCTATTTCAAAAAAGTCACAGTCACATTTGCCCTCATTTAAGTTTTTGCCACACTTGGGACAAAGACCCTGGCAGTTCTCACTGCACAAATACTTTGATGAAATGTTTAATAATATGTTATTTGCTACGATTTCTCCAACGTCAATCTCTGTACCATCAAATATGATAACAGAATCTACGTCCTTATCTTCTTCAGTTCCTTCCTGAACCAAAGTTTCGGAAAAATCAAAGCTAAGGGGCAAGGTTAATTCCGCAAGGCATCTTGCACAAGCAGTTTTAAGTTGACCGCTGACTAGTGCTGCTAACACCAACACACCGCCTGAGCAGGTTATTTTTCCATCGATGGAAGCGTCAACCACTTCAACATCATACAAAAAGTCATTAACCTCAACTTTGCCACATACTGCGAGCTCGGCACCCTCTGTATTGACTATGGTGCTTACATCACATATCATAGCGTCGCCGCCTTCCTGCATTGTAACCCACAATGCATTTATATATTATACCTATTTTTAGCATAATTGTCAAGCCGTTTTTTGCAAAAAGTTGAGCTTCAAGAAAAAAACGTATCGGGTTTTTCCCGATACGCCTATTTCCTAAAAGTTTAGTTTTCAGAAACTATAATTACATACTTCTTTCTACCTTGTTTGAACGAAGGCATCTTGAGCAAACGTGTAATGTCTTAGGTGTTCCGTTAACGATTGCTTTTACAGTTCTGATGTTAGGCTTCCAAGTTCTGTTACTTCTTCTGTGAGAATGGCTGACTTTTATACCAAATGTAACACCTTTTCCGCAAATTTCGCATTTTGCCATATATATGCACCTCCATTAAGTACTCGTTAAGAGCTGTTTTTCCAAACAGCAAACATTATTATAACAGAAAAATTTCACAAATGCAAGCATTTTTTTCGCTTTTTCTAATTTATTTTATCAAACGTGCTGAATACACACCCTCAACCTCACAAATTACGTCAATAATGGATTCATCTACGTCACTATCTATGTCCATCATTGTATATGCATTTTCCTTTTTGCTCTTATTTAACATATTAGCAATGTTAATGCCTTTATCTGATACAATCTTTGAAAGATTTGCAAGCATTGAAGGAATGTTTTTGTGCGTTACTGTGATTCTTGCTCCGCATTTGGGCATATCGCAATTGGGGAAGTTTACTGAATTTTTGATGTTGCCGTTTTCTAAGTAGTCCTTCAATTCTTTAGCCGCCATTACCGCACAATTATCTTCAGATTCAGGAGTAGATGCTCCCAAGTGGGGAATCGCAACCACATTTTCCATAGAAAGTACCGCATCAGTGGGGAAATCGGTAACGTAACATGCCACTTTTCCCTCCTCTAAAGCTACTGCCATATGTGCATCATTAACTAATGTACCACGGGCAAAATTTAAGATTCTTACACCGGTTTTCATTTTAGCAAAGCTTTCCGAATTAATCATTCCTGCTGTTGTATCCGTTGCAGGAATGTGAAGTGTTATGTAATCACTTGCTTCATATACTTCGTCAAGCGAATTTGCATGGCGGATATTACTCTTTAATCTCCATGCACTTTCTACTGTTAAATAAGGGTCATATCCCACTACATTCATTCCCAGTGAAATAGCAGTATTTGCAACCATAGCACCAATAGCACCAAGTCCGATAACGCCCAAAGTTTTTCCGGCAATTTCAGGCCCCACATATGAACCCTTGCCTTTTTCTACGAGTTTTTCTACCTCTGCACCTTTGCCTGATAATGTCTTTGCCCATTCAATACCGTTTACAACCTTACGTGACGCAAGGAGCAAACCTAAAATAACAAGCTCCTTTACAGCGTTTGCATTAGCACCGGGAGTATTGAATACCACAATACCCTTCTCAGTACAAGCATCAATAGGAATATTGTTCACGCCTGCACCTGCACGGGCTACGCATTTTAAGCTTTCAGGCAATTCCATTTCATGCATTGAAAAACTTCTTAAAATAATACCATCAGGGTTTTTGCAATCATCAGAAACCGCATAATTCTCCCCTAACTTTTCAATGCCGCAATTAGCTATTTTATTTAATGTTAAAACGTTATACATTCTAAATACCCTCTTTATTTGTTTTCTGCCTCAAATTTCTTCATAAATTCTACTAACTTTTCTACTCCCTCTAAAGGCATTGCGTTATACATACTTGCACGCATACCGCCAACTGTTCTGTGACCTTTTAAGTTCACAAAGCCCGCCTCTTTTGATTCTTTTACAAACTTTGCGTCCAGTTCTTCATTGCCTGTAACAAAAGGAGCATTCATTAACGAACGGTCCTCTTTGGCTACTGTTCCACGAAACATTTCTGACGAATCAAGGAAATCGTATAAAATCTTTGCCTTTTTCTCGTTAATCTTCTGAATTGCCGCAACACCACCCTGTGCCTTTAACCATTCAAGCACAAGCTTCAACACGTAAATTGAATATGTAGGAGGTGTGTTATACATAGAACCATTTTTTGCGTGAATTTTGTAATCAAGCATCGTGGGTGTACCCTCTAGCACATCTCCCAACAAGTCCTCACGTACAATTACCAATGTAACACCTGCAGGTCCTAAGTTTTTCTGAGCACCTGCAAAGAGCATACCAAACTTTGAAACATCAATTTCTTCTGACATTACACATGATGAAATGTCTGCAATAATAGGTTTATCTGTATCGGGAAGCTCGGTAAATCGAGTTCCGTAAATTGTGTTGTTATAGCAGATATAGAAGTAATCCGCATCTTCCGAGAATGTACTCTTATCAAGCTTTGGTATGTATGAGAAAGTTTTGTCTGCAGATGATGCAACTCTGTTTACTGTAATATATTTTTCCGCCTCTTCTGCCGCCTTTTTTGCCCATTGACCTGTTATAACGTAGTCCGCCTTTTTATTCTTTGTTCCAAAGTTTAAGGGAACCATAGCAAACTGTGTATGACCGCCGCCCTGCAAGAAAAGAACTTTATAATTATCGGGAACGTGCATCAACTCACGAACTAAGCTTTCTGCCCCCTCTATAATCGCTTCATAATCCTTGGAACGATGGCTCATTTCCATAACGGACATACCTGCATCTCCGTAATTTACCATCTCCGCCGCTGCTTTTTCTAAAACTTCAACAGGAAGCATAGAAGGGCCTGCCGAAAAATTATATACTCTATCCATAATCGCGCCTCCAAAAACATTATTTGTTTATTATACTACAATTTCGCCCAATAGTCAACTAATCAAGGAGCTTTTTGTTAATAAAATATCAATAAAAATCCGTTAATCAACCCCTAGTGGATTTATAAATTTTTACTTATATGAATACAATATTGTAATTCTAAAAAAAATGTGCTAAAATTATGCGTGAGGTGTTTTTATGTTAGATGTTTTGAAATCAATTATATTAGGTATCGTCGAAGGCATAACCGAATGGTTGCCCGTTTCCTCTACAGGTCATCTTATTCTGGTTAACAGATTTTTAGGCACAGACGAAGGTTTTTTTAATTCACAGATTTTTTTATATGTAATACAGTTGGGTGCAATTTTAGCTATTGCTACCATATACTTTAAAAAACTGAACCCCTTTGCTCTGTCAAAGACGAAAGAAGAAAAATTACACACATGGCAGATGTGGTTTAAGGTGATAGTTGCCTGCCTGCCGGCTGCCATTGCAGGACTTTTGTTTAACGACTACATGGACTCAATCTCAACTCCTGTTTTAGTTTCTGCTATGCTTATCGTGTATGGCATCGCATTTATATTTATTGAAAAGAAAAATCGTACACCGAAGATAAACAGCATAAATGATTTAACCTACAAAACAGCACTTTTTATCGGGTTGTTCCAAGTGTTATCAATAATTCCCGGCACGTCAAGGTCAGGTGCTACCATTTTAGGTGCTATCATTTTAGGAACTTCAAGAGTTGTTGCCGCTGAGTTTTCATTCTTTCTTGCAATCCCCATTATGTTCGGTGTAAGCTTTTTGAAGATTGTTACCAATGATTACGTTATGACACAAAACGAATGGATACTTTTGGCTGTTGCAATGATTGTATCCTATATCGTATCCGTAATTTCAGTAAAGTTTTTAACAAACTTCGTAAAAAAGCACGATTTCAAGGTTTTCGGTATCTACAGGATAATCCTCGGTATTATTGTTATAGGTGCTGTAATTCTAAAATTAATATAGACACTCACAAAACCCTGCTCATGCAGGGTTTTATTTTTTTATAAAAATTAAAGGAAAAACAGAATTTTTGTCGAATATAATTTATAGAAGATATTTTAGGGGGTGATCAGGTGCCACGGTATTTACAAAGCTCAATAGACGAAGTCCTCAACAGGTCGGATTTAGTAGATATTGCATCGGGCTATATAACCTTAAAGCGAAACGGTACTGACTTCGTAGGACTGTGCCCTTTTCACAGAGAAAAAACCCCTTCATTCCATATAAGTTCGGACAAGCAGTTGTTCTACTGTTTTGGTTGTAATTCAGGCGGTAACATTATAGATTTTGTGGGTAAAATCGAAAACCTTGATTTTGTTGATACTATAAAATTTTTGGCAGAACGTGCTGGCATAACTCTGGAAGAAGAAGTTTACAGTCCTGAAATTCAGGCACGCCATAACATGCGTGAAACAATTCTGAAAATGAATAAGTTAGCCGCCAAAAGGTACGTAGCAAATTTAGCAGGAGACGATGCCAAAGGTGCCCGAGAATATGCTTCCGGGCGGGGTTTAAAGCGTGAAACAATAAGTGCATTTGGCATAGGATATGCAAAAGACAGTTGGTCTGACCTGGTTGACTACTTAAAAGAAAACGGTTTTCGCAATGAAGATATTATCGAAGCTGGTCTTGCCGTCAAAAATGAAAAAGGTCATATCTACGACAAATTCAGAAATCGACTTATGTTTCCCATTATTGATGTAAGAGGAAATGTAATTGCTTTTTCAGGTCGCGCCCTGGGTGACAGTCCTGCAAAATATATGAATTCCCCAGAGACACCTGTTTTTCATAAGGGCAGCAATATATTTGCCCTGAATCTTGCAAAACAGTACTCAGCAACAGATGGTCTTATTCTTGTTGAGGGAAATATGGACGCAGTGTCGCTCAATGCTTTTGGTTTTCCAAATGCAGTAGCGGGTTTAGGAACGGCACTAACCGACCAACAGGCACAGCTTTTAAAACGATATGCTTCCGTTGTTTACATTTGCTATGACAACGACGAGGCAGGAGAAAAAGCAGCCAACAAAGCCATCGAAACCTTGTCTGCCGCAGGAATAAACTTAAAAATTTTATCCTACAGCGGTGCAAAGGACCCTGATGAATATTTAAAGAAAAAAGGTGCAGAGAGCTTTAAAAAAGTAATTTCATCAGCACTTTCCCCCACAGAGTATAAAATACTCAATCTCAGAAAAAAATATAATCTTGTCGAGACAAGTGATAAGGTGGAATTTATAAATGCTGCTGCCGAAATTCTGGCAGTCAATCCCAATGCTGTCGAAAGAGAAATCTATATCAAAAGAATCTCTTCAGAAACGGATATCTCTACCGACTCTATTACAGCTCAGGTAAACAAGATAATATATGATAAAAATCGAAAATCCTATAAAAAAGCAGAGCGAGAGGTACAGTCCACCCGAACAGAAACAAGGGTACAACGGGGAGAGACTCCACCTACCGCAACATATAAGGCTGAGCGGTTGCTCCTCAATATTATGTTTTTTAATCTGTCGGCGTACAGGATTATAAGGTCAGAGCTTACTCAGGAAGAAATGACAGACAAAAATCACGCAAGGCTTTTTGAGGAAATTATAAAATTCAGGGAATACAACGAGAATTCAGATGCGGGGATGTTTTTATCATCAATTCCACAGGATATCAAATCCTGCACTGCTGAAATTCTGTACAAAGAATATATAGGAGATGCAACGGTTGCTGCTAAAGATTTGATTGATAAAATCAAAAAGCAAAACTTTAAGGAAAAAATAAACAGACTTGCCAAAGAGGGCAAGGTTGATGAAATAAACAGACTTATTATGTCTAACCGAAAGGAGCAGTCAAATTGACAGAGATAGAACAGAAATTATTAGATGCAATAGCAAGTTTAACAGCAAAAGGTAAAGCAAACGGCGTTATTACTTACAAAGAAATAACAGATGCTTTAGGTGATGTAGAATTAGAACCTGAACAAATTGAAAAAATTTACGAGGCATTGGAGCATGAAGGCGTAGAAGTTGTTGCCGACATGGAAAAGGAACTGGAGAAAATTGAAGAAGAATTAGAGGATATCAAACCCTCCGAAGATATGGACGTTGCCGCTGAAGTAATGGAAATATCAAGTGCTGAAGGCGTTTCAATTGACGACCATGTAAAGATGTACCTAAAAGAAATTGGTAAGGTCCCCCTTTTGGACGCAGAAGAAGAAATGATTCTTGCAAAGCAAATGTCAGAGGGCGATGTAGAGGCAAGAAAGCGTTTGGCCGAGGCAAACCTCCGACTTGTTGTATCTATCGCCAAAAGATATGTTGGTCGTGGTATGCTGTTTTTAGATCTTATTCAGGAAGGAAACCTCGGTCTTATTAAGGCCGTTGAAAAATTTGACTACTCAAAGGGATATAAGTTTAGTACCTACGCAACATGGTGGATTCGTCAGTCTATCACACGTGCAATCGCTGACCAGGCAAGAACAATCCGTATTCCTGTCCACATGGTAGAAACCATCAACAAGCTTATCCGTGTATCTCGTCAGTTGGTGCAAGAACTCGGTCGTGACCCCCATCCAAACGAAATTGCAAAAGAGCTTAATATGTCAATTGACAAGGTTCGCGAAATTATGAAAATCGCACAGGAACCAGTATCCTTAGAAACTCCTATCGGCGAAGAAGAAGACAGCCATTTAGGAGACTTCATTCCTGACGAGGATGCTCCTGCACCCTCGGAGGCCGCTTCATTTATGTTATTAAAAGAGCAGTTAAGCAATGTTTTAGATACCCTTTCTCCCAGAGAAGCAATGGTGTTAAAACTCCGCTTTGGCTTGGAAGACGGCAGAGCAAGAACCTTAGAAGAGGTTGGTAAAGAGTTTGACGTAACAAGAGAGCGTATCAGACAGATTGAGGCTAAAGCTTTACGTAAGCTTCGCCATCCGTCAAGAAGTAAAAAATTAAAGGACTATTTGGAGTAATTAAGCTGGCAAAAATAGTGCATAACCGTTCAAAACAATATTACAATATTAGTCGTAAACATATGAAGACACTCAGCACTGAGTGTCTTTTTATTTTATGTTTTGAACTTAAACAAACCGTACCACTCGGCGTACCTATGTACGCCTTCGGGGCACACCCCTACGGGTTAGGTTTGTTTATTCTGCATCTATTTTTTCTCAGCTTGTGACACGTTTTGTGGCACTTTGTTTCGTCGAATTTTGTCAAATGCGTCAACTGTGCGTTTTCCACTGAAGCATATTCCATTTACTGGAAATCAACTGCCATTTTTTGGAAAAATTCCCTTGAATTTTACAAAATACAAGAGTATAATTGAATTATAGTAATTGTAAATTATTTCCAATTTCAAAACAATCAGGAGGATAAAAATGATAAAAGTAGTTTCTATTGACGACAATCAGGATATCAGGGAGGGTTTTGTTGAATTTTTTAAAGGAAATTCAAATATTACTCTCACAGGCACAGCGGAAAACGGCATGGACGGTTATGAACTTATAAAGAAAGAAAATCCCGATGTGGTAATTTTAGATATTGTTATGCCGAAGCTTGATGGTTTAGGTTTACTGGAAAAACTGGCAGAAGAGAATATTGACACAAAAATAATTATGTATTCTGCCATAGGTAATGACAAAGTTGTTCAAAAAACCTTCTCACTGGGAGCGCAGTACTATATTATGAAGCCCGGTGACATGCGTGACATTGAAGCACATATTATAGAGTGTTGTGCAGCTCCAATTACTCACTCCTCCATTATTGGTGCAGCATCAGGTGCTCAGATTACAGAAAGTAATCTGGAGAGTGTAATAACGGATATTATTCATGATATTGGAGTACCCGCTCACATTAAAGGCTACAATTACCTTCGCGATGCTATCGGTCTGTGTATAAAGGATGATGAATTTATAAACTCTATTACTAAGCTTTTGTACCCTACCGTAGCAAAGAACTTTTCCACCACATCATCACGTGTAGAGCGTGCAATACGTCACGCCATTGAAGTTGCATGGAACAGAGGTCGTGAAGAAATCTTAACAGATATTTTTGGTTACACCATTGACACTAATAAAGGTAAACCCACAAATGGTGAATTTATTGCTATGATTTCAGACTCTATTAAACTCAAGATGAAAAAGGCGATATAATTCGTCCTCCCCTTATATGTCCTTTTAGAAAAAGACCGCCCATAGGGCGTCCTCGCTTAGGGATTATTCGCCCCAAAGGCATCATTTTGGCACATAACTGTGTTAAAACTCCCCGATATCCGTCAGGATAATCGGGAAGTTTTGCCTTGTTCTGCACTCAAAATGATGTTTTTGAGGTGCTTTGCAGTTTTGGGTTAGAGATTTTGCGAATAAGACAAGACAAAAAAATCACGTAATACTGTCGTATTTCGGGATTTTTTTGCGCCGTATTAACGTAAAATATCAAGCCAAAACCGATTAATCCCCAAGTGAGAACGCCCTTAGCGGTCTTTTTTCCTTTTTTGCCTTGACATTAACCTGGTAAAATTATATAATATATTTCAATGGGTAATGGTTTATTTTTACTTAACTAATTCACACCATTTGGAGGAAAAAAGAATGAATGTTTTAGCAATTACATGTCATCCCGATGATGCCGAAATAAATTGTGTCGGCACACTTTTAAAGTGTATCAAACGTGGCGATAATGTAACGGTTTGTCATGTTTGTAACGGCAACAAAGGACATGAAATTATCCCCTCAGAGGAACTTAGGGTAATGCGTGCTGAAGAAGCAAAAGCAGCAGGCAAAATAGGCAAATTCCGTGTTATGACCTGTGACATTCCTGATCTTGAGGTTTACCGCTGCAATGAAGAGCACAGAAAAAAGGTTGTTGATGTTATCCGTGAGGTTCAGCCTGATTTTATTATCACCCATGCGCCCAACGACTATATGCCCGATCACGTGGCAGTATCTCAGCTTGTATTTGATGCAACTTTTGCAGCAAGCTGTATGTACTTTAAGTCAGGAGTTGACGGAAAAGCAGGCGTCACACCTATTTACTATATGGACAACTTAGCAGGTGTAGGCACAATGCCCACAATGTACGTTGACGTATCAGACGAAATTGACTTGAAAATGGAAATGCTTGAGTGCCATGTAAGCCAGATGAAATGGATGCGCGACCACGACGGCATTGACTTTGCAGAATTTGTAAAAACATGTTCAAGATACAGAGGCTTACAGTGCGGTGCGCAATACGCAGAAGCATATACCGAATGCCTTGCTTGGCCCAAAGTAACAACAAAACGTTTATTACCGTAATTTAATTTAAAGGAGATATAAGACTATGGATTTTATGAGCACAGTTAAAGGTTCACTCTTAGAAGGCTTTTATCCTGCAGGTTGGGATATGGCTAAAATCGACGCTTGCTGCGACCCTGCTAACAAGGTTACAGATCGTCAGGCTTTCTGGAACGACGGCTTCACACCCGTAGAATGCGACAACTTAACAGCATTTGATACATATATGGGTCACGAAATCGCTCTCCAGATCAAAAACGCAAAAGACAGAGGCGAAAAACTCGCTATGATTCTTCCCGTAGGTCCTATGGGTATGTACAAGTGGGCAGTATTTTTCTTAAAGGAATGGAACATTTCATGTGAACATGTTTACACATTCAACATGGATGAATGGTCAGATGCTGATGGTAATACCTTAGCTTCAAACGACCCCGCTGCATTCCAGAATGCTATGGAGCAGGCGCTCTTCAACCCCTTAGGCGAGCTTACAGTTCCCGCTTCACAGAGAAATTTTGCTACAAAAGAAAATCTTCCCACATATCCTGAGAAGATTGCAGCATTAAAGGCAGAAGGTGCAAAACTCGTACTCGTTTACGGTATCGGCAGAATGTGCCACATTGCTTTCTGGGAACCCCAGTTTGCAGGCGAATTCGCAACAGAAGAAGAATGGAAGTCACAGTGTTACAGAATTGGTGCTAAACTCCATCCTTTAACAATCGAACAGAACGCATTAACAAGCTTTAAGTCAAGAACAACTTTAGTTCCTTGTCGTGCTAACACAATCGGACCCGGCTTGTTCTTACAGGCAGATTATGCTATCGGCGGTGCTGACGGTGTATTAGGTCGTGGTATGCAGTGGCAGGGCATGAGCTTCTGGATGACACTCCGTTATGGTCCTACACCTTGGATTACATCAAGCTACATCCCCACCCTCCCCGGCAAGCTCTTCTATCTTTCTGAGTTGGCTGGTCCATTAGTTGCTGAATGTAACTAATATCTAAAATCGTACAAAAAAGGATGTTTCGTTTTAACGAAACATCCTTTTTATTTTTCTTATCCAAAAGCTTTTTTTTGCTTTTTTTCCATGATTTATAAATTCAGAACTTTTTGCATCAACATATTTTCCGTCTTTATAAAATCCACTTAAAACACCAACAATATCGCTATCCTTTATGTCGCGTTCAATGTATGTCCGGTTGTCACCGCAAATCACGTATCCGGAAGAAGTTATCTTCATAATACGATGCATCGTGAAATGGTCGCCTCTGCGATAAACAGGAACATCGTAAAGTTTTAGAGACCCTGTTACAGGAACGATAACCACCCTGTCACCTGTTTTTAACATCGGCGCCATACTGTCACCCTGGGTTTTAGTGATATAAACCTTATTCTCACGAAGATTCTTCTCAATATCACTCTCTAATAAGGCATCTATAGCAACCTGAGCCGCCTGAATTTCCCTGTTGCAACGTATGGTATAGAATTTACATTTCTCTATTACCTTTTCAATCAATTCTATGGTTTTTGCAAATCCCAGCCCGTTTTTTGGCTTATAAATCTGGGAAAAGAGTTTTTCCAACACTTCTTCCTTCGCAATTTCTATACAGCTGTTATCTTTCGATCTTTCTATAAAGCAGATTTTATTAAGCAGCGTAGATGTATTGGTTTGAATCTTCTCTTTTCCCGCCCAGGGAGTACCATAGGCTCGTATTTTTCCGTCAACTATACGAATCAGGGGTTTATCGCCGTTTATAACAGTCATTCTCTCCCCCAACACTTCCTGCCACAATTCAGTATGTGTTGACTTTCCTACGCCGCTTTTTGCTAAAAACGCAATTCCCATACCCTGCACATCTAAAACCACACCATGCATTAAAAATCCGTTATAATCTATAATTTTTTCTGCAATTTGACGATATATTGCAAGACTTTCGAGATAACCTTTATCGTACTGCGCTTCAGTACCTTCAGCATCTATATGTTCCTCTGTTACACTGATTATCACATCGGGTACACCATCTGTAAGATAATCGTTACACATTTCTTCAATGTAATTATATCTGTTCTCTATGCAAAAATTAATTTCTGCCAGTCGTATATTTATCATGTTTCTTAACCCATTTGGTCAACGGTTACAGTTCTGGTTTCGGGAATCCACTCCACCTTTGCTCCCAGTGCTTCCGATACTGCACGTGCAGGAACCAGTGTACGGTCATTTGAGATAAAAGGGGGTGCATCTAATGTGAAAATCTCTCTGTCATCACTCCCTGCACGCTCGATTACCATATTTAGATTATCAATCTGCATAGTTATCATCAATTCATCTTTTGTAGCAATAATAATTCTTCCTGCGGGAATCCAATTTACCTCTGCACCTAATGCTTCAAAAATAGCACGCATAGGAACCATTGTTCTGTCGTTTACTATCACAGGAGCAACATCTAAATCAAGAGTTCTTCCGTTTAATATAACATCAATATCCTTCTGAGCAACAGTTTCCGATGCAGGGGCAATTAATACCTCCTCTGCAGCAAAGCCTGTTGATGTAAACATTGTTAAAATAAGAACCAATGCAACAATGACTTTTTTCATAATATTTCTCCTTTTCGCTTTAAACAATTCAATAACGCAATTGCTGGCTTACTTTATATTTAATAGCCATTCTTCCTTATTCATCATAATCGTAGTCTTCATCTACCACAAGCCAACCCATACCAAGGGGTGCTAGGTGAATTGTTAAGACCATCACGATATTAAATATTATCGCAGAAGTAAAACTATCAAACATAAGATGTGAAAATCGTGCAAATTTTGTTACAGAAAAAGCCCACGCATATACATTATTGTCAAAAAATGCACCTGCAGCGGTATTTGCTGCAAAAAACAAAATCTGGGCAATATATGTTGATGTATAATACTCAAATTTGTTTGCCAGTTTATAATAAAGGTTTCTCAAAAGCTGCATGTTAATAATAGCCGACAGTGCAACACCTGCACAGGTGGATGCAAATATATGCTGTTGAGTAGATATCAGTCCTATAACATCAAGTGACATTATTATCATAGACAGGGCAGCATTTACCACAAGCATATGTATTAATCGCAGTGTTGTTTCTGTTGCTAACAGTTTTATCGTATCTGTGTCCAACCTTCTGAATCTAAATTTGTTCAAATATATCAAATCCTTTTGATGGTAGTAAAATAAAAATCAGGGCAGCAGGAGTGCTGCCCTGGAATTTTTTGTGTCACGGCTAAGACGATCCATTTCAAAGTGATATGTTGTGTTGTTGTGTATACAAAGAGATTGTTGTGCTGAACCGTCTCGCCGCTTGGAATCTGTGCAATGAAAATACTTGCACCGATTGCACAGCAAATTAGTCTGCTACACTTGTCTTTGTGCCGTAAGCTGCATTAAAGCTTGTTGCCTGATATCCTGTAGCCCGCACGCCGTTTACTACTGTTGTGGGAACTTTTGCAGTTTCACCACTTGTCTGGATAATATCCTCACTTGAAATACTAATTGCTTTAAGTGAGGGAGCTATATATTTTTTCATTTATAATAACCTCCGTTACTGTGCGTTGTAGCCTGAGTAGTCGTTATCAAAGTCAGGTGAACATTCTACCGCGTCAGACCAGTATATGAGTCCTTTAGATGTTATAACGTAAGCAACTGCTGCATATTCGCCTGTTGTACCCTCGGGTATGCCTATTACGTCACCGTAGAACGCATTTGTGGCTTCATCATTCTGCTTACTTACAACTGTTGCTGTGATATCATCTGTTCTGATGTACTTGATACCTGAATCTTTAACATCTTCTGCATCAATGTCAGCATGGAACAAGAAACGCATCATACCATACTTTGTTTCATCGTCCATATAGTATCCTGCATCTGTTCCTGTGCCCCAGTTAACTAACTTTTTACCGAAATCATCCTGGTCGTATGTGTATGCACCTACTGTTGTAAATTCAGCACGCTGTGCATATTCTAATGTCTCAGAAAGTCCTAAAGAAAGCTTAACTGTGATATTGGGATGTTTTTCTTTAATATCATCAGAGAAATATATACCGCAGGTGAAATCTTTTACTTCACGACAAATATCCACATATTTGAAATCAAAAGGTGTTGCACCTGAAAGCACAGGGTAAACCACGCCTTCTTCTACTGTTTCAATCATTCCGTCAACAGGAATAGCAATCCAGCCGAATTCTCCATAGTTACCTGCAAGATAACAGCCTGTTGTGTCAAGCACCCCGTCTGTTAATCCACCAAATTCAATAAAGAAGTCTGTTGTGTAATTACCGTAGTAATTTTCGGCAGCTTCTTCAGGTGTATCCTTTGCGATAAACTGCATAGCTACATCCAATTCCAAATCCTTATCAGTTGCACCGTTAGGGTAACAAATATAAGTATCAGCAGGGATTGTAACTGAGCCTAAGTTTCTAACTTCTGCGTTGGGTAATGTTTTGTCTTTCTGCACAGCATCAAGTACAGCCTGAGCAGCTTCGCTCAAGGTGTTGTTAGTGAATGTAGACTGAGGTACAGTGTCATCCTGGAATGCAAGGACATTGATCGTATTGTCCGAAATTGTAGCCGCTGCAACATTGTAAACCTTGAGTCTTACATCACCGAAGTTGTTACCTGTCACAACAGGAGAACCGCTTACAACATTTACAGTTCTGCCGGAAAGAACAGTGTTATTTATTAACTGCTCTGTGCCACGTAACATTATTACGTTTGCACCCGAAGGAACCTGGAAGGTGTTACCTTTTACAACGAGGCCATTCTGTGCAGTCTCGGAGTAGATTGCACCACCGTTATTATTGAAGGTACAGCCCTCAATAGTAACGTTTTCTGCGTGTACACCGGTAATAAGACCGTCACTGACGTGTATAGCAGCGCCGCCACTAATTCCACAGCCGCCGGTGAAGGTTACATTCTTGATAGTACCAGAGGTGATTCCGAGTCCGTTTACATTTGCTCCCATCACGAGGTTAAGATCGTAAATGTTGTAATCACCGTCGTAGAAAATGTGATTACCGTTGCTTGCGGACTCAACATCGTTGATGGTAAGAGTATGACCGTTACCGTCGATGGTAAGACCGTCCATATCAAGATTGATAATGGTATTGTTGCCGATGGAAAGAGTTTCAGAAATCATTACCCACTTATCAACAGTTACATCTTTAAGAAGAGTAACAGTGCCTGCAGGAGCTGCTGCCTTGATAGCTTCCTGAATATCGTTGTATTTTACATTGCCAACTTTTGCGGCATACTGTGTCACATCTGTAGCAGTGCCGTTAATTAAAACAGAGCCGCCGTCGTAGAACATAGAGCTGTTGTCTGCACTCAAAGCTTCTCCGTCATAGGTACATTCATTGAAAGCATGTGTATTGTCATTAACTCGTGTGGTGTCGAACTCATAACCTTCATTAAATTCACAACCTGTGAATGTTGTAGGCTGATAAGGACGACAGTATGAATAACCACTACCTTCGCCGAACTCACAATTCTCAAATGTTACTGACTTATGAACATTTGAAAAACTGGTCCAGCCAAAAAGCTTTGTATCTGTGATTGTAACTGAGCATCCCTTACTGCCTGCGTCAGAGTTGAATGTGTAAATTACATCTTCAAATACACAATTGTCAATTACTACGTTACCATTTGCACCGGGCATAAATATACCACGCATAGCACCTGCGATAGTAAGATTTTTAACAGTACCGCCTTTCATAGCTATTGCAGTATCCCATGTAGTATTGGCATTATTGATAGTAAGCTTGTGGCCATTACCGTCAAGAATGTCGCCCGCATCTAAAACGATACCAGTCTTACCATAACCGGAACTCTGAGTTGCATCTGCTGTGATGTCTGCTGTCATAATGATTTGAGCCTTATCCACATTAAGAGCCTCTAAAAGTGCATCGTATGTTGCAACTTCTGTGGCAGCTACTGTGGTAACTTCTTCGCCGTTCTTTACATATTTTTTATCGCCGCAGACAACAGTTGCACCGTCTGCCAGAAATTCTGTAACATCTCCGCCGAATACGCCGCCTGAAACAAATTCGCTAACAGGAGCGATATTGTTAAAGATACCTTTGTCGAAGCTACCGCTCTTGATTTCAGCTGAAATGCCTGAAATGTTTGCTGTGCTGCCGTAATAATGCCAGTCAGCAATACGAATATTGCTGCTGCTCTTGTTTGAGTCAAAAATACCGCCGTTTACAGTCAACGAGCCTAGGCATGCCTTGTCTTTGCTACCGTTCTGAACATCAACAGCACCCATTATAATACCGCTATTGATAACAAGGTCAGCCTTTTTTGTTTCACTTACGCAGAACATACGTATTGCGCTGTACTCTGCGCAGTAAATTGTGCCGCCTTTTACTGTAACCGATGTGTCACGTATGCCGGAATATGTATCAACAGCGTGAGGATAACCATTACGAGCTACGGTTTCAGTACTGAGGTTTTCGATTGTACCGCTTTCAATCACAAGTACACCTCTGTTGTAGATGGTGTCTGAGATATATTCACCGCCGTTACCATTGTCGGTATAACTGATTTTACCGCTGCGATTTTTACTGCTGTCTTTGATTGTCAGGTTACCATCATTGAGAATCATCTGATATCCTGCTGTCTGTGTCTTTGTCTGACTGATTGTGTAACCTGCCAGATCGATTGTCAATGTTGTATCTGCAGGTACTGTGTATGTATCTGCAAGTACTACATTTTCTGTTAATTTGATAACACTATTAACAGCTTCAGGTAATGATGTTGCTGTTCCTTCTGCTGTTGCTACAGTTGTCATTGAACCGACAATCATAATTGCAGAAAGAATGATTGCTAAAATTTTCTTTGCTTTCATTTCTTGAAAACTCCTTCCATAGGGTAATATTTATATCAAGCGATGTTGCTGCTTGGTCTTGGATTAACTTTTGCTATCGATTTTTGACAGCAATATTTTATATATATATTCAAGTTGGGACTTGGAAAATGCATAGTCATCCCATACTACATAATCTAAAATTGTGGCAATAAACATAAACACAAGGGGGCGAATCTCTTCAAAGGGTGCTCCTATACTCTTTGACAAGAGGTTGATATATTCTGCATATGTATTATTCAAAGGCTCTGCGTTTTTTCTTATTCTGTCGCCAAATGTAGGGCTTGTTGCCGCCTGATAAACAAGTCTTAGAGACCGCTGTTCTATCTTTACAGCCTCCATAACACGTGAAATAAAATGTTCAAAATTGTTTATTTGTTCAGACGCTTCTGTGAAAATTCTAGCAGAAGATTTCATAAGTCCGAATTTTACGGAATTTATAATAAAATCCTCTTTGTCCTCAAACCAGTAATAAATACTTCCCAAAGACATTCCGGTTTCCTTTGCCAAATCTCTAATAGACGTATTTTCAAGTCCATGGACCATTAAATACCTAAACGATATTTCCAATATTTCGTCAATGGATTTTTCTGTACGTTCTCGCATAAATAACCTCTTTTCTAAAACAATTGTTTTATTTTTTAGAACAGTTGTTTTAAATTCTATAAAAAAGAAACGACATATACCTGATGTTGTCGTCAAAAAAAATAATAAACTGCCTTATTCTTTTTGGGTATGTGCGATATTTTTTAGTCTAAGTAGTCACGTTTTAAGCGTTTTTTTCGCATTTTGCGAAATAGCGGCCCAAATATAGGAATAATCTCTAACTTCATGTATCGATATTTTCGCTTGTAATATCTTCGTTTCTTTTCGTTATCGGTATGCTTTATTTTTGCCTTTACAGTTTTCCGATTATCAAAAAAAGGCGTAAGCACATCTACCCAATAGCACGCAATGTACATAATTACAAATATTGCTATAGATAGTATGCCTAAACCTGTCATTGTATTCGCCTTCTTTGCCACGTGATATTACATAATCGAAATTATGTAGTTAAAAAGAAGACTAAAATATTAAATTGTGCCTTTTTTTAAGGGTTAAGGGTGAGCATTCGAGAGAGTTTTCAAAAAAGGGCATGAGTTTAAGACCAATGCGTTGTTGCTTTTTATGCATTAGTCTATTTTGCCATGCCATTTTATACTGCAAAATGACTAAAATTATATTTTTAGATAAAAAACCTTGACATTTATCGGGGATGGATGTTATAATAACGCCGTACTTTATATGTACTATATTCAAAAATCACTACATAATTTCGATTATGTAGTTTTTTTGTTTTCCGATTTAATCAACAGCGCAAAAGACCCAACATTTGAATTTTTTTACGATGTATCTCCCCTGTTTCCATCGTGTAAATTCTGGTGGTGTTTACGCTTGAATGTCCCAAGATGTCAGCAAGTCTCACAATGTCTTTTTGTATTGAGTAAAAGGTTCTTGCAAACAGATGGCGAAGATTATGCGGAAAAACCTTTTCTTTTGGTACCTGTGCGACTTCGCACAGTTTTTTCATATCTGACCAGATATTTGACCTATTTAATGGACGGCCTGATTTTGTCACAAATACAGGTCCCTGTTTAATATTTCGTGACGCAGCATATTTTAAAAGTGTTTTGCATAGTGCTTTAGGTAAAAACACACGTCGTACTTTTCCCTTTGAATGGATTTGCGCCGTTTCACTTTCCAGTGCTTCTACTGTTATACCGTGAAGCTCTGATACTCGTATACCGGTAGAGCATATCGTCTGCATTACAAGATTTAATCTTATGTTTCCCTTTTGGTTTGCTGCAGCAAGAAGTCTTGAATATTCCTTCTTTGTCAACTCTTTTTCCGTTCTTATAAAGAGTTGTTTTTGCACTTTAACAGTCTTAATGCACAAAGATTTCATCTGCAAAAAATCAAAAAAAGCATTTAAAGATGATATGGCGGCATTTGCACTTGCAATGACATAGTTTTTCTTAAGATACTCCTTATACTCAAGAACATTGGATTTTGTCAGTGTCTTGCCATTGAGCCACACAGCAAACATCCGTACATCCCGTATATACTTCTGAACTGTTGCGGCTGCTTTTTCGTTAATTTGCAAAAATTCACGAAATTCTAAGATTTTTTCGTTTGTGATCTTCATCATCTATCATCTCCTTTCCTATTATTATTTTATCATTTCTTAAAAATATTTGTAATGTATAAAATAAACAAAAAAAGACTTGTTGCCTTGTGCAACAAGTCTTTTTTATTTAGTCTTTATTTCTTTAATTTAATTGCTTCTTTTGCTTTTTTAACGATATTATCTGCAGTGAGTCCGTAGATTTCAAGGAGTTCAGCAGGCTTACCACTCTGACCGAACACATCCTGTGTACCGATTCTGAGCATTGGAACAGGAGCAAGTTCGCATAAAACCTCTGCTACTGCACTTCCCAATCCACCGATAACATTATGTTCTTCAGCTGTAACGATAGCGCCTGTTTCTTTCGCCGCTTTTTCAATAATCTCGCGGTCGATAGGCTTGATTGTAGCCATATTTATAACACGTGCAGAAATTCCTTCTGCCTTTAATTTTTCAGAAGCTTCCATTGCTTCAGGAACGAGTAAACCTGTTGCAATAATTGTAACGTCATTACCTTCAATTAATTCTACACCTTTACCGATTTCAAACTTATATGTATCACGGTCAAAAATTTCAGGAACAGCCAAACGACCAAAGCGGAGATATACAGGACCATCATGCTTGATTGCAGCTTCTACTGCCAGAATTGATTCTGCTTTATCTGCAGGGTTGATAATTACCATATTGGGGATAGTACGCATAATACCAATATCCTCTAAACACTGGTGGGTTGCACCATCTTCACCAACTGAAATACCTGCATGAGTAGCACCAATTTTTACGTTTAATTTCGGATAGCAGATACCATTTCTGATTTGTTCAAAAGCTCTGCCTGCCGCAAACATTGCAAAAGAGCTTGCAAAAACGATTTTTCCGCAGGATGCAAGGCCTGCTGCAGTAGACATCATATTGCCCTCAGCGATTCCCGTATTAAAGAATCTTTCGGGGAATTTCTTTAAAAATGTATCTGTTTTTGTAGACTTGGAAAGGTCCGCGTCCAGTACTATAATATCGTATTTTTCACCAAATTCAGCTAATGCTAAACCGTAGGCTTCTCTTGTTGCTGACTTTGCCATTATGCTCCCTCCTTGATTCTTTCGATTTCTGCATCAATTTCAGCAATTGCTGCTTCATACTGCTCATCATTAGGAGCTGAGCCGTGCCATGATGCAACATTTTCCATAAATGATACGCCCTTACCTTTGACACTTTTTAAGATTATCATTGTGGGCTTGCCTTTTGTTTCCTTAGCCTGATTTATTGCATCAAGTAACGCATTAAAATCGTGAGCATCGCAAACAATTACATTCCATCCGAAAGCCTCGAACTTCTTATCAATGGGAAGAGGAGACATTACTTTTGAGATGTCACCGTCAATCTGCAAACCATTAAAGTCTACAAACGCACATAAGTTGTCAAGGTTATAGTGAGCAGCATACATTGCAGCCTCCCATACCTGACCTTCCTCCAGCTCACCATCACCTAAGATTGTATAAACGCGATAGTCGCGCTTGTCAATTTTACCGGCTAATGCCATACCATTTGCCGCAGAAATGCCCTGTCCTAATGAACCGCTTGACATATCAACACCGGGAATACCCTTCATGTCAGGATGTCCCTGTAAGTAGCTACCTGTCTTTCTGAGTGTGGCAATATCCTCTTTCGGGAAATATCCACGTTCTGCCAAAATACCATAGAGTGCAGGAGCACAGTGTCCCTTTGACAGTACAAATCTGTCACGGTCAGGATTTTTTGCCATCTCAGGCGATGTGTTCATTACTTCACAATACAAAAGTGTTACCACATCTGCAATTGATAATGAACCGCCGGGGTGGCCGGATGCGGCTGCATGCACACCTGTAAGAACATGTTTTCTTACATTTGCCGCAGTGAGTTTTAATTCTGTAAGCTTTTTGTTATCTAACAAAGTTACATCCCCCTCTTTTACTTTAGTTTTTTATTTTTATGTTTTGTATTTTTTTGTTGTATAGGATAGTTAACAAAGCCTTCACCTTTAACCTGATGTGCCTGCGTTAAAATAATAAAGGCATCAGGGTCTTTTGACTCTGTTATTTTTTCTAATTTCTGTAGTTCAAACTTTTTGACAATGCACATAAGCATCGTACGTTCACCCTTAGTATACATACCAACACTTTTAATGCCTGTTACGCCACGCTCTAAATTTTTCATTATTTCTGCGGCAATTTCATCACTTTTGTCAGAAATTATATAGATCATTTTTGACACATTAAATCCGGAAATCACATAATCTAAAACACATGAATTCAGGAAAAGTGCCACAATTCCTGCAAGGAGTAATTCAGTATTTCGCAAGAATACCACACCTGACAGGATTATAATTATATCAAATATAAAAAACCATTTGCCCAAATCTATGGCAGGTACAAATTTATTTCCTATTGAAGCTAAGATATCTGTCCCGCCTGTGGTAGCTCCCGTTAAAAATATAAACCCAAAGCCAATACCTAAAAGCACACCACCAAACAGCGCCGACATCAGCACATTTTCGGTAAGAATCATATCTGTTGCTACTGCGTCCATAAAAAGAGAAAACGCAAAAGCTCCATATAAGGATTTTATACCAAAGCTTTTTCCTAAAAATACTGCACCAGCAAAAAATAGTGGTATATTCATCAAGAGCACCGCAACACCAATTGGAAATCCAGTAAATTTATTTACAACGATTGCAATACCCGACACACCGCCTGAAACAACCGCATGAGGTGCTAAAAATACGCTCACGGCAATTGCCGCAATCAACGAGCCAATGGTAATAAGTGCGTAATCTTTTAACTGATTCAATATTTTTTTCACTAAACCACTCCTTAACTTGAGTGCCTTAGCTAAGTGTATCAAAAGCAAGATTTAAAATCTCAAGCAAACGCTCCTTGTTTCCTTTTAAGTAAAGGTAACCAATCAATGTCTCTAACGCTGTAGCATGGCGGTAGTCCGCCATATCTGCATTTTTTGGTACAGTGTGAATATTTGTATTTCTTCCCCGCTTGTAGATTTCAATCTCCTCATCGGTTAAATTATCCATTATACCGTGAGCGGCAGTAGCCTGTGCTTTTGCCTTGACATAGCCTACGGCAATCTTATGTAATTCATTTGCGGGGCGGTTTCCCTGAGATAAAATCTTTGTTCTAATAAACATTTCATATACGCTGTCACCCAAAAACGCTAAGGTCAAAGGTGACAACGTGTTTATTTCGGGAATACTTTCTTTATCTAAAATTTTACTGATGTCCATTACTTTATCACTCTTATTTTTACTCCCTGACGGGTGTCAGCAACTTCAATGCCCATGGAGAGCAATTCATCACGGATTTTATCTGATGTCGCCCAGTCTTTTTCGGCACGTGCTGCAGCTCTTTTTTCAATTAAAGCCTTCGCCTCATCAGATATAGTATCCTCTGTCGTGCGTGTAAATATACCGATTACATCACCGAGTTCGCGCATTAACCCCTTTGCTGCTTCAAACACTCCAAGTGCCCAGTCAGATTTTTCTTCTGAATTTATAAATTTTGCAAGGTCAAATATTGCAGCTATTGCATCTGCTGTGTTTAAATCATCGTCCATTGCAGTTTTAAACTGTTCACGGAAAGAGTCAAGCTTTTCTATAAACTCTTTTTCAGTATCTGTCAATTCTCTGTTCTTTGCCTTGGTTTCTAAAAATTCAAGGTTAGAAATACAGTTATATAGTCTGTTTAATCCTGCCTCTGATTGCGCCAGTAATTCATCCGCAAAATTGATTACGCTTCTGTAATGAGCAGAGAGCATAAAGAAACGGATAACCTCATAGTCATACTTCTTTGCTACATCACGTACAGTAAAGAAATTGCCTAAAGATTTTGACATTTTCTGATTGTCAACATTGATGTAGCCGTTATGCATCCAGTATCTTGCAAAGGGCTTGCCTGTGCAACATTCGCTCTGTGCAATTTCGTTTTCGTGGTGAGGGAAAATTAAATCCTGACCGCCTGAATGGATATCGATTGTCTCGCCTAAGTATTTATTTACCATAGCAGAGCACTCAATATGCCAACCTGGACGTCCTTCACCCCAGGGGCTATTCCATGCCGGTTCTCCTTCCTTCTTTGCCTTCCACAATGCAAAGTCTGAAGGGTTACGTTTTATATCTGTTACATCAATTCTGGCACCGGCTTCTAAGTCCTCTAATGGCATTTTGGAGAGCTTGCCATATTCTGAAAACTTCTTTGTTTCAAAGTAAACGTCCCCGTTTACCTCATATGCATAGCCTTTTTCAATTAGAGTTTCTACTGTTTTGATGATAGCATCAATATTTTCTGTTGCCTTAGGATGAATTGTTGCAGCCTTTATTCCTAACCCTTGGGCATCTGTAAAATACTCTTTAATATAGGTTTCTGCAAGTTCTTTTACAGTAATTCCCTGCTCGTTTGCATTTTTTATCATTTTATCGTCAATATCGGTAAAGTTCTGTACAAAGGTTACCTTGTAGCCGATATACTCTAAATATCTTCTCAAAGTATCAAAAATGATAAAGGGACGTGCGTTACCGATGTGAAAAAAGTTATATACGGTAGGGCCACATGAGTACATTTTTACCTCTCCGGGATTAATGGGCACAAACTCTTCCTTTGTTCTTGATAATGTATTATATATTCTCATAATTTTATTCCTTTCCGTCTTGCTGTGCTAATCTTTTTTCCAGCTTTTCAAGCTTTGCTGACAATCTGCACAATTCCTGAGAAACAGGGTCGGGAATGTGCACCTGGTCCAATTGTTCGCACACTCTTTCGTTGTTAATCTTTACAATTCTTGCAGGTACACCCACACAGGTAGAATTAGGCGGAACTTCATTTAAAACTACTGCATTTGCCGCAATCTTTGAATTGTCGCCAACCTTAAAAGGACCTAAAACCTTAGCACCTGAACCTATCATAACATTGTTGCCTATAGTGGGATGACGCTTTCCTACGTCCTTTCCCGTACCGCCTAAGGTTACGCCCTGATAGATTGTTACGTTGTCGCCGATTTCTGTGGTTTCACCGATAACAACTCCCATACCATGGTCAATAAAAAGCCCATGGCCGATTGTTGCTCCAGGGTGAATTTCTATGCCTGTAAAAAATCTACCACACTGAGAAATCCAGCGGGCAATACCCCGCATCTTTACTTTATAGAAAAAATGGGAAATTCTGTACCACCATATAGCATGAAGACCCGAATATAAAAAGAAAATCTCAAAAGAATTTCTTGCCGCAGGGTCACGCTCACGAATGGCACGGATATCCTCTCTCATTCTTTTAAACATAAATTACCTCACTAAATACGTTTACCCAATATGGGCACATATTTTTCACGAAAAGCCTCAAACTGACCATTTTCTATTGCAAATCTAATCTTTTCCATTAAGTTATTATAAAAATACAAATTATGCATTACCGCAAGTCTCATTCCAAGCATTTCTCCTGCCTTTAAGAGATGTCTTATATACGCTCTTGAGTGATTACGACACACAGGACAATCACACTCAGGGTCTATGGGAAGTGCATCTGTCATGTATTTTTGATTTATTATATTTATTATGCCGTTCCATGTAAAAAGGTGACCGTGACGGGCATTACGGGAAGGCATAACACAGTCAAAAAAGTCAATACCACGGGCCACTGCCTCAATAATATTTACAGGTGTGCCCACACCCATCAAATATCTGGGCTTATTTCCCGGTGCATGTGGAAGTGTTACGTCTAAAACATGATACATTTCCTCCGCAGTTTCACCCACAGCAAGACCGCCTATTGCATAACCGGGTAGGTCGAGTTTCGCGATCTTTTTCATGTTTTCTATTCTCAAATCATCGTAAATTGCACCTTGATTTATACCAAAAAGCATCTGCTCACGGTTAATTGATGTTTTGTTGAGTCTTTTAAGCTCCTCTTTGCATCGTACCAGCCAGCGTTCAGTTCTTGATACACTTTCCGCCATATATTTTTTGTCAGATTTGGAGTCTGCACATTCGTCAAATGCCATAGCGATAGTAGACGCAAGATTAGACTGAATCTTCATGCTTTCTTCAGGACCCATAAAAATTTTACGCCCGTCAATATGGGAAGAAAAGTACACACCCTCTTCCTTTATTTTTCGGATAGACGAAAGGGAAAAAACCTGAAAACCACCGCTATCGGTAAGTATAGGCTTATCCCAATTCATGAACTTATGAAGTCCACCCATTTGAGCTACTACCTCATCGCCCGGACGAAGGTGTAAATGATAAGTGTTGCAAAGCTCCACCTGACACTTTAAATCCTGCAAATCAAGTGATGACACGCCGCCTTTTATGGCTGCTGCCGTTCCCACGTTCATAAAAACGGGAGTCTGTATTATGCCGTGAGGAGTAACAAACTCTCCACGACGGGCTTTTCCTTCCTGTTTTAAGACTTTAAACATAGTTCTCTCCTGATTTTACACTTATTATAATAGTATAGCATATAAAAAATGTCTTTTCAAGCATTTTCAAGCAAAAAAAATAAGGCGGTGTATGCCGCCTTATTTTATTCTGCAAATACTTCTGTTAATAAACTGAATAACTGATAGTTCTTAGCTGTTTCAATTTTCCAGTTATTACCCACTTTAGTTACTAAAATATCTATATCCTTTGTAACTCTTTCTGTAATCTGTAAATACTGATTATAAGCGTCTGCCATAACCGCAATGCTTGTATCACTCTGCTCTATTTCGTTTAAATCAAAGTAAGAAGGATGCTTTGTAACGTAATTATCAACCTTGCCCTGAACGTAGTTGTTAACCGCTTCTTCGTTCACATCTGCATGTTTTACTGTTACGTTGAATTTGACCGTTGTCTTATCTACAGCCTCCGTGGAGTTAATTATAAATGAAAATGTATTACTCAAACCTTTGAACATACTTTCTACCGACTTTTTATAATTATCTGTCTGCACATAGCCGTCAGAAATAGTTTCTGTGGAAAAGCCGATTTTGTATTCATTGTCACTTACAATACATTTTGCCATTGCATCTGTGTTAAATCCGTTCAATGCAGAAAAATATGTCTTTAACAACTCTTCTGCTCCCGCCGTGCTACCACCGCAGCCGGCAAATGCAAAAAGCACCGCCAAAATCATCACTATACTTAAAAGTCTTTTAGCAAAATTCATATTAAAAAACTCCATTCCTGTCACATACTATTATATATTATATACTTTACTGTAAAAAATGTCAAATGATTTGTTGAATTTTGTCACTCAATTTTAATAAAATGCGAATTGACTTTTATATTTTGCTATTGTATAATGGTACTTGAATAACAAAGGAGGTATAAAAATGAAAACTTTAAACATTTTACTTAATTCTATGAACGACGTAAGAATATTTGTTAACATCGTTAACAAATATGAATTCGACGTTGATTTAACCTCAGGCAGATATGTGGTTGATGCTAAGTCAATCTTAGGTATTTACAGCCTTGACCTTAGCAAGCCCATCGCAGTTAATATCCACGCTGATAATGCAGATGCAGATAAATTTGTTGACGAAATCAAGGAATTTATTCAGTAATCACGAAGAAAACGGCGAGCACGAATTCCGTGCTCGCCTTTATTTTTTATTCTATATACTTATTTGGGTCTGTATACTTTCCATTTTTCTTAATTTCTAGGTGAACATGAGGGCTTGTATCGCTTTCTACTGCCGCTCCCCCACCTGCAGTACCTATCTTTTCTCCTTGTTTAACTGAGTCACCAACAGAAACGTTAAGGCTTTCTAAATTAAATATGGTAGATACATATCCGTTGCCATGGTCAATGGTAACACTATTCTGATATAGTGCATTTTTTCCTGCAGATATTACTTTGCCACTTGCCGGTGCTGTTACCTCATCGCCTTTTTTTGCTTCTATATCTATGCCGTTGTGAGTTTGCCAGATGCCTGTTGCTTCATTTTTTACAGGCTTTGAATCGGAGTATTGATTTGTTATTTTTCCCTGTACTGGCAAGTTGATTTTTAATTCCTCCTGAGAAAACATACCAACCGACTCCGCCTCCTCCTTTTGGGGTACTTCAAGAATTTCGGGTGGTTCTGCGGGAATAACCTCCGGCAATGGTTCTTCAACAGGAACAATTTCTGCAATCTGCACAGGCTCAATTTCTGTAACCTGTATTTGCTCTACCTCAGGCTCACCTGAAGAATTAAGCACAAAAGATAAAATACCCGCACAAAGTGCCGCCCCTAACACAGTTGCCACTATGTATGAGCGCGAAAGCAGATTTTTTACTCCTTTTTGTTTTGTTTTTACATAAGCTTTTTTCATTGTATCACACCTCTCGGTTGGTATTATGTGTAATTTTTGAAAGTTTCATACATAAATTAAACCGAGGTGAAACCATGAATTCTTTTTTAATTACCACAAACAATCCCTATACATACGATATATTTTTATCTGATTTATCAAAACTTCTGATAAAATATCCCAATCTTCAAAAAGAAACAATCGGCTACTCTGTTCTGGGAAAACCCATATACGCTCTCAAACTAGGGAACAGTGGCAAAAAAATTTTAATTACTGCTGCACATCATGCCAAAGAGTGGATAACGTCGGCTCTTGTTATGTGCATTATAAACACTTTATTGGAAAACGGGAATTTTAGCCACACATTTTACTTTATCCCTATGGTAAATCCCGACGGTGTAAATTTGTGTATTAAGGGATTAGCACAGGATTTACCTGTATATGTGAGGAAACGACTTATTATGATAAACGGCAGCGAGGATTTTGTTGGCAAATGGCAGGCTAACATAAGAGGAATTGACTTAAACCACAACTACGATGCCTCATTTTCTAAGGGAAAGGCTCTACAACTGAAGGAGGGAATTTTTGCTCCTGCTCCTACAAAGTATTCAGGAGAATATCCTGAAAGCGAACCCGAAACTAAAGCAATCGTATCATTTACAAAAAAAATCGCCCCGCAAATGGTTATTGCTTATCATTCACAAGGGGAGGAAATTTTTTATAAATATCAGGGAAAATGTGCACCTGATGCAGAAAAAATCGCTCAAAAATTAGCCAACGCTTCAGGCTATCAGCTGATTTTAGCAGATGGTCTTACCGACTGCACAGGATACAAAGACTGGGTTATCGAAAAATTCAACATCCCTGCTTTTACCATTGAGGTTGGCAAAGGAGAAAACCCTCTGCCAATTACACAACTTGAAAAGATTTATAATGACAATATAAAGCTTATAAATGCATTATAAAAAGAGCTTACTACTGTAAGCTCTTTTTTTTAAAGAATATAAAATATATTACTATTGAAATAATTGCCGCCAATACAATGCCTCCCAAAATGTCACTGGGAAAATGCACATAAAGATAAAGTCTTGAAAAAGCTATCAGCACTGCCAGCGGAATTGCCACATACCCGAACCTTTTGTCCGTCATTGTAAGGATAAATGCTCCGACAAATGATGACAACGTGTGTCCCGACGGAAAGGAAAAATCACGTGGTGCTGTAATTAAAAGTTCAATGCTTTCAACCAAGTCAAAAGGGCGAGTTCTTGCAATCAAAGGTTTAAGCGTCAGGTTACCCAACAAAAGTCCTATGATTAAGCCTGACGCAAGTGCTATGCCGCCTTTTCGGTATTTTGGAATTGCAATAAGCACAACAGCAGAAATTATCCATATTAAGCCGCCGTTTCCAAGCGACGTGATGGCAGGCATCAAAAAATCAAATGCCGGATTTTTTATATATTCTTTTATAAAGTCTAAAATCAAAAAGTCAATGTTCATAATTAAAATACCAAAAACGCCGCAACGCCATAGGTCACAATTGACACAATAACCGCAGCCGCGATAACTCCCGCAAATATAGCAGGCAGAGCTGTTTTAAATCTTAACTCCATCACAGCCGCAACTAGTGCACCTGTCCATGCACCTGTGCCGGGCAAGGGAATCGCAACTAAAATAAACAATCCCCAAAAACCATACTTTGTAACCTTATCTCTGTGCTTGTTTGCCTTCTCTTCCATTTTGTCCACAATACGTGCAAATGTACTGTTTACCTTACGCATCCATTTAAAAATCTGTCTTATAAACAATATTATGAAAGGAACAGGTATCATATTGCCGATAACCGAAACCGCAATAGCTACCCACAGGGGCAAATCCAACCCCACTCCTATAGGAATAGCTCCTCTTAACTCTACAACAGGAACCATCGACCAAAAGAGCGTAATTATTATCTTTCCAATAAAACTATTTTGTAAAAAGTCCATCTTTCTCTCCTTGAGTTTCTTTATTAAATTGTATCACATGTAATTTTTTAATTCAATAATTTTTGCAAAAAACCTTGTAAAATATAAACATATATTATAAAATATAAGCATGATGCAACAAGGAGGGTGTAAATGAAAGCCATAACCGTAGAAACAATGAAATTTCTCGAAAGCAAAGCTATAAATGAATACGGTATTCCCTCTGTTGTACTTATGGAAAATGCAGCGTCAGGTTTTGTTCGTGCACTAAACCTTGAGTACGGAAATACTGCAGACAAAAAAGTCTGTGTTCTTTGTGGCAAGGGTAACAACGGCGGTGATGGTTATGCTATTGCACGACTCCTTCACTTTGGCGGTGCAAAAGTGTCTGTCATTTCTGTTTTTGATACTCCCCTTTTGTCAGGCGATGCAAAAACAAATGCCAACGCTTTAAAAAATATGGGCGTTACATTCATTAATAATTTAAATGGTGAATATGATATAATAATTGACGCAATATTCGGTACAGGTTTTCATGGAGAAGTAAAATCTCCCGTAAAGGAATTAATAGAAGAAGTAAATAACTCAAATTCCTATATAGCATCAGTAGACGTGCCCAGCGGAGTTTCTTTAACGGAGGCTACCTGTGATTGCTTTATAAAGTGTGATTTGTGTGTAACCTTCGGCTATGCAAAGGTTGCACAATTTACAGGAGCGGCACAAAGCTCTTTTAAAAAGCTGATTGTCGCTCCAATATCAATTCCCGAACCTGATGAATACAGTATGCTGATTTGCGAAAAATGCTTTTCACTATTGCCCCGGCGCAATGCTATTTCACACAAAGGAACATTTGGGAAAGTTTTGGCATATGTGGGTTCTTACGGCATGGCAGGAGCCGCAGTCCTTTCAGGAAGTGCCGCGCTAAAAAGCGGAGCAGGTATGTTGACCTTAGCTGTTCCTGATGATATAATTCCCACAATTGTTCATGAATTTCCTTCCGCTATGACGTTGCCTTTAAATAATAGTACAGACATTTCACATAAGGCGATTGAAATGGATGCGTTATTGATTGGCTGCGGTCTGGGAACTAGTGACACAGCAAAGGAAAATCTGATTAAACTTATAAACTGCCAAATGCCCACAGTAATTGACGCAGACGGACTGAACCTTTTGTGTGAAAATGTTGCTTTAATAAAAGATAAAAACGTAGTGCTTACACCTCATGTGGCAGAGTTTTCAAGGCTCTGCGGTGTAAGCATCGCCGAAATAAAGAAAAATCCCATAAAGCATATCATGGATTTTTGCACCCAGTACGGTGTGTGCATAGTTCTAAAAGACGCAGTTACATTAATTTGCGATAAATCAAAAAAGCTTGCCGTGTGCCATGCACCCAATTCCGGAATGGCTACTGCAGGCTCAGGTGATGTATTGGCAGGCATCATTACGTCTATACTCGCTCAAGGGTTAAATACATTTGATGCCGCCTGTGCAGGAGTTTATGCTCATGCTGCAGCAGGCTTAATTGCAAAAGAACGTCTGGGCGAGGCAGGAATGACCTCTTTAGATATTTTAAGCTCTGTACCAAAAGCGTTTATGTCGCCTTTTGACATTACGCCTCATATAAAGGAGTTGTAAAATTTAATGTGTAAGAAATTAACACTGATTTTTCTTACACTAATGATTAGCCTGTCGGTAACAGCTTGCAATGGTTTTTCCGACAGCGATATGGACATCTACGAAAAAATTCACAAAAAATACAACAAGATGGAGAGCTACACGGCTGATCTTGATTTGACGGTTTTTTCAAATAAAACCGAAAATCGTTATTTTCTGAGTCAGAAAACAAAAGACCCCGACAAATTCTATGCAAGAGTTACAGATGACAAAGGCACATTCAGTGTTACTACTGTGGTAAACAATGGTACTACAAAGGTGGCGGCAGAGGGGTCTGAGTATTCAATGACAGTTCCCTGCGAGGATTATTTAGGTCTGCTTTTTGTAAACACTTTTTTGAGGATGTATTTTTCTTCAGAAGATACATCACTTACAGTAGATAAGGCACTTTCTAAAAGCGACAAAACTGTTATGGAGGTAAGTGTCGAAAATCCTGACCTTAACCTTTCCCGTATAGTTCTTACCTTTGACAACAAGACTCTTCTGCCCTATGCTGCAACTATATATAACCGCCAGGGCAAAGCAGTAGCAAAAGGAAAATACGAAAACTTTATATTCAATGATAAAATAGACGAGTCGGTGTTTTCACTTGACTAATCAGGAGATGTACTATGGACAATTACAAATCACGTGCCTGGGCAGAAATTGATTTAGATGCCATCGCACACAACGTAAAAAGCATAAAAAATCTGGTAGGAGATGCCACAAAAATTTTGTGCGTCGTTAAAGCTAACGCCTACGGACACGGTTTCTTTGAAACAGCAAAAACAATGACCGAAAATGGTGCAGACATTTTAGGTGTGGCCACCTTTGAAGAAGCAAAACAGCTACGTCTTTCAGGCTTTATGCAACCAATTTTAGTATTGGGAAGCGTACATACCTCTTTGGCTGCTGACATGGTAAGATATAACATTTCTGCCACCATCACAGATGAAATTTTGGCACGCACAATGTCAAAGGCTGCAATTCAACAGAATAAACAGGCAAAGTTTCACATAAAATTAGATACCGGTATGTCCCGACTGGGATTTTCCTGCGATGAGGAAGGAATCAGAAAAATCAAAGAAATCTGTGCCCTTCCCAACATATGCCTTGAAGGACTTTTCTCACATCTGTCCTGTGCAGATGAACGTGACCGTGCAATGACAGATGCCCAGTTTGAAAAATTTATATATGTTAAAAACATTTTAGAAAAAGAAAACATTACGTTTTTGTATAAACACATCTGTAACAGTGCAGGTACTATAGAGTACCCTGAATATCATATGGATATGGTGCGTCCGGGTATTATCATTTACGGTCTTTACCCTGACGGAAACATAAATCGTAAAAAACTCAATCTCATACCTGCAATGACAGTAAAGGCACGAATTACACGAATAGAAGAAATTCCTGAAAACACTCCTGTAAGTTATGGTGCAACGTACAAAACAACAAAGAAATCAAAGCTTGCAACAGTTCCTATCGGCTATGCAGACGGATATTTAAGATGTCTTTCAGGAACTGCAGTTATGACAGTTGGCGGTGTAAAAGTTCCTGTTGTGGGAAGAATTTGTATGGACCAATGTATGATAGACGTTTCCTCTGTCAATAATATTAGTGTCGGCGACGAAGTTATAGTATTCGGAAACGGAGGAGATAATTCACCTACAGTAGAAACATTGGCAAAAAATGCAGGTACTGTGCCTCACGAAATTTTATCCCTGACAGGAAACAGAACCCCAAGAGTTTTTATAAAAGACAAAGAAATCATAGACGTACTTACCTATTTATAATTGTTAATATTTGTTCGTTGACCATTGACGAAAACTAATGTATAATTATTATTGTGGCGAAAGCCTAAGACATTAAAATTCTCTCGCAAGGGTATTTACCCTCAGCAGAACGAAAACGATTGGGGGCGCAACGATTTGTCTCAACTAAAAAAAGTTCTGATAACTGTTCCCGATTCACTCCTGCAGGCAGTAGACCAGGCTGCTAAAGGAGATAAGGTAAACCGTAGCGAATTTGTGCGTGAGGCTATGAAACTATACCTGCATGAAAAGAAAAAGCGGACTAATTCCGAAAAAATGAAGAAGGGTTATCAGGAAATGGCAGAGTTAAATCTTAACCTTGCCGAAACGTTTTTTGCAGCAGAGGAAGAGGCATTCTCTTCTTATGAGGAAAAACTTGCGGAGTGTGAATAAATGTGGTTGTAAAAAGAGGAGATATTTTTTACGCTGATTTAAGTCCTGTAATAGGCTCCGAGCAAGGCGGCACACGACCTGTGTTGGTCGTACAGAATGACGTGGGAAACAAATTCTCCCCCACTGTTATCATTGCCGCCATCACCTCGCAGATTAACAAAGCTAAGCTGCCTACTCATATAGAAATAAACGCTCACGAGGTGGGACTCTTAAAGGATTCTGTTATTTTATTAGAGCAGGTCCGTACCATCGACAAAAAGCGTTTGCGTGAAAAAATAGGCAGACTCGATGACGAGCAGTTGGCTTCCGTTGACGAAGCTTTAGGAATAAGCTTTGGTATTACAGAATAAATCATATAGGTCGGAAAAAGCAGTGGTTTGACCACTGCTTTTTTAATTGATACGTCGAATGCTGTATTTCATGTTGCAATAAGGCTGAGGAAAAATTGTTCAGAATGCACGAACGGAACTTAAGGGATACCCGAAGGCGTACATAAGTACGCCGAGCGGCGACGTTCGTGTGTAATCAAAATCATTAATTCAAAAAGCACACGGCAACGCCGTGTGCTTTCGTTTAATAATATAACTTGATTTTGATGGTCTGGACTATTTTTACCAGCCGACTTATACCAATTCAAATTTGTCCTGAATAGCACGAACCGCCAAATTCTCTAAGCCCTCGTCAATCAAAACTGAAACCTTGATTTCTGATGTAGCAATCATATGGATATTGATGCTTGCATCATATAAAGCCTCAAACATTTTAGCTGCAACGCCGGGGTTTGTAACCATACCTGCACCAACGATAGAAACCTTTGATACTTCTGTTGTGTAGCTTAATTCACCGTAGCCGATAACGTCCTTGTTATTCTCTATAATATCAAGTGCTTCCTGTAGTTTTCCTTCATTTACGGTAAAGCTGATGTCCTTTGTGTTTTCTCTGCCGATTGACTGCAAAATAATATCTACGTTGATATTATGCTTTGCCAGAAGCGAGAAGATTCTGAATGCCTTACCGGGTGTATCTTCAATATGGCAAATTGAAATTCTTGCCACGTCGTTGTCCTTTGCTATACCTCTTACCATCATTGATTCCACAGTTGTTACCTCCTTAACAATTGTGCCCTCAGCACCTGTAATGCTTGAACGAACACAAAGGTTTACGTTATATTTTTTAGCTAATTCTACTGAACGGTTGTGCAATACGTTTGCACCTAAGCTTGCAAGCTCCAACATTTCATCATAAGAAATCTCGTCAAGCTTCTTAGCATTCGGTGCGATTCTCGGGTCTGTTGTGTAAACGCCGTCAACGTCTGTGTAAATTTCACATAAATCTGCATGGCACGCAGCAGCTAAAGCTACTGCTGATGTGTCAGAACCGCCACGGCCTAAAGTTGTCATATCGTCATATTTGTTGATACCCTGGAAACCTGTAACAATTACAATGTTTTTCTTGTCAAGCTCAGCTAAAATTCTTTCAGGATTAATTTTTTTGATTCTGCTGTTTGAGTAGGTAGAGTTTGTCATCATACCTGCCTGCCAACCTGTTAAAGAAATTGCAGGATAACCCATCTCAGCTATTGTCATCGCCAAGAGCGATGCTGAAATCTGCTCACCTGTGGTGAGTAACATATCCATTTCTCTCTTAGAAGGATTTTTGCTGATCTCTTTTGCTTTTTCAATTAAATCATCGGTTGTGTCGCCCTGTGCACTAACAACTACTATAACATTATTTCCTGCTTTGTAGGTGTTTGTTATAATGCCCGCAACACGTCTTAAGCACTCTGCGTCTTTTACAGAAGAGCCACCGAATTTCTGTACTACTAAACCCACTTGTATATACCTCCTTAGTGCCGATTATTCAATAATCTTAGCACCTTCATTGTCAATATCTAAAAGTTTTACGCTCCAAGTAGGGAACGCCTTGTCTGTGTATTCTTTTATATCCTCTAAAAAGCTTTCTGCATCATCTGCTTCAATAATGGAAGCAAGTGTAGGTCCGGAGCCGCTGATAAAGGTTCCTAATGACCCATAGGTTCTAAGCTTATTATAAAGCTTTTGATAACCATCAATAAAAATCTTTCTGTACGGTTCATGAACTCTGTCATCAATTGCACATAGGAGATTGTCGTAATTTCCTGATACCATAGAAGCCACCAGGAGTGCTGCATGAGAAATATTAAATGCCACATCACGCTTGGGATAGTACCCGGGCAACGTGTTTCTCGCCTTCTGGGTGGTTACTGCATAATCAGGAATTAAAACAAGACATTTTAAATCGCCATTTATCTTATGTGAGTAATAGAATACCTCATCCTTGTCAAAAACAGAAACAGTGAATCCACCAAGGAATGCAGCACACACATTGTCAGAATGACCCTCGATTTTTGTTGCCATTGTCATAATTTCTCTCGGGGAAAATTTCCTCCCTGACAGTTCGTTTGCCGCAACAAGTCCGCCTATAATACAGGCAGAGCTTGAACCTAAGCCACGAGTTACAGGAACCTCACTCGTTAATGTGAGCTTTAAGCCTTTTGGTGTATGGCCCGCTTTTTCAAACAGGTACTTCATAGACTTATAGACGAGATTTTTTTCATCAGTAGGCAAAAACTCTTTTGTTTCTGCATCGGAAATAACAATTGAAAGTCCCTGCTCTGTTTCTTCTACCTCTATATAGTTGTATATTGTAAGTGCCAAGCCCAAAGAGTCAAACCCGGGACCCATATTTGCAGAACTTCCCGGAACTCTTACTTTTATCTTAGCCATAGTCTTTACCTTCCTCTATGCAAGTATACGGATGAAAGAGCACCTTTCTTCGGCTTTTGACAAAAAGTCTTTTTCTTTCATTTCATCTGTTACAAATACAATTTCTTCATCCGTTGTGCCTACCTCAGAACCACCTAAATCTGCGATTAAGTTTTTGTCTGTCGTGCGTACAAAATATTTGTATGTAGCATCCATTGGTTCTGCCATAAAACTTTCTTCCGGCTTGTCCCATATAACCCACTTGTTTGTATGTAGGTGTTTTGCGCCATCGATGACATCAGCAACTACCGCACTAGCAGTAGGAAGCTTTCCTGCACCGCGTCCGTAGAACATTGCCTCACCCAGTGAGTCACCTACTAACATTATAGCATTAAAAACACCGTTTACACTTGATAACTGACTTTCCTTTGATACAAGTCTCGGTGCAACAATTGCAGATATTTTGCCTGCTTCATCAATTTCTGCCGCACCTATAAGTTTTATCACATAACCTAATTTGTCAGCAAATAAAACATCTGTTGTAGAAATATTTCTGATTCCCTCTGTGGGGATATCATTGTAATCAACAAATGTGCCTGTAGCTAAAGAAGAAAGAATAGCGGTCTTTCTGCAGGCGTCATGTCCGTCTACATCAGCAGAAGGGTTACGTTCTGCATATCCTAACTCCTGAGCCTCAGCCAAAGCACTTTCAAATGACGTGCCCTCAGCAAACATTTTTGTAAGAATGAAATTTGTTGTGCCGTTTAAAATACCATAAATTTTATTTATAGTATTCGCAGCTAAGCACTGATTGATGGGACGAATAATCGGAATACCACCGCCTACTGATGCTTCAAAGAAATAGTTTACATTTTTTTCCTTGGCAATAGTAATCAATTCTGTGCCGTGGGTTGCAACAAGCTCTTTATTTGATGTCACTACTGTTTTACCAGACATGAGTGCTGACTTGGTAAAATCATAAGCAGGGTTTAACCCACCCATAACCTCAACAACAATACTTACATCATTGTCCTGCAAAATATCGTTATAATCTTTTGTAAAGATTTCTTTTTCAGGATGGTCATCAAAATCTCTTATATCTAATATATATTTAACATTTAATATATCGCCCGCTTTTTTGGTTATGGTGTCAGGATTCTTTTTTAAGATTTCATACACACCTGAGCCAACCGTGCCATACCCTAATATTGCAACGTTAATCAAAACATCGCCCCCCTTTAATAATATACATTATCATTATATCTTAAACCTCCCCCGAAGGTCAACACTTTTTTGTCAAAATAGCAAAAAAATCCACTTTTTGTTTTGTGTAACATTGTATTTGCTTTTACATATTATGTTATAGAGGCAAAAACTCAAAATATTTATTGGAGGTTCATTATGGCAGACAGACGCTATCCTTCTCCTTCTTCACCATGTGAAGATATTAAAAATTCAGTTTGTGTACATACCGACAAGGTCTATGACTCCTGCAAAGACAAAGACTGTATTGAAGATGCAAGAGTGTATTTTAGTGCGGCCGACCAGGAGCTTATTGACAGGGCTATCACTATAAAATCAAAAAAAGCAGAGGTAATCTGGGCATACCCCGATGTTGAACCTATCCCCTTTAACTGCGGCTATTACACAGTAGACACCACTTTCTACTTTAAAATTACCCTTGAAGTGTGTCTTGGTCACGGCAAGCCCATATGTGTAGAAGGTCTTGCAGTATTTTCTAAAAAAGTTGTTCTCTTTGGCTCTGAGGGTTCTGCTAAAATCTTTACATCACAATACACTCCAGAATCAGGTTGCTTCAATCAAACAAGCTGGCAAAAGACCAATCTGCCTCGCGCCATCGTTGAAGTTGTTGACCCCTTAATCCTTGCTGTAAACACCAAGGAAATCTGCGATTGCGATTGTGAGTGTCCCTGTGGTGGCTTTGATTTGTCAAGCGTACCCGATGGCGTAAATGAAGTCTTTGACGATGTATTATGTGCAGACGCAGGCAGAAAGCAGCTCTACGTTTCTATCGGTCTTTTCTCCATTGTGAAGCTTGAACGTTCCGTTCAGCTCTTAATTCCTGCATACGACTTCTGCGTTCCTCAGAAGGAGTGCGACACATCTTATGACAACAATCCCTGTGATTTGTTTGAAAAGATTTGTTTCCCCTTTGATGAATTTTTCCCTCCCGAAAAGGAAGTCTGTGACGAAAAACGCAACAAAGGTTGTTGCTGCGATTAAATCTTATAAAAATAACCTGCGGTGTACTGCCGCAGGTTATTTTGCTATTGATACTATATATCTGTTTCTTATATGAGTTTCTATTTTATTGTTGCCCATTACTGAAAAATTCGGAAAATATGAAATACTCTTACCCAAAAGCTTAACATAAGCTTCCTTACGGGTCCATATCTCAAAGAAACGCTTTTTGGACAAGTCCCATTTTTCAAAAACGTATTTTAGCTCATCAGGAGCAAACTGTCTCTTTGCAACATTTAAATTTACATCCCTGATAAACTCAATGTCTATGCCTACAGGTCTGTCAGAAATTGCACATACTGCAATATTTTTAGAATGGCTGATTGAAAAATGCACTGATATACCTTCTATGTAAGGTTTTCCGTTTTTTCCAACACGGAAACGTATATCGTCTTTTTCTATATTAAATTCATTTGCAACAGCATTTCTCACTAGTTCTCCTGCTGCAATAGAAAGCTTCTTTGCAGGTTTTTTACGGAGTTTATCCGCTTTTGCTTTTCTGCTTTCGTCAGACTTTATATAAGCATTTAAAAAATCCTCATCTGACATTTTTGAAATGTCACAATGATACAACTTCAACACAACAATCACTCCTACTTAGATTGTATCATATTAATTTTTTTTGTCAATAGATTTTAAGGGTTGTAAAAGTTTCGCATTCGTGATAAGATTAGTTAAAGGTGATTTTATGAGTAAATTTAATCTTACTATACCCACACTTCTTGGTACTGAACAGGTTGTTGCTTTTGAGGTAAAGGAGTTGGGATACGAAATTTCAAAGGTTGACAACGGAAGCGTTTCTTTCGTGGGTGACGAAGAAGCTATTGCGGTTTTAAACGTAAATCTTCGTGCGGCAGAGCGAGTTATGATTAAGCTTGCATCATTTCGTGCTCCCACATTTGATGCACTGTTTGAAGGTGTGAGAGGCATACACTGGGAAGAGTTCCTGCCCGCTGATGCTCAATTTCCTGTAACAGGTTATGCCCTAAAGAGTGCTTTGCACAGCGTACCTGATTGTCAGTCTATTGTAAAGAAAGCTATTGCCGAACGACTCACTCAAAAATACGGAATAACAGGTAGACTGGAAGAGTCAGGCGGTCTTTATCCCGTTCGTTTTGCAATTATGAAGGACGTGGCAACAATCTACCTTGACACAACAGGCCCCAGTCTTTATAAGCGAGGCTATCGTGTGGAAAGCGTCATTGCTCCCATGCGTGAAACCTTAGCGTTTTCTATGATTTCTCTGAGTTTCTGGAAAGGCGACAGACCATTTTGCGACCCCTTCTGCGGAAGCGGTACTATCCCCATTGAAGCGGCTATGTTTGCCACTAACCGTGCTCCCGGCTTAAAGAGAAGATTCGTAGCAGAAACCTGGAGAAACTTAATCCCCCGGGAAATATGGAAAGATATAAGATGTGAGGCAAGGGAAAATGAAATACACGACCGTGAAACTCAGATTTTTGCATCAGATATCGACCCTGAAGCTATAAAGATTGCCAAGCAAAATGCAATTAATGCCGGCGTTGCCGATAAAATTCACTTTGAATTAAAAGATGTTGCTGACATCACACCATTTCGTGAAAAAGGGGTAATCTGCTGTAACCCTCCCTATGGCGAACGATTAATGGACAAAAATTCCTGTCAGGCATTGTATCGCACTATGGGTAAAAAATTTGCCCAATTCCCCGAGGCTAAAAAGCTCATACTTACCTCCCACGAGGAGTTTGAAAAATATTACGGCAAAGAAGCAGACAAAAGAAGAAAACTCTACAACGGCATGCTCAAATGCTATGTATATCATTACTTTTAAGGAGAATTGACTATGAAGGTTATTTTAGTAAACGGAAGCCCTCACGAAAAAGGCACAACTTTTGGTGCACTCTCTGAGGTGGCAAAAACATTGGAAGAAAACGGAATTGAAACAGAATTTTTCTGGTTGGGCACAAAGCCAATTTCCGGTTGCCTTGGTTGTGGCAGTTGCAAAAAAACAGGTAAATGCGTAATAAATGACATCGTAAACGATTTTTTAGAAAAAGCTAAGTCTTGTGACGGTTTTATTTTCGGCACACCCGTTCACTACGCGGCTGCATCAGGTACGCTGACATCATTTATGGACAGACTTTTCTACGGAAAAACATCGGTATTTTTAGGAAAACCCGCAGCAGCTGTTGTATGCTGCAGACGTGGCGGCGCATCAGCAGCATACGACCAGGTAAACAAATACTTCCCCATCTCAGGTATGCCTGTCGTTCCCTCACAGTACTGGAACAGCGTGCATGGAATATCGGCAGCAGAGGCACTCCTTGATGAAGAGGGTATGCAGACAATGAGAACTTTAGCCCGCAATATGGCGTGGATGCTAAAGTGTATTGACTTAGGTAAACAAAACGGAATAACAGTTCCCGAAAGAGAGCCAGGTATGCGAACAAACTTTATAAGATAACGAAGGCTGCTGCATTTAGCGCAGACACAAAAACAGGAGTTCAGTTGAACTCCTGTTTTTGTATCTATTCATTTAAAATAACTCGCTGTCGTAATGCGCTCTTTCTCCACCGATAAATTTCGCACGGCTTCTTGCACAAGTTAGGTGTGCTCCACCTATTGATTTTACTGAAAGTCTTAAGGGCACAACCACAGGGCGTACGTGCATACCGATTAGTGTGTCGCCTATATCCATACCTGCGTCTGCTACGATTGTTTCCACTGCAACAGGATCTTTCATAAATTTATATGCTGCAGTAGCAAAAGAGCCGCCTGCCTTGGGCTGAGGAACCACATTACAGAAATATGCCGTGGGCACTGCCTCACGCTCAACAATCAACGCACGATTTAAGTGCTCGCAACACTGTGCCGCAACAAAAATCCCCTCAGCATCAAAAACGGAAGCCAGAGTCTTATAAATCTCTTCCCCCAGTTCTGCTACCGAGGATGTGCCTATGCGTTCACCCATAACCTCACTGGTAGAACAACCTATTGCCACAATGTCGCCGGACTTTAGTTTCGCTTTTTCAATAAGCTCTGTTGCCGCCAACATTAAGCTTTTTTTTATTTCACTATACATAGAAATTCACTTCCTTTTCTTAAATTATATTCTAACATACAGACGCATATATTTCAAGGATATTTGTAAAATAAATATGGATGAAAACTTTTATATTTTTTGAAAGGAATGCTGTATTATGGATTACAAAAAAGAAGCACTTATTTCACATGAAAAGTGGCAGGGTAAAATTGAAATAAATTTCCGTTGTCCTATTGAGACAAAGGACAATTTATCGATTGCCTACACCCCGGGTGTTGCTGAACCTTGTCTTGAAATCAGCAAAAATACTGACCTGAGCTACAAGTATACCAGACGTGGAAATCTTGTTGCCGTAGTCACAGATGGCACCGCCGTTTTAGGACTTGGCGATATCGGACCTGAAGCTGGCATGCCTGTTATGGAAGGTAAATGTGTACTGTTCAAGGCATTTGGCAACGTGGATGCATTTCCTCTTTGTATACGCTCTAAAGACGTTGATGAAATTGTAAAAACAATTTCTCTGCTTGCCGGTTCATTCGGAGGCATCAACCTAGAAGACATTGCAGCTCCCCGTTGCTTTGAAATCGAACGTAAGCTTAAAGAGGTCTGTGATATTCCTATCTTCCATGACGACCAGCATGGCACAGCAGTTGTTTCTGCCGCTGCCATGATAGGTGCATGTCGTCTTACAAAGAAAAATCTTCAAGACTTAAAAGCCGTAGTTTCCGGTGCAGGAGCTGCCGCCATTGCCGTTACACGCCTTTTAATGGCATTAGGTCTTAAAGACGTTATACTCTGCGACAGAAAGGGTGCAATCTTTGAAGGTCGTGACGGACTTAATCCTGAAAAAGAGGCTATGGCAAAAATCACAAATAAAAACAAAGTCAGCGGAACATTAGCCGATGTTATGGTTGGTGCCGATGTTGTGTTTGGTCTTTCAGGACCGGGCGTTATTTCTCAGGATATGATATGCTCTATGAATCCTGACCCTATAGTGTTTGTTATGTCAAATCCCACACCTGAAATTTTCCCCGAAGATGCTCTCTCTGCAGGTGCGGCTGTTGTTGGTACAGGTCGCTCTGATTATCCAAATCAGATTAACAATCTCCTGGCTTTTCCCGGTATTTTTCGTGGTGCTTTAGATGTTCGTGCATCTGATATCAATGATGAAATGAAGGTTGCTGCGGCTTACGCTATTGCAAACCTTATTGATGAAAAAAACTTAGCACCGGATAGAATTATCATCGAGCCTACTGACCCGCGTGTTGCTCCTGCAGTTGCTAAAGCTGTTGCCGCAGCTGCTAAAGAATCGGGCGTTGCAAGAATACAAGAAAAATAAAAAAACTGTCGCAACAGCGACAGTTTTTTATTTTAAGTTTAATGTTCCTGCATTTGCACCTTTTAAATATTCATTAATAAATCCGTCCAAATCGCCGTCCATTACTGCACCGATGTTGCCTACTTCAAAGTTTGTTCTGTGGTCTTTTACCATATTATAAGGATGGAAAACATAAGATCGAATCTGACTGCCCCAGGCAATATCCTTCATATCGCCCTTTAAGTCCTCTATTCTCTCCTTCTGCTCACGTTCTGCCATTTCAACAAGCTTTGCCTTCAACATCTTCATAGCATTTTCCCTGTTCTGATGCTGAGAACGTTCTGTCTGACAGGAAACCACAACCCCTGTGGGAATATGCGTCATACGAATAGCGGAGTCAGTTTTATTAATGTGCTGGCCGCCTGCACCGCTAGCACGGAAGGTGTCAACCTTCAAATCTTCAGGACGGATATTGATTTCTATATCATCATCAATCTCAGGCATTACGTCTACTGACGCAAAGGATGTGTGTCGCCTGCCTGATGAATCAAAAGGAGAGATACGCACAAGTCTGTGAACACCCTTTTCGCATTTTGCATAGCCGTAAGCATTTACGCCTGTAAGCTGAATGGTAACGCTCTTGACACCTGCTTCATCCCCAGCAAGATAATCAAGGGTAGAAACAGAAAATCCACGGCGTTCGCCCCAACGCTGATACATACGAAGAAGCATAGCCGCCCAGTCCTGAGCTTCTGTTCCGCCTGCACCCGGATGAATGGCAATGATTGCATTGTTTTTGTCATATTTACCTGAAAGAAGAGTTTCCAGCTTCATTGTTTCGAGCTCATCCACAAAGGCATTATATCCTTCCGCAATTTCGGGAATAAGACTTTCGTCTTCTTCCATTTGTGCAAGCTCAATTAAAGTGCTTAAATCCTCCCAGTCGCCCTGGAGTTTATTGAAACGCACAACCTTATCCTTAAGCTGTTTTATTTCCTGAAGCACCTTCTGAGAGTTTTCCATATCGTTCCAGAAGTCTTCACTAGCTGATAATTCTTCCAATTCTTTAATTTTTTCTTCTGTATGGACAATTCCCAAAGATTCCTTCAGCTCTTTTACTGCATCCTCCTGAGCTATTAAATCCAATCGGTACTGGTCAAGCTCCACTATCATTCTATCAGTCCTTTATTGTAATTTTTTATTCTTTATTTGCTCCGCAGCACTTTTTGTATTTTTTGCCGCTTCCACAGGGACAAGGGTCATTTCTGCCAATCTTGTCATCTGCTTTTGCCTGTTTGGGAGCAACTGTTCCATCACCTGCAGGCTTAATGGGATTTGCCACCTGAACACGTTCTGCAGGAGCGTTTAACTTCGCATTAAACACAAGCTTTAAGGTTGATTCTCTGATTGCTGCTATCATTTCTTCAAACATATCAAAGCCCTCAAATTTATAAAGCATAACAGGGTCCTGCTGACCGTAAGCACGAAGACCAATACCGTGCTTTAACTGCTCCATTGCATCAATGTGGTCAATCCACTTTGTATCAACTGAACGAAGAAGTGCTACACGTTCAAGCTCACGCATCATTTCTTCACTTGATTCTTCCTCTTTTTGAGCGTGATTCTCCAGTGCAATTTCTGTTAACTGATTTATGAGTCCCTCACGGGTTGAATCCATTAGCTCCTCATCAGCGAGCTTAAACTGGTCGGGTTTTAAGCAGATTGTTTCTAAGAATTCTGTCATTGCTCCAATATTCCAGTTTTCTGGGTTATTCTCATCTGCTGCAAAACGGAGCACAGTTTCTTCCACAAAATCCCCTATCATTTTCTGAATATTGGACTTGATACTATCCCCGTTTAATACCTGCTGACGTTGTGAATAAATAATTTCTCTCTGCTGATTCATAACGTCGTCATACTGAAGCACGTGCTTTCTTATGTCAAAGTTTCTGCCTTCAACTCTGCTCTGGGAATTTTCTATCGCTCCTGTGAGCATTTTGTTTTCTATTGCCTGGTTTTCTTCAAGACCTAAGGTGTCAACCACAGTTCTTATGCGGTCTGAACCGAACAGTCTCATCAAATCGTCCTCTAGTGAAATGAAAAACTTTGATACACCAGGGTCACCCTGACGGCCGGCTCGACCTCTCAGCTGATTGTCTATTCGTCTTGATTCATGACGTTCTGTACCGATAATATAAAGACCGCCGGCTTCCCTCACCTTTTCGGCTTCGGGTGCTATTTCTTCCTTGTATTTTGCCAAAAGCTCAGCATAGGTTTTTCTTGCTTCTAAGATTTCTTCATCTTCTGTTTCACCGAAGCCTGTAGCCTCTGCAATTAATTCATCGGAAAACTCTCTTCTCTTCATTTCATGCTTTGCCATAAATTCTGCATTACCGCCAAGCATAATGTCAGTACCACGACCTGCCATATTGGTAGCGATTGTAACCGCACCGAGTTTTCCTGCCTGTGCGATGATTTCTGCTTCTTTTTCGTGGAATTTGGCATTTAACACTTCGTGCTTTATTCCGTTACGCCTGAGCATTGCAGACAAAATTTCTGATTTTTCAATTGTCACTGTACCGACCAGTACAGGTTGGCCTTTTTGGTTACATTCCTTAACCTGCTCAACTACCGCTTCAAATTTGCCTTTTTCTGTTTTATAAACAGCATCAGGCAAATCTACTCTTGCAAGCTCTTTATTCGTAGGGACTACGACAACGTCAAGCTTATAGATTTCACGGAATTCGTCTTCTTCGGTCAAGGCAGTACCTGTCATACCCGAAAGCTTTTTATACAATCTAAAATAATTCTGGAAAGTAATCGTTGCTAAGGTTTTGCTTTCACGTTCTACTTTTACGTTTTCTTTTGCTTCTATTGCCTGATGAAGTCCGTCGCTGTAACGGCGACCGAACATAAGTCTGCCCGTAAATTCATCTACAATAATTACCTGACCGTCTTTTACAACGTAATCACGGTCACGGCTCATTGTGCCGTGGGCTTTTAGCGCCTGATTTATATGATGAGAAAGTGTCATATTTTCAGGGTCTGATAAGTTCTCAACACCAAAGGCACGCTCTGCTTTTTCAATACCTGATTTTAAAAGGGTTGCAGTTTTTGCCTTTTCGTCTATCATATAGTCCGCATCTATGTCTTCGTAGGACTGTTTATTATCACTCTCTGTAACCTTATATGCACGAAGAGAACGTGCAAAACGGTCTGCAAGCTGATAAAGGTCTGTTGATTTATCCCCTGCACCTGAAATAATCAAAGGTGTACGTGCCTCGTCGATTAAGATAGAGTCAACTTCGTCAACTATTGCAAAATTCTGACCACGCTGCACCATCATTTCCTTGAAAATAACCATATTATCACGGAGATAGTCAAAGCCAAACTCGTTATTTGTTCCGTATGTGATGTCGGCAGCATAGGCTGCCTTTCTGTCTTCGTTTTCAACCTCGTGAATGATAAGACCGACGGTCAGTCCCAGGTACTTAAACACCTTACCCATCCACTCACTATCACGCTTTGCAAGGTAATCGTTTACTGTAACAATATGAACACCTTCGCCTGTTAAAGCGTTAAGATATGCAGGTAATGTAGATACAAGTGTTTTACCTTCACCTGTTTTCATTTCAGAAATTCTCCCCTGATGAAGAATAATTCCGCCTAAAATCTGCACGTAAAAGTGACGCATACCCAAAACTCTGCTTGAAGCTTCTCTTACTGTAGCAAACGCCTCAGGGAGAATATCGTCTAACGTTTCGCCTTTTGTGAGTCTATCCTTAAACTCTGCGGTCTTGCCCTTGAGTTCTGATTCTGACAACGATTTATATTCGTCCTCCAATGCCATTACCTTGTCTGCAATCGGACGAATTCTTTTTAATTCTCTGTCGCTGTATGAGCCCATAAATTTTTCAAGTAGCTTTTTCAAAATATATCACCTCATAGGTTTTCTAACTTTATCACACTATTATAGAGTATATCATAAAAGATATATTCTGTCAAAGAATAATCAAAAGTTAACCGTTTATTTATATTTTGTACATTTATGATTTATTTTCGCAACCCGACCGTAAACTTTTTTTAAAAAAGTGTTGACAAGTTTTAATTTTGCTGATATAATAACCGAGTAAGCCCAAAAGATGCGGAGAGGTATCGAAGTGGTCATAACGAGGCGGTCTTGAAAACCGTTTGTCCGAGAGGGCGCGTGGGTTCGAATCCCACCCTCTCCGCCACATTCGCGGTAAGCCTTTTTGCTTGCCGCGATTTCATTTTTTTGGGCTTAAATTTTAATATTGAAATGATTTAATTTCGTCATTCTTGGAGAAGTACTCAAGTAGGCCGAAGAGGCGCCCCTGCTAAGGGTGTAGGTCGGGAAACCGGCGCGAGAGTTCGAATCTCTCCTTCTCCGCCAAAAACGAGAATACTCACTTTAGTGGGTTTTCTCGTTTTTTTGTGTACAAATATGAAAATTCAAACTCGAGCGTCGGGAACCGGCAAGAGAGATTCGAGCACGGCCGCCGCCGGTGGCGGATGAAGGGAGTGCGTAGAATTGACTAAAATTCGCAGAATACGAGTATGTTTTAACATACGAAGTATGATGCGCACAATTTTAGTTAGCCCCAAAGGGCGAATCTCTCCTTCTCCGTCAAATAAGGAACACTATGCGAAAAATCGCATAATGCTCTCATTATTAAATTTGGGTGTAAAAATACCGCCCTGCAACTACAAGGCGGTATTAAAGATTATCCAATATATTCTCTCTTTCTTCTGCAGCCATTGCAAGAAGTTCTTTATATGCTTCCTTTACTTCTTCAGGGGCATCTTCCTTAAGATATCCGCCGTTTTGGTAAACAAAATACGGCTCTATAATGTTGTGCAATTTTCGTTCTTTGTCAGTTACGGCTCGAACCATTTTATTTACCTTCTAACGACTTTAGTACTTGGTATTCTATATAAGTTTCGTCATACATGACGCCATATACCTATAAATTCTATTTTATTGTATCCTTGTTTTCTATACTTGTCAACAGCTTTGTCAAAGGTTTCTGCTAAGATTGACTCATCAGACACCTTGTAATTGTATAGGATTTTAGTTTGTCACCATCAGTCATAGTATATACAAGTTGACACCCTCTGTTGCCGATGGTATAATTGTTACTGAAGAATAACGTGTATAATTTTTATGAAAGGAGGATAACTCTATGAAAAGAATTACCGCAGGCATTCTTGCTCACGTTGACGCAGGTAAAACAACTCTGTCTGAGGGGTTGCTTTTTTGCTCAGGCAGTATAAGAAAGCTGGGGCACGTGGATAACCGTGATACTTTTTTGGATACCAATGAAATTGAGCGCTCCCGTGGTATTACTGTTTTTTCGAAGCAGGCAATCATGGAAACAAACGATGGAGTTATCACTCTTTTAGACACACCGGGACATTCAGATTTTGCAGCAGAAGCGGAAAGAACTCTCTCTGTTTTAGATTACGCAATTTTATTAATCAGTGCAACAGATGGAGTGCAAAGTCACACAAAAACTCTGTGGGAAATGCTTTCAAATCACAATATTCCCACCTTTATTTTCATAAATAAATTAGACCTTAACAACGCAGATTTTAAAAGCGTCCTGTCTGAGTTAAAATCAGAACTCTCGGACGCTGTTGTAGATTTTTGTGATAAAGATTTGGAGCAATTATCAGAAAATATTGCAGTTTGTGACGAGGAGACCATGCATCACTATCTGGAGTGTGGAGAAATCGACACAAATCACGTAATTTCTGCCATAAAATCAAGAAACTTATTTCCCTGTTTTTCAGGTTCTGCTCTCAAAATGGAGGGTATAGAAAATTTCCTAGAATCTTTTGACAAGCTAACCGCACAACCTGCATATCCTGAAGAATTCGGTGCTAAGGTTTTCAAGATTTCTTCCGATGATAAGGGCAACCGCCTCACTTTTGTCAAAATTACCGGTGGGACACTCAAAGTAAAAGATATAATCAACGATGAAAAGGTTAATGAAATACGCATATATTCGAGTGAAAAGTACAAAACTGCAGACGTTGTCAATTCAGGCACAGTATGTGCTCTCACAGGACTTACAAAGACCTTTGCAGGTCAGGGCTTAGGTATAGAGGAAAACGCCGCAAAGCTTACAGTAGAGCCTATATTCACATATCGTGTGATATTGCCTTCCGGCATTGATGCCGCCTCATTTGCTCCCAAACTCAAGGCACTTGAGCAGGAAGAAACTCTGCTTAACGTAATATGGAACGAGCATTTGCAGGAAATTCAGATAAAGCTCATGGGCGAAATCCAGCTTGAAGTTCTAAAGCACATGATAAAGAGCAGATTCGGCATTGACGTTGAATTTTGTCGGGGCAGAATTGTATATAAGGAAACTATCAAAAACACTGTAGAGGGCGTTGGACATTATGAACCTCTTCGTCATTACTCGGAGGTTCACTTACTGTTAGAACCCTTGCCCCAGGGCTCAGGAATGCATTTTGCTGCCGATTGCAGCGAAGATATTTTAGACAAAAACTGGCAACGGCTTATTATGACACACTTGATGGAGAAAGAACATATAGGCGTTTTAACAGGCTCGCCCATTACTGATATAAAAATCACACTCAAAACAGGTCAGGCACACCAAAAGCACACAGAGGGCGGAGATTTTCGTCAAGCTACTTATCGGGCAGTACGTCACGGATTAATGAGTGCTGAGAGTCTTCTGCTTGAGCCTTATTACGAATTTTCTCTGGAAGTGCCGAAAGAAAATGTAGGTCGTGCAATGACAGACCTTGACCAGATGGGTGCCACTATTTCACTTCCACAAACAAGAGGAGATATGACAAAGCTTACAGGTAAAGCTGCTGCAAGTTCCATTCGTGATTATCATCAGGAAATCATAAGCTATACTCACGGACTCGGAAAATTGTCCGTAAAATTCTGCGGATACGGCCCCTGTCAGAACCCTGAGAAAGTAATTGAGGAAATAGGTTACAATGCAGATGCAGATATCGAAAACACCGCAGATTCAGTCTTTTGTGACCATGGTGCAGGTTTTATTGTCCCTTGGTTTGAGGTAAAAGACTATATGCACCAGGACAGTGTTCTCCGTCCCAAAAAGGCAAACGCCGATGCATCTGTTGTAAAACAGTCTTCTACCGCGTCAACTGATGCAGAACTACTTAGAATTTTTGAAAAAACCTACGGCAAGATAGAAACAAAAATTCCACAAAAAGCAATGAGAACAAAACAGGAAATTCCTGAGCGTTATCGAGGAAAATCTCCCCGCAATTTTGATAGGGAATACCTGCTTATTGACGGATACAATATTATTTTTGCGTGGGATGAACTAAAGACCATTGCCAATGATAATTTAGAAGATGCCCGAAAAGCTTTAATTAGCAGAATGACGCAGTACAAAGCCTTTTGTGATATTGAAGTTATTATTGTGTTCGATGCATACAAGGTAAAAGGAAACATAGGCGAAATAGAGCGTATCGGAGGTTTATCGGTGGTTTATACAAAAGAAGCACAAACTGCCGATGCCTATATCGAAAAGACTGCTCGTGAGCTTTCTAAAAACTATAAAGTAACCGTTGCCACTTCAGACTCCTTAGAGCAGTTGATTGTATTTGGCAGCGGTGCTTACAGAATGTCTGCCCGCACCTTCCATCAGGAAGTAGAAGAAACAGAAGCACGTATCAAAAATGCAATTTCTGACTACAATATAAAGGAAACGGACACAGATTTTTTAAAAACCATAAAAGAAAAGCTTGATGAGGCAAAAAATTAAAAAGTGCAAAAAAATTTAAAAAGCACATAAAAAAATATTGAAAAAGTTATTCATTTGTGGTACAATAAATCGTCAAATGATTTTTAACCAAAGGAGTGGTTTTAAATGAGCAGAATGATTGGTACAGTATCAAGAGGTGTAAGAGCCCCTATTATCAAGGCAGGAGATGACATTGTAGAGATCGTTACTTCCTCTGTTTTGGAAGCTGCACGCGAGGAAAACATCACATTCAACGACCGTGACATCGTTGCAATGACAGAAGCAATCGTTGGTCGTGCACAGGGCAACTACGCATCTGTTGAAAATATAGCTAAAGACGTTAAGACAAAATTCGGGGGAGAGACAGTAGGTGTTATATTCCCTATTCTTTCACGTAACCGTTTTGCTATCTGCTTACGCGGTATAGCAAAAGGTGCAAAGAAAATTGTTTTAATGTTATCTTACCCCTCAGACGAGGTTGGTAACCATTTAATCAGCTTAGACGCTATGGACGAAAAGGGTGTTGACCCCTATACAGATGTTTTATCTTTAGAAAAATATCGTGAACTTTTCGGATATGAAAAGCACAGATTTACAGGCATTGACTATGTAGAATACTACGAAGGACTTATAAAAGAATGCGGTGCTGAGGTTGAAGTGATTTTTGCCAACAATCCCAAGGCAATTTTAAACTATACAAAAAATGTTCTTTGCTGTGATATTCACACAAGAGCACGCACAAAGAGAATATTAAAGAATAACGGTGCAGAAATCGTTTTAGGACTTGACGAAATTATGAACGCACCTGTAGACGGCAGCGGTTATAATGAATTTTACGGTCTTTTAGGTTCAAACAAAGCTACCGAAGATACTGTAAAACTCTTCCCCCGCAACTGTCAGCCTATTGTAGATGCTATTCAGAAGAAATTGTTTGAAGCAACTGGCAAAAACATTGAGGTTATGGTATACGGCGACGGTGCATTTAAAGACCCCGTAGGAAAGATATGGGAGCTCGCAGACCCTGTTGTTTCTCCTGCATACACTAAGGGCTTAGAGGGTACACCTAACGAATTAAAATTAAAGTACCTTGCAGATAATGATTTTGCAGACCTTTCAGGTGATGAATTAAAAGAAGCTATCAAACAAAAAATCGTAGAAAAAGACGATAACTTAGTTGGTAATATGGCATCAGAAGGTACAACACCCAGACAGTTAACAGACCTTATCGGTTCACTTTGTGATCTTACATCAGGCTCAGGCGACAAGGGTACACCGATTGTCTTCATTCAGGGTTATTTTGATAACTACACAACCGAGTAGGCTGGTAAAAACGACACATAATCGTTCAAAACAAAGAGCAAATTTTTGCTAGAAACAGATGAAGGCACTCCATGTGGAGTGCCTTTTTAATTTATGTTTTGAACTTAAACGAACCTCACCTCTCGGCGTACACACGTACGCCTTCGGGTAACCCCTGCGGGTTCGGTTCGTTTATTCTGTATCCGTTTTTCCTCAGCCATATTTTAGAGCCGCTCTAACTAAAAATCACAAGTAAAATGGAGAGCATTCCCACATTATACGCCGTAAATGTCAGCATATAGCGACCTTTGCTGATGCTTTCTTCCTTCGCTATAAATCGGTAAGATATAAGGCTTGCCATGGAGGCAATGACAGTACCCAGCCCTCCGATGTTTGTGCCCAAGATTAAAGATTTTGCATCGTCGGTAAAAGCTGAAAGCATTGCTGCTGCAGGAACGTTGCTTACCACTTGCGAAATAAGAGCAGACATTAAAACCTCACGACCACTCATAGCCGATACTATAAAATCGTAAATTACAGGAATACGTGCAACATTTCCTGCAAAAACAAAAAAGAACACAAATGTTACCAAAAGTATGTAGTCTGCTTCCCTCAGCAGTTTTCTGTCGTAAATTACGGTAGCTATAACAACTACTACAAATGTTATATAGCATGAAATTATTTTCAGCACCGACAAAATACACAAAATAAATAGTCCGCTAAAAATTGCCACTGCTCCCTTTTTAAGCGTTACTCCATTTTGTTGATTTTCTGATGACAAATAGGTATTCTTTCGTAAAATAAGGCACACCAAAATCATCGCAAGACAAACCGCACCCAAAGGGGTTGTTATTTTGAAAAACTCTGCAATGTTCATATTATAATGAGTATACAAGTACAGATTTTGCGGATTGCCAACAGGTGTGATCAAACTTCCTAAATTTGCAGCAATAGTTTCCATAACTACTGCAAAAACGATACAGGAAGGCTTTTGATTTTTTAATATCATCAGAGAAAAAGGCACAAAGGTTATTAGCGCCACATCATTTGTAATTAACGCTGATGCAAAAAAACAAATCATACAAAGCATTAAGACCATTGTTTTTTCAGTTCTTACCATTTTTGAAAGGTTTGCTTTTAAAAACTCAAATACACCTGCACGGCGGACACCTGCAACAACTATCATCAGGCAAAACAAAAGCACTAAAACAGGCAGATTTATGTAATCTGCAAAATTTATGTCAGGCGGAACAAAAAAACAGGAAATCAACGCCAGAACTCCTGCAATGGTAAGCAATATATCATTTTTTATGAGTTTAATAATCTTTTTCATATCTTTTCTAAAAAAGCACCCCATGGGTGCTTTTTTTATCTCTTTCTGAATATTATAAATTTACTGAAAAAATAATTGGATATAACTACAAATACCGCTAAAATCAATTTTATCAGCATCGTGCCGTCAATAGAAATACTGCCCAGGTGAAGGGTGTATTCTGAAAGATTTGCTGCTCCTAAGAGCACTAATAATCCTACCTCTTCAAAGACAAGGCTTATCAGTCTTGCTCCACCGAACTGTGCCGCTTCTTTTAAAACAGTAGGCATGTCCTTTGCAGTTGATTTAAAAACATACAGTTTATTGGTAATAAACGCATATATTACAGACGCGAGCCAGGCAAAGACATTCGCAACTAAATACATTCCCTCGCCCATAACTTTGAGCATCGCCCAGTAAACCACAAAGTTTACCACAGTCGTGCCCACGCCAAAAACTGTATACAATATAAATTCGTTATGTTTATTAATTTTCATTCTCATCACTCTTTATATGTTCTTTTACAATGTAAACAGGACGATTTTTGACCTGTATATACATCTTTGCAAGGTATTCGCCTAAAACTCCCAGACAAAAAAGCTGTAACCCGCCCAAAAGCAACACTAAACCTACAATTGTGGCATAACCGGGAACATCAATTCCCCAGAAAATTTTCTGTATAACCACAATAAACATATATATAACTGATATCAGGGATGACACAAAGCCTACATATGCTGCAAACCGCAAGGGCTTTGTGGAAAATGACATAATGCCCTCAACGGCATATTTTGTCAGCTTTTTTACGCCCCACTTTGATTTGCCGTTTTCACGCTTTTTGGCTTCATATGGAATATACTCTGTATTAAACCCTACCCAACTGAAAATTCCCTTTGAAAATCTGTGGTATTCCGTCATCGACAAAATCGCTTCAACCATAGTTCGCCGCATCAGGCGAAAATCCGACGCTCCGTTTACAAAATTCACGTCAGAAATTCCATTGATGAGCTTATAAAACACAGATTTTATACCTGACATCAAGATTCCCTCTCTGCGTTTTTTCTGGTACGCTGTAACACAGTCAGTATCGGGATTATTGTCTAGGATTTCTAGCATCTCAAGAACAACCTGGGGATGTTGTTGCAAATCTGCGTCTATCACACAAACCATTTCGCCGCAGGATGCCGACAACCCCGCATACATTGCCGCCTCTTTTCCGAAATTTCGGGAAAAAGTGACAACCTGCACGTTTTTGTTCTCCTCTGCAAGTTGCTTTAACACTTTATGAGTATTGTCTGTGCTTCCGTCATTAACAAAAACGATCTCATGATCTATATCATTTTTTAAGGTGTTTTTTACCTCTTGTAAGAACTTCTCAACATTGTCCTCCTCGTTAAAACAAGGCACGACCAAAGAAAGCTTCACTACATCACCGCCTTTTAGGCTTTAATTTCTTTTATTGTAGCACTTATCACATAGCTTTGTCAAATCACTTAGCAAAATATAATTTATAAAGTCCACCATACACTGTCTATTGCTACCAACTTATTTTATAATATTTTCTCAAAAAGGTCAATAAATTAAGTTAATGTTTTTTGTTAAATAACCTCACGTTTTATGTTGTACAAATTTTTTTCAAAATTCCTCTTGATTTTACAATGATTTTATGCTAAAATATTTACAACTTCATCAAAAGGCGATGACCGAAAACAAGTAGGTTTATCCGAGTGCTTCAAGAGAGTTGTCGGGTGGTGCAAGACAATGGCTAAGATAGACTGAATACATTTCGTGAGCTGCGCACCGAAATTTTTAGTAGGCTGCGACGGGCGTTCCCGTTACAGAACTAAGGTATGTCAGTACCTGATAAGGCTCTTGCCGTGAGACAGGAGTGAACCGAGGTGGTACCACGAGAATGCTCTCGTCCTCTGGAATCTTTTCAGGAGGGCGGGTTTTTTTATTTCCGCCCAAAATTAAAGTGCGGTGTCGCACAAAAGAAAGGGTGGTTTTTAATGTTATTAAAAATCGGATTGTTAATCTTTTTCTTTGCGGTAATGGTAGGTGTAGGCCTATACTGCCGCAAGCACTCAACAGACGTTAACGGTTTTGTGCTAGGCGGTCGTTCTGTAGGTCCCTGGCTTACGGCATTTGCTTATGGTACATCTTACTTTTCTGCAGTTATCTTTGTAGGGTATGCTGGTCAGTTCGGATGGAAGTTCGGCATTGCATCAACCTGGATTGGTATAGGAAATGCCGTCATTGGTTCTTTAATGGCATGGGTAATACTAGGCAGAAGAACAAGGTTGATGTCCCAGCATTTAAATACTGCTACAATGCCTGAATTTTTCGGCAAAAGATTTAAAAGCTCCGCTTTAAAAATTGCCGCATCAATAATAGTGTTCATATTTTTGATTCCTTACACGGCATCCCTCTACAACGGCTTATCAAGACTTTTTGAAATGGCATTTCCCCAGATAAGCTACTCTACATGTGTAATTGTTATGGCAATTTTAACAGGCATTTACGTTACCGCAGGGGGATATATGGCAACAGCTATCAACGACTTCATTCAGGGAATCATTATGCTTGGCGGTATAGTTGCAGTAATTGCTGCAGTATTAAATATAAATGGTGGCTTTATGGAGTCTTTGGCAGGACTTGCTGCTATTGAATCAGAGGGTATGATGCCAGGTGCATTCAACTCCTTCTTTGGTCCTGACCCATTAAACTTAATGTTTGTAGTAATCCTGACCTCTTTAGGTACATGGGGACTTCCGCAGATGGTGCAGAAATTCTACGCTATAAAGAGCGAAAAGGACATCAACAAAGGCACACTTATTTCAACAATTTTTGCCCTTGTTGTTGCAGGCGGTTGCTACTTTTTAGGCGGTTTCGGCAGACTCTTTACAGACAAACTTTCATTTGCTGCTGACGGTTCTATTGTAGGCGGATTTGATGCAATTGTTCCCACGATGCTCGAAGGTTTACCGAACATTCTTATCGCTATAGTTATCATTTTGGTACTTTCTGCATCAATGTCAACGCTTTCTTCATTAGTTTTGGCATCAAGCTCAACCTTAACACTTGACTTTTTAAAAGGACACGTAATCAAGAACATGTCCGAGAAAAAACAGATATTTATTATGAGAATTTTAATCGTTGTTTTCATTGCGATTTCAGCGGTTATTGCAATAAATAAAGATACGCTTTCAGCTATTGCACAGATGATGGGTATTTCATGGGGTGCACTCGCTGGTGCATTTTTGGCTCCCTTCCTCTTTGGATTATACTGGAAAAAGACAACAAAAGCATCTGTTTGGGTAAGCTTTATTTTCGGTAGCGGAATTATGATTTTAAATATGATTGCAAAACCCCTGTTCCCGGAAATACTGCAGTCACCCATCAACTGCGGTGTTATCGCAATGTTGGGCGGAATAGTCTTAGTTCCTGTAGTATCATGGATTACACCTAAATTAGATAAAGACAACATTGAAGAAATGTTTGCATGTTACAATAAAAAAGTTATGGTAGATGCAAAAAAATCATTAGGTGAATAAACGGTGATGTGAAAAACGTCCAGACCGCAAAAGGCGACAATTAAATATAAACAGAACAAAACAAGAAATTGACATAATTTTATTATGTTGAAAAATCTTATCAGATTTTTCTTTATTATATGCCTTTTGCTACGAACAAACTTCACCTCTCGGCGTACTTCTGTACGCCTTCGGGTATCCCTTCGGTTCAGTTTGTTCATTCTGAATCGTTTTTCCCTATCCCCTTACACAATATATCAAAGGCAAATGCTACACCTGAAAGGAAAGAAATAAAATGCCAATTACAGACATTTTACAAAAAAATGCGGATTTTTATCCCAACGACACAGCGCTTGTGGAAATCAACCCCAAGCATGAATCACAGCTTAGAAAAACATGGCAGGAATACTCCCTTATAGAGAGTAACTCCCGTGAAGTTTACAGAAAAGAAATCACCTGGAGTGAGTTTAATAAGCGTGCAAACCGCTTTGCAAACTTTTTGCTCTCCCGTGGTGTAAAGCGCGGCGACAAGGTTGCTATCCTTTTAATGAACTGTTTAGAGTGGCTGCCCATTTACTTTGGTGCACTAAAAGCAGGGGCTATGGCTGTGCCCTTAAACTACCGCTACACCGCAGACGAGATAAAATACTGTCTTGATTTGTCAGATTCAGACGTTATCATCTTTGGTCCTGAGTTCACAGGACGTATCGAGCAGATTCACGCTCGTGTAAAGCGTGTTAAAATGTGGTTATACTTAGGCGAGGACTGCCCCACATTTGCAGAAAGCTATGATGAATTAACATCATACTGCTCATCAAAGTCACCGATGATTAAGCTTACAGATGATGACGATGCGGCAATCTACTTCTCATCAGGTACAACAGGCTTTCCTAAAGCCATACTACATAAACACAGAAGTCTTCTCCACGCCGCAATGACAGAGCAATCCCACCACGGACAGATAAAAGATGACGTATTTTTATGTATTCCGCCTCTTTACCATACAGGCGCTAAAATGCACTGGTTCGGAAGCCTCATGGTAGGAGGAAAGGCAGTACTGTTAAAAGGCATTAAGCCCGAATGGATTTTAAAGGTAGCTTCTGAGGAAAAATGCTCCATCGTATGGCTTTTAGTTCCGTGGGCACAGGATATTTTAGATGCTATTGATCGTGGTGAAATAGATTTGTCAGAGTACGAGCTCGCACAGTGGAGATTGATGCACATTGGTGCTCAGCCCGTTCCTCCCAGCTTAATCAAACGCTGGAAAAAAATCTTCCCTAACCACGCGTACGACACCAACTATGGTTTGTCCGAATCAATTGGTCCCGGTTGTGTGCATTTAGGTATAGAAAACGAACACAAAGTCGGCGCAATAGGTAAAGCAGGCTACGGCTGGCAGACAAAGATTGTAGACGAAAACAGACAGGAAGTGGCACAAGGTGAGGTTGGCGAGCTTGCAGTATTTGGTCCCGGTGTTATGACCTGTTACTATAAAGATGAAAAAGCAACGGCAGATGTTTTAGCTGATGGTTGGCTCTATACGGGGGATATGGCACAGGAAGACGAAGACGGATTTATCTATCTTGTCGACCGTAAAAAAGACGTTATAATCTCAGGTGGTGAAAACTTATATCCTGTACAGATTGAAGATTTCTTAAGAAAGAACGAAAAAATTTCAGACGTAGCGGTTATCGGTCTTCCCGACAGCCGACTTGGTGAAATTGCAGCCGCAATCATTCAGGTAAAAGAAGGCATGGAATTAACAGAAGAGGACGTTTTAGACTTTTGTCTTGATATGCCAAGATATAAGCGTCCCCACAAGGTTATTTTTGCCGACGTCCCAAGAAACCCCACAGGAAAAATCGAAAAGCCTAAGCTCAGAAAACTCTACTGTGGCGAAAGTGTCGTAGCTCAGCAGAACGAAATAAACTGATAATTTTATATATTGATTATTGTACAAAGGAAGGAAAAACCCATGAAGAAATTGTTATTGGGCAATGCCGCAGTAGCTCGTGGTGCTTACGAAGCAGGTGTTGGCGTGGTAGCGTCATACCCCGGCACACCAAGTACCGAAATTACTGAGGAAATTGTTAAATTTGATGAAATCTTTGCCGAATGGTCACCTAACGAAAAGGTTGCAGGTGAGGTGGCAATAGGTGCATCTATTGCAGGTGCTAGAGCTATGAGCTGTATGAAGCACGTAGGCTTAAACGTTATGGCAGACCCTGTATTTACAGTAAGCTATACAGGCGTAAATGGCGGTCTTGTATTTTGCGTAGCAGACGACCCCGGTATGCACTCATCGCAAAACGAGCAGGATTCTCGTCACTATGCTGCCGCTTCTAAAATTATGATGTTAGAGCCTGCAGACTCATCGGAGTGTAAGGAATTTACAAAGATGGCTTTCACTCTTTCTGAGAAATTCGATACCCCCGTGTTTATAAGACTTTCCACAAGAGTTTCTCACTCACAGAGCATGGTAGAACTGTGCGAACCCGAAGATGTGAAATTAAAGCCTTATGAGAAAAATATCGGCAAGTTCGTTATGATGCCTGCAAATGCAGTGCGTCGTCACGTAGTAGTAGAAGACAGAATCAAAGCTTTAACTGAATTTGCAGAAACCACAGAGCTTAATAAAATCGAAGAAAACGGCTCAAAAATCGGCGTAGTTTCAGCAGGCATCGCATATATGTATGCAAAAGAAGCTTTAGGCGATGCGGTTGACTACTTAAAGCTTGGTATGGTTTATCCCATGCCTGTGAAGAAAATCCTCGACTTTGCAAAAAAATACGACAAAGTATATGTTGTAGAAGAATTAGACCCTGTAATTGAAAATCACTTGAAATCTTTGGGAATCAATTGCATTGGCAAGGATGTATTTACCCTTTTAGGCGAATACACACCTGCAATGATTAAGTCGGCAATCTTAGGGGAATCAGCTCCTGAGTGTGCCGAAATCAGCGAGGCAATTCCCGTTCGTCCTCCTGTTATGTGTGCAGGATGTCCCCACAGAGGAACATTCTATGTACTCAAAAAGCTCGGACTTGTTGTATCAGGCGACATCGGTTGTTATACACTCGGTGCAGTTGCACCCTTGCAGTCAGTTGATACTACAATCTGTATGGGAGCATCAGTTTCAGCCGCTCACGGTATGGCAAAGGCAAGAGGTGCAGAATTTAACAAAAAGTTAGTTTCCGTTATCGGTGACTCAACATTCATGCACTCAGGTATTACAGGTCTTATTGATATTGTTTATAACAAAGGCAACAACACCGTAATAATCTTAGATAACTCAATTACCGGTATGACAGGTCATCAGGATAACCCCACAACAGGAAAAACAATCCGCGGCGAGGATACAAAGCAGGTTGATCTTTTAAAGCTTTGTCAGGCGGTAGGTATTGACCATGTTGTGGTAGCTGACCCCTTTGATGTTAAGAATTTTGAAAAAGTGGTTAAGCAAGAAGTTAATCGTAATGAACCCTCCGTTATTATCGCAACTCGTCCCTGTGCGTTACTCAAAGGTGTAAAATACACAGGTCATTGCACAATTTCTGATAAATGTAAAAACTGTAAAATGTGTATGAGGTTGGGATGTCCTGCAATCACAGTTAAGGATGGTCATGTTATAATTGATGCAACACAGTGTAACGGTTGCGGACTCTGTATTAACGTTTGTCCCTTTGGCGCGATAGAAAAGGAGGAATAGTGATGGCTACTAAAAACATTATGATAGTTGGTGTAGGCGGTCAGGGAACGTTACTTGCCAGCAGAATTTTAGGAAATACAGTAATCAACGAAGGCTACGATGTTAAAGTTTCAGAAGTTCACGGAATGAGTCAACGTGGTGGCAGCGTTGTTACATACGTTAAATATGGCAATGAAGTTTTTTCACCCATCATTGACCGTGGTGAAGCAGACATCATCTTAGCATTTGAGTTATTAGAAGCTTATCGTGCTCTCCCTTACTTGAAAAAGGGTGGAAAAATCATTGTAAATGGCCAGAGAATTGACCCTATGCCCGTAATTACAGGTGCGGCGGAATACCCTGAAAACATTGCAGAAAAAATCGCCGAAAAAGCTGATATAAAGGTAATTGATGCACTTTCACTTGCGCGTGATGCCGGAAACATCAAAGCCGTAAATGTAGTTTTAATAGGCGTTATGGCAAAAAGTACAGACATTGCATATGATAAATGGATAGAAACAATTAAATCTACTGTTCCTGAAAAGTTTTTGGATGTCAACTTAAAGGCATTTAGTTTGGGGTACAACATTTAATTCGAGGTGAAAAAAATGAAAATGTGGCAGGAAAAATATGAAGCAATGCCTCGCGAAGAATTAAAACAACTTCAAAGCGAGCGTCTTTGCGCTCAGGTAAAAAGAATGTATGAGTCCGTTAAGCTTTTCCGCAAGAGAATGGACGAAACGGGTTTAAAACCTTCTGATATCAAAGGCGTAGAGGACTTACATAAGCTCCCCTTCTCATACAAGCAGGACCTCCGTGATTATTACCCCTATGGTCTTTTTGCAGTACCCATGAAGGATATAAAACGAGTTCACGCATCTTCTGGCACAACAGGAAAGCAAATTGTTGTAGGCTACACCGACAACGATTTAGGTATGTGGGCGGACTGCTTTGCAAGAATGCTCGCCGCAATCGGTTGTGACGAAAACGATTTTGTTCATGTTGGCTACGGCTTAGGTTTGTTTACAGGCGGTTTTGGTGCTCACGACGGTGCAGTAAGATTGGGTGCTACGGCTATTCCGATTTCTGCAGGTAATACACAAAGACAGATACAGACAATGATTGACTTTGGTTCAACTGTCCTTTGCTGTACTCCCTCATACGCTATGTATCTGGGGGAAGCAATTGAAGAAATGGGGTTAAAAGACCAGCTTAAATTAAAGGTCGGCATCTTCGGAGCTGAGCCCTGGACAGAAGAAATGAGAGCACAGATTGAAGAAAAATTAAACCTTAAAGCTTACGATATCTATGGTCTTTCTGAAATCATGGGACCGGGTGTGTCTTTTGAGTGTGAATATCAGTGCGGTATGCACGTAAACGAGGACCACTTCATCCCTGAAATTATCGACCCCGACACAGGAGAGGTTCTTCCTGAAGGCGAATGGGGAGAGCTTGTATTTACAACAATCACAAAAGAAGGTTTCCCCCTTATCCGTTACAGAACAAGGGATATTTGCTCCCTCACTTACGAAAAATGTAAGTGTGGCAGAACATTTGTAAGAATGAGAAAGCCTCAGGGCAGAACTGATGATATGCTCATTATCCGTGGCGTAAATGTATTCCCCTCACAGATTGAGGAGGTTCTCTTAAAGGTAGGAGAAACAGTTACACCTAACTATCAGATTGTTGTCGATCGCGAAAACAACACAGACACATTCTTAGTTAACGTTGAGATGAGCGAGGAATTATTTTCAGACGGCTCAATCAAAAAGATTGCGGCAGTTGAAAAGTCAATTTCAGACAAATTGCGTTCAACTCTCGGTATTGGTCCTAAGGTTTGTTTGGTTAATCCCAAATCCATTGAGCGTTCAGAGGGTAAAGCAAAACGTGTAATTGATAAAAGAAAATTAAAATAAGAAAGGAAGAACCACTATGTTTATTAAACAGCTTTCTATCTTTGTTGAGAACAAATTCGGAAGACTTGAGGCAATTATTGATGCTCTGTCAAAAGCAGATATTAACTTGCGTGCTCTTTCTCTGGCCGAAGCGGCTGACTATGGCGTTCTCCGTGTTATCGTAAATGATGCTGAAAAAGCAAAAAAGGCACTAAATGATATCGGAGTTATCGCAAAAATTACCGACGTTGTTGCAGTTTTCTTGGATGACCGTGCAGGCGGACTGGCTTCTGTCCTTTCTATTTTGAAAAATGCCGAGATCAGTATTGAATATATGTATGCATTCTTAGGCAGAACAGAAGGAAAAGCCCTGATGGTACTAAAAGCAGACGATGAAGCAAAAACAGAAAAAGTCTTAACAGACAACGATATTCCAATGCTTAGTCAGGAAGATATCTAATAAAGCAATAAAAAGGTGTGTCGCATTGCGACACACCTTTTTATTTATTAAAGCTTATTTCTTATAATTTTACCGCTTGTTGTTTTTGGAAGTTCATCACGGAACTCAACAATTCTGGGATATTTGTAAGGAGCCGTGTGCTCTTTTACATAGGTCTGAATTTCTTTCTTTAATTCCTCTGAAGGCATGGTATCCTTGGTAAGCACAATACTTGCCTTAACAACCTGTCCACGAACAGGGTCAGGTGCTGCAGACACGCCACATTCCACAACGTAAGGAAGCTCCATAATAACACTTTCAATTTCGAAAGGTCCGATTCTGTAGCCTGATGACTTGATAACGTCATCAACTCTACCTACATAGTAATAGAATCCATCCTCATCACGATAGGCAACATCGCCTGTATGGTACATTCCATCATGCCAAACCGATTTTGTTTTTTCTTCGTCTTTATAGTAACCCTTAAATAATCCGCAGGGAACTTTTTTGTCTGTACGGATAACAATTTCACCGTTTTCACCTGTTTTAACAGGATTGCCGTCAGCATCAACCAAATCTACATCATAAAGTGGAACAGGTTTACCCATAGCACCAAGTTTAAATGTATCGCCGCAAAGGTGACCGATTACGCAGGTGGTTTCTGTCTGACCGAAGCCTTCCATAATACGGAGTCCCAATTGTGACTCAATCTGACGGAATACTTCAGGATTAAGTGCCTCGCCTGCCGTTGTTGTGTGCTGAACTGATGACATATCGTACTTTGTAATGTCCTCTTTTATGAGCATACGATACATGGTCGGCGGTGCACAGAAGGTTGTGATTTTGTATTTTGCAAACATAGGTAATATGTCTGCCGCATCAAACTTGTCAAAATCATATACGAATATTGCTGCCTCACATAACCACTGACCATAAATCTTACCCCAGGCAGCTTTTGCCCAGCCTGAGTCTGAGATTGTAAGGTGCAGACCTTCGGGGTCAACGCAGTGCCAGTAGTTCGCTGTGTGGAAATGTCCCAAGGGATATTTATAGCTGTGAAGTGCCATTTTGGGATTGCCTGTTGTACCTGATGTGAAGTACATAAGCATATCATCGCCACCACAGGGAGCATCTTCGCGTCGCTCATATACATCAGAAAATCTCTTAACCTCTTCGTCAAGATTTCTCCAGCCAGTGCGCTCACCATTTGCAATAAGCTTGTGCTTTAAGGTATCAATACCCTTTGCGCCCTCGTCTGCCTCTTCACACATTACGCCCTGAGCACTGCAGATTATTGCACTTACTTCTGCCGCTTCAAAGCGGTACTTGTAGTCATGAGCCTTTAAGAGGTTTGAAGCAGGGATTGCAACTGCACCAATCTTGTGAAGTGCTAAGAGTGATATCCAGAACTGGTAGTTACGGCGGAGAACAAGCATAACCTTGTCACCACGTTTAATACCCAATGATTCAAAGTAGTTTGCATATCTTGCAGACTCACGTTTTAAGTCATTAAATGTAAATCTCTTTTCTGACTTGTCATTTGCAACGTGTAAGAGCGCTAGTCTTTCAGGCTCTTTGTCTGCAATTGCATCAATAATATCGAATGCGAAGTTGAATTTTTCTGTATTTTTAAAGTCAATTGCTGTAAGACGACCATTTTCATCAACTGTTGTGTCAATGAAATTATGGTAGAGTCTGCCAGGCTTTCTGTGAACGCGAACAACCTTACCCTTGTTGGGATGCTTTTTCTCATCAATTGCCGCTTCACCCTTGCCGCCTGCCAAAACAATAGCATAAAACTCCATATCTTGTCCCCCTACGGCAATCATACCGTGAGGTGTTGATGAGTCGTAATAGATAGAGTCGCCAGGTCCTAAAACTTCTGTGTGGCTACCTATTTGAATTTTCATCTGACCTGAAATGACAATATCCAATTCCTGACCATTGTGGGCAGTAAGTTCTATTGCTTTTCTTTCTGCATCAGCATCATATTTACACTGAACGTAAAGAGGCTCTGAAACTCTGTCACGAAAATCCCCTGCAAGACCATGGTAAACCATACCGTGTGCCTTCTGGATAACCGCACCCTGTCCTGCACGTGTAACTGTGTAGTGTTTAAGTTTAGGACTGCTACCTTCAATAATATCAGTAACGTTGACGTGAAAAGCAAGGGCACATCTGTAAATAAAGGCAAAACTTAGGTCGTGGTCGCCCGCTTCACAGGCAGCATACTCGGAAACGCTAACGCCCGTCAATTTTGCCATTGTTTCTTTTGAGATGCCCTCAATGTGACGAAGCTCACGAATACGTGAGGCAACTTCACCGATTTTTAAGTCAAGGCCTGTCATCTGTTCATCCATTTTATCAATTCCTTTCATCACGGGACGAATAAAGCTTGCTGTCGCTTACATTAAAAAACGCCCCAAAGAGATATTCTTTGAGACGAGATATTTCCCGCGGTACCACTCAAATTGTGTAAATACACCACTTCAGACGCTAACACGCCCTATGCACTAACGCAGCCTTCTCGGAAAGGGTCTACTTGCAAAGATGCTTTCTTCCTTTCAGCTCAGGAGCTACAACTCTGTCGTCTGCCTTATTGACTCGCACCAACCGCCAATTCTCTCAAAGGTTTCGTGATAGAGCACTCTCCGTCAACGCTTTTTTGTATGAAATTATTGTCATAATACCACAAATACACCGATTTGTCAACATTTTTGAAAAAAAATATACTCAACCGAAAAAAATGTGATACAATATATATGGGTGATTATTATGGTATTGATAGTTTGCACGGATACTTCAGGCGGAATGTCATTTAACAACCGCAGACTGAGCCGTGATGAAGAGGTAATAAAAAGAATAAAAAATCTTGCACCAAAGCTCTACATCAACGCATATTCTAAAGATTTATTTCCAGAGGCAACGGAAGGTTTAGGAGATGTTTATTTTGCAGAATTAGATTTGCCCGACTGCGTTCCTGATGAGATTTATCTTTTTAACTGGAACAGGTTATATCCCAAGGACTTAACATTTACTATTGATTTAAACAACTACAAGCTTTTGTCAACGGAAGATTTTCGTGGTTCATCCCACGAAAAAATTACACTCAGCCATTACAGGAGGAAATAAATGAAACGAATTTTATCAGTATTGCTTTGCAGTGCTTTGTGTATATCGCTGGTGTCCTGTACACCCATGAAAAATCTGAGCGTGCAAAAAACCTTAGAATACTACTCTTTAGATACATTGCCTGAATATTCTGGAAAACCCTACGTTGCATTAAATGGCAACATTCCAAACCTTACAATAAGCCAAAAAGATTACACATCATACGAAGAATACTCCCCTTTAGATTTCTTGGGACGATGCGGCGAGTGTATTGCATCAATCGGTCATGATATTATGCCAACAGAAAAGCGTCAAAGCATAGGTTCTATAAAGCCCACAGGATGGCAGACTGCAAAGTATGATTTTGTAGACGGTAAATATCTTTATAACCGATGTCATTTAATCGGTTTTCAATTAACAGGGGAAAATGCCAATGAGTGCAACTTAATCACAGGCACACGGTCTATGAACACTCAAGGTATGCTACCCTTTGAAAACATGGTGGCGGACTATGTAAAAGAAACCAACAATCATGTTCTTTATCGTGTAACACCAGTCTACGAGGGTGACAACCTATTAGCATCCGGTGTCATTATGGAGGCATTATCTGTAGAAGACAAGGGTGCGGGAATTTCCTTTAACATTTACTGTTTTAATCGTGAACCCGGAGTTTTGATTGACTACAAAACAGGAAATAACCGACTTGATGAGGCTTATAAGGAAGACTTTTCCCAAAACCTAGGTGAATACGACTTTGTCATAAATATTGCATCAGACAAATTCCACCTTCCGCACTGCTCGGGCGTAACATCTATGAAAGCTACAAACAAAGAAGAATTTCGGGGAACAAGAAAAGAGTTAATACAAAAGGGATATAAACCCTGCGGTTCCTGTAAACCCTGACGAATTACGATTTGAATTTGTTTATAGCCATAAGATATTATAATAAAATTGTCAAGAACAATCGTTGGCGGTGGATTATGAAAAACATTTTGGCACAGCGATTAAAAGATTACAGACCTTTATAACGTTTCTTTAGATTATTTAGCAGGCAGAACAGATAAAAAATAAAATCTCCCCAAAGGGGAGATTTTATTTTTTCAATTTTTCTTCCATTGCTTTTTTTAATTCTTCCACATCACCTATGAGTTTCCCCTGAGCGTAGTCAGGCTTTCCGCCGCCTTTTCCTGAAAATTTTGCATTCAATTCTTTTACTATTTCTCTTACGTCTCGCTCTTTACTTGCCACAACATACAAGTAGCCTTCCTCTGCTTCTGACAGTAAAATGCAAGTTTTTGCTCCTTGCTCCTGCAAGGAGTTCGCACAATGTCTTAATTCATCGTATGTGAGGTTTTTAGTTATTGCATAAACGCTATCCCCTACATTTACAGGCTCAAGCTCTAAAAGTGCCAGACGTTTTGACATCTGTGCATTTTGAGTTTTCAGTGATAACAACTGTTCATTTTGCTTTACTACTGCGTCATTTACGGAAAATCTTGATGCAGAAAGTAGTCCCATAAGCTCTTTATTGGCTAAATTAAGAGAAGCGTAGTCTGAAAGTGCATTGATACCTGCAAGCATTTCAATTCTCGTGCCCTGCTTGTAGGAATACGCATTCACTATTTTGATTATGCCGATTTCTCCCGTACGGGCAACGTGCGGTGCACAACAGGCACAGGTGTCAATATCGCCTATTATGACAATTCTCGCATCATCGGAAAGCTCTATTTTACTGCGAAAATCAAGGTTTTCAAGTTCTTCCTTTGTAGGATATATTGCTTTAATTTCGAGATTTTTATAAATAGCCTGATTTGATAACAACTCAATACGTGCTATATCCTCTGCTGAAAGTGCCTTGTCAAGGTCGACTGTCATAAGTGTATCACTCATATGAAAGCCTACATTGGTACAATCAAAAAGTGTATGCGCTACACCCGACACTATATGCTCTCCAGAGTGACTCTGCATTCTGGAAAATCTCAGTTCCCAGTCAATAGCACACTCAACCTCTTTACCAACGGGAATTTCTTTATCTGTTGTATGAACTACAACACCGTTCTTTTCCTGAACATCAGTTACGGTGTTCCCGTCAATTGTGCCACAATCTGCACTTTGACCACCACCTTCGGGAAAAAACGCGGTTTTATCAAGGATAATTTCATATAAATTATCTTTCTTTCCACACGACACAACAGTCGCTGAAAATTCTTTGCAGTATGAATCATTTAAATATATCTTTTCTGTCATTTTATCACCTGTCAAAATATTCAAAATTGCATTCTGTGTGAATATATTCTTTTAAGCTTTCTTTATCATCAAAATATGAGTACGCAACTAAAAGCTTTGCATACGCCGCTTCGTTTGTCATACCATATAAAAAACCGATTCTTTTGCCATTTTCTGTCCTAAATTTAGAGATATCACTGACTGTGTGATAAATTTCACCATAGTCCTTGGACGGTGCAAAAAAGCAGTCAACGCCCAACGCTGAGCACTTATCTATCAAATAAAGAATTGAGCGCTCTGAGGTCTTTTCTTCAACACAGGCAGTACCTGAATGATATGTGCCGTGCAAAATGGCAGAAAATCTTTTGTAATCGTATGCCCCATAGTTTATACCCACATAAGGGGTTATCATCAGGACGGAGTCTTTTAAGGTAAGCTTGTCTTTATCTATCATCACTCTTACCTTCTCACGCGGGAACACGCGGGAAATCTCGTTTATTTTTTCGCTATTGATATTTGTAATATCTATAGCGCCTACACTGTGTAAATCCTCTGTATAGTTTTTACATTGTTCAAGTCTTGAGGCAATATGCAAAAGCATTCTGCCGTCAGATATATTTTTGTACGCCACATATACATTGGGGACAATACCCTGACATATACATTCAACCGCTGCACGAAAGTTCGCATTACCATTTGTTTTGGGCAGTTCAAGACGGGCCTGAGCTGAAACTAAAAAAACGGGAATATCAGTATCTGCTAAAATCTGTGAAAAAAGTGCAGCGGAATACGCTAACGTGTCTGTCCCGTGTGCAAATAACACACCATCATAGTTGTCATTTTTTATGTGTTTTTTGTAAGTGTCAAGCACCCTGTTCCACTTATAAACAGTCAGGTTCTCACTCAATATGCAAAGGTTTTCTGTCATATTAAATTCTACGCAATCGCAATAGCGAGAATCAGATTTCTTAAAATTTTCTACAAGCTGCACTCCTGCTTTTTCACTGACTGATAAAATGCCTTCATCATTCACTTCTGTACAAATAGTGCCGCCTACCAAAACTAACAAAATTTTCTTCATATCTTCACCTATAACACAGCGGGAGTAATAACTTACTCCCGCCGCATTTTGCTAAGAATTTTCCAACTTTTTATCCAATATTTCTTTTATGATTGCAGGATCGCCTGCACCTTTTAATTCTTTCATACAAGCACCGAAGAGCGCCTGCTTTGCCTTTTCCTTACCAGCCTTAAAGTCTGCAACCGCCTGAGGATTTTCTGCTATCTTCTGTGCAATAATTGCCTCAATCGCAGATGTGTCAACCTTACGGTCAAGACCTTGTGCCTTACAAAATTCAACAGGGTCAACATCCTGCTCGATAACTGCGATAAGAACTTTCTTGCCTGCAACACGGTTGATGTCGCCTGAAGCTACCATCTTGATAATTGCAGCAAGTTTTTCAGCTGTAATTGTAAGGTCTGCTAAAGTTTTTCCGTCTTTACGCAGTACACCTGCACAGTCTGTTAATATCCAGGTTGCAGCATCTTTTGCGTTACATCCTAAAGCCACAGTATCATCTAAGAGCTTGCTTATCTTGTTGTTTGAAATAAGCATATCGATTTCTTTGTCAGAAATACCGGCTTGCTTATAGTCTTCAGCCTTTTCGTCCACTGCTTCGGGCATTTCAGATTTGATCTTTTCTAACCACTCATCGTCGATTACAATAGGCATAAGGTTTGCATCGGGGAAATAACGGTAGTCCGCTTCTGTTTCCTTGTTACGCATTGCAAAGGTTTTGCCTGATGCATCATCAAATCTTCTTGTTTCCTGAACAAGCTCTTCTGTTTCAAATTCAATTGCGTCAATATGACGTTGTGCCTCATACTGAATTGCCTTCTCAATTGCTTCAAAAGAGCTCATATTCTTGATTTCGGTACGAACACCATACTCTGTGCTTCCCTCAGGACGAACAGAAATGTTTACGTCACAACGCATAGCACCTTCTTCACATTCAGAAATACCACCTGAACGGAACATTGACTTTAATTTGTTAAGGTATAATACAACCTCTTCTGCACTGTGAAAATCAGGCTGTGTAACAATCTCAATCAATGGAACACTTGTACGGTTAAAGTCTACAAAGCTTGATTTTCCGCCGTGAACAAGTTTACCTGCATCTTCTTCCATGTGAATCTGCTTGATGCGGATATCACGCTTGCCTTTTGAAGTATTTAATGTCACGCAACCGTCTGTGCAGATGGGGTGATTAAGCTGTGTAATCTGGTATGCACATGGAAGGTCGGGATAATAATAATTCTTCTTGTCAAATGTTGTGTATCTGTTGATGTTACAGTTAAGCATAAGACCTGCTGTTACTGCCAATTCTACTACACGCTTGTTCATAACGGGAAGCATACCGGGCATACCGCTGCAGGCAGGGCATACACAGTCATTAGGCTCATTCGCTTCTGAATGTCCGCCACAGGAGCAGAAAATCTTTGACTTTGTTTCTAACTCAACGTGGGTTTCAAGACCGATAACTATTTCGTAGTTCATAATTATTTGCCCTCCTTTTCAACGCTTGCAGCAAGGCTTAGAAGTGTACCTTCAGAAAACGCCTTACCCATAAGCTGAACACCGCAAGAAACAAGTGCGGGTGTACCAATAAGGTTTGCAACTGATGTGAATACGCTCTCAGAATACACTTTGTTGAATGCATCTTTTATGTCGTATGCTTTATATTCAGTTTTTGAGCAAGCAGGTAAAAGAACTGCATCATACTCATTCATCAGCTTTGCAAATTTTTCTGAAACAATTCTGCGTATTCTCAAGGATTTATCGTAGCAGTCTTTATAACGATTCTTAGATAATACGTCAGAACCATAAAGAATAACTGCTTTTGTCAAGAAATTAAATCCCTCTGTTCTTGAGTTTACATATAATTCGTCGATGTTTTTGAACTCTTTGGCACGGTGACCAAATTTTACACCATCATAACGTGATACGTTATTACATGTTTCAGCACACATCAAAATCTGCCACGCTGTGTTTGCGATATCAAAGAAGTCGGCTGAAATTTCTTCAACAATTACGCCTGAAGACTTTAATGAATCCGCAAAAGCTAAAACCTTTTTCTTCGTTTCTTCGTCTGCCTTTTCTAAAAGTTCTTTTACGATACAAACTTTTTTACCTTTTACGTCTTCAATATCATATGCCACTTTTTCTTTTAAGCTTGTGCCGTCTTTTTCATCGTGGCCTGCGATAACGTTCATAATCTCAGCAATACCCAAAGCATCTTTTGCATAAACACCAACCTGCTCGCCTGATGCTGCACAGGAAATTACGCCATAACGTGAAACTGTGCCGTAGGTAGGCTTTAAAAAGTCAACACCTGATACTGCTGCTGCTCTTCTTGTTGTACCGTTCATATCAACGCCAAGCGCCACCTTAACTTCGCCTGCTGCTACCAATTCTGCTGCGGCACCTTTCAATGTCTCGCACTTTTCAGCGTAGTATGAAAACTCGCCCAAAAGGTCAAGACCAAACTCGCCAACGTGTGTCTTTCCTGAAATTGTGTAGCCGTTTTTTTCAAGCCTTTCTACTGCTTCTGCACTAAAAAGTGGTTTAAAGCCTTCTAAGATACGTGAACCAGCTGTAGCCTCTGTATCTTTTACCAAAATTGTATCATCAACAGCAATGTTGCCGCCCTTATTTAATTCTTTTATATAGTATTTCATCAAACACACCTCACTTTACAAGTCTGGGAACAACCCAGCTGTCTTCACTGCGTTCAGGCGCACCCTCGAGAAGAGAATCTCTTGTAAATGGCTGCTTTCTTTCATCTTCACGCAGTACATTTGTCATAGGCATAACGTGTACCATTTCTTCTACATTTTCTGTATCTATATTCTTTAATGCAGCTTCATCATCTTTCATTGATGCAAAAATTCCCTGCATAACTGTTTCTTCTTCATCAGTTAACTCTAACTGGTTAAGCTGCTGCGCATTTGAAAATGTTGAACGCTTACCCTGAGCTTTGCTTGCTGTGGCTACGCCTGAGCCTGCATTTGCAAAAACAGCGCCGTTACCCAAAAGATGAACGTCTTCTAACTGCTGTTTTGTAACAAAGCTGGGAGCACCAAGCATTACATCCTGAGCGTTTCCGTTTAAGGGGAATGCAATAACGTCTAAGATTTTTTCTTCGTCTGTCAATAGCATTACCATACGGTCAATACCCGGTGCCATACCGGCGTGGGGCGGAGCACCATACTGGAATGCTGTATACAAAGCATTAAAGCGTGCTTTTAATTCATCTTCTGAATAGCCTGCAATCTCAAATGCTTTCTTCATTATATCAATATCGTGGTTACGAACCGCACCTGATGCCAACTCAATACCGTTACATACAAGGTCGTACTGGTAAGCAAGCACCTCTTCGGGGTCTTTTGTAAGGAGGGCATCCATTCCCCCCTGAGGCATTGAGAAGGGGTTGTGTGTAAAAATTGTTTCGCCTGTTTCTTCGTCATTTTCATACATCGGAAAATCAACTACAAAGCAGAACTCAAAAGCGTCGTCACGGATTAAATCGAGCTGTTCGGGTTTCGCAAGCCAGCTACGGATATGGCCAGCCTTTTTCTCTGTGTCGTTTTTCTTGTCGTCACAGATAAAGAACAGAGTTTCTCCCTCTTTAACGCCTGTGATTTTTATAATTTCTTCTTTCTTCGCATCTGTTAAGAACTTGGCAATAGGACCAGCGAATACACCGTCCTTTAATGTTATATAACCAAGACCGCCAAGGCCTACTTCAGCAGAGGTTGCAAACTTTAATGAATCTTCAAAGAATTTCTTTGATTTACCCTGACAGTCAGCAACAATACCACGAACAGGTTTTCCGCGGAATGCAGGGAACTCAACATCAGAGAAAAATTCTGTCAAATCACAGATAATAAGCGGGTTACGAAGGTCAGGCTTATCTGAGCCGTACTTCATCATTGATTCTGCGTATGTGATACGGCGGAAAGGCTTTTCTGTGATTTTTTTATTTGAAAATGTCTTGAATGTGTCGTAGATTACGTCTTCACAAACTTCCAAAACTTCGTCCTGTGTTGCAAATGCCATTTCAAAATCTAACTGATAGAATTCACCGGGTGAACGGTCAGCTCTCGCATCTTCATCACGAAAGCACGGTGCCACCTGGAAGTATCTGTCAAAACCTGACACCATGAGAAGCTGTTTGAACTGCTGAGGTGCCTGAGGAAGTGCATAGAACTTGCCCGGATGCTTACGGCTGGGAACCAAGAAGTCTCTTGCACCTTCGGGTGATGATGCTGTAAGGATAGGAGTCTGCATATCAAGGAAGTTCTTTTCTTCCATTTTGTTACGAAGATGACGGATTATCTTTGAACGGATAACCAGATTTTCGTGGTTTTTGGGATTACGTAAATCAAGGTAACGGTACTTTAAGCGAAGCTCATCCTTGCTTTGTCTTGATGCTCTTACTTCAAAGGGGAGCATATTCTGGCTCTTGCCCAATACCTGTAAGGATTCTGCAACAAGCTCAACCTCACCTGTTGCAATTTTTTCATTTACTGTGTCGGGGTCACGCTTTTCGACTTTACCGGAAACAGAAATAACAGTTTCGCGGTTTACGTTTGCTAAAAAGCTCTCATCATGAATAACAACCTGTGTAACACCGGTGTAGTCACGAAGGTCAATAAATATAACGCCACCGTGGTCACGCACAACGTCAACCCAGCCCGCAAGCTGAACGGTCTGACCGATATGTTTGTCACAGATGTCGTTACAGAATAGTGTTCTATACATAATCATACCTCCTGATTATTTTACAAAATAAAAATCCCGGGAATACTCTTTAAGAATATTCCCGGGACGAGTAAACTAAAAATTACCCGCGGTGCCACCCGCTTTGATACAAAATGCATCCACTTTTTTATTAAGCTAGGTTCACTATGGAGTGTTCCCGCACTTACTACTCATCTTAATGCGCTCTCAGTCCATGACGCATACTCCCTGAAAGACTTTCCAAAAAAGCCGAGTCTCCATATTTAATATCATGATAATTATAACAAAAGGATATATCTTTGTCAATAATATTTTTGCCCCATATTTGGGATATTATTCACTCATATTACGGATTTAATCTGTTAGGTCCGCGGAAGATAAACATTGCATCCTTGATGTGTAAGCCTAAAAGAAGCATTGTCATTCTGTCCACACCGATACCAAAGCCGCCGTGAGGAGGGCAACCATAGCGGAAGAACTCAAGATAAAATTCTACATCCTTTGCTAAACCCTTTTCTTCTGCTTGTTTCGCGAGTATATCGTATCTGTGTTCACGCTGAGCACCTGTCGTGATTTCAACACCACGCCAGATAAGGTCATAGCCCATAGGTGTACCGTGTTCGTCTCTCATGTGATAAAAGGCTCTTTTTTCAGCGTCAAAATCTGTTACGAATAAAAATTCGTGGTCATAGTGCTTTTTAACCCACTCAAAGCTTAACTTCTCTGCTTCTGTAGAAAGATCTCCCTTTTCAGAATCGGGAACAGTGTAACCAAATTCCTTTTCTAAACCATCATATAATTCTGCGAGTGTTACAACAGGGAAAGGAAGCTTCGGAACAACTACTGGGATACCGAACATTTCTTCGATTTCTTTGCCGTATTTGTCTGCTACCTTTTCCAATGCATAGGTCAAAAGCTCTGCTTCTAGTTGCATTACATCACGATAGTCTTCAATATAGCTGAACTCAAGGTCAAAACCTGTGAATTCTGTTGTATGTTTGCTGGTGAAGGATTTTTCTGCACGAAAAACTGGACCAACTTCAAAGATTTTTTCAAATCCGCTTGCCATAGCCATCTGCTTATAGAACTGAGGGCTCTGTGCTAAATATGCGTTCCTATCAAAATACTTAACCTCAAAAACATCGGAACCACTCTCGGATGCTGCACCGATTAATTTAGGAGAGTGAATTTCGATAAATTCCTTGCCCAATAAAAATTCACGCATTGCAGCAACGAACGCTGTCTGCACCTTGAACATAAGCTGATTTTCGTCTGTTCGCAAATCTATCCAGCGGAAATCAATTCTCTGGTCGATCGAAGAACGCTCAACTGCCTGCTTTTTCTTTGTTGCAGGAATTTCTTTTCTTGTGATGGGAAGAGCATCTGCCACACTTTCTACAAAAAGCTCATCGGGAAGAATCTCAATACCACCCATCTTAACGTATTCGTTTTCTATAACCTTACCAACTACTGTAATAACGGAGTCGCCTGTTAAGATATCTAACGCTGCCTCCATTTCAGGATGCTGTTCTTTTTCTATTGTTACCTGAATTTTTCCTGTAATGTCTTTTAGCACGATAAATGCCATCGCTCTTGAATTACGGAAATTTTCAACGAAGCCCTGTACTTTAACAACTTCGCCTATATTGTTTTTAATGTCCCTTACATATGTTCTGTTCATTAGAATTCCTCCAAAATATGCATTTTTCCAAACATAACCATTCTATTGTATTATATCATTAGTATATCCAACTTGTCAATTAAAAAAGCACCCGTTGGGTGCTTTTTATCATTTCTTAATTATACTTGCATCACGCATTATCGGCTCATTGATTACCATATGAACAAATTCATCACGTTTTTCGCCCTCAATCAGGAATTGCACGGAATCAATCGTGCCCAATTCTGTCAATGAATTTACAACCGAATATACTGTCAGTGTTTCTCCTGCTGTGCCGCCCTGATATTTATTTACAAATTCTTTTGACAGGTTGACAAAGCAAACGCCATTCTTTGTTTCTACGGAAATCACTTTGGTTTCTGTAGGTATAATACCTATGCTTCCTGCGTTTTTAGGACCCTTTATAAGTTCTTCAACGATTGCTTTTTCTACTGTGCTGGCTGCTGCCACTTCAACCTCTCGGGATTCAGATGAAAGTCCGTCACCCATGTCGTTTGCAAAATACAGTAACACCTTTGCTTTTGTGCTTTCTGCCTTGCCCTCGCCTACTACGTCACTTTCCATAATGACACCTAAAGGTTTCCCGTCACTACCCATTGCCTCCATGCCGTCAACCAAGATGCTTACACCTGAAATAAAATCAAGTGAGCACAAGGTTTTTGCCACTGCAGCAGGTGCTAAGGCATTTCTTAATTCGTCAAATTCTTCAAATTCATCAGAAAAATCAACAACTGCAATTTCGTCCTTAATGGTTACGGAATTAAGCTGCGTTCCGTCGCATAGGGGACTTAATTTTCCCTTAGGAGGATTGAGCAGCTGTTCAATCAGGTACTTTACCTGAGTCTTCTTGGATGAATCGGGCAATGTTACAATAGCTTCCACCAGGGCTGAGCCATTGCCCTCAATATAATATACAGAAGCCGTGTCCTCTAATGACGCGTCACGCCCTCCCAAAAATGTACATCCTGACAGAAGAATAATAACCGAAAGGAGTGCTATTAAAGATACGCTTAAAAATCTTTTCATATCAATACCTTCTTTCGTGCGTATTTCTCTACTATAATTCTACCATCAATATATTAAAAAACAATAACAATAGTATTAAATTTGATGAACTAAGTATTTTTTTACATAGCCCTCTTTAATTCCCTTGTCACTTACATATATTTTATCTGCACCAAAATATCTGCCGATTGCCGAGTATATGGCAAGTCCCGGGCAGATTGTATACTTTCTTTTAGGAACAGCTTTTTCAAAAAGAGAAATAGAAGCTTCGTCGGAAATGAATGTATCAAGCATGCATTCCACGCCAACAACACTTAAGCTTTCACTATTTAAAACAAGCTTTGAAAGTTTTTTAGCTGCCCTTACTCCTCCGCCCACCAGACACAGGCAATCCGCCCTTACGCTATGAAGAGCTTCATTACTTTTAATATATTCTAAAATTTCTGATTTAATAGCATCTGTTTCCTCTTTTGTGGGAATTTCTCCTGCTACAAAGTTTTTATATGCCTTTAAAGACCCCAAAGGAATGGATTGTGTGGCTATGGTTTTTCCGTTTTCAAAAAGTATTATCTCAGAAGAGCCTCCGCCCACATCAGCCATAACTCCTGATTTGACGCAGAAATCCTCAATAGCTCCTAAAAAACTCAATTCCGCCTCGTCTGTACCCGAGAGCACTTCCAGAGCAACACCCGTCTTTTCCTTTACTTTTTCTGTTATATACGAACAGTTTTTCGCATTTCTTATAGCAGCTGTTGCAAAAACATGAAACTCTGCTCCATACTCCTGTGCAATATTTTTGTGATGAAGTATAGCATCACAGCACGCGTCAATTCCTGCATCAGTTAGTGCGTTATCCTCAATATGACCTGCAAGATTTGCAAAAACCGCCTCGGTGTAAAGTTCGCACAGAGTATCGTTTTCCCATTGATAAACGGACATACGTATTGTATTTGAGCCTGTGTCGACAACCGCGTAATTCATAATCTCCTCCTACATAACAAAAAGCAATATAGCAAGAAAATGAACAATACTTGCCAATACTACAAAAATGTGAAATACAGAATGGATATATTTCTTCTTACTGCCGAAGGCGTAGAATATAGCACCTATGGAATAAAGAATACCGCCTGCCAAAATCATATTCATACCAAAAGCACCTACCGCCTGCCACGCAGGTTTTGCCGCAACTATAATGCACCAGCCCATACCGAGATAGCATATCATGGAAAATACGCTGTATTTTTTCAAATCAATGGAATTAAGAACAATCCCTAAAGCGGCCAGCCCCCAGATAACTCCAAATATTGTCCAACCAAGAACAGGAGAATACTCCCGTAAAGAGCATAAAGAAATTGGTGTATATGTACCTGCAATCAGCAAAAATATAGAACAGTGGTCTATAACCTGAAATACTTTTTTTGCCGTAAGGTGAGGGCGTAATCCGTGATAAATGCTTGACATGGTGTATAAAACTATCATGGTTGCGCCGTAAATTGCACCTGACACAACGCCGTATACGTTTCCACGTACTGCCGCAAAAACAACACAAAGTACCAGCGCCACAACCCCCAGTGCACCGCCTACAATGTGTGATGTCATATTAAAAATTTCTTCGCCTTTTGTATATGAGGGCAGAATTCTCTCTGCCAGTTTTGTACGCTCCATAAATAGCTCCATTTCATTTTATTTGTACGTATTATTGTAACAGTTAAAAAACTTGTCTGTCAAGGATTTTTAAGCCTTATTCAAAAAACGTTCAAAAAAGATTTTATTGACATTGCCCGCACTTTTATAGTATAATGTACCAGTAATTTAAAAGTGCTGGTGTGGCTCAGTCGGTAGAGCAGCTGATTCGTAATCAGCAGATCGTCGGTTCAAGTCCGATCACCAGCTCCACGTCGGAACAAGTTTCGCTTGTTCCGATTTTTTATACAAAAAAATCAGTCACTCGCTTCTTTTGTTCCTCCTTTTTCGTAAAAAGCCACACTCGGCTCATCTGTTCGGTTGCAAGCGCCCTCTCGACGATTCGCTGTCGCTATCACCTTTTTACGATGTTTTACAGGGGTGGTCTGTATTTTTTAGTTTTTAGTCAATTGGGACTTGAAGGGGCGTCTTCACAAAACAATTCTCGATAAATTCTCGGTAGCCATAAAGCAGATAAAACGTATTGACTTATTTTTTTGTGTTTGATATAATATTTGTTGTTATTTTTTCAGAAAGCGGTGATTAAATGTTTAATTCACAGTATTTAAACGATGTAATGGAAACAGTCATCAGAAGAAATCCTTCTGAACCTGAATTCCATCAGGCAGTAAGAGAGGTTTTAGAATCATTAGAACCCGTTATTGAAGCAAATCCTCAGTACGAAAAGGCAAACTTAATCGAAAGATTAGTTGAGCCCGAGCGTACTATCATATTCAGAGTTCCGTGGATTGATGACAACGGCAACGTTCAGGTAAACCGCGGTTTTCGTGTACAGTTCAACAGTGCTATCGGTCCCTATAAGGGCGGTCTTCGTTTCCACCCTTCCGTAAACCTTGGTATTATTAAATTCTTAGGTTTTGAGCAGATTTTCAAAAACTCACTTACAAGTCTTCCTATCGGCGGTGGTAAGGGTGGTTCTGACTTTGACCCCAAGGGCAAGAGCGACAACGAGGTTATGCGTTTCTGTCAGAGCTTTATGACAGAGCTTGCAAAATATATCGGTGCAGACACTGACGTTCCTGCGGGTGACATCGGCGTAGGTGCAAGAGAAATCGGTTTCCTCTATGGTCAGTACAAGCGTCTCCGTGATGAATACACAGGCGTACTTACAGGAAAAGGCTTGACATACGGCGGCTCTCTTGCTCGTAAGGAAGCTACAGGCTATGGCCTTTGCTACTTTACAAAAGAAATGTTGGCAGACGCCGGCAAATCTTTCGAGGGTGCAACAGTTGTAATCTCAGGTTCAGGCAACGTTGCAATTTACGCTTGTGAAAAGGCAACGCAGATGGGAGCTAGAGTTGTTGCAATGTCTGACTCAAACGGCTATGTTTACGACAAAAACGGCATAGACCTTGCTGCTGTTAAGCAGATTAAGGAAGTAGAAAGAAAAAGAATTAAGGAATACGTAAATACACATCCTGAAGCAGAATACCATGAGGGTTGTGCAAATATCTGGACAGTTAAGTGCGACATCGCTCTCCCCTGTGCTACACAGAACGAAGTAAATGAAGAATCAGCGAAAATTCTCGTTGCTAATGGCTGCTACTGTGTGGCTGAAGGTGCTAATATGCCCTCAACACCTGAAGCTATTGCAACATTCCAGTCAAATGGTTTACTCTTTGGACCTGCAAAAGCTGCTAATGCAGGCGGTGTTGCTACATCAGCTTTAGAGATGAGCCAGAACTCAATGCGTTACAGCTGGACATTTGAAGAAGTTGACGAAAAACTCTGCAGTATTATGAAAAACATCTACAAAAACACAAGTGAAGCTGCAGCTAAATACGGAAAAGCAGGCGACTTCGTAGCAGGCGCCAATATTGCAGGCTTTATCAAGGTTGCAGAGACAATGATGGCACAGGGTGTTGTGTAAGACGGCTTCAAAAAAAGTGCATAAACGTTCAAAACAACAACATTTTTAAAAAAACGAAGGCACTCGGTTTTCCGAGTGCCTTTTTATTTATGTTTTGAACTCAAACAAACCGAACCACTCGGCGTGCGGAAAATCATACTCCGCTAATCAGATTCGCATAACGCGAATCCTTAACGCTCCGTAGCTTTTCCTTTTTCAAAAAATGGTTATTGACCATTTTTTGAGAGAGACGCAGTAGCGTAACGAGCCAACTATTTCTGTTTTACAGAAATATAGCGAATGGAGCATAGTGCGGCGAGCATTCGGGGCTCACCCCTGCGGGTTCGGTTTGTTTATTCTGCATCTTTTTTTGAGAGCCTTAGTATGCAATAAATCACACAGAAACTTCTGTGTGATTTATTCATTTATTCTATTTTCTAATTTTTTCAGGCAACTGAACCAACACAATTGCTACAAACATAAGTACACATCCTGCAATCTGAGAGATGCTCATGGCTTCATGTAGAATTATCCATCCTGAGATTGCCGCAAACACTGACTCCAATGACATAATAATTGATGCAGAGGTTGGTTCTGCGTACCTCTGTCCTATAACCTGCAGAGTGTACGCAACGCCACAGGACATAACACCTGAGTAAAGAAGTGCCGTTGTACAGGATAAAATGCTTTCCATATCAGGTGTTTCAAGTATGAACATTAAAATTGCATTTATTGTGCCTGCCACCAGAAACTGCGTACAGGAAAGCTTTAGTCCGTCAACCTCTGATACAATTTTATCAATGCACAATATCTGCCCTGCAAAAAATACCGCACAAAGAACTGTCAAACCATCACCAAGATTATATGAAACACTTTCACCGAAAAGGCACAAAAAATACATTCCCAAAATGGCAGTCAGTATTCCTATGACCATTTTTCCTGTAATCTTTTTGCCCACAAAAATCCCGATAATTGCTACAAATATTATGTACAGAGCCGTCAAAAAACCGCTTTTTGCCGTTGTGGTGTACTGCAAACCATAAGTCTGAAGAGTCTGTGCCACGCACAAAAACACACCGCACAAAACTCCGTATCTTAAGAGCTTTTTCATGTCGGTTTTTTTGTATGTGCCCTGCCTTTTCTTGGTCTTATCAAGAATAAATATCACAGGAAGCAGCACCATACCACCCATTAGGGTTCTGATGCCCATAAATGTATTGGGACCGATATATTCCATACCCACACTTTGAGCAACAAAGGACATGCCCCAGATGATTGCCGTAATCAGTAAAATAATATTTCCTTTTAATTTTTTATTCACTTAGATCTCCTTCGTCTATTTTAATACTACACATTCTGCACCAAGTGTTTTGGTGAGTTCTGACATTAATTCATCATTTTTTTCTACCCAAAGATTCTTTGGTGCTATAACTGTCTTTTTGTTCTCTGCATAGTGAATATATACAGGGATATTCCCTGAATACTTTGAAAGTATTGGTTTTATCCGTTCTACTAAAAACTCTTTTCCTATGCAGATTTTTAAAAACAGTTTTTTCTCTGCCTTTAATTCCTTTGAAACTTTAGGAATTTCTATTTTTTCAACCTTTGCTCCGTGTACCAATGGTTCTACGTTGTCGCAGAGAATTTTCGGTTCTTCATCTTCGCGAAAACTCAGTTTACCTGAAACAATCAACGCTGTGTCTTCCGTCAGATACTTTCTTGCACGGTCAAACACAGTGGGAAAAACAATAATCTCTGCCTGACCTGTTAAGTCCTCGGCAGTGATAAAAGCCATCATTTTATTGCTCTTTGTTATCTTTGTTTTAATGGCTGATACAAGCACACATACCGTTACAGGCATTCCGTCATAGAGCCCTGCTGATTCTTCATCATCAATTAAATCTGCAAAGGTCATTGTGGAAATATCCGCAATTTCTCTAGAATATTCATTTAATGGGTGACCTGAGATATAGTACCCGATACTCTCTTTTTCGTATTTTAAAAGTTCTTTTGGGGAAAGCTCAGGTAAATCTTTGGGCGTGCGACTATCTAAGAATACATCCTCATCATTACCAAAAAGATTTATCTGTCCTTCAATATTTCTCTTTAAATCATCAGAATATGAATCAATTATACTTTCAAATTCTGAAAGCAGATACGAGCGCTTCTCGCCCAGAGAATCAAAAGCTCCTGCTTTTATCAAATACTCGTGAACACGCTTGGTAACGCCAAGCTTTATTGTTCTTTTTGCAAAGTCTTTATATGATTTATATTCACCGTTTTTCTCACGTTCTGCAACTAACCCGTCGACACAGCCAACACCTACATTCTTTATAACTGCAAGTCCAAATCTTACATCACCCGACTGCACTGCAAAACCTGTAACACTCTTGTTTATATCAGGGGGCAATATTTTAATACCCATACGGGTAGCCTCGGCTGAGTACTTTGCCACCTTTTCAGGACTATCCAAAACTGAAGAAAGAAGTGCCGCCATATACTGAGCAGGATAAAAATGCTTTAGGTATGCGGTCTGATATGTCACAAAAGCATAGGCAGCAGCGTGAGATTTGTTGAATGCATACTGCGCAAAATCCATCATTTCATCAAATATGGCATCAGCAACGTTTTCTGCCACACCGCGACGGACAGCACCGTCAACAATCACATTACCATCATCATCTGTAATGCCATGAATAAAGTTTTTGCGTTCTGCTATCATTACATCTTCTTTTTTCTTACTCATTGCACGGCGAACAAGATCTGCCCTGCCCAAAGAATAGCCGCCCATCTTTCGCACAATCTCCATAACCTGCTCCTGATACACCATACAGCCGTAGGTTACGTTTAGTATAGGCTCTAAAATTTCGTGTTTATATTTAACTTTCTCAGGGTTTTCCTTATTGGCAACATATCGCGGAATCTGGTCCATAGGGCCGGGGCGGTAAAGAGAAATTCCCGCAATTATATCTTCTATACTCTCAGGCTTTAATTCTTTCATAAACTGCTTCATTCCGGCACTTTCAAGCTGGAAAACACCTTCTGTTTCGCCCCTGCCTATCATTTCATAAACACCGGGTTCTGAAAGGCTGATTGCATCTATGTCAATATCCTCGCCTGTTGAAGCCTTTATAATATTTAATGCATCTTTAATAATCCCAAGATTGCGAAGACCTAAAAAGTCCATCTTCAAAAGACCGAGTTCCTCGACTGTGTCCTTAGGGAACTGAGTAATTACAACATCATCATTTTTTTGCAAAGGAAGATATTCCGTTACAGGTTCTTTCGCTATAACTACACCTGCTGCGTGCGTACCCGCATTACGGATAAGCCCCTCCAGCTTTATAGCGTCATCGATAAGTTCTTTTGCAATAGCGTCAGTTTCATATCTCGCCCTCATGTCAGGATTTAATTCTAATGCCTTTTGTATGGTCATTTTCAGGTCAAAGGGTATCATTTTGGCAATGGAGTCTGTGTCGGCATATGACACATCCAAGACTCTGCCCACATCACGAATTGCGTTCTTTGCCTTCATTTTGTTAAAGGTTATAATCTGGCATACTCTTTCTCTTCCGTACTTTTCCACAACATAATCTATAACTCTCTGTCTGTCTTCGTTACAGAAGTCAACATCAATATCAGGCATAGACACACGTTCAGGGTTTAAAAACCGCTCAAAAATAAGACCATAACGTATGGGGTCAATGTTTGTGATTTCTAAGCAATAGCTGACAATACTGCCCGCAGCAGAGCCTCTTCCGGGGCCTACGGGAATCCCGTTGTCTTTTGCGTATTTTATAAAATCCCACACTATTAAGAAGTAATCAACATATCCCATACTGCGGATTACATCAAGTTCAAAATCAAGGCGTTCCTTCGCCTCACGATTTTCTCCATAGCGGCGAGTCAATCCCTCTTCGCAAAGTTGTTTTAAGTACTCATAAGATGTCATTCCATCAGGTACATCGTACTGGGGAAGTTTTAAAACTCCAAACTCAAATGTAACATTACACTTTTCCGCGATTTTTTCTGTATTGGATATAGTCTCCGGAATTGCTCCGAAAAGCTCATTCATTTCTTCTTCGCTCTTTAAGTAAAATTCATCTGTTTCAAACGCCATTCGGTCGGTATCACTCACCTTTCGGTTCGTCTGAATGCACATCAATAAATCCTGATATTTTGCATCATCTTTTTCGATATAGTGAACGTCATTTGTGGCAACAAGACCAATGTTATATTCATTTGCAAGGCGGATTATGCCTGCATTTGCTTTTTTCTGCTCGGGGATTGCGTGATTCTGTATTTCTAAATAAAAATCTTCTCCAAAAAGTGCGTGGTATTTTTCGACTAAAGCTCGTGCGTGGGCGTCTTCGTCTGCCAGTATTGCCCGAGGAATTTCGCCCGCAAGACATGCAGACATACAGATAAGTCCCTCGTGGTACTGCTCTATTACAGAGTAATCCACTCTTGGTTTATAATAAAAGCCGTCCATCCAACCTTTTGACACAATTTTGGTCAGGTTTTTGTAACCCTCATTGTCCTTTGCAATTAAAACAAGATGGTGGGTAGTGTTTCCGTTATCATGGGATTTTTCGCTCAGATCACGGGCAGCAACATAAACCTCACAACCAATTAAGGGTTTAATCCCCTGTGCATTACACTCTTTATAAAAATCAATTACACCGCACATATTGCCGTGGTCAGTGATGGCAAGTGCTGTCATTCCAAGTTCCTTTGCACGAGAAACAAGCCCATGGATTCGGCACGCGCCGTCCAAAAAGCTGAACTCTGTATGTACGTGTAAATGAACAAAACCCATAATAACCTCCCGCACATTTTACTGCTATTTTATTCTATCATTAGCTATCTGAAAAATCAACATTTTTCTGCTTATTTTTTCTCAAGTTCGATTGACTTTTTACTTATAACAATGTATAATATTATAGAATAGGCTGAATGTAATTTCGGCATTTTAAATTTTTGATTTTTTAAAGAGGCATAAATTATGGTAACAAAAGAAAATATAACAGGCAAACAACGTGCATATCTGCGTTCACTGGCAAACAAAGTTCCCGCTATTTTTCAGATTGGAAAAGAGGGAATTTCACCTAACTTAATCAAGCAACTGTCTGATGCCCTAACGGCACGTGAACTGATAAAAATTCACGTTTTGGAAAACTGTGAACTTTCTGCCCGCGAAGCAAGCGATGAGTTATCAGACATCCTAGAGGCGATACCTGTACAGACTATCGGTTCTAAAGTTGTTCTCTACCGCCGTTCAGACGATGAGAAAAAACGAACAATTGTTATAAAATAACAGGAGGCACTATGGATAAAATCGGTCTTTTCGGCGGAACGTTTGACCCGCCACACTCAGGACATATAGAGCTTGCCAAAAAGGTTTTGGGTGATTTTGGTTTGTCCCGAATCATTTTTATTCCTGCAGGGAATCCCCCTCACAAGCAAGACAAAAAAAAGACCGACAAAATCCACCGCTACGAAATGGTCAAGTTGGCAATCAAAGGTGTTAAAGAATTTTACGTTTCGGATTTTGATATAAAGAACGAAGAACCAAATTACTCCTACAAAACCGTAGACCATTTTAAGCACGAATTCCCCGATTGTGAAATTTACTTTATTATTGGTGCTGATTCATTCCGCGATTTACCCCTGTGGAAAAATTACAGGGAATTGCTGACAATGTGTCATTTTATCGTGGTGGCGCGCCCAGGCGTGGAAAAAGAAGACTATTACAAAAAGTTTTCCGGTGACGAGCCTGTGCCATCAGTATTTTTTATAGAGGATTTTTCTTATGATTTGTCCTCAACAGAGTTACGAGAACAAATTCCCCAAGGTACTTTCTGCGAAAAAGACCTGCCTGACGGAGTTTTGGAATATATAGCAAAAAACAATCTATACCCTAAGGAGTCGTTATGACTAAAGAACAGATGAAAGAAAAATTAGGCGAGCTTTTAACTGACCACCGCTATTCCCACTCATTGGGCGTTGTGGAAACTGCAGTGAAAATGGCAGAAATTTTCGGAGCAAATGTTGAAAAAACTGAAATAGCAGCACTACTTCACGATTGTGCAAAGCAGATTCCCCACACCACACAGCTTGAAATGTGCAAAGAGTACGGAATACCTCTAGACGAAGTCAAGGAAAAAGAATTAGGTCTGCTCCATGCAGAACTTGGTGCATATATGGCAGAGCGTGATTTCGGAATAACAGATACTGAGATTTTAGATGCAATCCGTTACCACACCTTAGGGCGTGAGCGAATGACTACAATGGAAAAAATCCTCTATCTTGCAGATATTGTTGAACCAAACAGAAAAGAATTTGAGGGTTTGGCAGAACTTCGCCAGTTGTGTTTTAAAGATTTAGACCGTGCCCTGCTTTATGGTTTCGGACTTACGATTTCCCACACAAACAGACGCGGACACATACTGCATAATCAAACGATAGATGCTGAAAAATATATAAGAGAAAAACTTCGCAAGGAGGAAAATATTTTGGATCAGGAAAATGCATTTGAAAAAGCGGCTTTAGCCGTTAAGGTTTTAGATAAAAAGAAAGCGGCAGACGTAAAGCTACTCAAGGTTTCAGACCTTACAATACTTGCAGATTATTTTATAATTTGCTCAGCAGGGTCTTCTACTCAGGTAAAAGCATTAGCAGATAACGTTGAAGACGAGTTCGCAAAGGAAGGTATCCATCCAATCGCAAAAGAAGGTAAGGGCGGAAACGAGTGGATGTTACTCGACTACGGCGATGTTATAATTCATATCTTTTACAAAGAAATGCGTGAGTTCTACGGACTTGACAAGCTCTGGAACGATGCACAAAGTATTGACATAAATGCAATAACAGCAGAATAACAACGGAGGTTCATCATGGAATACAATTATAAACAAATCGAGAAAAAATGGCAGGAAAAATGGTATAAAGAGAATACATTTAAAGCTAGTGACGATTTCACAAAACCTAAGTTTTACGGTCTTGTAGAATTTCCCTACCCCTCAGGTCAGGGTTTGCACGTAGGTCATCCCAGAAGCTACACTGCTTTGGATATCATTGCACGCAAAAAGAGATTAGAGGGCTACAATGTTCTCTACCCCATGGGTTGGGACGCATTTGGTCTGCCTACTGAAAACTTTGCTATAAAGAATAAAATTCATCCTAAAATAGTTACAGAAAACAATATCGCTAACTTCAAGCGTCAGCTTAAGAGTATTGGTTTTTCTTTTGACTGGACCAAGGAAGTTTCCACAACAGACGAGCGTTACTACAAGTGGACTCAGTGGATTTTCCTGCAGTTATTTAAGCGCGGTCTTGCCTACAAGCAGGAAATGCCCATTAACTGGTGCACAAGCTGTAAGGTAGGTTTAGCTAACGAGGAAGTTGTAAACGGCGTTTGTGAGCGTTGCGGCAGCGAGGTTGTACAAAAAAACAAGAGTCAGTGGATGTTAAAGATTACAGAATATGCTGAACGTCTTATCTCTGACTTAGAAGAGTTAGACTACATCGAAAAGGTTAAAATTCAGCAGAAAAACTGGATCGGAAAATCTGAAGGTGCAGAGGTTGACTTTAAGCTTTCAGGCATTGATTATACATTAACTGTTTACACAACACGTGCAGACACACTATTTGGTGCAACATATATGGTTGTATCACCCGAGCACGAGTTACTCACAAAATTTGCCGACAAAATCGAAAACATCGATGAGGTTCGTGCATATCAGGTTGAGGCTGCTAAGAAGTCCGAATTTGAAAGAACTGAGCTTTCAAAAGAAAAGACAGGCGTAAAACTTCAAGGTCTTTCTGCAGTTAACCCCGTAAACAACAAAGAAATTCCCCTATTTATTTCAGACTATGTATTAACAAGCTATGGTACAGGTGCTATTATGGCTGTTCCTGCACACGATGACCGCGACTGGGAGTTTGCAAAGAAATTCAATCTCCCCATCATTGAGGTTGTTGCAGGCGGAGAAAACGTACAGGAAGCTGCTTTTACTGATATTTATTCAGGCAAAATGATAAACTCTGAATTCTTAAACGGTTTGGAAGTTAAAGACGCTATTGCTAAAATGATTGCCTACTTAGAAGAGCGTGGCATCGGCAAGAAAAAGGTTAACTACAAGCTCCGTGACTGGGTATTCTCACGTCAGAGATACTGGGGCGAACCTATTCCGCTCATCTACTGTGAAAAGTGCGGTTGGGTTCCCGTTCCCGAATCAGAGCTTCCTTTGACATTGCCCGAAACAGATAACTTTGAACCTGGTGAAAACGGCGAATCACCTTTAGCTAAAATGACAGACTGGGTTAATACAACCTGTCCCTGCTGTGGTGGCAAGGCACAACGTGAAACCGATACAATGCCTCAGTGGGCAGGTTCATCATGGTATTTCTTAAGATACATTGACCCTGAAAATGATTCTGCTATTGCCGCAACAGAAAAGCTTAACTACTGGTTGCCCGTAGACTGGTACAACGGCGGTATGGAGCATACAACACTCCACCTGTTGTATTCACGTTTCTGGCACAAATTCTTATATGATATCGGTGTAGTATCAACTCCTGAACCTTATGCTAAGCGTACCTCACACGGTATGATTTTAGGCGAAAACGGCGAAAAAATGTCAAAATCACGTGGAAACGTAGTAAATCCTGATGATATGGTAGAAGATTTCGGTGCTGATACTTTCAGAACCTACGAAATGTTTATCGGCGCATTCGACCAGTCAACACCCTGGTCAATCAACGGCGTTAAGGGTTGCTTCCGCTTTATCGAACGTGTGTGGAACTTACAGGACATCTTAACAGATGAAGAAGGTTACAGTACTGACTTTGAAAAGGCTATGCACAAAACTATCAAAAAGGTTACAGAAGACTACGATAAAATGAAGTTTAATACAGCGATTGCAGCTTTAATGGCGTTAATCAACGACATTTACAAAAAAGGTTCAATCACACGCGGTGAGTTAAAAACATTTATCACACTCTTAAACCCCGCTGCTCCCCACTTAACAGAAGAAATGTGGGAACGTGCAAACTTTGGCGGTTGCTTAAACGAAACAGACTGGCCCAAGTATGATGAGGCAAAATGTGTTGATGACACAGTTGAAATCGTTGCACAGATTAACGGCAAGGTTAAAGACAAGATTATGATTCCTGCTGACATTTCAAGAGAAGAAATGGAGCGTGTGGCATTGGAAAATGAAAAAATTGTCGCTTTAATTGAGGGTAAGCAAGTTCTCAAAGTTATTTGCGTACCCGGAAAATTAGTAAACATTGTTGTAAAATAACGGAGAAATAAATGGACAAAAAAAACATCAGAAATTTTTCTATAATTGCACATATCGACCACGGCAAGTCCACCCTTGCTGACCGTCTTCTAGAAAAGACAGGCACTATGACCGAGCGTGAAATGGAAAGCCAGGTTTTGGATAATATGGACCTTGAGCGTGAACGTGGTATCACTATCAAAGCCCGTGCGGTAAGGCTTTTGTACAAAGCCTCCGACGGCGAAGAATATGTGCTCAACTTAATAGATACACCGGGACACGTAGATTTTAACTACGAGGTTTCACGTTCTTTGGCTGCTTGTGAAGGTGCAATCTTGGTTGTTGACGCATCTCAAGGTATTGAGGCACAGACTTTAGCTAACACTTACCTTGCACTTGACCACAACTTAGAGATTATGCCTGTAATCAACAAAATTGATTTGCCTGCCGCACACCCTGAGATGGTAATTGAAGAAATCGAAAACGTAATCGGCATTCCGGCTGAGGACGCCCCTCAGATTTCTGCTAAGAATGGAATTAATATTGAGTCTGTTTTAGAGCAGATTGTGCAGATTATTCCTGAACCCAAGGGCGACGAAACTGCACCCCTAAAGGCATTGATTTTTGACAGTGTGTACGACGCATATAAGGGTGTAATCATATACTTCCGTGTATTTGACGGCTCGGTAAAACCCGGGGATAAAATTCACTTAATGGCAACAGGTGCAGAATTTGACGTTGTGGAAGTAGGATATCTAAACCCCTTAGGCTTTTTAAAGAGCAATAAGGTTTCAGCAGGCGAGGTAGGATATTTGACCGCTGCAATCAAGAGCGTATCTGATACCCGTGTGGGTGATACAATCACTCTTGCAAACAGAAAAGCACCCAAGGCTCTGCCTGGTTACAAACAGGTAAACCCCATGGTTTACTGCGGTGTGTACCCTGCAGATGGTGCAAAATACGGAGATTTGCGTGACGCTTTGGCTAAACTCCAGTTAAATGATGCATCTCTTTCTTACGAGCCTGAAACATCTGTGGCTTTAGGCTTTGGTTTCCGTTGCGGATTTTTAGGACTTTTACACATGGAAATCATTCAGGAACGACTCGAGCGTGAATATAATCTGGATCTTGTCACAACTGCCCCCGGTGTTATTTATAAGGTTATGAAAACAAACGGAGAGATGGTGGAGATTTCTAACCCCTCAAATCTTCCCGACGGCAGTGAAATAGAATATATGGAAGAGCCTGTGGTTAATGCTGACATTATGTGTCCCACAGAATTTATCGGAAATATAATGGAGCTTTGTCAGGATCGCCGCGGTGTTTATAAAAATACAACTTATATAGATTCAACACGTGCACAGCTTCACTACGAGCTTCCTCTTAATGAAATAATTTATGATTTTTTTGATGCATTAAAGTCAAAATCCAAAGGCTATGCATCATTTGACTATGAGCTTGCAGGATATAAAAAATCTCAGCTTGTAAAACTCGATATACTCTTAAACGGAGAAATGGTGGATGCTCTTTCCTTCATCGTCCATTCAACCAAGGCCTACACAAGAGGCAGGAAAATCGCCGAAAAATTAAAAGAAAGTATTCCCCGTCAGCTTTTTGAAATTCCCATTCAGGCGGCAATCGGCACGAAGGTCATTGCAAGAGAAACAGTAAAAGCTATGAGAAAAGACGTACTTGCCAAGTGCTACGGCGGTGATATAACACGTAAAAAAAAGCTTCTTGAAAAGCAGAAAGAAGGCAAGAAACGAATGCGTCAGGTAGGTTCTGTGGAAGTACCTCAGGAGGCATTTATGTCAGTACTTAAATTAGACGAGTAGGTGAAGGTTTTGCGAGGGCTATATATTCACATTCCCTTTTGTATAAAAAAATGCGAATATTGTGATTTTGTGTCCTTTTCTGACTGCTATCATAAAAAGGCAGCTTATTTGTCTGCGCTGACAGAGGAAATGAAAATCTACCGTGGCGAGGCAGTTGACACTGTGTACATCGGCGGCGGTACGCCTACGTCACTTACAACTCAGGGACTTGAATTTTTAATGGAAAACATCTTCCGTTATTTTGATGTGGCAGACGATGCTGAGATTACTATGGAATGTAACCCCGGTACCTGTAATTTAGAAAAGCTAAAAGCTCTTCGTACTGCAGGTGTAAATCGCTTAAGCATCGGTGTACAGTCCTTTAACGACACTGAGCTTGCAACAATCGGCAGAATTCACTCGTCAAATGACGCCATTTCCTGTGCGGTTGACGCAAAATTTGCAGGCTTTAAAAATATAAGCTTAGATATTATGTTCGGTCTACCCAACCAGACGACAGAAACTCTTCGTGATACGCTTATCAAGGCGTTTTCAGCGGGGGTTAATCACATTTCCTGCTACAGTCTTATTTTAGAAGAGGGAACACCTCTCTTTGAACGAGTACGTACAAGACAGCTCTATCTTCCCTCGGAAGATGCAGAGGTGCAGATGTATGATGTGGCCTGTGATATGCTTGAAAAATCAGGCTACCACCAGTACGAAATCTCAAATTTTGCACGCTCAGGGTTTGAATCCCGCCACAACCTAAAATACTGGGATTGTACAGAATATATCGGTTGCGGATGTGCGGCACACTCTTATTACAACAATCAGCGTTACACCAATACAACCGATTTAGATGAATACATCGCGTCTCCTCTAAAGAAATATGACGTAACGGGATTGTCTATCCGTGACAAGATGAGCGAATTCATGTTTTTAGGTCTGAGGAAAACCAAAGGTGTATCTGCAAAGGATTTTGAATCTAGATTTGGCTCAACCTTTTATTTTGAATTTAACGAACCTATAAAAAAATATTTAGACCTGGGACTCCTTGAAAAGGGCGGAGATTTCCTGCGGTTTACCCCCGAGGGTTTGCGTCTTTCCAATACGGTCTTGTGTGAATTTGTGTGAGGTGCTATTATGCATTACAAAGTAAGCAACTTAAAATTATCTATAACTTCGTCACAAGACGAAGTTTTTTGTGTTGCTCAAAATCAATTAGGTTTGTCAAATTCCGATGTGATTTCACGTAAAATTTTAAGAAAATCAGTTGACGCACGGCACAAGCAGGTTGATTTTATATATTCTGTTCTAATTGAAACCAATAAAAAAGTTACAACCAGCGACAACGTTGTACAAGTTGAAATAAAAGAGGAAGACCCCATCGTTTTCGGCACAGAAACACTCCTGCACAGACCTGTCATTGTGGGTTTTGGTCCCTGCGGAATGTTTTGTGCACTCACCTTGGCAAGACAGGGCTATCGTCCCATTGTTATTGAACGAGGTGCGAAAGTTGATGAACGAACAAAAAAAATTGAGCATTTCTGGGCAACAGGCGAGCTTGATACTAATACAAACGTTCAGTTCGGTGAAGGCGGTGCAGGAACATTTTCTGACGGAAAGCTGACCTGCAGAAACGGGGACCCCTTAATTGACGGAATATTACAGGATTTTGTAAATCACGGTGCTCCTGAAGATATTCTATACTCATCACTACCCCATATAGGCACAGATATTTTAAAATCAGTTGTAAAATCAATAAGAGAAGAAATCATCGCATTAGGTGGTGCAATTTTATTTAATACTGCAGTTTGTGATATAAATATAACCAATTCTCGAATAACGTCACTCTCACTTTCTGATGGCAACCAGCTCCCCTGTCAGATTTGCGTTTTTGCAATAGGTCACAGTGCAAGAGATACCTATGAAATGCTCTATAAAAAAGGTCTTAAAATGATAGCTAAGACCTTTTCTGTGGGTGTTCGTGCAGAACATCTGCAAAGGGATATTGACGAGGCTCTATATGGTGATTTTGCAGGACATCCATCACTTGGCGCTGCAAGCTATAAAGTTTCCTGCCGTGAAAACAACATTGGTTGCTACAGCTTTTGTATGTGCCCGGGCGGAACAATTGTTACCGCAAGTTCAGAAGAGGGTATGGTTGTTGTGAATGGTATGAGCAATCGCGCAAGAGATAACAAAAATTCCAATAGCGCTATTTGTATAAACGTAACAGAAAAAGATTTTGGTAAAAACCCAATGGATGCAATAGAGTTTCAACGTGACTTAGAAAGACGTGCATATTCTTTAGGTGGTAGCAACTACTCTGCTCCCGTACAGACTCTTGGCGACTATATAGACGGGGTTAAAACCACCTTTTTAGGCAAAGTTTCTCCCAGCGTTACAGGCTGTTTTGAATTTGCTGATTTAAATAATCTGTTCACCCCGCATTTTAACTCATTCTTAAAACGCAGTTTCAGAGAATTTGACAAAAAGATTCACGGCTTTGCAAATCGTGATACTATCCTAACAGGAGTAGAGACAAGAACCTCTGCACCTGTAAGAATTTTGCGAAATGATGATTTCATTTCTGGGAGCGTAGAAGGTCTTATGCCCGCAGGCGAAGGTGCAGGATATGCAGGCGGCATTATGAGTGCCGCGGTAGACGGCGTAAAGTGTGCAGTAAAAATCATGAATAAATATAAACCATCATAAACAGAAGGCACACGGTAATACCGTGTGCCTTCTGTTGGGGTGGACGGAAAATAGCACAGATTGGACAAACCAGACCCGTAGGGGTGTTCCCCGAAGTCGTATCATGGTACGACGAGTGGTCTGGTTTGTTCAAAACACAAGGCAATAAAACAGAAGAAATTCGTCAAATGGCGAATTTCTTCATTTGTTTTTATCTTATTTTATCTTTGCAGATACAACTTAAAGGCTTTATTATGAGAGTTATTGCCTTTTGTGGTGTGTGCATTTTGCTACACCCGCTTATGACATCTTTACTTCAAAATATCCCGTAGGGTGGCTACATACAGGGCATTTTTCAGGAGCTTGTTTTCCTTTGTGAACATGACCGCAATTTGCACAAATCCACTCTACTTCTACGTCCTTTATATAAACCTTTTGCTCTTCTACTTCTTTTAAAACCTTCAAAAATCTTGCTTCGTGTTCTTCTTCAATTTTTGCAACCAACTTAAACAGTGCTGCGATTTTGGCAAAGCCCTCCTCCTCGGCTATACGGGCAAATTCAGGATACATATGGGTATGCTCCGCATTTTCTCCTGCAGCGGCGGCCGCTAAGTTTTCCTGTGTACTTCCTATACCGCTCAGTTCTTCAAACCAGCGCTTCGCATGCGCTCGTTCGTTGTCTGCTGTCGCCTGAAATATTGCAGCAATACTGTGACAACCTTCTTCTCTTGCACGACTTGCAAAGAATGTGTACTTATTCCTCGCCTGTGATTCTCCCGCAAAAGCGGTAATCAAATTCTGTTCCGTTTTTGAACCTTTTAATTCCATAAAGCATCTCTCCTCCTTTAGTGATTGTACTGATTATTTCCAACTTTTTCTCATTTTATACCAAGGTGCTCAATACTTGACAATCTCTTTTGAAAAATATATAATTAATCTGTTAAGAATTAGGCTTTAGGGAGGTGTTATAATGGAAGAAAACAAAAACTTTGGCAATGAGTCTTTTGGTATCCCCAAAGACTACACAAAAAAGCAAAAGTTCAACCTGATTAAATTAATTTTTTACATTATTGTAGTTGCCATAGTATGTGTTGTGGGCTATCGCGGTTATAAAACTGCAACCGACCACTTACTGCCTACTGTTACATTTGATAAAACACAGCAGCCGCTGATTTACCAAAGGCTCTCCGATATAACACTAAAGACTGCAAAAAACCAAAGCTATACCGCAGGAAGTGTTACAGGCCATATTGACTCACAAGTCAAAGTTGCCCAAAAAGGTACAACTGTTTTTTATATATCAGAAGACAACAACCTGTGTGTAAGCACACTTTCCGACGGACAAATCATGAGTGAAGAAATTATTTTAGACTCTTCTGTCACAGATTTTAAAATAAACCCCGACGGCAAATTTGTAGTTTACCGCAGAGGTGATATGCTCTGTGTATCAGACCTTGTCTCCTCAAAAGTTATTGCCAACGGCGTTAAAGACTACTACCTGAGCAAAAACAACCAGAAAATTATTTTTTACAAGTCAGATAAGTCCATCTATACCTGCGGCACTTCCCGTGGCGAAACGCCCGTTTTAATTGATACAAACGTAACTAAAATTGTTTCCGATAAAAGCGATTATACGGTTATGTACTATATAAAAGACTCTATCCTTTACAAAAAAGAATTCGACTCTCCACGCATTATCATGGCAGAAAATGTAATTGATGCAATCATGCTTGGCGATTTTGTTTACTTTACAACGGAAGAACTTTACGAAAAGCGTTTTACTGAGATTTTTTATGATGATACCGCCACAAAAGACGCAAAGCTTTCATATCCCAAGCCTGATGACTTCACATACACTCAGAGTGGGGCTACCCTTTTTGATGCCGAAGGCTATCAGAAAGCTGTAACAGAATATGAGCACAAAATCATGCGTGATGCCATCCGCAAAAACTATACTGAAAACCCCGCTAAGGTCAACGGGTATTCTTTGTATCTTTGTGAGCACAACACCAACAGGCGTGTAGATACATACCTCGAGTCACCCTATCTTACCTATAACACCTGTCACGATGCGATACTTTACAAAAGATACGACAACGACATATACAGACCTAAAACAAGTAAGCTCTCCTCTTTAGCGGAGGCAAACGACGATATCGTCTCTTCTCTTGCTACGCAGATGGATGTGGATATGTATCTTTTAAGAAAGAATAAGCTACCCTACCAGGCATTTGAAGAATTTCCCGACGGACCTGTCATTATTTCTTTGGATGTCAGATTCATCTATTGTATAGAAAATGAAAAGGACGGATACGGCGAGCTTATACGCTATGAGATAACCAACAAAAATCTACGAGGCCGCAAGGTTATTGCAAAAGATATTTCTGATTACTATGTAGACGGTGCAGACTCCTCTACTGCTATCGCTTTTTCAGGAGACCGTCTTGGGATTTTTACTGATGGCAAATTCACCCATCTGTCCGATAAATCCTGCCGTGAATTTTTCTATGTTGATGGAGCGTTTTTCTATTTTGACGATTACGACTATACTTTGAAAACCGGTACACTCAAAACATTCAGAAACGGCAAATCCTCAGTGGTAGACAACGGTGTCAGAGAATTTAACGTGCGCAACTACAACACTGTTTCATATATTAAAAATTACAACCCTGATATGAACGTTGGGAACCTCTATGTAAAAAGTGGCAGAGTAAAGAAAAAAGAGGACATATGTGTAGCTGCTATAATCAACTAAATTTTGCTTTACATTGGCTTTTGTTTATGGTACAATTGAGCTATAAAGGGTTATATTTTATGAAATGACAGGAGGAAATGAAAATGAGAAGAACCGGCAGAAGATTTAGTGAAGACTTCCTTGAAGAAAACAACGAAGAAATAACCTACGAGGATTACGAATCAACCGAATCCGAAGAACCAGAATACGAGGAGTATATTGACCTTTCTGACCTTCAGGACGATACATCTGAAGAACCTGAGAAAAAAGGCTCATCACCTCTCAAAAAGACAGGAAAAATATTAATAATTATTTTAGTACTTATTGCTTTGTTCTTTGCCTCTGCAAAGATTACTGAAATCATACTTGACCACAACGAGGAGCCTGCATCCTATGGTAATGATGCTCCCGATATGGATGAGGATTTTGATAAAATTATAGACGAAGATGATGATATAATCACTGATACAAATATTCCCGATGTGTTGGGCGGCGAAGACGATGGTGCAGATTATATGCCGGAGCCTACGGAAAAACCTGAAGAGACTCCTTCACCTTCAGAAACTCCTTCTACATCTCCCGCACCTTCAACAACGCCCGAAGTGTCTCCCAAACCTTCGGAGACTCCTGCACCTTCGACTGCTCCTACTCCGTCAGAAGCACCGAAGCCTGCTATAAAGCCGGGTAATCCCGCAGCATAATGGCAAAATATATATCACATTCTGCAGAAGATACCACGCGTATCGCCGCAGAATTTGCTCATAATTTAACCCCTGGAGATGTGGTACTTCTCTATGGTGAAATGGGCGTAGGAAAAACTGTATTTACGAATGGTCTGTGTCGGGCTCTTGGTGCGTGCGATTTCGCCACAAGCCCGACATTTACTGTAGTAAATGAATACGACGGCGGAGATTTTCCTGTTTATCACTTTGATATGTACCGCATAGAGGACGAAGATGAGCTCTATGAGCTTGGCTTTGACGACTACCTAAACGCAGGCGGTGTATGCATCATTGAATGGCCCGAAAATATACCAAACTGGCTGCCTAAGAAAAATATCCGTGTGGATATTTCAAAGGACAGCGAAACCTCAAGAACCATTGATATTAAATAAGGAGAAATTATGTTAGTTCTGGGTATTGACTCCTCATCAAACGCTGCAACTGTTGCAGTTGTCCGCGATGGTGAGTTGTTATGCGAATATACACAAAATCAAAAAAAGACTCACTCTGTCAAAATGCTTCCCATGATTGAGGCTATGCTTTCTGACCTTGACCTTAACCTATCAGACATTGACGTTTTTGCCTGCGGAATAGGTCCAGGGTCATTTACAGGAGTGCGAATCGGCGGTGCTACTGTACGCGGTTTTGCAGATACATTGAATCGCCCTTGCGTTGCAATAACTTCGCTTGCTGCATTATATGACAATGTGAAATATTTTGACGGGACAGTTTTTGCTTTAGTTTTTGCAAGAGAAGGAGAATGCTATACTGCCGTATATGAAAACGGAGAGGAGATTGTCGCTCCCTGCGTAATGACGATTGATGACATTGTCACTTTGGCCAAAGATAAGAAATGCATCTTTGTAGGCGATGGTGCCATTGCAAACTACGAAATCCTATCCGGGATTGAAAATTCCACAATAGCCGAAACACGTCACAATATAATTTCGGCAGGTGCCATAGCACTTCTCGGCTACTACAAAGCTATCACGGGGGATGTGGGTACATCTTCTGTCATTGCTCCCCTGTATTTAAGAAAATCACAGGCAGAGCGTGAATACGACGAAAAACATAAATCGGAGGATAAATAAATGAAAGTTGTTATAGGTTCAGACCACGGCGGATTTGAATTAAAAGAGGTTTTAAAAAACTATTTGGAAGAAAAGGGTTTCTGTGTTACAGACGTAGGTTGCTATGATACAGCTTCAGTTGATTACCCCGATATTGCTGAAAAAGCCTGTGAAAAAGTGCTATCCGGCGAATGTGGCTGGGGAGTCTTGGTGTGCGGTACAGGTATTGGTATCTCAATAGCTGCAAACAAGGTGCGTGGTATACGTTGTGCCCTTGTTTCAAACGAATATTCTGCCGAAATGACAAAACGCCATAACAACTCAAATATGCTGGCATTAGGAGGAAGAGTTACAGGTCCTGACCTTGCTAAAAATATTTTAAACGCATATATTTCTGCCGAATTTGAAGGTGGCAGACACCAGTCAAGAATTGATAAAATTAAAGCTATAGAGGGTTAAATTATGACTGACAGACGTGATAAAATCAATTATTATTTAGATATAGCACAGACTGTTGCAGAACGCAGCACGTGTCTTCGCCGTTGCTACGGCGCAATCATTGTAAACCACGACGAAATAATTTCAACAGGCTATAACGGTGCTCCCCGCGGACGTAAAAACTGCATTGATTTAGGTCGCTGCATAAGAGAGGAATTAAAAATTCCCTCAGGGGAACGTTATGAGTTATGCCGTTCTGTTCACGCAGAACAAAACTGCATAATTTCTGCCTCACGCCGTGACATGATAGGGGCAACCTTATATCTTGCCTGTGTCAGCGGTGCAACAGGTGAATTAATGAGCGGCACAAACAGCTGCTCCATGTGTAAGCGTGCCATTATAAATGCAGGCATTTGTTATGTTATAATCCGTGACACAGATACAGAATACCGTGTAATTGACGTAAACGACTGGATTGAAAACGACGATTCATTATTTGAATAGTTAGTACATTATAGGTAAAAATAATATAGCAAATTTATGCGATTGCAATTTTTGTTGCAATCGCACTTTATTATCAGCAACAAGGAGGTGGCAAAGTGAATGACATTATAAAAAGAGTTAAATCAGGAGACATCGAGGCTTTTTCTCTACTTGTGTCAGCCCATGAACAAAGAGCAATAAACTTTGCCTACCGTATGTTAAAAGATTCAAATGATGCAGAAGACGCCACACAGGAGGCTTTCCTGCGTGCTTTTGATAAAATAAATACCTTCCGCGAGGACTCATCATTTACAACCTGGTTCTTTACTATTTTAAACAATATCTGTCTTGATATGCTGAGAAAACGTTCAAAAAGAGCTGATACCATAAGCATTCATCAGTCAGACCCAAACGATGATGAATATGAATTGCAGATTGAAGATACTTCAGCAGGGCCTTATGAAAATTTGCAAAAAAAGGCGGCGGCGGAAACCTTAGAGGAAGCGCTGTCCCTTTTGTCTGAAGAACATCGTGCAATAATTACTCTTCGTGATATAAACGATTTTGAATATGATGAGATTTCAAAAATTCTCGGCATATCTCTGGGAACAGTAAAGTCAAGGTTATCCCGAGCACGATTTGCTCTGCGTAAAATTTTAGAAAAAAACAAGGAACTTTTCTTATAAAAATTCGTCATTTTTAGTAGAAAGGAGTAGCGCTATGAAAGAAAGTTGCAAAGACATAGTAGATTTGATTCCACTGTACATTGACAACGCACTTGAAGATGACATAAATAGCAAAGTGAAAGAGCACTTAAAATATTGCAAAGACTGTAATCAGGAATTTTTGTTTTTATCAAAGATTTCAAACACTTTGCAGAAAATTCCCGACGTGAGTGTTTCTGAAAATTTTCATAAAAACCTCATGGCAAAGGTTGCAGAGCAACAGTCTAAAAAACGTACAAGACGTATCGTACTTTTACGTCGCAGTAGCGCAGGAGTGGCTGCAGCAGCGGTTGTTGCATTGTCAGTTGTAAGCTTTTCTAATTTAAACAACACGAAAACTGACATTGATTCCACCAACTACTCAGTTGCACCTACATCTGATGCAATAAGTGTTCCTGTGGATGAACCTGTCTCATCAGTCCAGAACAAAGAAAGTACACCCCCTACTGCAGGAACAGAAGAGAAGGTCATCAAAGATATATCCTATGACTCCTTTGTTGATAACAACACTGCTCCCCCAAGTGGCGGAAGTACTGCAAAAGACATACCTGCTGCATCTCCAACTTTACCCGCTGAGGAAAGCGTCGGTGATGTTGCAGTTATATGCGACGATTTGACCTGTATGAAGGCAGTGATCACACTTGACGATACGAATCGCGATGCAGTAATGGAAATTTTATCCCAGTACGAAAAGGACGATACCGGCTACCTGATCCCCGATATAAACAATGTTTTGCGAAAAATTGCAGAACAGGGAATACAGGTACAGACAGAAAGTTGTGATCTTGCACACAATTACATTATAATAAAATAAAAAGAAGAGTAGCTCGGCTACTCTTCTTTACTTTTGCTAAGTAAAAATACTGCAAACAATATCAGGACTATTCCCGTTGTTGATGCTATGCTCAATCTTTCACCAAGAATAACCACGCTGAAAATCGTGGCTGCCATGGGCTCTAAAATTCCCAGTGTAGTTGCCGTACCTGCAGGGATTGTTTTGAGAGCTATTGTATAGATAAAATATGGCAAAAAACAGGTTACTGCTGAAAGTCCTGCCATCAGAAGAATTGTGTGAGGATTTTCCATTGCAACGGTAACAATTCCCTGTGGTTTCGAAAAAACCATGGCAAGCATGCCACTTGTCAAAAAGCAGTAAAATGTTGCTGTGGATGGATTAAGCGTTTTTCTCATCTGTATTTTGGTCAAAATATTATAAGCACTATAAGCTATACCTGATAAAAGCCCCAATAATATGCCAATTATGTTTACCTTTAACCCGCCTACTATTCCCGAAACCAGTGCACAACCAACAATCATAAGTACAAGGGACACTGTTTTTTGCGGGGTAAGCTTTTCACCTAAAAAAGCAACAGAATATATCATTACAAATATAGGTGCAGTAAACATAAGCACTACTGCAGTAGAAACAGATGTCATCTGCATTGATGTAAAATAACAACTTTGAGTGCAGAACATAGAAATACCGCCTAAAGCATACAATACCAGTTGCTCTGCAGAGACACGAAATAGCCTTTTATTACTTACAAATATGTAAATTCCCATAAATATAGCTGCACCCATAGCACGGATTGCAGTCATTTGCAACGATGTAAGTCCATAGGGTGCCAGAAAGTTCACAAACAACCCTGATGTGCCCCACATCACACTTGCCAAGACTATAAAAAGATATGCTTTTGTTTTCATTTTTTACCTCCCGGAAATAATGAGTTTATTTTAATATCTGCATCGTTTTTTGTCAATAAAAATACTGAACGTACAAACCTGCAGTATTTTTTATATTATTGTTCAAAACTTTCATTGAGACCCTGTTCTGACAGGCCCATCATCTCAACACCTGTTGCTATCGCCGTCTGCGTTAAACCATCTATTTTCCCTTCCTCAAGCATTGAAAGGGCGACACAATTAAGTATCTGATAAAGCTCAGTAAAATCTGTATGCTGTGTCATTGTACAAGCAACACGTAACCAGTATTCAGATAAGGTATTTATATCTTTAATATAGTCTGCTGTAAACTGCCCCATATGGGAAACAACTGTACTATAAGCATAACAACTCTGCAAATTTGTAATGTTTACCGCACCCGAGGTGGTCATGTAGTATCCGTTCGAAGGAACTGCCATATCCCGTTCCCCATGCTTCCAGTCTGCAGTGCCATTTTGTTTCATCTCTGCTAATTCTGCAAAAATATCTGCCATACCTTCCACGATTGCAGCATTTTCATTGAGTGCCTTTGTGCCCTTGACTCCTGAAATATTTTGCATTACGCCATGTGCGTACTCATGAACAACTGTGTTATAGTCTATTTCCCCCTGTGTAAGGTCCTCACGGAAAAACATCAGCTTGCCGTTTGTATAAAGTGCATTGCCTGTAGGAATTTTATCGGAAACGTATTGATTCGAATTTATATAAACCTTAAATCCCGTTCCCTTACCGTCAAGTCCCTTCCAACCAAACTGTGTGTTAAAGAAATTGTATGCACGATCAACAGCATCCTTCACGCTGGCAACATAGGGAGACGTATTACCCGATGTAATATCAGATATTTGTATTTTATCTTCTGCAATGGTGCTTTTTTCATCGTTCCATTTGAATTTATCATTTACTGTAGCAATTTCATAGATATAGCTTTCTTCGGTGTTCTGAGTCTCTTCTGTTACTTCATTTTCAAAGCTTGATGTGGCAATAACACCTATTCCGCCGCCACCTACTGCATCAACAAACACATCGTATGCATTGTACTCATCAAGTCTGTTATAGCCCGAAACATTTGCAACGTATGCAAGATAAGTTTTGCCGTTTGTATTTGTTACTGTTTTTTGCACAGGTGTTACATTTACCCCTGACACGATAACATACTCATCCGGCAATTTGCTTACATAATCCACAATGGCATTTTCTGCCGTTGCCTTATCAATTGTGTGTGCTGCCGTAAGTCCTTGTGTGGTAACGTATGCACAGTTGTAGCTGATTGGTGTACCGTCATCACGTGCTGAAATAACCGCCTCTCCTCCGTATACAGGAATACCCTGATACACCTGACGAAAACGATATATTGTGCCGCCCGAAAATTCTATCTTTTTATCAAATTCGTATTCGTTATCAACATCTGCAAATTCCATAGTCTGCTGACCTGAGGTAATTGCTGCCTTTGCAGACACTTCGTCGGTAATGGGAGTACCCGTAAAATTAATGCCTGTAAAAGTTTTTCTGAGTTCTCCCTCAATTGCTGATGTGCTAGGTGTAACTACCTCTTCTTTGCCCAGAACACCTGTATAAATCAGAGCTCCTACAACAACGCCTGCTAAAATAGTCACAACTAAAATAACTGCTATGGCAATTTTTGCCCTTTTTAATTTGTTTTCCTCACGTTTTTGCTTTTTTTCTTTTTTCTTTTTGTCCTTTGCCTGAAGCTTTGAAATTTTGTCAAAATCATCGTGAAGTTCGGGCATTGCATCTATCATTTCATCTGTACGGAGTCCCTCTGTTACTTCTTTGCCGCAGCCCTTACATATATTACTGTTCTTTTTTATCTTTTTGCCACAAAATCTGCATTTCATATATTACATCTCCTTTGAGAACATATTCTAACCGTTATATTTTATCAAAAATGTACTATTCTGTCAAATTTTTACCCACTTAATTAAAAATAAATTAAAAAAACGGGCTAGTGCCCGTTTTTTAAAATTCAATATTTGTCTTTTTGAACACACCCATTAATAAAAGTCCCACAACAATTCCTGCTGTTGCCTGAACAATGTTTGGTGCTACATTCACTAAAGAAGCACCAAATCCGTATAAAAATCCTTCAAATACGTAGTAGCCTGCTACCATTACTGCCTCTGCTACTATTGCACTTATGATTTTCTTTGTTTTCTTTGACAGGACACAGGCTATTAATGCCACTGCACCCTTTATCAAAAATGTAGCAGGTACATATACCATATATCCGTAAAATAAATCTGCAAGTGCGGAACCTACCGCCGCTGCCAAAAAGCCGTACACAGGTCCAAGGAACCAACCGCACAAAAGTACTACGCCGTCCCCTAAATTTATGTATCCTGACAAGGGTGACGGGATTTTAATTACCATAGTAGCAACACAAACTAATGATGCTAAAAGTGCAGAAAATACTATTTTTTTTGTTTTGTTTACCATTATGATCACCTCTAAATTTTGTATTGTTTTACTATTTTTCCTTCAAAATCCTTCCACAAAAATACGCCATCTTCAAAAATCATATATCCGTGATGGCTGTCCTCCTTCGGAATGGACACAGAACCGGGGTTTATGTAGGTGTAATTTTCGTGTTCTGTCACTTTAGGCACATGGGTGTGTCCGTGTAGTAATACATCAAACTTACCATCAGGAAGCTTTTCTTCGTTATATACGTGACCATGAGTTGCAAAAATCAACACTCCGTCATCAATCAAAGCGAAATCGTCCATAATGAAAAAATCAAGCACCATTTGGTCAACCTCAGCATCACAGTTGCCGCGAACACATAGAATACGGTCCTTTTCCTCATTTAAAAGGAGGATTACCTTTTTAGGATTGTAATCACGGGGCAAATCATTTCTCGGTCCGTGATATAATATATCGCCAAGCAGGAGCATTTTATCCGCCTGCTCACGCTTGTAAGCCTCTATCATTTTTTCAGCATAGTATGCACTTCCGTGAATATCCGATGCTATAAACCATTTCATAGTGTTCACCTCGTTAAATAGTATACTCTTTTTTTGTTTCTGTGTCAATAAATCTATCCGTTAAATATGTATTTTCTTTATATTTTCTGACTAAAATATTCCTGAGGTGATAATATGTGTACAGCAGTACATTTCAATAATTTTTTCGGCAGAAATTTAGACCTTGACATATCCTACAACGAGCAGGTCATACTTACTCCCAGAAATTACCCCTTTACTTTTAAAGCTTTAGAAAAACTACCCACACACCTGGCAATTATAGGTATCGGAACCTCTTCTGATGGGTACCCTCTTTATTACGATGGGATGAACGAGGCAGGACTTGCTATGGCGGGACTCAATTTCCCAGGGAACGCTCACTATTTCCCTGTGTGCCATGGCGCTGATAACATCGCTCCGTTTGAGTTAATTCCATATATTCTGGGCAGGTGCGAAAGTGTTTGCGATGCAAAAAAACTTTTGTCACGAATAAATATAGCAGATATAAGTTTTTCACAAAAATTTCCTAATTCTCCCCTCCATTGGATGATTTCTGACAAACAAAGTTCTATCGTCGCAGAACAAACAAAAGAGGGACTTAAAATCCATGACAATCCCGTTGGTATACTTACAAATAGCCCCACCTTTGATTTTCATCTGACAAATCTCACAAATTATATAAACATTACTTCACAAGAGCCCCAAAACCGTTTCAGCCAAAAATTAAACCTGTCACCTTACAGTCGTGGCATGGGCGGAATTGGCATACCTGGGGATTTGTCCTCTGCATCTCGTTTTGTGCGTGCATCCTTTACTTTGCTGAATTCTTCTGAGTGTAATCTTAGTCAGTTTTTTCACATCTTAGGCAATGTTGCACAACAAAAGGGAGCCGTCCACGTTGGCAACAGCTATGAATACACTCTATATTCTTCCTGTTGCGATATGGAACATCTTGTGTATTATTACACCACTTATGAAAACCCTGCCATATCTGCAGTATATTTAAATTCCGAAAACCTTGACAGCAGTAATCTGATAATATACCCCATAGGGAAGGACCTATATATAAATCATGTAAATAAAAGAACCTGAGCCAAGCTCAGGTCCTTTTTATTTTGAATATGCATCGCATATGGGAACAATATTTGTTAAGTCTTTCCAAAAGAAAAGCTTGTAGCTTTTTCCATCGTACTCAGTTAAATCAAACTCTACTGTATCATATCCGTCAATTTTAACAGCATTTTCTGAAAGCTTTTTAAAGTCTGTCATTCTTCCGCCTTCGTATACCGCTATCATGCACATACCCTCTAATGTTTTATGAGTGTTATTGGTGTATGTAGCCATGCTGTCTTTTACTTCTATACCAATATGAGGCAAAAGCTCGGTCATATTAAACGCACAATCATATACAAAGTAGTGCAAATTATTTAATACACCTATGTCAAATTCAGCAGAAGCTTCTGTGTTCTTAATATAGGCATCACTATAATACCATTCATCCTGATATTCGCCCATCACCGTTATTGCACCTACTCCGTAATCGTCAGAGACCGCAAGATAAACATAGTCGCCATCAGTTTTATTGCTTACATAGATATCCGAAATAACAGGCGGTGTGTTGTCATTTATAACATTTATTGTAAATGTTTGCTTGTTTTTTCCCTCGGTATCATAGGGCAATCTGAGTTCTACTGTTATCACCGATACGTCAGATAAATCTTGCAATACTGTATCCTCAAGATAATATCCCAAATCGTGCTGTTTGTTGATAAATCCATCCTCTACAACGGTCTTCCCGTCAAATTTTACCGTCATAAATGCGTTTCTTACAGGATTTGCAAAAACTGCCACAGGTATCTGTGCAACGGTGCTTTCAACTCTGTCTGATATAGGCATAACTATCTGTGAGTTTTCCTTCAAAATCTGTGCAGGAGGCATAAATCCGTCATCGGACAAGCCTGTTATAGAGAAAAAATCTAAAAACCTCTTTTCATTCATTATGGGAAGCTTTGACCAGTCGCCGTAGAACCCTGAAAAAGGGATACCTACATCACAGTTATCTGCCCCTAAAAGTGTCACTTTTCCATCAACAAAAAATCCGTTTGTCATCGCAACACTTAAGTATTCTATGTCCTCATCAGACAGGGTTACATCAATTGAAACCTCAGTCTCCCCATTAGCGGGTACTGTTACTTCTGTTATCCCTTTAATGGTTGCATCGAGCTTTTTCAAACCATCAAAAACTGTAATATCACCTATTCTGCAATAATTATCAGTAGATAATTCGACTTCTGCAGAATCAAAAGTAACGTCAGTATCACCTAAATTATGGACCATAAAGCTTACTGTGAAATTCTTAGTTAAGTCAGCCCCTAAATTTACTCTTGAATAATCCGAATTTATACCTGTCAGGTAAACATCTGTACTCATGGCATTTTCTAAATTTATAAGACCTGAGCCTACTTTTCTGGGAGAAGCTAAAACGCCATTTGAATCATAAACTGTCTTTGCTGTAGATGCTAAAAGCTTTTTAATCAGTCTCACTTTTTCTGCACCAGTATATTCGGGAAATTCCTTTTCCACATATTTACGCATCAGTGCTGTTGCACCTGAAATATGGGGTGTTGCCATAGACGTACCCGATTTGTACATATATCCGTTCTGGTAAAGTGTTGCAGAAAAAATATTTCCGCCCGGAGCCGCAACATCAATAGATATGTCAAGGCTATCGGCATATCCATATGCACTGTAATCACTCACACAACATCCATCATCACTCTTGAGTATCTCTTTTGAGTTCGTAAATTTTAATGACTCCGCTCTGTTATCTGATATTTTTCTCCCTGTTGCTTTTGTAACCGTAAGTACAGGGATGACAGCATTTGATATAGCCCCATATGATAAATCATTGTTTGTATTAATAGCAATGACTACTCCTGTAGCACCGCCATTTTTTGCTCTTGAGTAGTATGTGCCTATACCCTCCGGTGAATCTGCCTTATGGGGCATTGTAATAAAAGCAATTTTCCCGTAGATATCTGCCGCACCAAAGTCAGCTGCTCTTCCGTTTCCGCAATCTATAACCTCAGTCAAGTCAAAGCCTGTATCTGCACCGTGTGACACGCATTTGTACTTGTTATTAAGATTATCCTCAAGGTAAACAAAATCCACATATTCATTCTGCACCGAACCGACTTTTGTTGTGGTAAGATAACTTCTGTTGTCTGCTGTGCTATAATCTATATCCTGTGTCTTGATGTTATCTCCTTTATCCCAGTTACCTGCAGCATATATAACAGAAATGCCTGCATTTTCAGCATTCTTTGCCACCTCTGCAAACAACTCCAGCTCGTCTGCATTTTCACTTCGATGTTGTCTTCCAAGGCTCAGATTTATTACATCTGCATCAAATTTTACTGCATCTTCCATGGCCGCAAGAACAATATCTGCAGGTGCCATTCCTGTAGCTTTATCAAATACACCAAAAAATAATATTTGTGCCTCAGGTGCAACACCGCTTATATGATATTTTTCGTTTATAAGCACCTTGCCGCCTGCCGCAATACCTGCAACATGTGCCCCGTGATTCTGTGCAGAAGAAACATCTGTGCTGTTTTCAAAATAATTATATGCAAATGGTATTTTCGCACTATAGTATGCGTTATCGGCTGTAGCACTTACATTTAATCCTTTTTCGCTTATAACAGTTTTTATATCATCTTTTGAATATCTCACACCAGCCTCATCTGTCAAGCTATAGTATGTGTGTTGAGGCAAAATTGCAGTATCCAACACAGCAATAGCCGTACCTTTACCGCTGTAACCTTTATCATACGCCGCCTGGGTGTTCATCATGTTTCCAGAACTGATGTCCGCAGGTGACGACGTTGTGCTCTCATCTGTTTTAATAACGGATAAATCTTCAACCGCAACTCCATCTGCAACAGGCTCGATTATCGCATATGTTTCATTTTTAATAACCGCTTTTACTCCGTCAATTTTTTTAATTTCTTCGGCAGTTCTTGCGTCGACATTTATGGTAAAGCCATTTAATACATCTGTGTAGGTGTATGTTCTTTCTCTGTTCCTCAAAGAAAAGAATGATGCACCACCTGTAATCTGTGCTTTTATCTCTGCCTGAAGCGCAATGAGCGCCTCACGATACACATCGTCGTCTGTCCCGTAAAAGGTTACACGTTCAGGAGAATGAACTGCCGGTGCATCTAAAACTACTATGTATGTATTTTTTTCGACTGTTTCTCTTGCTGAAACCGCTGTCATACAGGAAACAATCATTGCCAGGCTTAGTATAATTGACAAAATTCTTTTCATCTGTCTTCTTCCCTTCGGAAAATTATTCGTATAAATTTTATCATATTATCCTGAGTTTTTCAATACAAAAACAAATAGACTCTGACAAATAAGTGATTTGCCAAAGTCTATTTATAATTTCTTTTCACTATTTTATAGCTAAACTGCTATTTAGAAGCGACGTGCTGTACAAAAACAAAACATCTGCACCGCTAAAGTCCACAAGATTGCCCAAAAGTCCGCTCTGTACATACCTTGTGTCAATGAGTGTTATTTTGTCATAACCCTTTAAAAACAACGGGGCAATAGATGACCCAAAAGAATCTCTGAAAAGTATCAGGTGATTTTCCTGATTACCTGACGATTTTTCTATGGTTACCAACGGCATCGCACCTGATAAAAACATTTCATATGGGTCTTTGCTTGACGCCTTGTCCATGTTGTACATATCTCCTACTTTGGGCATACCTGTATCATAATAAGTTACAATAGCATTATTAAGCGTGTCATTTGTCAGATACTTTATGGTATCAGCAGGAATATTTAGTGCATACTGTCCGCTATATACACCGCGGAACGGAAAATCTGAGGTGTTTTCATTGTAACTGCCGCCGTTTATACCTTTTCCCATTACATTCAATAAGCGGTCTGCTATATCTGTGATTTTTTCCTGTCTCCAGTGAGTGTCTGTGTTGTAGTAGTCATCAGCAGATAACAAATCATAAATATCCACATACTCCATAAAATCAACTTTTGACTTCATTCTATGGGCAAACCCTTTATAATCTAAAGAGGGATAACCGTTTTTTTCTGCAATAAACATATTTTTATCTGGAATAATTGAAAAGTAGATTTTGTTATCCTTTAAATACGTATCACGAAGATAGGTAAATCTCGCGGCTGCGTGGTCCATCATTTTTTCATTTTCCTGTTCGTCAATTTTTGAGATATGTCCGCCCATATAGAAAAGTCCGTTATTCTCTGCTTTTCCTAAGATAACAGTTGAAAATGCAGCTTTGATTTTACGCATTAATTCACGCATGGGGAATTGGTCAGTTGTATAGCTTTCAAAGCCTTTTGAAAACTCCCCAGTTGCAATTGTTTCTGCAGAAGTTTTTGGAAACTGTGCCAGTTCACGACGTTCAGCGTCTGAATACTGTGTATCAGGCTTTGCAAGACACACGGAGGAAACTGTTATCAAAAACACTGAAAAAACAATTACTGAAACTATATTCTTTATATTTTTCATCATTTACCTCCCTAGAATCTGAAATATAAAAACGGATTAAACGAGCCGTCTGCAAGATATGCAGTTGCTATAATTACCAACATCAAAAGCACGGGAATTTCTAAAATTTCAATTATTATTCCTACTTTTGTGGCACGCAACTTGTCGTACAATGTTTTTAAAAGTGGCGTTGAACATACTGCAGCCACCAGTATTACTGTGGCATAATTTTTAATCGCAAAGACCACACCTTCTGATACGAGCGGTATATCCCCTGCTCCAAAGAGTCCGCCTGCTCGAATTACAGCCTCCTGTAGCCCGTTTCCTGAAAAGATCACAAAGGATACTGCCACTAAAAACAATGTGTATATATGAGATATGACCTTTGATTTTTGTAAAAAGCCTTTAAAGAAGAATTTCTCTATTGTTAAAAACACAAAGAAGAAAAGTCCCCACATGATAAAATTCCATTCTGCTCCATGCCAAAAGCCTGTCAAAAACCATACCGTCAGTAAATTAAAAACAAGTCTTCCCTTGCCTACACGGCTGCCTCCCATGGGAAAATATACATAATCCCTGAACCATGAGCCTAAGGATATATGCCATCTCCTCCAGAATTCTGTAATGCTTTTTGATATAAAGGGATATCGGAAATTCTCCAAAAACTCAAATCCAAAAATCTTTCCAAGTCCGATTGCCATATCAGAATATCCTGAAAAATCAAAATAAATCTGAAGAGTGTAGGAAACTGCAAACAACCAAAAATACATAACCGATAAATCGCCGCTACTATAAAATCCCTCGCAAAGCTCTCCCAAGGTATTTGCTAGGATTATCTTTTTTGACAGACCGCAAACGAATCTTTTTATACCCTCTGCCGCCTTGTCAAAAGAATGCAGACGACTATCCAGTTGCTCTGCCACGTCTTTGTATCTTACAATAGGTCCTGCAATAAGCTGAGGGAACAATGCGATGTAGGTAGCTAAGGTAATCGGGTTTTTCTGAGCTGCAACCTCACCTCTGTACACATCCACCGAATAACTCAGGATCTGAAATGTATAAAAACTGATACCAATAGGGAGCACAATGTTTAAAGCAGGTGTTACGATACCTGTAAGACGTGCAAAATTTTCTACAAAAAAGCCTGCATATTTAAAGTACAAAAGTCCTGAGAGTGTGCCGATGATTGATACTGTCAGGTATATTTTCTTTGCCCTTTTGCTTTGAGCTTTTCCTATAATGAGGCCGAAACAATAATTCCACACAATGGTTGCAAGCATCAAAAATACACACTTAGGCTCACCCCATGCGTAAAACAAGAGGCTTGCAAGTAGTAAAACTACATTTTTAAGCTTTTTTGGTGCAATAAAATACAATATCAGCACCAAGGGCAGAAAATAATATAAAAATGTGATACTCGAAAAGAGCATAAAAAACTCTCCTTTATAAAAAAGCGGGCAGATAGAAATCTGCTCGCTTAATTTTTAATTACTCTTCGAAAGCTTTGGGGCACATTACAAAGAATACCTTGTTTCCAACAACGCCTGTAACCATTTCCTCCGCCTCAACGCAAATCTGCCAACGCTTGTTTGCATTCTTTTTAAGATTTGCAGCAAAGTCGGAAGCAGATACGCCATCTTCTACTTCAAACACGTAGCCGATGAATGCAATGGAACCCATCATAGGACCAAATGTTGCACCTGATTTGAATCCTTTGACTTCATAGTTGTCAAAACCTGCCAAAAGTCCTGGTTCAACCTCCATTGCACCTGCCATAAAGGGAAGTCCGCCGCCATTTGCAAATGATTCTGCAATTGATAGGGGTGTTCCTGAATTTGCTTTCTTATTAAACTCTGCTAAAAGCTTTGTGCCAACTGTTTTTGGCTCATCTTGAGGCTTTTCTGTAGGCTTTTCAGAAGGTTTAGCACTTTCTTGAGGCTTCTCAGACGGAGCTGTTGAAGGCTTTTGGCTCTCTGAGGGTGTTTCCTGTTTGTCCTCTGTAGTAACATCTCCTGTTTCATCGTTTTCAACGGGTGTTTCCACGTTTTCAACAGGGGGTGTGCTATCTTCGGGGTTTTCTGTTTTTCCGCAAGCGATAACGGATGTTGCCATTACCAATACTAAAAGTAATGCTAAGATTTTTTTCATACTTATCTTTACCTTTCTACCCACAAAATATTAAAGCTAACCTTTCGTGGGCGAAAAAGGATGCTTGAATTTCAAACCTTATCTAAGTATGCCTTTGGCACAACATACTCCTTAATAATTATACTAAATAAAGAGTACGATGTCAATAAAAAAAGGAATGCAAAGCATTCCTTTTAATTACTTAACCGGTTTGGTTTTCCATATTCCTTCTGCATAATCTGTTACACTTCTGTCAGATGCAAACATTCCTGCATTTGCAATGTTTTTAAGTGACATCTTTGTAAACCTGTCGGCATCTTTATATGCTTCGTTCACTCTGTCGTGAGCCGCACAATATGACTCAAAGTCTGCCAGATTCATATAGGGATCAGAATTCACTAAATAATTATAGATTGACTCAAAGTTCTTGCCAGGTATACCATCCTTGATAAAGTCAACAACTCTCTTTATTCTCGGCCTTCCCTCATAGTAGCTTCTGGGGTTGTAGTGACGCGCAAGTTCCGACACCTCAGGTGTGCTCATACCGAAGATAAAGATGTTATCCTCACCTACGCACTCATAAATTTCAACGTTAGCACCGTCCATAGTACCGAGCGTTACCGCTCCGTTTATCATAAGCTTCATATTACCTGTACCTGAAGCTTCTTTTCCTGCCTGAGAAATCTGTTCACTGATGTCTGCTGCAGGAATAATGATTTCAGCCAGTGATACTTTGTAGTCTGCAATGAATACAACCTTCATATAATCTCTTACATCAGGGTCACGTTCAATCATGTCTGAGAGTGCACAGATTAAACGAATAATTTCTTTTGCCATATAGTAGCCGGCACTGGCCTTCGCTGCAAAAATAAACGTCTTTGGAGCAGGGCGATGACCGTCATACTTGATACGCAGGTAAAGGTCAACAATATGCATTGCATTAAGCAACTGACGCTTGTACTCATGGAGTCTTTTTACCTGAATGTCAAAGAGGGAATCACAGTTAAGCTCTATACCATTTTTCTTTGAAACATATTCTGCAAGGCGTTTTTTGTTTGCTTTTTTGATTTCACGCAACGCCGCTAAAACTTCCTTGTCGTCAACAAAATCATTGAATTTTTCGATGTTTTCAAGGCTCTTTTTGAAGCCGTCGCCAATTTTTTCGGTCAACAATTCTGACAACAACGGATTCGCCTGACAGAGCCAGCGTCTGTGTGTGATACCGTTTGTTACGTTTGTGAATTTATCAGGATATACACAGTTAAAGTCGCGGAATGTATCTGCTTTTAAAATCTCAGAGTGGAGCTTTGATACACCATTTACACTGTAGCTGCCTGCAATACACAGGTTCGCCATCTTAACCATACCGCCCTCAATGATTGCCATGCTGTTGATGTTCGCACCAAGCTCTGCATGGTGTTCGTAAATATATGAACAGAATCTACGGTTGATTTCTTCGATGATTGTGTATATTCTGGGAAGGTGGGATTTTACCAAATCAACAGACCATTTCTCCAACGCCTCGCTCATAACCGTATGGTTTGTATATGCAAGTGACGCTGCAGTAATTTCCCATGCCGCATCCCATTTATAATCGTAATCGTCCATTAATATTCTCATTAATTCAGGAACGCAAAGTGAGGGATGTGTGTCGTTTATGTGAATAACAACCTTATCGGAAAAATTATCAAATGTGCCGTATCTGGCAAAGTGCTTCTTTGTAATTTGCTGCAATGAGGCACTTACGAAGAAATACTGCTGCTTTAGACGCAATGACTTGCCTTCATAGGTGTTGTCAGCAGGATATAAAACCTTAGAAATTGAAGATGCAATAGCCTCATTTTCTGTAGATTTTACATATTCTCCCTTAGAGAAAAGGTCCATATTAAAGCCTGATGCTGATTTTGCACTCCAAAGGCGGAGATTGTTTACAGCCTCTGTGTCGTATCCTGAAATAAACAGGTCATAGGGAGTAGCTAATACACTTACATAATCTGTGTGCTCTGTAACAAGACCGTTTTCTGTCCAGTTTTCGTGCACGTTACCAAAAAATCTTACCTCAACCTCTTCATCATGTCTGGGATTTAACCAGTAACCTGCTTTATCTATCCAGCTGTCGGGGAATTCGTTCTGCCAGCCGTCAATAATTACCTGCTTGAATATTCCAAATTCGTAACGGATTGAAAAACCTGTTACGGGATACCCCAATGTAGTCAGTGAATCCATGTAGCAAGATGCAAGTCTGCCGAGACCACCGTTACCTAAACCTGCGTCAGGCTCCATTTCATAAAAATCTTCTATGTCGTAGCCAGCATTTTTAAGGTGTTTTGCTACATCTTCTTCTACACCTAAATTCCACAGGTTGTTTTTTAGGGATGTTCCCACCAAAAACTCCATGGACATATAATAAACCTGCTTTGCTTCCTGCTCTTTTACTTTTTTAGTAAAAGCAGAACGCTTTTCTTTAAGCGCTAAATTGGTTGCAGTCATTAAAGCTTCATATACCTGACGGGGGTTTGCAGATGTCAGGTCGCTGCCGAAATTTACTTCCATAATTTTGTCTAAATTTGTAATAATATTTTGCGATAACTTGTTCATTCTTTTTCCTTACCTTGATAATATTTCTTTATAAATTTCTATATATTCTTTTGCGGGTTTTTCCCAGCTGTAATCATCACACATTGCATTTTTGCGAAGTGCACGCCATGCGGGTTTATTGTGGAAAAGTCCTATTCCGCGATTGATTGCATCTAGCATATCGTAAGCATTAAAGCTCTGGAAAGTTACGCCCTTGCCCTCCTTGGTGGAAGGATTGTATGCAGGCACAGTGTCGTTAAGACCGCCTACTGTATGAACTATGGGTACTGTTCCGTAACGCATTGCAATCAATTGAGAAAGACCGCAGGGCTCGGATTTTGAGGGCATCAAAAACATATCTGCACCTGCATAAATCTTTTGTGCCATAGCTCCTGAAAAACCAATATATCCACGGACCTTGTCATGACACCTGTTTTCCCAGTCGTGGAAGAAGTTCTCATAGTGAGCATATCCTGTACCCAAAACTATAAGCTGCATATCAAGCTTTTCAATTTCCTCGGCAACCTGACATATTAACTCTATACCCTTCTGGTCGGTAAGTCTTGTTACCATACCGATAAGAGGAATATCGTTGTTAACCTCCAGTCCCATTTCCCTTTGAAGAGCTTTTTTGTTCATTGATTTGAAGCGAATAGTTTCATAGTTATAATTTTTATATATGGCACTATCTGTTTCAGGATTAAATATATCCGTATCAATGCCGTTGATTACTCCTCGAAGCTTATATCGTCTGGGAATCAAAATATTGTGTAACCCGTGAGAATGGGCATCACTTAAGATTTCCTCAGCATAGGTGTTACTTACCGTTGTCACCATATCACAGGACTCAATTGCACCTTTTAAGAGGTTGATATTTCCGTCATACATTAAAAGAGAACGGAAATTGACATCAAGACCAAATATACTGCCTAAAATTATAGGATTGTATTTTCCCTGAAATTCGATATTATGGATGGATAACACCGTCTTTATATTTCGGTAACGCATATCCTCTCTGTAAAACGCCTCTAAATAAACAGGCAGTAGTGCTGTCTGCCAGTCATTTACATGGATAACATCAGGGAAAAAGTCTATTAAATTCAAAACATCTAAAACTGCCTTAGAGAAAAATGCAAAGCGCTCCGAGTCGTCATATTCGCCATAAATCTGACTTCTTGAAAAATACTGCTCATTGTCAATAAAGTAATATGTTACATTACCTATTGTTGCACGAAATACTCCGCAGTAAGTTTTTCTCCAACTTATTGTCACATAAAAATTATCTATAAATTCCATCTGTGATTTTAATGTATGGGGAATATCAGAATACAAAGGCATAATAACACGGGCATCAATACCCTGCTCCGCTACTGCCTTGGGCAGTGCACCAAGCACATCACCCAGACCGCCCGTTTTTAAAAAAGGCGCTGCTTCTGATGTAGCAAATAATACTTTCATCAAATTTTCACTCCTTGCTACACATTATTATACCAAAAAACGTTTTTTTCGTCTATTGGCATATTTCCTAAAAGGTTCGACCGTTTTTTACACGGTTTTGCCCTTATTAACAACCACAGGTAGTGTTTTCGTTCCTTTTATTTCCTGAGATTGCGTAATTGTGGCATTCTTGTCAACTATTACATAATCCAAAGATGCATTTTCTTCAATAACAGAATTCTGCATTACAACAGAATTTGAAATTTTAGCACCAGCCAAAACTTTTACGTTTCTAAAAATGATACTGTTTGTAACTTCCCCGTCAATAACGCATCCATCTGCCACATAGCAGTTTTTAACCTTGGCATTATCTCCATATTTTGTGGGAACAGAGTCCTTTGTGCGGGTTAAAATTGGCTGATGTGACGAAAAAATTTCGCGTCTTACGTCTTTTTTCAGCATATCAAGATTTGCTGACAAATAATCTTCCAGACCCTCCATAATTTTAAAATATCCATTATGGTGGTATGCATGAATATTCAGCTCGTCAAATTTCTTTGCAATAACATCTTTTTTAAAGGTTCTCCAGCCGTAGCTCACACCATGGTCAATCAATGCATAAAGAAGAGATTTTTCCATAATGAAAATATCTTTTGCAATATACTTTTCCTCATTATTTGGAGTCGTGTGAATAATTGCTCTTGTAACCTTGCCGGTTTCATCTATGGTAAGCTCTGTATCGCTGTCGGCAGGTACGCCTTTAGTACACAAAACAGTAATATCAGCACCTGTTGAAATATGCTCCTCAAACATTTTATTAAAGTCGATATTTGCAACCATATCAGCACTTGCAATAACGCAGTACTCAGGAAGCATACTGTCGATATAGCCGTGTACACTCTTTAATATTTCAAATTGATTGTCGTTGTATGAAAAATCTGTAGTGGCAAAGGGTGTTAAAATTTTCAAACCACCATTTTTGCGGTCTAAGTCCCAATCCTTGCCCCAGCCTAAATGGTCCATTAATGAACCGTATTTGCTTTTTGTTATAATTCCTATATTGTGAACAGATGCTCCCACCAGGGATGAAAGCATAAAATCTATAAGTCTGTATCTTGCACCAAAAGGAACAGAAGCCACTGTTCTTTTGCCTGAAAGCTCACCAAGTCCTGTTCCTCTGCTGTTGTATGCGTCTGTAAATAATATACAAAATGCGTTCATGTAGTCCACTCCGTTTCTTGTCTTAATTATCGGCACTCGCCGGGAGCTAGCATTTCTTTCGGCAGAACCTTTTGTCCTGCACGAACCCGTGCTCCCTGACCTATTACGGCAATTCCCCACTTGTCGCGGTCGGGGTAGCCTTCAGGAGGAGCACCAACCACTGCACCCTCTTCAATTACTGCGTCATCTGCAATAATTGCATACTGAACCTTGGCACCTGACTCGATTTTTACATTTCTCATAACAACAGAGTAGTCAATCTCAGCTCCCTCTGCCGCCTCAACATCAGAAAACAGTATGGAATTATTAACAGTTGCTTCCACATCGCAACCTTCCGTAATCATGGAGTTTACGATGTTTGCGCTTTCCCCGATATAATGGGGTGTGGTAAGTGAGTGTCTGCAATAAATACGCCACAAGGGGTCACTTAAATTAAGCGGAATTGTGGGATTTAACAGGTCCATATTTGCTTCCCATAAGTTATCTACTGTACCAACATCCTTCCAGTAGCCGTCAAAGGGGTAAGCAAACATACGCTCGCCCGCATTCAACATATTGGGAATAATGTTTTTACCGAAGTCATTTGATGAATCAGGATTAGCCTCATCCTCTATCATATATTTTTTAAGCTTTTCCCATGTGAAAATATACACGCCCATTGAAGCCTTTGTTGATTTGGGAACTTTGGGTTTTTCTTCAAATTCATAAATGGAAAAATCTTCGTTGGTATTCATAATACCGAATGCTGATGCCTGATCAATAGGTACATCCATAACTGCAATTGTGGCATCTGCACCTTTTTCTTTGTGGAATTTCAACATCTTGTCGTAATCCATTTTATATACGTGGTCTCCTGATAAAATTAAAACAAACTCGGGACAATACTGCTCAATAAATTCAATATTCTGATAAATTGCATTTGCCGTGCCTTTGTACCACTGACCATCTGAACCTGTAACGTAAGGGGGTAATACCTGAATACCTCCGTTCATACGGTCTAAGTCCCAGGGCTGACCTGTACCGATATAAGCATTTAATTCCAGAGGTTTATACTGTGTAAGTACACCAACCGTATCAATGCCCGAGTTTGTGCAGTTAGATAACGTAAAGTCAATAATACGGTACTTGCCTCCGAAGGGAACGGCAGGCTTGGCGCGGCTTGATGTAAGTACGTAAAGTCTGCTGCCCTGACCACCAGCAAGCAACATGGCAATCATTTCTTTTTTTAGTTTCATAATTGGGCCTCCTAATCTATAGTCATATTATTTTTTGCTTACTCTTTTATTAGGTTTTCTTTTGTAAAAATAAATTGTGGAAAAAGGCGGTAAGGTCAAAGATACATAATAGTCTTTGCCGTTAAATTCTCCGCGTTTTGCGGATACTTTACCGTTTTTAATTCCGCTTCCGCCAAATTCTTCATCGTCAGTCGAAAAAACCTCAGTATATACACCCGGACTTTTTACTCCTATTTTGTAATTTTCCTGTTTTACTGATGAAAAGTTTGATACGCACAACACAGAATTTCCCGCAACATCAAAACGCTGAAAGGCGATGACATTGTTTGTATTGTCGTCTACCGTCGACCAGGAAAATCCGTCCCAGCTATTGTCTTGCTGACTCATGGCGGGTGTCTTTATATAGAAATTACAAAGTGCTTTGGTAAACTCCTGTTGTTTTTTATGGCTGTCGTAAGAAAGCAGACTCCAGTCAAGCTCTGCTTCTTCATTCCATTCTATAAATTGTCCGAATTCAGAACCCATGAACAAAAGCTTTTTACCCGGGTGTGCATACATATATCCCAGGTATGCCCGTAAATTCTTAAATTTATCCTCATATTCTCCGGGCATTTTAGAAAGCAATGAACGTTTTCCGTGAACAACCTCATCGTGAGAAAGAGGAAGTACAAAGTTTTCAGAAAAAGCATAGGTCATAGAAAATGTCAGCTTGTCATGAACACCTTTACGGAAAAAGGGGTCCTGCTCCATATAAAGCAGGGAATCATTCATCCAGCCCATATTCCATTTGTAGTTAAAGCCCAAGCCCCCTACGTCTGTGGGATAAGTAACCAAAGGCCATGCGGTTGACTCCTCAGCTATCATCATTACTCCCGGATGAGCTAAAAATACACGCTCGTTTAATTTCTGCAGAAATTCTTTTGCCTCTAAATTTCCGTTTCCGCCGTATCGGTTTGGTGTCCATTCGCCGTCTTTTTTTCCGTAATCAAGATATAGCATGGATGCCACCGCATCTACACGGAGACCGTCAATATGATATTTTTCTAACCAGTAACACGCATTGGAAATAAGGAAACACTTTACCTCGTTTTTAGAATAGTCAAAAATTCTTGTACCCCAGTCCGGATGCTCACGTTTTTTGGGGTCAGAGTATTCATAACAACTTGTGCCGTCAAAATCGGCTAACCCTTGTGCATCTTTTGGAAAATGTGCAGGCACCCAGTCTAAAATGACACCGATTCCCGCCTTGTGACACTTATCAACAAACGCCATAAACTCCTTGGGTGTGCCATATCGGGACGTTGGAGCAAAATAACCTGTAACCTGATAACCCCAGGACTTATCGTAGGGGTATTCACTCATGGGCATAAGCTCTATGTGCGTAAATCCCATTTCCTTAACATACGGGATTAATTCCTCCGCCATTTTATCATAATTAAAACATTCTCCGTCCGTATAACGCTTCCATGAGCCGAAGTGCATTTCATATATGTTTACAGGGCGTGAAAAATCATTCCCGCAACGTTTATTCATCCAGGTTTTATCGCCCCAGCGGTAACCGTCAATATTATAAACTTTTGATGCAGTACCGGGGCGGGTTTCACTGTGAAATGCGTAAGGGTCTGCCTTGTGTAAAATTTTCCCATACTGAGTTTTTATAACAAATTTGTAGGAGTCAAATTCCGAAATTCCGTCAATAATACACTCATAAATACCGCCGTTAGTTATTCTGTATGCTTCGTGGGCAAAATCATTCCAATCGCAAAAATCGCCTGTAACAAACACCTGAGAAGCATTAGGTGCCCATACGCGGAAAGCACACTTTCCGTCGTCTGACAAATGTGCACCTAAATAGTCGTATGAGCAATAGTTTGTTCCCTCATGAAACAGATATTCTGCTAAACTATAATCTTTATCATTCATTGTTTTTCCTCCGTGGACCTGGATATAACCAATTTAATATCATCTATAGTATAGCATACCACTTTACAAAAATAAAGTGTTTTGTTATATTTTAATAATATTTTTATATTTTTTGTGAAAAATTTATAAAAAATTACTAAATTTTTGTCGAATATTAAAATTATGAAAAATTCAACTCATTGACAAAATACAATATTAGTAGTATTCTTTTTATAGTAGTGTGGCAAAACTCGAACTTCATATGCAGTTCGAGTTCTGTCACACCAATTTATCCCGAGGCGGTGCAAGCTTGCAAAGAATAATTTATAACTCCAAAGACGTTCAATACAAATCTCTTTTTGGAGCGTTATCAACCAATAAAAAATGTACTTTTAATATAGACATTCATAAATCAGAAAACCCTACAGGTGCAACTCTTTGTGTAAGAGCAGATGAATCCAGCGATATTCTGAGTTTTTCCATGGTACACAACGAAACTCACGGGGATTATATGCGTTTTTCCTGTGATGTTTCCTTTGATATGACAGGGCTTTACTTCTATCGTTTTGAATTTAGTTGCCCCGAGGGCATCCGTTTCTGCGGAGTGCGCAATGGTGAGGCTTTTGTTGAGGATTGGCTTGACGAATGGCAATTAACCGTCTATGACGAAAGCTTCGATACCCCCAATTGGGCAAAAAACAAAGTGATGTATCAGATTTTTCCCGATAGATTTTGCCGTAGTAATAATTATATGTACAACCCTGCAAAAAATGAACGCGAAATTGTGGACAACTGGTGTGCCACCCCTAAAAATCAGGGAAAAGACTTTTTCATGGGGAATATTGAGGGAATTATAGAAAGACTTCCCTTTATAAAGGAAATGGGAGTAGACATAATTTATTTAAACCCCATCTTTGAAAGTCCTGAAAACCATCGTTACAGTACAGCCAATTACCTAAACATAGATCCCTATCTTGGTACAAACGAAGACTTCAAACGATTATGTCATGAGGCAGAAAAGCTTAATATAAAGATTATCCTAGACGGAGTTTTCAGTCACACAGGTGCAGACAGTGTATATTTTAATAAATATGGTCACTATGACAGCATTGGCGCTTGTCAAGGAGAGCACTCTCCCTATTATAAATGGTATAATTTCAACGAACACGGCTATGAATGCTGGTGGGGTTTTGAAAATTTACCCAATGTAAACGAGACACACCCCGACTATATGGAATTTATCACAGGAGAGCATGGAGTGCTGAATTTTTGGCAAAACATGGGTACATCAGGCTGGAGACTCGATGTAGCAGACGAACTGCCAGATGAATTTATAGACGCTCTCCGCCATCGTGTGAAAAGCACAGATCCTGATGCTTTGATTATCGGCGAAGTGTGGGAGGATGCTACCTGCAAGTTTGCCTATGGCATACGCCGCCGCTATCTCTTGGGCAAACAGCTTGACAGCGTTATGAACTATCCCTGGCGTACAGCAATTATTGAATATATAAAGACGGGCAACGCACAAGCCTTCAAAGACACCATTCTTTCCATTGAAGAAAACTATCCAAAGCCTGCCATAGACTGTCTGATGAATATAATATCTACTCACGACACGGAAAGAATTATAAATGCCACAGGAGTTTTACAAAGAATAGAAAGAAACCAGGCAGAGCACTACCAACTATCAGAAGAAGAATGGCAAAGAGGTATAGAAGGTGCTATGGCTGCAATATTTTTGCTATTTTCCCTGCCGGGTATTGCCTGTATATATTACGGCGATGAGGTTGGAGCCGAAGGATTTTCAGACCCATATTGCCGCAAAGGTTATCCATACGGCAATGAAAATACCGATATTTTAAATATGGTAAAAACACTAAGTAAGCTGAGAAAAGCATATCCCGATGCATTTTCTTCGTTAATAAATGAATTTAATATATCAGAAACTGCACTCTCCTTCCGCCGTGGCGACCTGATTTTTGCAATAAATATGGGAGAAAAAGACGAAAATGTTAAAATTTCAGGAGAATTTGTAATAATTTTCGGCGAAAACTCAGGCGAAATTGTTAATGAAGTATTAACAATACCTAAAAAAACATATAGCATTTTAGTCTCAAAAAGCCGTTAAATACAAGCTTTTTGAGGCTTTTTCTTTTCCCGTAACAAGAAATTAACAAAAAAAGACTTGATTTTTTTCTTAATATGTTGTATATTGTATTTAACAACTTTGTAATAATTTCGTAATTGTTGCATAGGATGTTAACGTAGTCAGTTGACTAACGTAAAAAAAATCAAGGGTGGTTCCATGTTAGAAAATTTTAATTCAGTGCTGGCAAATACCACTCACGCACTGAAACGATACGCAAAGCGTGCATTTGCTATCAGAAAAACAAAGACCTACGGGTTAAGAAAAAAGAGTCGTATGTCCGCGGCAATCGTATCAGTTTCGTTTATAATTGGCCTTGCCGCATTTGCTTCGAATTACAGTATAGGTTATACAGTAAAGGTTGACGATAAAATTGTAGGTACTGTTCCTACAAAAACTGAGTATTACCAAGTTTTGGATGAAGTAAAATCAGAAGTAGAAACAATCTCAAATATTGAGTTTGCTCCTAAAGCTTCAGAGGAATTCTCCGTGGAAATTATAAGCAAAGACAACTTCACTGAGAAAAAAGAACTTGCAGAAAACTTAAAAGCAACCTCAGAAGAAATGGAAGAAGCATACGTTATTACTGCAGATGGTGAATTTGTCGCTGCACTGTTTAACGAAGAAGACGCTCACAAGTTAGTGGACAATTACTTAGAAGACTTCGACGCTGAAGAAAACATTACCGTTTCATTCTCTCCCGAAGTTCTCATTGAATTAAGCTACGCTCCCAGAGGCGAAATCATTGATTTTGATACCGCAGAAAGGAAATTTTCACTGGGCGAATGCTTCAAACATACTGTAGCCGCAGAGGAAACTGCCGAAACCATAGCCGAGCAGTACGGCATCACAAAAGAAAAACTCCTTACAGACAACGGTGTTACAGAAATTTGCCAGGGCATGGTATTATCTGTATATACAGGCAATCCCATTATACCCATCAAAACCGTAGAATATATCAACGGCGAAATTGACATTCCTTTTGAAATTACGGAAACAGAAGACGATACAGTTTACGAAGGACAAACAAGGATTTTAACAAAGGGTAAAGATGGCAAAAAATTCCTGAATGCTTATATTACAAGAGTAAACGGTATTATCACTCAGGAAAATATTATTGAGTCAGAAATTATATCAGAGCCCGTTACACAGGTTCAGGTAAGAGGAACGAAAACTCCTCCCCCATCTCACGGAACAGGAGAATTTATAATGCCCACCAGCGGAAGACTTTCTTCCACATACGGCAGACGTTGGGGAAGAACCCACGCAGGCATTGATTTGGCAGCTGCAACAGGTACACCGATTTTTGCTGCTGACAACGGCATTGTGGTTGAGTCTGAATACCAAAGCAACGGCTATGGTAACATTATAAAAATTGACCATCAGAACGGCTTTGTAACCTATTACGCACACTGCTCTGCTTTGTATGTGAAAGCAGGAGATGTTGTTGCAAAAGGCGACAAAATCGCCGCAATCGGTAACACAGGCCGCTCAACAGGACCTCACCTCCATTTTGAAATAAGAAAAGACGGTAATCACCAGAACCCGTTCAACTTTATAAAGTAATTTTGAAATACTGTTGCATTTAACGCAGACCGTCAAAAACAAGACAGTTCAAAAAAACGAAAGAACTCAGCATCGCCGAGTTCTTTTGTTTTTACGTTTTTGACTATGAACAAACCTCACCTCTCAGCGTACCTATGTACGCTTTCGGGTAACCCTCAGGCAATGCCTGCGGTTCAGTTTGTCCATTCTGCATCTAAATCCAATCAGTCTCCTAAAAGAGGGTTGTCGCTAAAGCGACAACCCTCTTTTAGTCTTCTTTTTTAATTTTAAATATACTCCGCAACAATCCCGTCAACGCCTTAGGGCATTTCAAAACAACAATCTTCATAAGATTACCTCCCGATTATGTACTAACAGCACAATATACAACACGCAACGAAGATGAGTATGGCAGCAAGCATCACCACAAGCCACATGGCAGGAAGTATCAACCCCGCAAAAAGTCCAAAAGCAAAAATACCTGCCCCCACTGCCAACAATCTGCAAGTCATATGCATTTTGCTCACCTCCATCGCTTCTATACTGCATTATATGCAGCATATAAAAATGTGTTAGTGAGTTTTTGCGATTTTGCAAACACAGACAGTCATATCATCTGTAGCTATCCCGCCTGAACGTATAAGTGCTCTGTTCAAAATCTGTTCTGCCTGTTCCTTCGGTGATTCTTCTGAATTTATCAATGGAAATATTTCATTTCTTTCCCCTTTATCGAGTACATCTGTAACACCATCTGATGCCATTACTAAAATATCATTGTCCTGAGCATATTTTATATGAAAATCTGCTTCTACCACAGGAATAAGTCCCGCAGGCAAAGAGGTTGACGTAACGGAAATATCTTCTTTTCCTTTTTTCATATATGACGACGCAGCACCCGTCTTTACAAACTCAATCATCCCCGAATACAGATTTATAACACACAAATCTACTGTAGCAAAGGTTTCCCTGTCTGCATTTGCCATTAAAATACTGTTAATAAGACGTACGCAAGTCTCACCCTTAATTCCTGATGACAAAAGTTTTTTGGTAAGACTTATAACTACACTGCTCTGAAAATTTGCATATTCTCCGCTACCCATTCCATCTGACAGAATTATAGCATGACGCCCCGGTGCAAAGGAAAATTCTGCACAACAATCACCACATATCTGAGAGTGTTTTCTGGCTTTAGTGCAAATATCTAAAGACACATAAAACTCAGGCCTTTGGTAAAAGACCAGAACGTTATTCCCAAGCTTTTCTGAAACCATTTCCACCTCAAAAACCTCAGATAGTGCCTCGCACATTTTTTCTGTACATTCCCCCGTTCTGTATACAGGCTGATGAAGTTCTACCAAAAAGCCTTCGTCTGATATTATTCTAAGTTCTGTGCACGATACACCTATTCTGTCAAGGGCAGTTAAAATTTTTCTTTCCAGCTCAGGCGCATACAGAAGCTTTTTTTCTAAATTCTGCTTCAGGTTTTCAAGTATCATAGATATATTTTTAAACTGTTCTGCTACCAGTTTCTTACTTTCCCTGACCTTGCCTGACCACATTTTTGTAACCTTTAGTGATTCGAAATTTTTGGAAAGTTCAGACACAAAGCTTTCACATCTTATACACATCTGAGAAAATTCCTTAGGTACATCCTTTTGGCCCAATATGTTTTTTGATTCCATAGTTTTTGTCATATTTTCAAGAAGTGACACAGTCTTTGCCTTTTCTTTGTGCCAGCAAAACCGACACAGGGAACAATCTGCACATACATTGTGAGCAGTTGCGTCAAATACTGCATTGTAGCTGTTTGTATAATTGTCACAACAGGAGTTTATAACATCCTGAAATATATCAGAAACAGAGTTCACCGTTTCCATTGTGCCTTCAAGCTCTTCGCTGACCACACGCTTCATACGGAAATTTGCCCTTTGTGATTTGTCGGTGACCGTTGCGGCGGTGCCAAAAGACAGGAGTATTTTATCAGGTACAAAAAAGAGGACCAGGCACGCTACCGCAACGTAAGACACCGTGAGTAAGCCATTTGATTCGGGGAACAGGAGCCATGTAACAACAAAGGAGCACGCAGCAAACATCCCCGACACTGCCAATCTGCCAAAGCGTGCTACCATCCCCGCAAAAAGTGCTGATAAAGTATAGGCACAGACAATCTGTGCAGGGTATGCAGTTGCAAGTCCGATTGCTAAAGACAACACTGCACCCGCAGCAACAGATACAGAAAATCCACAGGTAAGCGCTAAAAAAAGTATAATAGTAACTGCTAGGATATGCGCCAGAGGCAGCAGACTCTCTACCAATGAAATGCTCAGTATTGCACAAGCACAAAGGAGTGTAAATCCTACCAGTTCTTTTGGTTCATACACACTTCGATAACCAATAGTACACAGGTTGTCCGCCGCTTCCCAGAAAACAAAAAAAGAAAGATAGCATAATCCGCTCTCTGCCAAAAGCATTAAAAAATCATAAAGAAACAAACCTTCTGTAATAACATACACAGCACCATTGACAAAAAGCGACGCCGTTGTGATAACCGCTAAAATATTCTTTTTGTTCTTCAATTCTTCTCTGAAAATAATTGTAAGTGTCAGTATGATGAGAGTCGTTCCTATGTATTTAAAGTAAAAGACAGGGTTGCCTGTAAGTAAAACCCCCAAAACGCTAAAAACCACATATGAGGGACGAAATCTCTTTGCAAAAAGCACGCAGAACATAGACGCCCCAAAGGGTGACACAAGATATTCCATAAAGCATATACGGGACACGAGCAACAAAAATATATTTTCTGTCAGCTCCCTCTTTGTTATTTTAGTAAACATCTCCTTAAGACCTGTGCCAAACTCCTGAGGGTTGTGCCTCGGCTGTAACTGATTTTTCATCTTTTGTACCTCCAAATCTTTGATTATTTCCATTATATACCAATTTATGTAAGAAAAATGTAAAAAATTGGAAGTGCTCTCCCGTATTTTTTCGACAAAAAAAGAGTTTTAGAAACTAAAACTCTTTTAATTCTTGGTTTATTTTGTTGTAAAATGTAAAATTCTCTTTAAAATATGCACATTTTGCGATTATTGGTTGGCATATTATTTTACCCTGTGAGATTCGATAAGATGTTGGGACTTATGGTACAGATAATCTATAAACTCGTCTCCAAATTTTCTATTAAACGCTCTAATTGCTTTTGAGATATCAGGCGAACGTCCTGACATATTATGGCAATCAGAACCAATAGCCGAAATTAAGCCTTCTGCTGCAAGAGCACGTATTATGCCTCTCCCACGAAAACTCATAAACGAACCTGCATTTACCTGAAATTTAACACCAAATGATACAAGTGTTGAAAGCTTAGCTATATCCTTGGGACTCTTCAGATACCTTTCAATATGTGCCATAACAGGGGTTACATTATGCTTTGACACGAGGTTGTAGATTTCGTTATTGTACCACGAATTCCACGAAGTATATGGAAGTTCTAAAAGCAAAAGGTCCGTACCTTCTACGCATAAAGCAGATACACCATCACGCTCTGCCAATGAACCATCCAACGAAACCTCTGCACCCAATAAAATCTCAGGACATGGAAACCATTCCTTTTTTATCGCACGCTTAACGCTGTCTGCTCTTTTCTTGCGTTTTTTTATAAATTCATGAAAATCCGCCCCAGAAGAAACATGTGGCGTAAACACTACTGTTTCCGCACCACAATTCTCAGCACAGGAAAGCATAGCCAAGGACATCTCTATATCACTTGCTCCATCATCCAGCTCAGGGAGAATATGTGTGTGAAAATCTATATACATAACACACCCCTCCAATTATTATCTTTCCAACAATTATCTGTAACCGTAATATCCTGAATACGTTTCATAGTTTTTTATCTTTCTATTCCGGGCATCAATTGTTATAAACCCTAAAATCTTTGCTTGTGCAAACTCAAGTGCCAAAATCGCCTTTTGCACTTCTTTAGTGATTGATATACCACAGCGGCAAACAAATATCACATTTTTAGCATTCGCTACAATAGACAGAGCATCTGCAACTGCATTAACAGGAGGAGTGTCTATTATTATATAATCATACTTCTCCTTGACAGCATCTAAGAATTCCGCAAACTTTTTAGAAGACAGAAGCTCTGCGGGATTGGGCGGGAGATTTCCCGCTGTAATATAATCAAAATCAAATTCTTTCATTTTGTTGATAATTGACTCAACAGTTGCAAAGCCACCTAAATGGTTTGCAAGACCCTGTCCGTTCTTCACCTCCAGATACGTGTGTATTCTGGGGCGTCTAAGATCTGCATCCACTAACAATACCTTTGTCCTCACCTGTGCCAAGGCGGCTGCTACATTTATGCAGGTTGTGGTCTTTCCCTCTGCCGAAAAAGCGGACGTAACCATCATTGTTTTACAGCCTTGGATTTCAGCTAACGTGTACATAAGATTAGTTCGCGCCGCTTTTAATGCTTCAGAAAGCGAAGAGCTAGGTTTTTTTGTAATTAAATCTACATCTGATATTGCATGGGGATCAATCTTTTTCTTCTTAAAAGAAAAACTCATTTTTTTACTCCTTATATTTCTTATCGGGGCAGATAAAGACCCAAATTATATAATCACTATGATATTCTACCACAATAAAAACTTTTTTTCAACATTTTTTATAAAAAGTACTTGACATAATAAAAATTATACTGTACTATTTTAAATAGTACAGTTAATACAGTTTTGAACAGGGAGGAGGAGTAATATGTTTCAACTTGACCACAAAGACCCAAGACCCCTATATGAGCAGATAAAAGGCAAAGTTAAAGAGCTTATTATCTCAGGAGTTTTAAAAGAAAACGACAAGGTCCCGTCTGTCAGGGAGTTAGCGAGCACACTTACTATTAACCCCAACACAATTCAGAAGGCATACCGTGACTTAGAGACGGAAGGGTATATTTATTCTTTAAGGGCAAAGGGAAGCTTTGTAGCCCCAAAGCGCGAGGTAGTAAAAAGAAGTGACATAGACGAAATCTTAACAGAGTTGTCTGCTTTGGTGTCAAAAATCAGATTTTTAGGCATAGCTTATGAAGAAGCAAATGAAATTCTCATAAAAGAATATAAAGGAAAGGAATGAGATACGTGATAAAAGTAAAAAACGTTTTTAAAACATTCGGAGATTTTACCGCCTTGGACGACTTAACTATAAATGTTGATAAAGGCTCTGTATATGGGTTAATTGGCCCAAATGGCGCCGGAAAAACTACAATACTTAAAATCTTGGCAGGCGTTTACAAAAGCAATGCAGGCAAGGTTACAATAGATGGGCAAGATGTTTTTGAAAATATGCAAATCAAAGAGCGTCTCACATTTATAAGCGATGATTTGTTCTTTTATTCTACATATACTGTCAAGGATACTGCAAAATATTATGCAGGTCTTTACAAAAACTGGAGTTGGGAGCGTTTTGAGTCTTTAAAAGAGATTTTCAAAATTGATGTAAACCGTAAGGTGAGGAGATTATCAAAAGGTATGCAAAAGCAGGTGGCTTTCTGGCTTTCCATCTCTGCCCAACCTGATATTATGCTTTTAGACGAGCCAGTTGACGGACTTGACCCTGTAATGAGAAGAAACGTGTGGAGACTGATGCTCCAGGATGTAGCAGAGCGTGGCACTACCGTTTTAGTGTCGAGCCACAACCTTCGTGAGCTTGAGGATATATGCGACCATGTAGGTATTATGCACAACGGACGAATTGTTTTAGAAAAAGCACTAGACGACGTAAAGGGCAACACCCATAAGCTTCAGGTGGCGTTCGAGGGTGATGTTTCTGTCGACTTGATTTCACAAATCAGGCCCATTCACCGCGAAACCTACGGCAGTGTTAACATATTTATTGTCAAAGGCGACAGCGACGAAATTGTAAAAACAGTCAAAGATTATTCTCCTCTTATTTGCGACATTCTGCCCCTTACATTAGAAGAAGTTTTCATTTATGAGTTGGGAGGTTTAGGTTATGAGTTTGAAAACATCATTCTTTAATAAAACTTTAGTAAAATCAGACTTCAAACGTCTTTGGTGGATACCTGCGGTACACACCATCTCACTGTTTTTGATGTGTGTGTTTACCTTTATGGAAAGATACTTCAACAGCCCCACAACAGGTGCGCTTATGATGCGTTTTGAGAGAAATTGCGAGCTTGTATATTCAACTCTTTACCGCTATATGATTCCCTCCTTTGTACTGTCATTAATTGTGCCTGTGGTGCTTGCGGTTTTCCTCTTTTCATATATGCAGTCAGGAAAATCCTCAACATTTGCACACTCTGTACCCGTTTCCCGCGGTGCAACCTTTGTCTCACATGCAGTTTCGGGGATTTTAATGTTTTTAATTCCTTTGATTGTTAACGGCGCTATTCTTTTGGTTATGAGATTGGACTCAGGCTTTGCACAGACATTTTTGGTATCACATCTTATGCAATGCTTATTGACTTCCGCACTTTACAGCTTCGTGGCATTTGCTTTAGCTACTGCAGTTGCAATGATAACAGGCAATGTTGTTGCAAACTTTGTCTTTACATATATATTTAGTTTTCTCCCCCTTGCTGCTGAGGCGTTTTTAAAGTTTTTCCTTTACACTCAGCTTTACGGCAATATATTGACATCAGATTATTGGTGCGGAAAGCATCTGTATCTGGCACCGGAAAAAGCCCTCGCATTTGGTGGGGTTGCCCTGTATGTGATACTGTCTGCCGCACTTTTGGCGGTAGCGTATCTTCTCTATCGTGCACGAAATATGGAAAACCACTCTGAAGTAGTGGCGTTCCCAGTGCTCCGTCCTGTGTTTGTGTTCAGCGTAGCACTCTGCTCAGGTGCAGTTGGCTTTGCATATGTTAATGCCCTGTGGAGTATCGAGAACACACTTTCTATGCTTCCCTTTGGTCTTGTTGGCTTAATCATTGCCACAATGCTTGTTAAGAAAAGTTTCCGTGGCTTAAAACTTTTAAAGCCGGTAATCATATATTCACTGGCAATAGTTTGCGTGTTTACAATATTCCACTATGATTTAACAGGCTACGAAAGACGCGTGCCTACAGCCTTTGAAGTCGAGCATGTAACCTTTGAACAAAACGGCATAAACCCCACAGACAGTGGTTGGTATTATGACGATTATGGCAAGAAATATAAATTAAACGAAGAATTCTCTCCCGACATAACGAATCCTGAGGATATTAAAAACGTCTGCACTCTCCATCTGTACCTGACCGATGAGGAGCAAGTGGCAGAAACTCTTAACGACCCCTGGAGACTGACACTTCGCTATAAATTAAGGAACGGAAAGACACTTTCTCGTCAGTACACCGTTGACTACACAGAATACAAGGCATTCTTAGAACCTATCGTTACAACCGATACAGTGAGAAAGACATACTTCCCTATTCTTCGGGATACAAAACGCCAATACACCAGCGTGTCTGTTTATGACGATAGAATTGCCGATGCTGCGACGGTTATGTTCAACGACGAGGAAACTGTCAATGAATTTTTAGAAGCTTTAAAAAAGGACACAAAAAATGCTCCTTATGATGAATATGCCCCACGGGGACGTACATATACAAGAATAGAGATTTCTTACAAGGCAAATGCAACATATGAAGACGGCACTCCTGTTGCAGACGAAAATATTCTAGAAAAATCAGAAACCTATTACATACGTCCATCCTATAAAAACACCCTGGCATTAATCGAAAAGTACAACGTGCTTTCACAGCTACCCGATGTTTCAGACATAAAGAAAATAGGCGTAGAATACTATGGCATTTACGGTGAAGTAATGACCTCTTCAAAAATGATACAGATTGAACACTGGGAATTCCCCGTTGTAATAGAAAACCCTCAGGAAATTGCAGAAGTTTACGAATATTGCAAACGTGGCGGATCGAGAAATTCTGATATGATGGTAATGTTTTTCCTGGAAAACGGACACAGCTTCAGTTGTGATTTGTTAAGCACAAAAGCTGATCTGCCCCAATGCTTAAAAACTTTTATTACTCCTTGACCACAAAACGGTCAGTAATGTCCTACAAAAGACAGGCGGTTTCAACTGTCTGTCTTTTCTTTAAATTTTTTTGAAAAAAACTCTTGACAAAGGATATATGTTCGGATATAATTGTAATTGAAAACGATAATGATTATTAATTTTACTTTTAATAAGGAGGTGTCATATGAATTTTTCGAGACAGCGAGAGTGCATTTTGAATTATTTAAAAAACACCACAGCACACCCCACTGCCGAGGAAATTTATCAGGATTTAAAATCAGAGCTTCCCAATCTGAGTCTTGCGACAGTTTACAGAAACTGCAATAAGCTCGCAGATGCAGGCGAATTAATCAGATTGGAAGCCGGAGGCAAGACCCACTTTGATGCAGACATCTCAGACCATCAGCACTTCGTGTGCAACACCTGTGGTAAAGTACACGATATGTTCTTTAAGCTTCCTGAAAGCTTAATCAAAAAAAATGCCCCTGACGGATTTGTAACAGATACATATAAGCTGTTTTTTTACGGGGCTTGTAATCAATGTAAATAATTTTTAAAAAAATTAATATAATATTATGGAGGAATTTATTATGAAAAAATTTGTATGTCCAGTTTGCGGTTATGTTCACGAAGGTACAGAACCCCCTGCAGCTTGCCCTGTATGTAAGGTTCCCGGTGAAAAGTTTACAGTAATGAAGGAAGGCGCGGCATTAGCTGCAGAACACGAATACGGTGTTTACGCTAAAACAGTAAAGAATAACCCTGATATCTCAGAAGAAGATAAAAAATACATCTTTGAACAGTTGATGGCAAACTTCAACGGCGAATGTGCAGAAGTTGGTATGTACCTCTGCATGGCTCGTATCGCTCATCGTGAAGGCTATCCCGAAGTAGGTCTTTACTGGGAAAAGGCAGCTTATGAAGAAGCAGAACACGCTGCAAAATTTGCAGAACTCTTAGGTGAAGATTTAGAACCTAACATGAAAGCTACAACAAAGGATAACTTGAAATGGCGCGTTGACTGCGAATATGGTGCAACACAGGGTAAATTTGATTTAGCTGCTTGCGCTAAGAAAAACGGCTTAGATGCAATTCACGACACAGTTCACGAAATGGCAAGAGACGAAGCTCGCCACGGTCGTGGTTTAGAAGGCTTACTCAAAAGATATTTTAAATAAGAGGTGAGCAATATGACCGAAAATTATATGGTTTGTAATTGCATGCAGGTAAGCTATAACGACATTGCCGATGCTATGCACAATCTCACAAAATTTGATGATGTACTGAGCGCATTTAAAAGCGTTCAGAATGTAACTCATTGCTCAACAGGCTGCGGCGGCTGCCATCAAAAGGTTTTAGACGTAATATCTGAAATTATGAGCGGCACTGCAAGCTGAATTTAAAAATAGGAAAGAGGTTATTTAAAATGGAAAAAATGGTTTGTCCCTGCGGATATGTTTACGACCCAGCAATCGGTGACCCCGACAATGGCATTGCTCCCGGCACGGCTTGGGAAGATGTTCCAGAAGATTGGGTATGTCCCGTTTGCTCACTTGGAAAAGACGTATTTGTAGAAGAATAATAAAAATATAACAGGTTAAAATAAAGCCGTACTGTTACAGTACGGCTTTATTTTTTAAAAGGAGGAGAAAAAATGAAAAAAATACTGACTGTAATTTTATGCTTAGCTATGGCATTATCCCTTTTTGCAGGTTGCATGGGAATGGACGAACCAATGCAATCAGCTATGCCCAATACGGACAAAAATGAAAACGATCAGACACAAAAGCCCGAAAATGTTGATAACAACCAGCAAATGCAGACAACAGTCGACACATCCAAGCTCATAGGTGAGGATAAAGCCAAGGAAATGGCTCTGTCAAAGGCAGGAATTTCTGCAGAAGGTGTCGTGTTTGATCGTGTCGATTTAGACCTTGATGACGGCGTGTGGGCTTACGAGGTTGAATTCAGAAAAGACAATGTTGAATATGATGTAAAAGTGAAAGCAGACGACGGTGCAATTCTTGAATTTGAAAAGGATGCTAATGACTAAAAAATAAAAAGAGCTGTAGCAAAATTTTGCTACAGCTCTTTTTGGGGTGAACAGAAAATAGCACATATTGAACAAACTGAGCGAAAGTAAGGTACAGCCTTGCTTTCGGTTACCCGAAAGCGTACGCGGGTACGCCAAGAGGCGAAGTTTGTTCAAAACACAAGGCAATAAAAAACAGAAGAAATTCGATAGTTTCGAATTTCTTCCTTAAATTTTATAATATTCTAACTTTACCGACAAGGTTTGATGCATCAGAATATAGCTTTATGCCTTGTGTGGTGTGGGCGTTTTGCTACACCCCTTTATTTTTTAGGTAATATTATAGTAATTGCCTTCTGATAATTTCTTACAACCTCTTTTTCTTTTGGTTCAAAGCATTCACCGTCTAATGACCATTGGATATGCTCTTTGCTTTCAACAGTTAACTCACGTGCACGGAAAAACTCAATGGACGGATTTTCATAATCGTTTGTGTTAAACGAGGTTATAATATTGTTTAAATCCATAATGTTTTTCGGATACTTAATCAGCAACACTTCAAATTCACCGTCAGACATATCAACACGAGCTCTGTCAAGCTTAATTATTCCGCCAATTGAAGTAGAATTTGCTATAGCACCCAATACGTACTCTCCGCTGTATTCATCACCTGTTTCTGTAGTAATCTTTAGCATCGTAGGCTTAAGATAAGGAATTTCCTTAACTCCCTCCAACACATAGGCAAAGTGACCAAATGTATTTTTCATATTCTGAGGTGTGGCGTATGAACTTTGAGTAAAGGCTCCAAATGATGCCACATAGGAAAAGTAATTATCTCCGAATTGTCCCACATCAATTTCCGTAGGAATCCCTGAAATAATGTCTTTTGCAGCACGAACCACATTCTTTGACAGACCAATACCTGACGCAAAGTCATTGGTTGTACCGCAGGGGATATACCCTATAGGCACAGATATATCGCTTTCCATAATGCCGTTTATAATATCGTTTAACGTTCCGTCTCCACCGCAACATATTATTATGTCATTGTCAAGGGCATTTTCTTTTACTATCTTCTGAGCACTACCCTTGCCCGACGTACAACGTATATCCAACTCATACCCTGCTTCCTTTAAAAGTCGGGTAATCTCAGCAAAATTTCTTATTAAAGACATTTTTCCCGATACGGGATTCATAATCATTAAAGCTTTCATAATAAGACTTCTTTCTTTTAAACAGGTATGTTCTTTCAATTAGCAATATAAGAATTTTCTCTTTTTATTTAATATCACAATTCTATCACAAACCATCAGTTGTGTCAATCGCTCTTTTATTGACAAAAATCTTCAAATATTGTATTATATAAGTGTAATAACTTTTAGAGGAGATGATATTTATGAAAAAGCTATATAAATCAAGAACAGACAAAAAGCTCTGTGGTGTGTGTGGAGGAATTGCAGAATATCTTGAGGTAGACCCCACTATTGTACGACTGATAACCGTAATAGTTGCACTCGCCTGCGGGTCAGGACTTTTGGCTTACATTATCGCAGCTTTGATTATGTCATATAAACCAGAATAAAAAGGGCTGTAAAAAAAGGTGCTGTAAAATAACTTATAGTTATTTTACAGCACCTTTTTAACGTAAATGTTTGGATATTTTCCCATTGTACTTTTCAAATTCTTTTTTGATTTTAAGTAACCTATAATATCTTTATCTATTATTTCATTGGGTGCTACCAATGGCACTCCCGGAGGATATGCCCAGATATATTCTTTTGAAATTTTTCCGCAACACATATCAAGCTCACAAAACTCACCCTGCCCTGTACCATCTCCCTTTTGGGGCAGATTTATCGGTAATGTTTCCGGAGCGTTGTAAGGCGGCAATATTTTGTCAATTTTGTCAAGAGCATCGAGCAAAATCTGCAAATCGCCGAGTTTATCCTGGCAGGTTACAATAGCAAGAACATAATAATCCGATGCCATTTCTACTTCTATGTTGTTTTTCCGCAGCAAATCTGCCAGGAGGTATCCGTCTGATGATGCAATGATTATTTTCGTCGGGTCGTCAAAGCAAAACACTTTCATATTGTGAAGACTGGCAGTATTTTCGTAAAAAAATGAAAGATTTCTTGCTAATTCATCAAAGTCATCTTTATTCTCCTGTACATACCGCAAACACTCGTCAATAGATGCAAGCAATACATAGCTTGGGCTTGATGTTTCAAATATGGATAATGCGTGCTGCACCAGACTCTTATCAACCCTGTCAGAGCAGATATTAAGAAGTGCCGTCTGCGTAAGGGCGGGCAATGTCTTGTGTAAACTCATAACACACATATCACACTTAACTGCTTTTTCCATAAAATGTGCACCATGAGCTGCATCAACAAAAAGATACGCACCATAACGCTTACACACCTGATATATTGCATCAACATCAGATACTACACCCTCATAAGTAGGTGATGTAATCACAACTGTACCAATATCACTGCCTTTTAAGGCCTTTTCAACGCTCTCGGGAGTGATTTTTCCCATTATGCCCAGTTTCTCTGTTTTGGGCATAATGTATGTTGGAGCAAGCCCTGCAATTTCTGCTGCATTGTACACAGACTTGTGGCAATTTCGCGCGATTAGTATGTTTTTATTATCTCGCGTTAAAGAATATATTCCCGCAAGAATTCCGCAGGTAGAACCGTTAACTAGTGGATACGAAGCAACACTCCTATAAATTTGTGCTCCACGGTCTGCAATATCTTTTATTTCCCCTTGCATATCGTGGAGATTGTCAAAGCCTTCAATCTCTGTAATATCAATACTATAGGGAAGTCCCTCCGCTATCACCCGTCTTTTGTGACCGGGCATATGGTAGGGCTTCATATTGTTTTCTTTTAATTTCTCTAAAAGTGATTTCATGATATGTCTACTTTCTCAAAGATTTTAAAAGCTCAATTTCCTTTGCATAGCCATCTAATTCGTTCGGTGTTTCAAGATAAAAAGGTAAATCGCGAAGCTCAGGATGGTTAATAATCCGCGCAAAAGCTTCTTCACCTATGGAGCCTCCTCCAATTACCTCATGGCGGTCCTTATGGCTTGCAAACGGGTTTTTGCTGTCGTTTATGTGAATTGCACGTAGTTTATCCAAGCCTATAACCTTGTCAAAAGCCTCAAGTACACCATCTAAATCGTTAACTATATCATACCCTGCATCGTATACATGGCAGGTATCTAAGCACACTCCAAGCTTGTCCGACAATTCTACACGGTCTAAAATTTCCCTTATCTCTTCAAAGCTTCTGCCAACCTCAGAACCTTTGCCCGACATAGTTTCTAAGAGAATTGTTGTGGTCATTTCAGGGTAGATAATTTCATTTAGTGTGTCTGCAATCATTTTAATTCCTGTCTCAGCCCCTTGTCCCACATGACTACCCGGGTGGAAATTATATAAATTTCCAGGAACTGCCTCCATACGCCTGATATCGTCAATAAAGGTGTTTTTTGCGAATTCACGAATACCTGCATCCGCAGAGCAGATGTTTAAAGTATAAGGAGCATGAGCTAAAATTACATCTATTCCGTTATCGCGGGAATAGTCCAAAAACGCACTGATATCCGCAGTGTCAAGCTCTTTTGCTGCTCCTCCTCTTGGATTTCTTGTAAAAAACTGAAATGTGTTCGCTCCTATTGATATAGAAGTTTTTCCCATGGCAAGAAAGCCCTTTGATGCTGATAAATGACAACCTATTTTAAACATAGTTACCACCTACACCATTCTGTCAAATTTTTCACCTGCAAGTAAGTGAAAATGAATATGGAACACTGTCTGTCCCGCGTTTTCTCCACAGTTGTTTACTAAACGGTAGCCGTCCTCTGCAATTCCTTCTGCTTTTGCTATCTTTGTTGCCGTCAGAATAATGTGTCCTATCAATTCCTTGTGACTGTCGTTCAATTCATTCGCACAGCAAATGTGTTCTTTAGGGATAATCAAAATATGGACCGGTGCTACGGGATTTATATCACGAAAGGCATAAATAAGTTCATCCTCATACACTTTTTGAGATGGAATATCACCATTTATAATCTTACAAAAAATACAATCACTCATGTTTAATTCTCCTTTGTATATGCTTTAATTTCTGCTACTACTTTATCTACTACTGCGTCAATATCACGGTTTGTATTGTCGTCAACGTCTATTATGACATCGCTCTTTTGATAATCCTCAGAATAAACTTTTATAATTTCTATAATTTCTTCCAAAGATTTTCCTGTAAGCTCTACACGTTTGTTGCGGGAATTTGACAAATTCTCATAGATTGTTTCAGGCTTTGCTCTTAACCATACGGTTATACCATTTTCAAATAGCATCTTCCGGCACTTTTCGTCATGGAGAGTGCTTCCTCCCGTGGCAATGAGTGCATTCTTGTTTTCACAGATATTCTGTACTGCAAAACGCTGTGCACCCTCAAAATATTTTGCACCCTTCCTGGTTAAAACATCTGCAACACTCATTCCCTCGCATCTTTTTATATATTCGTCAGTGTCATAAAAATCCATATTGAGTTTTCCCGACACCCGCCTGCCTATGGTAGTCTTGCCGGTCCCCATAAACCCTACAAGTATGATATTTCTATTCATAGCCCCTCCGCTCAATTTTTTAAGTCTTTGTCTTATTATATTCGCAATACCAATATTTTATCTATAATTATTACTCTGTTGGCAAATATTTCGTGTACTTATATTTTATCACTCTGCTTATCCACTGTCAAGAAACACATAATCTATTGGTGAAACATTTGTCACGTTTTAGCTCTTTGTGTTGATTTTTAAATATTAAGTGATATACTCAAAATAGACAACCAGGGAGGACAAAATGATGACATATAATACAGAGAATTTTGCAAAAAATTTAAGGCTTCTAAGAAAACTGCGGGGCATCACACAATCAGAACTTGCACAGGCAATTAACACCACAAGAAGTTGTATTTCAAACTATGAAAATGACACCCGCCAACCTGACGGGGAAACTATAGAGATTATAGCAAGCTATTTTGATGTTAGCACCGACTACCTTTTGGGCAGAAGCAGCGTAAGAATGTCAATACGTACCGAGGAGGAGTTGCGAGAACTAGAAGAAATCAGCAAAGAACTGCACTCCATTACACGCCTGGATTTGCGTGGTGTGTCCAACAAGATAAAATGCGCTGTACTGGAATACTACGATTTTCTCACAAAACAGAAAAAAGACAAAGCAAATTAATTGACAAACCCCCATTTTTGTGGTAAAATGTCAAGGTCAAGTGAAGACCTTGCGGATATGGCGGAATTGGCAGCTTCAAGCACGAGCGCTACCAGTGGCAGATGTAGCGAGTGTGAGAAGGTGCAGCGGTCGAAATCTTTGATTTCGGGAACCGCAAACTGTCTCGCGGTACGCGTATGACAATTGTGCCATTATGATGATATAATTACTTAACTTAATATTTGCGGATATGGCGGAATTGGCAGACGCGTACGGTTCAGGTCCGTATGAAAGCAATTTCATGCAGGTTCAAGTCCTGTTATCCGCACCAAAAATACGGCATGCCCTTTGTTGGTGTGCCGTGTTTTTTATTCAAATGGATGGCAGGACTTGAAGGGTCAGGAGTGAATGCTTGCCAGTGGCAAGCAGAGCCGACCACAGCTCCGTCCGCAGACGGGCAAGTCCTGTTATCCGCATCAAAATATGGAGTATCCTTTTGGGGGCTCCATATTTTTATTGGACAACTAAAACCTCTCCAAGCAAAAAGCAGGAGAGGTTTTTTGTTCTGTATTCCTATTCGTCTTGTAGGAACAGGCTTTGCTTTCATCAAATTGCTGATTTACTGTTTATACAGCAGGGCAGCACCTATGATACCTGCGTCATTCCCCATTTTTGCTGCAACAATTTGTGTCTGGGGAAAGTCGGGAATAGAACTTGTATATACGTGTTTTTTAACGTATTCACGAAGTGGCTTTATTATATAGTCTCCCTCTTTGCTGATTCCGCCCCCGATTACTACGATTTCAGGCTGCAGAACATTCACCATATCTACAAGCCCGATACCTATATATTCTATATATTTTTCTACAATTGCTTTACCGCAGGCATCCCCTTTACGCATTGCATCAAAGGATGTGAGTCCGCTAATTCTTGAAATATCACCATCTATGATTTTATGGATAATACTGTGGGGGTATTTTCTCAGTTCTTCTTCTGTTTCGCGGACAAGTGCCGTGACAGATGCATACTGCTCCCAGCATCCCTGCCTGCCACAATTACAGAGCAACCCATTTTTTACTATAACAACGTGCCCTATTTCTCCACCTGCACCATTAAATCCTCGACAAATTTTCCCGTCAATTATAATGCCACCGCCCACACCTGTACCTAAAGTTATCATCAACACGTTTTTCTTTCCCTTAGCTGCACCGCACTCTGCCTCTGCTAAAGCTGCAACATTTGCATCGTTATCAAGGTAGAGTTTCATATGAGGGTAATGTTCTTTTACAGCTACATCAAAATCAGCACCTGTAAAGCTTGGAATGTTGTTGCCGAAAACAACTCGATTTGCATGCGTGTCAACATTACCCGGTGTGCCTATGCCTATAGTTGTTATCTGTGCTGCATCAATTCTTGCTCTCAATATTATCTCATCGCACAGCGCCAGCATGTCACCCATAATCTCAGCAAACGGACGGTGTCGACCTGTTTTTGCACTGCTGCGGATTATTAATTTCCCATTATCATCAATAATACCTGCTGCAATATTTGTTCCACCCACGTCCACACCTATATGATACATAAACTTATCTCCTTTGTCTTAAGATCTCATACATAAGGACAGATGCTGCTACTGATGCATTGAGAGAATTTATCTGCCCTACCATGGGGATACTTACTAAAAAATCACAGTTTTCCTTTATTTTCTTCGAAATGCCCTTGCCCTCAGAGCCAACTACTAGCGCGATAGCTCCACGAAGGTCTTCTCTGTACATTTCATTGCCCGACATATCTGCTCCCGTCACCCAGACGCCCCGCTCTTTCAGTTCCTTGATTGTCTGATTTAAGTTTCCAACCTTTGCAATCAGCGTATGTGCTGCTGCACCTGCAGACGTCTTAAACACTACCGCATTTACGCCTACGGCACGGTTTTTCGGAATAATTACTCCGTGGGCACCAGTGGCATTTGCCGTTCTGATTATAGCACCCAAATTGTGGGGGTCTGTTATTTCATCGCATACTATTATAAATGGTTTTTCTCCTTTTTTGTCCGCAAATGCAAAAATGTCGTCAATAGTGCAATAATCCACCTGAGACACTATCGCTACAACGCCCTGATTTGACTGGGTCTGGCATAGTTCATCAATTCTGTCTGCAGATACTGATTTAAAGGGAATACCACGACGTTTTGCTTCGTTTATTATTTTTGAAATCTGTGAGCCGTGAGCCGTATCGCTTATATAAATTTTTTCAACTGCTGCGTCACCCACTAACGCCTCAAAAACAGGGTTTCTTCCTTCGATTGTGTTGTTCATTATCATTTCTCCTATCCTACCGCCCATTCTGGGATAATTGATAATACGTCTGTGTACCATTGGGGTACTATATGACCTGCTCTAACAGGATAATACATAAGAAAATTCAGGCATAACCTGAATTTTCCAGATTTTATTTTGTTATTTCTTTATATATTTCCGTCATCGCCCGTGCAAGCTGGGTATCTGTATCAGGTGTCACTTCAGAAAGCTTATTTGTAAGCTGGCCTACCTGCTCTGCCTCTATATCGGGCACAATTCCGATTTTGTCAATACATTCGCCCTTAGGTGTGTAGTAACGTGCGGTTGTCAGGTATATAGCAGTCTCTTCTGTCAACATAATAGGTGTCTGACCTACTGCTTTTCCATAAGATTTTTTGCCTATTACTGTTGCAAGTTCGTATGCCTGAAGGCTTCCCGCCATAAGCTCTGCCGCACTTGCCGTGCCCTCATTTATCAATATTGCCATAGGAAGATTTATACAAGCTGCATCTGATTCAAAATATTCACGTTTGCCCTTGTTATCCTCAAGGTATGCAATAGTTCCCTTAGGGAGTAACATATCTGTCATCTTGAGCACACTGTCTGCATAACCGCCCGGGTTATTCCGCAAATCTATAATAATAGCTCTTGCTCCGCTTCCCTTCAGCTTTGTAATCGCCGCAGAAAAGTCCTCTACTGAGTTGTACTGAAATTTGGTGATTTTAATAAAACCTACCGCTGAATCCAGCATTTTGGAAAATATCGTCTGTGTCACGATCTTCTCACGGGTTACAGGGATTGTCTTTTTCTCTTCCCCTCTTAAAATATGGAGTTTTACAACATCACCCTCCACACCGCCTTTAATATGGTCAATTACCGCATCGTAGCCGTGTTTTTCTATAGTGATGTCGTCTACACCCATGATAATATCTCTTGGCAACACTCCTGCTCGCTGTGCGGGAGACCCTGAAGTAGGTGAGGTTACAGTGAGTGTCTTGGTTTTTGCATTAAATTCTACATTTACGCCAATTCCCACGTATTCCTCTTCGTTATTTTCCTCAAAATTATCATAATCCTCCATATCGAAATAATATGAATACGGATCATTAAGGCTTGCCACCATAGCAGTCAAAGCTGCATCGTTCATTTCGTTTATCTGCTCATCAGTAAGGGTGTCTACATAATTTTCCGTCACCAGATTTTTTGCCGCGGTAAGTACATCAACATTTATCTGGGAGTACCAGTAAAAGCCCAGAGCACCCAAAGCTGCCGTGGTTAAAAATGTAATTATTACCGCTATTGCAACATACTTTTTAGAATACAAAATCCGCCATCTCCAATTATCTTATATAAGTCATCGGGTCTGTTGTTTTACCATTTATCAACACTTCAAAGTGAAGGTGGTTGCCTGTAGAATTTCCTGTTGTACCTACTTTTGCCACAACCTCTCCCTTTGATACATACTGCCCTTTTGATACGCAAAGCTTTGATGCGTGACCATAAAGTGTAGTTATACCGCCGCCATGGTCGATTATCAGGCAGTTACCATAACCACCGTTCCAACCGGAAAATTTAACTGTGCCTGACTCTGCCGCCAAAATATTAGAACCCCCGGGAGCAGCTAAATCCACTCCTGAATGGAATTTATTTGTTTTATAAATAGGATGCAGTCTCCAGCCATAGGGAGAAGAAATTCTTGTATAGCTTGGTGCAGGCCAACAGAACTGACCGTTGCCCGTATATGTAGAGTTTGAAGATGTGGAAAGGGAACCTGCGATTGACTTTTTCAGCGCCTCTTCCTGACGTCTTGCTTCTTCATATACCTGCTTATATTTTTCAATATCTTTTTCCAGTGCTTTTGCCAGTGCTTCTTTTTCAGCAAGTTTAACTTCTAAATCACCCTGCTTGTCTGCAGCAACTGCACGTGCCTCTTCCTGTGTTTTGCGTTTTGCTTCAATAGCCGCCTTTGCAGCCTCCACCTCAGTCTTTAAATCCGTCATTTCCTGAATGATAGCCATATCATACTCTGTCATTTCATTGATTGTTTCAATGTTTATTAAAAGTTCCGCAAAACTTTCAGACGAAAGAAGCAAATCAAGATAAGATGTCATAGAGTTTTCATCCATTGCCCTAAGGCATGCCTTCAGCTTTTCGTCCTGAGCCGCAATATCTGCCTCAAACTGAGCGATTTCTGCCTCTTTTTCTGCAATTTCTGCATCTATCTGGGCAATGATATCATCAATGGCATAAATCTCTGACTGAATTAAGTCAATCTCACGCTCCAACTGCTCGCTCTGAGCCACAACGTCGTCTTTTGCTTTTTCTGCATCCTTTATTTTATCTAAAGCTTCCTGTTTTTCCTTTGTTGCCGCATTTATCTTTTCCTGAACTGTGGCGGCATATGCAACATCTCTGTCTACGCTGACCATAACGGGAATACTCAACACAATTGCCAACGCCAGTGCTAAAACCTTCTTTTTCACAAATGCCACCTACTTTCTTAAAATTTCCAGTGCTTTTTCAAGCTGTGTATCTATTTCTACTTCTAAATCTTCTATCACGTCATTAAGTCTTGCCTGTGTGGTATAGTCCATTACACCATAAGGGTGAAGCTCTGTATCTGCCTGAAAATTTATTGTTGCCTGATGTGTCATCTTGTCAAACACACCGTCAACCTCACCAACGATGTAACCGAGTGCCGCTAAACGTTCCTCAATTGCTAAAACGTCTGAATGCTCATCGCCTATTGAGTATCTTGCATTGATAGTCATAGGTGTAAGCTCACTTTCGTCAAAGTCTTTGTGCTTATTCTTTACCGCCACATCAGGTAGAATACCCAGATGATTTATGCGACCGCCGTCAGGTTTCGTAAACTCTGCCATTGTGAGTTTAATATCACCGAGATTAAAGCCCGGCGGGTCAATGATGCCTACCATTTCCTGCATGCTCCCCTTTCCGAAAGTAATCTGTCCCACAACGGTAGCAAGCTTATAGTGTTGCATAGTAGCTGTAAAAAGTTCTGACGCACTGGCGCTGTTTTCATTTGCCAAAATCACAATTTTACGATTTGGAGCTTTTGAAAATGTAGCTTTTGACTTTATGTCATAATTCATTTTTTCGTTTTTATATTCAAACTTTACCAAAACCTTATTCTCAGGAACAAACATGCTCAAAATGTCAATTACACTACCCAACTCACCACCGGGATTATCACGAACATCAATAATAATTTTTTTGAGTTTGTGATTTTCTTCGATGTCAAAGAGTGCATCCTTTAATTCCTGAGCGGTAGCGGTAGCAAAGGAGCTTATATAAATATAGCCTATGTCATCAATTATGTCATAAGACACAGTCTGTATATTTATTTTCTTTCTTTCTATATCAAGTGTGAGGTAAACATCGTTTCTCATAATACCAACAGTAACAGTTGTGCCTGCTAAACCTTGTATCTTTGAGACCATATCATTTAACGATTTTCCCGATAATGACTCTCCGTCAGCAGAGATGATTTCATCTCCAACGCATACGCCTGCAGCGTACGCACCGCCTGAGGGGTTTACCTCTGTAACTATGCAGCCAAGGTCTGTCTTTTGCACTGTTACGCCTATACCTACATAGCTCTGATGCACATTCTGTACAAAATCTCCAAGCTCGTCTGCAGTGTAATAAACAGAATAGTCGTCTAGTTTATCTGTTACAACTTTAAGAGCCGATTCCAGCTCATCAGGGTTTTCCTTAATAAAGTATTCAATAACTGCCTCATATAGCTCTTCTTTTGTAATATCGTCATACTTGTAATACTTGTCAATAAGCTCAATAAGTCCCGTCAAATACCTTGAGGCTGTTTCTCCAGGAGTTTCTGCCGAAACGCTCACACAGGAAAAAATCATAACCAGTGCCAGTATAATACTTAAAATTCTTTTTTTCATTTTAATTTCCATAGCCTTTCCGCCCACAGATGGTAATTAAAAATGTATACGCACTTTTCGTGGGCGGATAAGGCGTATAATGGAAATTATGCACATCGCCGTTTCGTGCCCTTAGGCACGAAAAATCGGCGGTGCAATTAATTCCGCCGAAGGCAAACGTGATTTTTTCACGTTGTACCTCCTACATATGTTCAGGAGCATCAATTCCTAAAACTGCAAGTGAGTTCTTTATTGTCTGACGGCACGCCGCAACCAAAGCTATACGCGCATTTCTCAGGCTCTCATCCTCGCAACCTACTTTACATGCACCATAAAACGCATGGAATGCCGCCGCTAAATCCATAGAATATTTTGTTATTCTGCTGGGTTCGCGGATAATTGCAGATGCCTTTATTTCTTCGGGGAATTTTGCTATCATTTTCATAAGCTCAATTTCCTTAGCATCACAAAGAAGCTCAGGATTGATGTCAGAAAACGCTTTAACTGTGTATCCCTGCTCTGCCATTGCCGCAAGTATACCGCATATACGAGCATGAGCATACTGAACGTAGAACACAGGGTTTTCACTTGACTGACGAACCGCAAGCTCTAAGTCAAATTCAAAATGACTGTTTGCCTGACGGAGATTAAAATAAAAACGAGCTGCATCTACGCCTGTTTCTTCTATTAAATCGTTTAATGTGATGGCTTTGCCTGTACGCTTTGACATTCTTACGGCTTCACCGTCACGAACTAAACGCACCAGCTGCATCAAAATGATTTCAAGTCTGTCAGGGTTAATTCCCAAAGCCTGCATAGCAGCCTTGAGTCTTGCTACATGACCGTGGTGGTCTGCACCCCATATATCAATTGCTGTATCGAAGTTTCTTGTCAATAACTTATTTTTGTGGTATGCAATGTCTGCTGCAAAATAGGTAACAAAACCATTTGCGCGAACTAAAACATCGTCTTTTTCCAAACCAAAGTCGGTAGCACGGAACCAGATTGCACCGTCTTGTTCATAGGTGTAACCACGCTCCGTTAATTCTTCCACTGTTTTCATTACTTCGTTTTCATTATGAAGTGTGCTTTCGTGGAACCAGACATCATAATTTATGCGATAAGCCTCTAATCCTGTTTTCAGGCCCGCAATATTTTTATACAAGGTTTCATCGATTAACTTCGCCTTTAATTCCTCATCAGGAGTGTTTACCATTGAATTGCCATACTTTTCAAAGAAATTCTTGGCGTGTTCCTTAACGTCATCGCCGTGGTATCCGTCTTCGGGAAATTCATAATTTTCTTCTCCTAAAACGAGCTGCTTATATCTTGCCATTAAAGATACTGCAAGCTTTTCTATCTGATTACCTGCATCATTTACATAAAATTCCTTTGTAACATTAAAGCCCGCCAGTGCCATAATGTTAGCAAGACAGTCACCTAAAGCTCCACCTCGTGCGTTACCCATGTGCATAGGTCCTGTGGGATTTGCACTGACAAATTCAACATTTACTTTCTTGCCCTGACCATAGTCTGACTTACCAAAACGCTCGCCCTCAGCTTCTACAGTTTTGATAATTTCTGTAATATAAACGGGGTTTAATTTAAAGTTGATAAAGCCTGCACCTGCAACGTTTACTTCGTTTATGTAAGTGCCTTCTGTGTCCATATTTGATACTATAACATTTGCAATATCACGGGGAGCACGTCTTGCCTCTTTTGCCATAAGCATAGCTGCATTTACAGAAAAGTCACCAAAGTCCTTTTCTCTTGGCTCTTCCACCGCATATTCAGGAATGGCACCAAAATCAATTTCGCCCTTTTCATTTGCAGCATTGAGTGCTTTATTTGTAATATCTTTTATCAAATTCTTTGTCTGTTCGTAAAGTGTCACTTTAGTCCTCCACCTTTCTTATCTTCACTCTTAGGTTATTTCTCACAGGCTGACAGCTGTTTAACTGAACAAAGTAATCAAGCATTACCTCGCCACCGCAGTCATCAACATTTACTTGCATTTCATTTGTATAAACGTCAACGCTCATATTGCCGTGAGGTGTTCGATATACTCCCGTATACTGCTTGTTTTCCTCAAAAATCATCTGAGATGAGCCCGCGCTTTTACCAAAACGTATCATTGATACCAGATTTTCCTGAATTTTTAAGGTTGTGGTAGTATTGTCATACCCTGTTATTTCGCTACCCTCATAGGAAACTAAGTACTTGCCGTTTTGTTTCATATATTTTCCTTCAGTTGTCAGCTCAAAGCTATCCACTTCACCGTCAACCGTATTTTTACCGATTAGGGTAATTAGTGCATTGTTTTCCATTATGTTCACCTGTTATACGTATTTTTCTATATCTATTTTTTCCACTCCGCCCGGAATATCTCTTTGCAGAAAATCTTTTGCCAGTTTTTCAAAATCGTCAGGACAGTCGCTTACAAAGAATTTGTAATCACTCGCTAATGCTAACATTTTGTTGCGGGAGAGATATTCTCTCACATACCCTGCAACGATTTTGCCAGGGTCAATCAATGTTACACCCTCTCCCATAACGGACGCAATAGTTTCTTTAAGCAGAGGATAATGGGTGCAGCCAAGGATAAGCGTATCAACTCCTGCTGACTTTATCTTTTCTAAATATTCTTCTGCAACAAGACGTGCAACCTGAGTTTTTGTGTGACCTGCTTCCACAAGCGGCACAAACAAAGGACAAGCCGTAGCTGTTGTGATAATTTCTGGGTTAATTTCCTTTATTTTTTTCTCATAGGCACCCGACCTGATTGAGCCGGCAGTACCTATTATGCCGACACGACCGCACTCCGTTGCACTGACTGCTGCTGCCGCTGCAGTATCTATAACGCCGAAGGTTGGGATGTCTAGCTCACCCGTAATTTCCGGCAATGCAATGGCACTTGCCGTACCGCAGGCAACTACTATCATTTTTAAATCAAAGGTCTTTAAAAAGTTGATGTCACTTCTGGCATACTTTATGATAGTTTCATTTGATTTTGAGCCGTAGGGCACTCTTCCCGTGTCACCGAAATATACAATCGGCTCATTGGGGAGTAATTCCATAAGCTCCTTTACGCATGTAAGACCGCCCAGGCCTGAATCAAACACGCCTATATACTTTTCGGGCATATATTACGCCTCCGCTTCTTTTATTGCAAGTTCTATCACTCTGTCTAAAAGCTCAGAGTATGGGATTCCCGTTGCTCCCCAGAGCATGGGATACATGCTGATATTGGTAAATCCGGGAAGTGTGTTGATTTCATTTAGATAAATTTTGTTTGTGCCTGCTTCTACAAAGAAATCAACGCGTGCAAGTCCCGTACAGTCACAAGCCAAAAAGGCACGTACTGCAAGTTCGCGGATTTTGCCAGAAATTTCTTCATCTATCACAGCAGGGATTACTGTCTGGGTTGATGCGTCCTCGTACTTGGTTGTGTAGTCATACATTTTGGACAATGTTACAACCTCACCCAATACTGACGCAGAAGCTCCTTCGTGTCCACCAAGTACTGCACACTCAAGTTCACGCTTTTCGATTTTTTTCTCAATTAAAATTCTTCTGTCTTCCGACGCCGCAACCTCTAAGGCAGTTGCTAACTCCTCTTCTGTTTCTACCAAAGAAACGCCAACAGATGAGCCTGCATTTGAAGGCTTAACAACTACCGGATAGCCAAAGCTTTCTTTTATTCTTTTGTTTACGGCTTCAACATCTTCTATTTCGCCTTTAATTATGTAAAAACCGGGTGTTACAGGAATACCTACACACTCCAAAATGTTCTTTGTAAAAATTTTGTCCATACAAAGAGCTGATGCTGCAACACCGTTTCCAACGTAAGGGATTTGTGCAAGCTCAAACACGCCCTGAATTGTTCCGTCCTCACCGTTTTTGCCGTGCAGAACAGGGAAGAAAACATCGACCTTGATTTTTTGAGCATGGCCGTCTGCAAGCAAGAACAATCCTTCGGTCTTAGGGCAATGTGAAATCACACAGGGTGCACAGTCATGAGTGTACCACGTTGCATCCTTTATGCTCTCATCGTCGCCTGTGTAGAGCCATGTTGCACCTTCCTTTGTAATACCAAACTTTATAATGTCATATTTTGTTTTATCTAAGTTCTTCAAAATGTTGTAGGCAGACTTACAGGAAACCTCATGTTCTGAAGATTTTCCGCCGAAAATTACACATAATTTTGTAGCCATAACATACCTCCGCTAATATATAATCATAACAATTCTATTATATTATAGTACATTTTAGGAATCATTACAATATTTTTTTATATTTTTAAACAGAAATTTAACATAAAAGTAATGAAATTCTTAAGTTTTTATATTGACTTTTAAATTTCTGTATGGCATAATGACTTTAACCTAAAGAACATTTGCAAAGGTGCAGGTGATTGGTATGAAAAAGTTAGAAAAAAACGAGAGCTTTTGGTTTAAAATGTGGCCTTATCTTAAGGAATTTAAGCCGAAGCTTATTTTTTCGGTTATTTGTGCCCTTGTGGTAGGCATTTTTGTGGCGGTTCAGCCCTTTATTATCAAATATATTGTAGACGAAGGCATAGCAAATGACGCGCTGGCCGGAATGGACAAAATTCGTTACGTTGCCATGATGTGCGTAGTTTACGTTATTGTTTCTGCATCCCGCGTTCTTCTGTGGCAAGAAGGATTTTTCAAAATGCAAAGAGCACTGGAAGGGTCTTTATTCAACCTGCGTACCAAGTTTTTCTCCCACGTTCAGGGAATAGGCATGAAGTTTTACCAAAGTGTTTCTGCAGGCGAGCTTTTTAACTGTATTTTAGGCTCTCCCATGACAAACATAAAAGCATACATGAACTCAATTTTCATGAGTGTTCCCTATCAGATTGTCGCATTTTTCATTTCTTTGTCGGCACTCGTTTTTTATGACTGGTTGCTGACGTTAATCCTCCTTGCTACAACTATATTTATGGCACTCTTAAATAAGTACGCAAGGCAGAAGATGAGACGCCTTTCTCACGACTACATAAAAAGCGAATCAGAAGCTTCAAAATATCTTACTGATACATTAAACGGCATTGATGCGGTGGAGCTTTACTCAATAGAAGAAAACACTCTGGCGAACTTTGAAAACAAACTCGGTGCAATGTATGAAAAAGGCGTTACTATGGCATTTTCTCAGCATAAAGAAGCCGCAAAAGTTGAAATTCTTCGATATGTCGGAACTGCCGTTGTATATTTAGTCGGTGCAATTTCCTGTGTTTATCGTGGCGTTTCCATCGGTGTTTTGTATGCATTTTTATCCAGTATGGGCGAAATCCTATCCGTACTTATTTCATGGCTTAACCTGGGTATTACAAAGGCAAGTGCAATGTCGGGATTAAATAAAATTTATGACATTTTGGAAACCGATACCTCTGTCCCTGAAAAGCAGGAAAACATAAAAGATGTAAAGGTTTCAAAAGAAAAAAGCATGGCAAGTGGACACCCCTGTATTCAGTTTGACAATGTTTCCTTTGCTTACGACAATATAAAGGTTTTTGAGAATTTCAACTGCAGTATAAACTACGGCGAATCGGTGGCTTTAGTCGGCTCATCAGGTAGTGGAAAAAGTACCTTTTCAAAGCTTGTTATGCGACTCTACGACGTAGAAGAAGGCAGCATCCGTGTTCACGGGGAAGATATCCGTGACTACCTTACTCACGACCTTCGTATTTCTTTCGGAATTGTGCCCCAAAGCCCCTTTATTTTCTACGGCTCAATATGGGACAACATTAAAATGGCACGGCCCGAGGCCTCAAACAAAGAAATAATAAACGCAATGGAAATTGCAAATGTCCACGAATTTGTAAATAATTTAGAGCACGGCTGGAACACCATAGTCGGCGACGGCGGTCTTGATTTATCCGGCGGTCAGCGTCAGCGTATTGCAATAGCGAGAGCAGTTTTAGGAAATCCCGACGTTTTGATATTTGACGAGGCAACCTCAGCTCTTGACAACATCTCAGAACGTGCCATTCAGTCCTCTATGGAAACTTTGATGAAATCCCACACGGTAATCATTATCGCCCACAGGCTCTCCACTATCAAAAACGTAGATAGAATAATGGTTTTTGAATACGGCAAAGTGGTGGAAGAAGGCACATACGACAATTTGGCAGAAAAAGAAAACGGGAAGTTTGCAGAGTTATTAAGGCACGGCAATTAATTAAAGAAAAAAGGCTTTTAGATTTAACGCAGACTGTCAAAAGAAATAATGATAATATATTTTAGTAAAAGTATGTAGAGAATCGCGCGAAATGTGCGATTCTCTTGTTTTTATGTCTTTTGACTACGAACAACCCGAACCACTCGCTGTACTTATGTACAGCTTCGGGGCACACCCCTGCGGGTTCGGTTTGTCCGTTCTGCATCTAAATCTTTCAATCCTAAATTTCAAGACGTTATTTTTACAAAAATAACGTCTTTTTTTCTTGTGTTTTTATCCTGGATGTGATATAATTTATCCTGTATAATTAGGTATAATCAGGTGGATTGTATGAAAATAGCGAAAATGCGTATTTTTTGTGATATTTGCTTTTTTACATCACTTATGGTAAAGATGTTTTCTTTGGGAGTTACATACTACCCCATTTTAGACGATTACATCCAGTATGGCGGATATCCCCTTTATGAAAATCTTTCACACGTTTACTTAAATATCGGAACAGTTGCAACACGCCCCGCGGCCGCTTTCTTAGACCCTCTATTGTGGGGAAAATTCTATCCTGATTTGTGGGTTGCACTTTTCCTGATTTCTGTAGCGTTTTTCATCGGTGTAAAGCTGATAGCATCCGTACTTGAACGTACAGGAATTTTTGTAACACCATTTCTGTATGCAATTGTGCTTTTAATTCCTTTAGGCTTTGAGGGCACTTACTGGATTTCTGCATCTTCAAGAATTTGTGTAGGGTTGTTTTTTACAGGGTTGGCATCATTTCTGCTTACAAAAATGATAACAGAGAATAAAAACATCCTGTTTATACCTTACATGGCACTGACCTTACTTTCATTTGGTTTTTACGAGTCAGTTATGGTGTTTTCCGCATTTTTGCAGTTTGTCGTGATTGTGGGTTTTGTAAAGAACAACAAAAAACGATTTGTTTATCTGCTTACACCTGTTATTTTAGGTATTTCAATGCTTGCGTATTATAAGCTGACTGCAGGCATCAGTACGTTGGCTAGCCGCGTAAATACATTTGAGTTTTCAATGCTTATACCAAATATTCGTGAGCTTTTTTTACAGTTTGTTGAGATTATCGTTGACGGTGGCACAAAAACAACTCTTGGCGGTGCAAAGGAAGGGCTTTATCTTGCAATATATTCGCCAATTCCGGCGATTGCCATTATCGCCGTATCTGCTTACTGCGGATATTTCGGCGCAAAAGCCCCATTTACGGCAAAAGCAAAATACTGTATTCCCATAGGTCTTGGGTTTATGATTTTTCCCCTTTTACCAAATATTTTAACAGAAACTGTATGGCTTACTTACAGAAGTATTGTCCCGTCGCTTTTCGGGCTTGTTATTATTTCCGCGTCAATGCTTGGAATTTTACTGAAAAACAGTCGTGTGCGGGGTATTGTGATTTTTGTAATGGTATTCATATTTATGCTCGGTAATCTGTCAGAACTCAACACCTACAAAAATGTCCACGAAAAAGACGATGTGCTCGTTTCAGAAATCGCACGGCAGCTGGATGATGATGTACTTTCGGGCAACAAGGAAACTATAGTAGTTTTCCCCGAAGGAATCTTAAAACCCGTACCACAGATAAGCTACTACAAAGACCACGTAAAAAGCGTCTGTGACTCCGATTGGGCGTTAACAGGTGCAGTCAGGGCAAAAACGAGAAATATAAATATAAAAATGATTACCCCTGTTTTGTCGCTTGAGGACATTGATACTCAAGGCAAACAGATTATATATCTTGGAGGAAGCAATGGAAAATAGATTAAACATTTTAGGAGTCGGTGTTGACAACTGTACAATGAACAGTGCCACAGATTTTTTAGTATCTTCTATGGATACAGAAGGTCTTACATCTGTCTATACACCAAATTCAGAGATTATCTTACACGCATATAAAAACCCCGACTATTGTGAAATCTTAAACCGGGGAAGTCTCATTACTGCTGACGGCATCGGCGTTGTTTATGCGTCTAAAATATTAGGACAAGCTCTTCCTGAACGTGTGTCAGGCTTTGACCTTGCAAATAAGCTTTTAGAACGTTCGGCACCTTTAGGCAAAACCCTTTACCTTTTCGGTGGAAAGCCCGGTGTGGCAGAAAAAGCTGCTGAAAAGATTGTTTCCATCCACCCCGGTATTAATATCGTTGGAGTTTCCGACGGGTACTTTGATGCAGAAAAAGAAAAAACGATAATAGCAGACATTAACGAAAAGAGTCCCGACATACTCTTCGTTTGCCTTGGGTTTCCCAAGCAGGAGTGCTGGATCGATGCACACCGCGATTTAAAAACAAAAGTTGCAATGGGAATCGGCGGTTCATTAGACGTTTTTGCAGGGGAAGTAAAACGTGCACCTGTATTTTTTCAAAAGGCAGGACTTGAGTGGTTCTATCGCTTAATCAAGCAGCCATCAAGATTTATCAGAATGTTAGCACTTCCCAAATTCGGATTGACAGTATTATTTCACGGCAAGAAATTTTTAAAATAGAGGTATCGTATGGAATATAAATCAGGCTTTGTAAGCATTATAGGACGCCCCAATGTGGGTAAATCAACACTTATCAACCGTCTTGTGGGGGAAAAAATTGCAATTATTTCAAGCAAGCCCCAGACCACAAGAAACAACATTTTAGGAATTTTAACAAAAGAAAATATGCAGATAGTGTTCACGGACACTCCCGGTATCCATGAGCCTACAAGTAAGCTGGCAGAGCTTATGGTAAAGTCCGCTCGTGATGCTATGCAGGATACCGATGCAATTCTGTTTTTGGTTGAACCTATTCCGAACGTTGGCAGAACAGAAGAAAAAATTATAGAGGGTTTAAAAAAGCAGTCCGCCCCTGTAATTTTAGTAATAAATAAAATTGATACAGTAAAAAAAGACATTTTACTTGAGGTTATCACAAAATACACAGAAAAATTTGACTTTGCAGCAGTTGTTCCCATTTCTGCAATGAGACGAGACGGTGTTGATGCGGTAATGACAGAAATCGTGCCCTATATCCCCGAAGGGCCGCAGTTTTTCCCCGAGGATATGGTAACAGACCAGCCAGAACGTCAGATTGCGGCAGAAATCATCCGTGAAAAGCTTTTGCGTAGCCTTGACAAGGAAATTCCCCATGGCATTGCCATTGAGATTTTCTCAATGAAGGATAAAAAAGACAGTTTGAAAATTGAAGCTAATATCTACTGCGAAAAGCAGTCCCACAAGGGCATCATCATAGGAAAAGGCGGCGCACTGCTCAAAAAAATCGGCACTCAGGCAAGAGAAGATTTAGAGCGTGCCCATGGTAAAAAAGTATATTTAGACCTTTGGGTTAAAGTAAATGAGGACTGGCGCAACAAACGTGGCAAAATTGCAAACTTTGGATTTGAAATATAATGGAAATTAAAACAAAAGGCGTCGTTTTGCACAGAACATTTGTTGGCGAAAAGGACGCAATCATCAAAATTTTAACAGAAAGCTCAGGGGTAATTTCAGCTTCTGCCAAGAGTGTCAAAAGTATGAAAAGCAAGTTGTCAGCAGGGTGCTCACTATTTTCATACAGCGACTTTTTGCTGACAGAATCAAAGGGGCGCTACATTGTAACATCAGCATCTTTACTTGAGGGATTTTACGGGTTATCTGCAAACATCGAGCGGCTTTCTTATGCTACTTATGCGGCAGAATTAGCATCAGCAATCTCTCCTGACGCAGATGATGCCAAGGCAATAATCCCCTTGTTACTCAACACATTTTACCTTTTTTCAAATACTCAGAAAAATTTACGGCTTATAAAGTGTGTTTTTGAGTTGAGGCTTTTGTGCCTGTTGGGGTATGCACCCGAGCTTGAAGGGTGTGTAGAGTGCGGTGATACGGAAGAAATTTGTTTCTTTTCTCCTGCCGAGGGCGGTATTGTGTGCCGTTCCTGTGGTAATATCCCCGACACTCAGATAATCACCCCCGATACCCTGTCTGCTATGAGATACGTTCACAACGCAGACAACAAAAAAGCATTTTCATTTTCTTTACCAAAATCAAATATTGATGAATTTGAGGCGTGTACTGAGAAAATGCTTGATAACTTAATCGGTTACAGACTTTCATCACTTAACTACTTAAAGCAGATTGCAGGAAGGATATAAAGAAGATACATTATGAATTTAGATAAAATTTTAAAGGTCGTGGAGCGTCCCTCCCGATACATCGGAAACGAATTTAACAGCGTTCACAAAGAGCTTGACGGTATCAATATCCGCTTTGGCTTTTGCTTTGCTGATGTTTATGAAATAGGTATGTCACACCTTGGTATGAAAATACTCTACCATCTGCTTAACTCAGCAGAAGATATTTATTGCGAGCGTTTTTTCACTCCCTGGGTTGATATGGAAGAACAAATGAGAAAGAACGATATTCCCCTCTTCTCACTGGAGACCAAAACACCTGCCCGTGATTTTGATTTTTTAGGATTTACTCTTCAGTACGAGATGAGCTATACAAATATTTTAAATATGCTGGATTTAGGCGGTATCCCCTTGCGTTCGGAGATGCGTGATGACTCATACCCCATAATCTGTGCAGGCGGACCCTGTGCTTATAACCCGGAACCTTTAGCTCCCTTCATTGATTTCTTCATGATGGGCGAAGGGGAAGAAGTTATGATGGAGGTTATGGACCTTTATCGCACTATGAAATCACAAAGCAAATCAAAAGACGAATTCTTAGCAGAGGTTGTAAAAATCGAGGGCATCTATGTCCCCAAATTTTATGATGTTACCTATAACGAAGACGGTACTATAAAATCATTTACCAAGAATTATGATGCTGCTCCCGACACAGTTAAAAAACGTATTATTAAGGATTTTGATTCCTGCTTTGCACCAGATAACATTATAGTTCCATTTATGGAAGTTATACACGACAGAATTATGCTTGAAATCTTCCGTGGATGTATCCGCGGATGCAGATTTTGTCAGGCAGGTATGATTTACCGCCCCGTGCGAGAAAGAAGTCCTGAAACACTTCTTTCGCTTGCTGAGCGACTAATTAAAAACACAGGATATGAAGAAATCTCACTTTCTTCACTTTCTACCAATGACTACACCCGCTTAAAGGAACTAACAGACGGATTATTAGACTTAACGGAAGAACAAAAAATCAGTCTGTCACTCCCCTCTCTCCGACTTGATAACTTTTCAATGGAGCTTATGCAGAAGGTGCAAAAAGTCAGAAAATCAGGTCTTACCTTTGCTCCTGAGGCAGGAACCCAAAGGCTTCGTGATGTAATAAATAAAAATATAACAGAAGAAGATTTAACAAATGCGGCTACTATGGCATTTAATGGTGGATATGGCACAATAAAATTATATTTTATGATTGGTCTCCCCACGGAAACAAATGAAGATATTGCAGGCATCGCACGTCTTGCCGACGAGGTTGTGTCAATTTATAAACACACACCAAAAGAAATACGAAACAAAAACTTGCGTGTAACTGTGAGCGTATCGTCCTTTGTGCCAAAGCCTTTTACACCTTTTCAGTGGGTGGCACAAAACTCGAAAGATTCGCTTTTCACAAAGCAGATGTTTTTAAAAGAGCAAATAAATAACCGCTATGTATCCTACAACTGGCACGATTCGTCACTCAGCATTTTAGAGGGTATTGTTGCCCGAGGCGACAGGAGACTCGCCGATGCTATTGAGGCAGCATTCAAGAACGGTGCCCGATTCGATTCATGGCATGAGCATTTCCGCCCTGATGTGTGGTATAAGGCATTTGAACAGACAAACATCAATCCCGACTTCTATAACACCCGTGAGCGTTCCTATGAGGAAATTCTTCCCTGGGATTTCGTTGATGTCGGCGTTTCCAAGAAATTCTTAATCTCAGAAAGCGAAAAATCAAAGCGTGGCGAAACCACCAAAAACTGCCGCGAAGGTTGTTCAGGTTGTGGCATAGTTTCTGCATTCGGAGGTGGTTTGTGTGGCTAAATATAGACTTCAATTTACAAAATACGGCGATATGAAATACGTATCCCACCTAGATTTAATAAGACTTTTTACGAGAATTTTCCACAGAGCAGATTTACCTTTAGCTTACTCTGAGGGCTTTAACCCACATCCTAAGATGTCGGTACTGCTTCCCTTGTCAGTTGGCTTTGAGTCGGCTTGTGAATATATTGATGTAGAATTCCGCGATGGCGTGGGAATGCTTGACTGCATGAAAAAGTTAAAGGGAAAACTCCCTTTAGGTATGGAAATTCCCCAGATTACACAGTTAAACGAAACCAGCAAAAAAGCAAAAGCAATCCGCTATGCAAGCTACGAGCTTACATTTACAAATCCTCCCTCAGAAAAAGAAATCGAAGATTTTTGGAGTTTGGCAGAAATTAATGTGATTAAAAAGACCAAACGTTCAGAGGGGTTAGCAGATATAAAGCCTGATATTATGGATTTGTATGTAGCTGATGGCAAAGTATTTGCCGTGATTTCTGCAGGCAGCGAGGCAAATTTAAAAGCCGACCTTTTAGTTACTGCTATGGAACAATACATTGATGGATTTATTGCCGACGATTACTCGGTGCTCAGAACAGGAATTTTAGATGACAGAGGAACTCCTATGATGTAGAAAGGAAAACTATGCGAAAGATAGCTCTAAATATTTTGACCCAAACGGAACAAAAAGACGCATACTTAAACCTTGTGTTTGAAGAAGCACTTAAAAATGTAAACCTCTCATCTTTAGATGTGGGTTTTGTAAAAGAGCTTGTTTTTGGTGTCTTTCGCAATAAAATTCTACTTGATTACATCATCCGCAAAAATTCCTCAATCCGTTTAAAAAAGATTGACCCGAAAATTTTGAATATATTGCGGTGCGGTGCATATCAATTGCTTTTTATGGACAAGGTTCCCAATCACGCAGCGGTGGACGAGTCTGTAAAGCTTGCAAAAAAATGCTCATCCCCCAAAACCACATCCTATGTAAACGGTGTTTTAAGAGGTATTATACGCACTTGCGAAAATGGTGTTGACTTAAAAGATATAAAGGACGAAACAGAGAAACTATCCGTAAAATATTCTTACCCCAAGCCATTGGCTGAGTTTTTTGTAAAAGACTTTGGCAATGATGCAGAGAGATTAATGGCAGCAGGAAACAAAACCCCTGAGCTTTGTGTAAGAGTAAACACATTAAAAACAACAAAGGAAGAGTTTAAGGAAAAGTTAGACGAACTTGATATTACCTATCGTGATACGCCCTATACCGATTGTGGTCTGTACCTCTTTGGTGCAACGACAGAAAAACGCAAGGGATTAGAAGGTTTATTCACCGTTCAGGATCAAAGCTCACAGTTGGCAGCACTTTCTCTTTCCCCCGAGCCTGACAGTTTAGTATTGGATTTATGTGCAGCTCCAGGCGGAAAAACTACTCACTTAGCAGAGTTAATGAAAAATCAGGGCAAAATTATCGCCACAGATATATATGAAACACGTTTAAAAAGTGTAGCTGCACTGGCAGAAAAGCTTGGCATTTCAATTATTGAAACAAAGGTGCAGGATGCATCAATAGTTGACCCGAACCTTGTTAGCAAGGCCGACTACATTTTAGCAGATGTGCCCTGTTCAGGGCTTGGTATTATACGCAGAAAGCCCGACATAAAATATAAGGAAAATATAACAGATTTTACTGAACTCAACGAAATTCAGCAAAAGATTTTAGATGCTGCTTACCATTATTTAAAACAGGGTGGCATAATGGTTTACTCCACCTGTACAGTAAACAAGGGCGAAAATATTGAAATGATAAATAACTTCTTGAAAACCCATCCCGATATGGCACTTGATAAAATAAAAAGTCCTCATATTACGGGAGATGTGGTAAAAAATGAGGGATACTTAGAAATTTTCCCCCACATACACAATTCAGACGGCTTTTTTGTGTGCCGTATAAAAAAACAGGAGAACGTATGAAAACAGATTTGCGAGGATTGACATACACAGAAATTGAAAACTTATTGGTAGATATGGGCGAAGCAAAGTTTCGTGCTAAGCAGTTATATCCTGCCATATTTAAGGTAGACAGTTTAGATGAGGTAACCACTTTGTCCAAGGATTTGCGTGCCCGACTTTCTGAAAATTTTTATATAGGAAATTTAGAAACTGAAAGTAAGCAACAATCAAAGGATGGTACAGTAAAGTTCCTTTTTAAACTTCATGACGGTAACTTCATAGAAAGCGTTTTTATGAAATACCACCACGGCAACACCCTGTGTGTTTCATCACAGGTAGGCTGCCTTATGGGGTGCAAATTTTGTGCATCCACCATCGGGGGTAAGGTGCGAGACCTTTCTTCTGCTGAAATCATGGAACAGATTATTGCTGCACAGCGTGACACTGGCGAAAGAGTTTCCAACATTGTAATGATGGGTATTGGTGAGCCTTTGGATAACTTTTCTAATGTAATGAAATTCTTAGAAATTGTAAACCATCCTGATACATTAAATATAGGCCTCCGCCACATTTCCCTTTCTACCTGCGGTATTGTGCCGAAAATCTACGAGCTGGCAGAGAGGAATCTTCCCATTACATTGTCGGTATCCCTACACGCACCATTTAACGATATGCGGTCAAACATCATGCCCGTAAATAAAAAGTACCCCCTAGATACTTTAGTTACGGCAATGTACGATTACATAAAGAAAACAAACAGAAGAATCAGTATAGAATACGCACTTATTCAGGGCAAAAACGACACCCCTGAATGTGCGAATGAATTAGTCCGCCTTTTTAAAAACGGGCTTTTCCATATAAATTTAATTCCCGTTAATAACGTCAGAGAACGTGATTATAAAAAAACAACCAGTGATGCCACAAAAGATTTCTGTGAAAGGCTGAACAAGAGAGGTTTAAATGCCACAGTCAGACGAGAACTAGGCGCAGACATTGATGCCGCTTGCGGTCAGCTGAGAAGAAAAAAACAGGAAAATATCAGTAAATAGTATATTTTGAAAGGAAGATGAACTATGAAAATCAGTTCAGCGACCAGCGTGGGTAAGGTTCGCCCCGTAAATGAGGACGCATTTTTTGTTTCGCCTCCTGATGAGTCTGGTTCACTCCTTGCAATTGTTGCCGACGGAATGGGCGGGCACAATGCAGGAGAAGTCGCAAGCAGCGAGGCAATAAACGTAATAAAGGATGTTGTATTAGACCACGAGCATAACGCAAAAGAAATGCTGATTGAGGCTATAAACAGTGCAAACAGCACAGTCTACAACATGAGCCTTGATAAACAATCCCTTTTCGGCATGGGCACAACAATTACCGCCTGTGTAATCGACAAAGACAAGGTTACGGCAGCACAGGTAGGAGATTCACGTCTTTACCTGATTCGTGACGGGATGATTATTCAGATTACAAAGGACCATTCATTAGTAGAAATGCTGATTGAAAACGGTTCAATAACAAAAGAAGATGCAAAGCATCATCCGCAGAAAAATGTTATCACAAGAGCAATCGGCACCGACAAAGAGGTGTCAGCAGATATTTACGAGTTTTCTATATGCGCAGGCGATATCCTTCTCCTCTGCTCTGACGGACTTGTAAATATGGTAGAGGACGAAAAAATCCTCTCTGTTATAACCCGAAGCAAAAAGTTTGAAGAAACAGCTGACAAACTTATCGATGCGGCAGAAACCGCCGGCGGAAGCGATAACATCACAGTTATCCTTATTAAATTTTAAAACCGATTGATTGGAGTGTTAAATATGACAAACGGAAAAATAATAGATGGAAGATATGAAATAATAGAAGAAATCGGCCGCGGCGGTATGGCACAGGTGTTTTTGGCAAAATGTCTTGTCCTAAATCGCTATGTTGCCATCAAGGTCTTGCGTCCTGAATACAGAGATGATGCAGAATTTATCAAAAGATTTAAAATAGAAGCACAGTCTGCCGCAAGCCTTTCTCATCCCAACATTGTGTCAATTTACGACGTTGGTAATGAGGGCGATATGGAATATATCGTAATGGAGCACGTTGAAGGAATAACTTTGAAGCAGTACTTAGGCGCAAAGGGCACTCTTCCCTGGAAAGAAGCAGTAGACTCTGCTGCTCAAATCTGCTCAGGCTTAGAGCACGCTCACAAAAAAGGCATTATTCATAAAGACATAAAGCCTGAAAACATTATGATAACAAAAGAGGGCATCTTAAAGATTACTGACTTTGGTATAGCAAAGGCTCTAAATCAGGGTACAATCACAACAGGCGGGCTTACAATGGGAAGCGTTCACTACTTCTCACCCGAACAGGCAAGAGGCGGCATCACAGATGCCAAAACCGACCTTTACTCTGTTGGCATCCTTCTTTATGAAATGGTTGCAGGAAAGCGTCCCTTTGAGGGAGAAACTGCAATATCTGTTGCTATGCAGCATATAGAAGCAGAGCCTGTAAGACCTTCTATGTTTAATCAGTCTATTCCTAAGTCCTTAGAAACAGTTATATTAAAGGCTATGAAGAAAAATCAGTCTGAGCGTTATCAGTCAGCAACAGAGATGCTTATTGACCTAAAGAAAGTATACGTTGGCTCTCACGTTGCAGGGGATGAGGATGCTCCCAAGGTTAAAAGGACAGTATCTGTTCCTGAGAAAAAAGAGTCTCCCGATGCAGCAGGCACAGGCGTACGCCGTGCAGGTGCAACAGGCACAAAGACTGAAATAAAAAATCCTAAAAACACCAAAAAGAAAAAGAAAAACGACACACTCTCTATTCTTGCAGGTGTAGGTACTGCGGTTGTAATCGCTGCTGCAATTTTCGTTACATGGTTTATGACAACAGGCTCATCAGGTGAAATTGAATGTCCCGAGCTTATTAACACCACGACAGAGCAGGCATTAAACCTTATTGCAGGCACAGACCTTACAATCGTTTTAGACAAAACAAATGAAGAAATTACTGCCGATATGGAAGGTATCATCACAGAACAGGACCCCAAAAGCGGCAAAGGTATAAAGGGCAACGCTATTATCCGTGTAGTTTTAGGTGAAGCTCCTCCGGAAACAGAAAAAGTTCCTACTGTGTCAGGAATGCTTGAGTCGGAGGCTATTGCGACTTTGAGAAACAAAGGGTTTGACGTATCTGTTCAGGTGGAAACAAGTACAGAAGTTGAGGCAGGCAGAGCAATAAAAACAAAACCCGAAGCTGCAGCACCTGTACCCAAAGGTTCTACCATTACTCTTTACATCAGCAGCGGTGAATCCGAAGAAGACGCCTACACAATGGTACCCAGTGTTCTTGGCAAAACCGAAGCTGAAGCGAAAAAAATCTTAGAAGAGAATAACCTAATTTTAGGCGAAGTACAACAGGTTGCAAGCGACAAGGAAAAAGGTGTTATCGTAAAACAGTCCGAGGCTGAGGGCAACCGTGTTAAAAAGGGCAAGGCTATTGATGTCCGCGTAAGCAATGGTCAGGGTAATACAACTCCCACACCTGACACACCTGCAGTAACACCTACACCAGGCAACAACGCGAATCAAAACTGATAAGGGGCGACCTGTTTGTTAGAAGGAAAAATTATAAAAGGCATCGGCGGGTTTTATTACGTAAAAACCAATGAAGATATATACTCCTGCCGTGCCAGAGGAAAATTCAGAAATAAAAGTCTTACCCCCATGGTAGGCGATATTGTAAATATAGACGTAACGGACACCGAAAAGCTTGAAGGCTATGTCACAGAAATTCTGCCCAGAAAAAACGAGCTTTTTCGTCCTTTGGTATCAAACATTGATTTACTGCTGGTAACCTTTGCGGTTACCTCACCTGAGCCGTCTTTTGTACTTATTGACAAGCTTATCGTTACAGCGGAAGCAAGAAAAATTCCTGTTGCGATTTGTATCAACAAGTGTGACCTTGACGAAGAAAAAGCCGAAGAATATGCCCGCACCTACGAGCTTTGCGGATATCCTGTTGTTGTATGTTCTGCAGAAATTGGTAAAAATCTCGACTCCCTTCGAGAGCTTTTGAGGGACAAAACAACGGCTTTAGCTGGAAATTCAGGTGTAGGAAAATCAAGCCTGCTTAATGCTATCGGTGAAAGCTTTAACTTAAAGACAGGCAGTGTATCCGACAAAATCCAAAGAGGCAAGCACACTACCCGACATACGGAGTTGTTTCCTTTGTCCTTCGGCGGATATGTGCTGGACACTCCAGGATTTGGCTCCTATGAGCTTGAAAGACTCTCTTTCCGTGACCTGCCGTCACTTTTTCCTGAAATTACACGTCACGAGGGCGGATGCAGATTTGCAGGCTGCAGTCATATAAAAGAGCCTGATTGCTCGGTGAAAGATGCACTTATTGAGGGAAAAATAAGCGAAAGCCGATATGAAAGTTATAAGGAATTATACGAACAACTAAAACAAATCAAAGAATGGGAATAACCCACAAGGAGGACAAAATGATAAAATTAGCACCATCTATGTTGTCTGCAGATTTTGCATATCTTGCAGACCAAATAAAAATAGTAGAGAGTGCCGGTGCACAGTACCTGCACATTGACGTAATGGACGGACACTTTGTGCCCAATATGAGCTTTGCAGCCCCCGTTATAAAGTCCATAAGACCCCACTCATCAATGGTTTTTGACGTACATCTTATGATTTCTGACCCCTATCGCTACATTGACGATTTTGTAAAAGCAGGGGCAGATATTATTACTTTTCACGTAAATTCTGACAGTGATGTGGATGCCACTATAGAAAAAATTAAATCCCAGGGTGTAAAATGCGGACTTGCGGTAAATCCTGACGTTGATATTGAGCTTTTGTACCCCTATCGTGATAAAATTGATATGGTGCTTATCATGTCAGTTTTTGCAGGCTTTGGCGGACAAAGCTATATCCCCGATGTAAATGAAAAAATCAAAAAAGCACGTGAATTTTTCGGACCCGATATGGATATTCAGGTTGACGGCGGAATCAACGCTCAAAACAAAGATATACCCGTATCTTGCGGTGCAAATGTATTGGTTGCAGGAACTGCAGTTTTTGGAGCTGACGACATTGCTCAGGCAGTAGCTGATTTTTTAAACTAAGGATAAATTTATGAAAGCATTGATTTTTTCAGGCGGGGAATTTGACAACTTACCCGAATACATAAATGTAAATGAATATGGGCTTATTATTGCGGCAGATTCAGGTTATTTGTCAGCGCAAGAGTGCGGAATTTCTCCCGACATCTTTATCGGAGATTTTGATTCTGTTCCCGAGAGCGAGGTACAATCCCCTGAAGTTATACGTCTTTTTCCTGTTAAGGATATGACAGACACTCAGGAAGCCATTGACGTTGCGATTTCACGAGGTGCTGAACACATTACAATTTTAGGTGCATTGGGTGGCAGAATTGACCATACTCTTGCAAATCTGCACCTTTTAAAATATGCCCGCATCAAAGGTGTTGCGGCAGAAATTGCGGACATTGATTCGTATATTTGTCTTGCAGAAAAAAATACAACCATTTTACGCCGTGATGGCTTTTGCCTGTCACTTATTCCCCTGACAGACTGTAACGGAGTAAGTGTTTCGGGAGTTTATTATCCCTTAAATTGTGCTGAAATGCCCGTGGGAAACCCCTACGGCATCAGCAACGAATTTACAGAGGATAATGCACAAATTTCTGTAGAAACGGGAGAGCTTTTAATAATGCTTTGCAGGTCATAGGGGGGATTTTGTGGAAAATCGCACAATCGACAACAAAAAACTTTCAGGTATAAACGCCCTGATGAGTGTACTTGTAGTGTTGCTCCATTCAGAAAACCTCCACGCATACACCATGACCGAGGGTATGTTATCATCCTTTGTAAAAGGATTTGAGTGGTTCTTTTCAGAAAATCTTTGCCTTGTGGCAGTGCCTGCATTTTTTATGATTTCAGGAGTTTTGTTTTACAGAGATTTTGATATTTCGCTCTACCCTAAAAAGCTAAAATCCAGGTTTTTCTCACTGATAGTTCCCTTTTTTGCCTGGAACTTATTCAGATATTTACTCTTTTATATTCTGGGCGTTACAGGCTTTGCAAAAGGGGTTATGGGTGCCCGCCCTCTGGAGTTTAATTTCAAAAGCATTATTTCTTCGGTAGTCTTTTATGAGAGCAATCTGGGGTTCTGGTTTATTTATCAGTTGATACTCTACAGCATCCTCTCTCCTGTAATAAGACTCCTTGTAAAAAATAAATGGGTAGGGATTTTTTCGGTTTTTGGTATGATTGCCATATATTCGTCAGATATTTTCGGCGATTTCTTAATGGTTACAATGAATAAACGCTTTATCCTTTTAGATAGCTTTATATACTATTTTATCGGCGCATACGTTGGAACCCATGGTTTTTGGCTTCTTGACAAAAAAAGCAATACCATAAAATACCTTTCATTTGCAGGTTTGCTGACAGGACAAGCCCTCCACTACATATATCTTCATACCTGTCTTTTGTGGATTTATGTTTTGTGGCTTGCTATATCTGCAATATCCCTGTGGTATGCTTATGACTATATTAAGCCTGCAAAATGGCTTACCGCTATCTCCTCCATAACATTCTTTGTCTATGCAGGACATGGCACAATACTTGAATTTTTACAGCTTTTGGGGGCATACACCCTGCATGACAGTCCCATAGTGGCACTCATAACTTATATCCTGTTCCCTGTGGCTACGCTCTTGCTGCTTCTGGGTTTGTCAAAGCTCTATAAAAGATATACTCCCCGCCTGTGGAAAATCTTGAACGGCGGAAGATAGAGGTGCCTATGAAAAAATTTTTAGTTATATTCATCACTTTACTGATTACATTTTCTATATCTGCTTATGCCGTCAGTGCACCGACCTTGCCAGAACCCGTGCAAAAGGTGTATTCACCCGACGGACGCATTGCTCTGCTTCCTCAGTCACGTGCTGAAGAATACATTGCAGCAGGTTGGTTTGATGCTCCTGTTGTAACAATTTATAAACCCAATGGTGAGACAAGCTTGGTTTTTATGAGCGATGTTCATATACATCTTGCAAACGGCTGGTATATGTCACCTGATGATTTTCCCAAAAAGACTAAAGCGGTGGCTCTTACCTACGATGACGGCCCCAGCAAGTATACAAACCAAGTACTGGATTGCTTAGAGCGTTACGGTGCTAAAGCAACCTTCTTTGTGGTAGGCACCAACGTAAACCGCAACCCTGATATCTTGCGACGTGCACATTCTTTGGGCATGGAAATCGGAAACCACACAGCAAACCACAAAAGGCTTACCAGTTTGTCAGCATCAAGCATCGCATCAGAAATCAATTCAAATGCTACATATATTGAAAATGCCACAGGAATAAGGCCTACGTTTACCCGTCCGCCCTATGGCAGCTACACCTCTGCTACACTATCAGCAGCAAAACAGCCCTTTATCCTTTGGTCAATAGACACTCTTGACTGGAAAACAAGAAATGCAGACAGCACAGTATCAGAGGTGCTCTCCAAGGCAAAGGACGGAGATATAATCCTGATGCACGACCTATACTCTGCAACAGTTTCAGCAACCGAGAGGATTGTTCCTGCACTTATTGACAGGGGCTTTGATTTGGTGACAGTATCAGAGCTTGCACAGCGTAAGGGTGTTACAATGGGAGTTGCAGGTTACCGCTCTTTTAAATAAAATTTAAAGTTTCCTTAATAGAATGTTAATAATAGTATTGTATAATGTATTTTGTTGAATAATTAAAATAGGAGGGATATGCCATGAAAAAAGTGTCGACAAAGAAAAGAATAGTTGCAATAATTTTGCTGATTGTACTGTCTATTGCTTCAGTTACTCTGGGCATTGAGTATGGCAAGCTCTCTTATATGACATCTTTGGGAAGTGCAGAAAAAATCTTAGACGAACCCCCTGCACGGGGCAAGGTAAACCTTCTTCTTTTAGGCGTAGACGAGGAAGGTGTCAGAGCAGATACTATTATGGTGGTGTCAGTCGACAATGTCAACAAATCCATAAAGCTTTTGTCTATCCCCAGAGACACACGTGTGACGCTAAACACTGGTAAAAAAATAAAAATCAACGCATGCTTAGGTTATGAGTCCCGAGAAACCATGATGATAGGTGCAATCCGCGCCATAACAGGTATGCCAATACACCACTACTGCGAAATTGATTTTGCAGGTTTTATTGAAATTATAGATATTTTAGACGGCGTAGACTATAATGTGCCATATGATATGGACTATGACGATGATGTACAGAATCTGCACATTCACTTAAAGGCAGGACCTCAACACTTAGACGGTCAGGCGGCACATGATTTTGTGCGGTTCCGCCACAACAACCGTGGCTCGGATGTATATGCCCCCGGTGAATATCAGCTTGGGGACATCGGAAGAATTTCTGCTCAGCAAAAATTTATAAAAGAATTATTTCGTCAGAAAATGCAACCCCAGTATCTTTTAAAGGTTACAGAGCTTTTAGATGTAGGCTACAAATATGTAAAGACGGACTTTTCCATTACTACTGCACTTAAGCTTTTAAGTATTATCAAATCTGCAGAAACAACAGATATGGACACCTTCACATTACCCGGTGAGGGACAGTATATAAATAATGTTTCATACTATTTATATTCTCCCGCCGAAACCCGTGAGCTTGTCCGCACCGAATTCGGCTACGAAGACGGAAAAATCATAGATGCTCCTACGGAGGTGGAACAGTAAATGAATATAAAAAAATTCCTATTGTCTTTAATCGCCACACTCCTGATTGTGTCTGTGGTATTCTTTGGGATTACCTTCTTTACTGCAACAGGCGGTTTCGACGGGATTTTGGATAAAACCCCTAATGAAACCACAAACATTTTAGTTGTTGGCGTGGACAAGGATGGAACAAGAGCCGATACAATCATGATTATTTCAGCTACACCCAAGAACAAGACCATAAACCTTTTGTCCGTTCCCCGTGACACAAGGATAAAATACACAAACAAGCGTCATGGTAAAATAAACGCCTGTCTTGGAAAGGACGACGGCGAACAACTACTTATCGATAATGTGCGTGAGCTTACAGGAATGCCCATTCACAGCTTTTGTAAGGTAAGCTTTGATGGAGTTACCAATATTATTGATATTTTAGGCGGCGTTGAGTACGACGTGCCAATAGATATGGATTATGATGACCCTGTACAGGATTTGTCCATTCATCTGAAAAAAGGTGTTCAAACCCTAAATGGCGACCAGTCTATAGGTCTTTTGCGCTTCCGCTCAGGGTACGCAAGTGCAGATCTAGGACGAATTGCAACCCAGCAGGATTTTATCAAGGAAGCCGCAAAACAAAAACTTAACGTAAAATACATATTCAAGCTCCCCTCTGTTATGAGAGAAATCAGCAAAAGCCTTGATACTGACCTTTCCCCCATGGAAATTATTAAACTTGCGTGGAAATTCCGCCAAGGGGACAAGGTTAAATTTGAATCATATATGCTCCCCGGTCAGGCGAAAACAATCGGCGGTGTGGCATACTATGTTGCCGATGAGGACGCTGCACAACAAATAGAAATGATGTTTGAAACAGTCCCCACCGACGTAGATGGCAATATGGATGAAACTGTAAGCGATAAAGTCATTGACTAATTAAAGAAATTATACTATACTTATATTAGTGATAATTATAAAAAGGAGGTGTCAGGTATGGCATACGTTATTAAGGAAGATTGCATCGGCTGCGGCGCTTGTGCTTCACAGTGTCCTGTTGAATGTATTTCTGAAGGTTCTCCCTACGTTATTGACGCTGACGCTTGCATCAGCTGCGGTAACTGTGCAGAAGTTTGTCCTGTGGACGCTCCTGTTGAGGAATAATTTCAAAAAATATTTTTTACATGTAAAAAAGAAAGAACTCAGGCAATGCCTGAGTTCTTTTTTTTTTAAGGCTTGATAAATTTAGATGCAAATGTAATATTTGTACTTTTTCCTGCCTATAATAACAACAGGAGGGAAATATTATGGAATTTGTACAGGGACAAGTATTTAATATCAATAAACTCACAGAACGTATAAAAAAATCAAAACACAAAAAACAACAACAGCTTGCAAATTATCAAATATATCAGAATTTTCAGGATGCAGTATCGGAGCGAGCTCATTTACAAAACCGCATAGAGCATAATTCCGATAAAGACTTACTTGCAGCTGATATTTATCGCCTTAAGGCCGCTGAAATTCTGCAAAACTATCACATAAAGACAGCAAAACAACAACTAAATTCACCTTTGGAGGGACAGCTATGAATACATCATTTTTAATTATAGGTGGCGTTGCCTTAGTTGCCGTATTTCTTCTCGTTTCTTTGGTCTTAAAGCCCTTAAGGGCACTCCTTGCCCTTGTTTTAAATACTCTGGTCGGGTGGGCAGGGCTTTACATATTTAATCTTTTGCTGGCATCATCAGGGCTTGCCATCGGAATAAACATTGTATCTGCCACAACCGTGGGCGTTTTAGGACTCCCTGGGCTTGCTCTTTTAATCGTTTTGAAGTTTTTGTATTTGTAGAGCAAAAGTTTGTGTAAACATAAAAAATAATCCTATAGGGAATCTCCCTATAGGATTATTTTATTAGATTTCTTCTTTTTCCGCAACATAGGGCTTTGTGCCGTCAGGACGTGTAAAGTCTATGATTTTTTTAGGACATTTACTTGCACAAATTCCGCAGTTTACGCATTTTTCATAATCAATGGACGCTAAATTTTCAACAACATGAATTGCATCCTTGGGACAGTTCTTTTCACAAATCCTGCAACCAAGACAACCGGCAGAACAAATATTTTTAAGGGTTGCCCCTTTATCTTTTGATACACATTTTACAAAAGTACGCTGACGAACCTCAACAAGTCTGATTACATTGTGAGGACAAACATCAACACATGCACCGCAAGCAACACACTTATCCTTATCTACCACTGCAACGTCGTTTTCCACATGGATTGCACCAAACTTACAGACGTCTGCACAACTTCCAAAGCCTATACAGCCGTATGAACACGCCTTGTCGCTGCCGCCATATCTAGCCGCTGCAACGCAGTCGTTGATACCCTCGTAGTGGTGGTTTAAAACAACATTTGAGCAAGTGCCGCTACACATTACCATAGCAACCTTTGGCACGCTTTCTCCTACCACAACTCCTAAAATTTTTGCAATTTCTTCTTTATTTTCGGGCTTTGTGGAGGGACAGTCTGTTATGTTTGCAACACCACGGCACAAACCCTGGGCAAAGCCTGAGCAACCGGGATAACCGCAACCACCGCAGTTTGCACCTGCAAGTAGTTCCTCTATCTGTTCTAAACGCTCGTCTCTTTTCACTTTAAATACTTTGGCTGCAACACCTAAAAGCACACCAAAGATTGCACCCATAGCACCCAAAATTATTACAGGTATTAATATTTCTTTCATATCCATACCTCCCTAAAACTTCATTCCCGAAAATCCCAAAAATGCTAAAGCCAAAAGCCCTGCAGTAACCAATGCAATGGGAAACCCCTGCAAATATTTGGGAATATCGGCAGTTTCAAGTCTCTCTCTTACACCTGCAAAAAGTACAATTGCAAGCATAAATGAAAGTCCTGCTGAAAAACTGTAAACCAATGTATGAACAAAGTCAAAGCCTTCCTGCACGTTTAAGAGTGCAACACCTAAAACCGCACAGTTTGTGGTAATCAAGGGAAGGTATATTCCTAATGCACCGTAGAGGGAGGGGGAAAATTTTTGTATGGCCATTTCCACCAACTGTACAAGCACCGCTATAACTAAAATGAATGCCACCGTCTGCATATATCCGATACCTGCAGCGTCAAGTAATATCTGCACAAAATATGTAACCACAGACGCAACCGTCATAACAAAGGTTACAGCAACGCTCATTCCTACTGCCGTACCTACTTTCTTTGACACGCCAAGGAAAGGACAAATACCTAAAAATTTAACCAAAACGTAGTTGTTTGCCAAAATTGTTGTTAAAGAAAGGAGAACTAATTCTGCTAATAATTTCATTGTTTTTCTCCCCTTTCTTTTTTTGCAGATATTATATTAATAACTGCCAGTACACAACCCAGCACAATGAATGCACCGGGAGGTAAAATCATAATTGTTGCAGGTTGAAAACCTGCACCGAAAAGCTCAATTCCCAAAAATGTTCCGTTGCCTAAAATTTCACGGATTGTACCTAAAATACAAAGGGCAAGAGTAAATCCAAGTCCCATTCCTATACCATCTAATGCTGATTTTACAACGCCGTTTTTAGAAGCAAAGGCTTCAGCACGACCAAGTATAATACAGTTTACAACGATTAAGGGAATAAATATGCCGAGGGACTTTGATATTTCAGGAAGAAAGGCCTTCAGTGCCATTTCAACTGCCGTAACGCAACCTGCAATAACGATAATATATGCCGCTATTCTTACCTTGTTGGGAATAAAGTTCCTCAATAGTGAAATTATGATATTTGATGCAACCAAAACCACCATTGTAGAAAGTCCCATACCAAGACCGTTAATAACAGATGTGGATACGGCCAGGGTCGCACACATTCCTAAAAACTGTACAAAGATGGGGTTTTCCTTTAGAATACCTTTCGTGAGTTCCTTTAAATTACTCATCTACCACACCTCCCAACAGCTCATTGATTTCTTCTATTGCAGCTACCGCCTCATTTACACCTTTTGTAACTGCCTCAGAGGTGACGGTTGCACCTGTTATTGCAACTATTTCATTACTTTCCGGTGTTCCGTTCTTAATGACAGAAACAGGAGCGGTTTTCTTTGCAAACTGCCCTGAGAATTCTCTATCTGCACACTTTGCACCAAGACCTGCAGTTTCCGAGTTAGAAACAACCTTAATACCCGAAACCTTCATATCGGAAGATATGCCAACCATAAGGTCAATTTCTCCGCCATAACCTGATGGTGTTATGTTTACACACCATCCAACAATATCGGTGCCGCTCCTACCTTCAAACACAGATTCCACATTGCCTTTTCTGTAATTTACATAAACAAACTCTGAAGCCCCAGACAACACCTCGCGTCTTGCCTGTTTTTGTTCGTTAAGAGTGTTTTCTGCGATTTTTTCCCGTGTTATGGTGTTTGTAAAAGCAAGGAGCAGAGCAACAACTAAAGAAATAACCAACAAAACTAAAGACAGTACAACGGGATTTTCATTCTTCTGCATTACTGCACTCCCCCTTTCTTAGTCTTTGTGTTACCGAATGGACGGGGTTTTGTCCATCTGTCAATTAGAGGCGTTACCACATTCATCAAAAGTATTGAATAGCTGACACCCTCAGGGTACGCACCAAATCTTCTGATTACAAATGTAAGTATACCGCAACCCAACGCAAAAATAATCTGACCCCGTGATGTAATGGGAGATGTTACATAGTCCGTTGCCATAAAGATTGCACCTAAGAAAAGTCCTCCCGATAAGATGTTATACATCATACTGTCAAAGGCAGATAACCCTGTCGACGGGAACACAAATGTTAAAACTGCCACTGTCAGAATATATGTAATGGGAATTCTTACAGAAATCACTTTTCTAATAACTAAATAAATACCGCCAAGTAGGAGTGCAGCCGTTGAAACCTCACCGATGCAACCGCCTAATTTGCCTAAAAACATATCTAAAAATCCAGGAAGTGCACCTGCCTCTGGGTTTTTAAGGATAGCAAGAGGCGTTGCTGATGTTACAACGTCTGCAGGAATAATAAACCCTGTTGAGAAAGGCTTAGTCCACTTTGTCATAATAACAGGCCATGATGCTAAAAGAAACGCTCTTCCCACTAACGCCGGGTTCATAAAGTTATGACCCACACCGCCAAAGAATTGTTTTGCAATAACGATTGCCACAACTGAGCCTATAAGGCAAATCCACCAGGGAGCAGAAACGGGGAGGTTAAAGGCTAAAAGCATTCCTGTAACTGCCGCTGTTCCGTCACAAATGGTCACAGGTCTTCCTACAATTTTTTGCCACAAAAATTCTGTGCCTACACAGAATATCATGCAAAGAGCAGTAATGTATGCCGCTCTTATACCAAAGTAAAATACCGACGCAATCAGTGCTGGAATGAGGGCTATTAAAACATCTCTCATTATTCCTGAGGTGCGGACATTATCCTTAATATGCGGAGATGAAGAAACTATTATTTTTTCCATTATTTCTTTGCCTCCTTTGCGCGAGTCGCGTTTATTTTTTGTTTGCCCAGGCGGATTGACTGCACAAGGTGTCTTTTTGACGGGCAAACATAAGTACAGCTACCGCATTCCATACAATTTAAAATATTGTTTTCTATTAAGATTTCAATATCACCTCTGCGGCTATACATATCAAGTGTGGTGGGCAACAGTTTCATAGGACACACATTCACACATCTGCCGCATCTAATACAGTTTAATTCCTCTTCATGGCGTGTGTACTTTTCGGAGAATAAAAGCAATCCCGACGTACCCTTAACCACAGGAATATCTAAAGATACTCCCGCAATACCCATCATAGGTCCGCCCATAATGATTTTGTGGACTTCTTCATTTGTACCACCGCAGGCATCAACAAGGTATGAAAAAGGTGTGCCCAGAGGAACGTACAGGTTTGAGGGATTAGATATTGCATCACCTGATACTGTAACAATTCTTCTGTGGAGAGGAATGCCATAGGCTAATGCCCTATAAATCTCTGCCACAGTTCCAATATTTATAACTATACACCCAACGTCCATAGGGAGCTTGCCCATAGGCACTTCCTTGCCGCATATAGCGTTAATTATCTGCTTTTCCGAGCCTTGAGGATACTTTTTCTTTAAGACCTTTATTTCTATGCCGGTGCCTTTTACTTTTTCCTCTAAAAGAGCAATCGCCTCAGGGGCATTGTCCTCTATACCTACATAACACTTCGACAGATTAAGAAGACGCATCAAGCATTTGAGTCCGCCGATGATATCATCTGTCATCTCCAGCATAACACGTCTGTCAGAGGTAAGGTACGGCTCGCACTCTGCAGCATTCACTATTAGGTGTGTAATCTCTTTATCTTCAGGAGGAGAAAGCTTTACATGGGTAGGAAATCCTGCACCACCCATACCAACAATGCCTGCCTCCCTGATTATACGTCTCATTTCGTTGGGGGACAAATCATCAATACTCTGTGTATGTATGGGTTCTGCCTCTTCGTACAGTCCGTCATTTTCTATTACAATAGTCAGAACCTTTGAGTTGGTATGATTTAAATACATACCGATATCTTTTACCTTGCCTGACACTGATGAATGCAGGGGTGCTGAAACAAAAGCTTCAGCATCTGCAATTTTTTGCATTTTCAACACTCTGTCACCCACAGAAACCAAGGGTTTTAAGGGTGCTCCAATGTGCTGGCCAAGGGGAAAATACAAAACCTCAGGAGCCGCGAGTTCCACCAAAGGCTTATCCTTGGTGGCGTTTTTTTTGCCCGATGGGTGTATCCCGCCCGAAAATGTCAGCTTTGCCATTTTAAACATCCTCTCTTTATTTATATCTATTATATTTATCCTATCATAAAAAAGCCTTCAAAACAAGTAAAACTTGAGGGATTTCCTCAAGTTTTACCGTTAGAATTTTACCAATTTATCCGATAACATCCTGATAGAGTTAAGCACCGCAATAACGCACACACCAACGTCTGCAAAAACCGCTGCCCATATATTCGTTATACCTAACGCTCCAAGTATCAGCACAGCCACCTTTACTCCAATAGAAAAAACAATGTTCACACGGGCAACTTTTACAGTTTTTTTAGCAAGGCGAAGTGCTCGGGGGAGTTTTTCCAAGTTGTCATCTGTTATAACAATATCAGATGCCTCAATTGCCGCATCCTGACCGATTTGTCCCATAGAAATCGCCACATCTGCCATCGCCATAACAGGAGCATCATTAATTCCGTCACCACAAAACACAACTCTGCCACAAGTATCTTTCATAATCTCCTCTGTTTTTTCTACCTTATCCTGAGGGAGAACCTCTGCAAAAAACTCATCTGCACCCACGGCCGTTGCCACAGCATCAGCACTTCCTTTTTTATCTCCTGTTAAGATAACAGTCCTTTTTATGCCCGTACTTTTAAGCTGTGATATTGCGTCTTCTGCATTTTCTTTTATTTTATCACTTACTGTAACAGTTCCCAAAAATTTGTCGTTTTGTGCTACATAAACTACTGTGCCATTGTCACTCGAGGCTTCGTATGAAATGTTATATTCTTCCATCAGATGCTTGTTCCCTGCAAGAATTTTTCCCTCATTGCTTTCAGCCGAAACTCCCCTTCCTGCAATCTCGCAGAAGTTTTTTACCTCAAGGAGTTCCCCCCTATATTCTTCTTGTATTGCCCTGGATACGGGATGATTGGAATATATTTCTGCCGATGCACATATTTTTAAAAGCTCTTCTTTGTCTACACCTGTGGGACAAATATTGGTAACAGAAAATTCTCCTTTAGTCAGAGTGCCTGTCTTGTCAAATATTATGGTATCTGCCTGTGATAGCGTTTCTAAAAAGTTTGAGCCCTTTATCAAAATTCCCAAAGCCGATGCCCTACCCAGACCTGCAAAAAATGCCAAGGGCACAGAAATCACCAAAGCACAGGGGCAGGAAATTACCAAAAATGTAAGGGCACGCCGAATCCACTCAAGAGGATTTCTGAAAATAACGGAAGGCACAACTGCCAAAAGAAGTGCTAATGCCACAACAACAGGTGTGTATACAAGAGCAAATCTATGGATAAAGCTCTCATAGGTTGATTTTCTGGAGGATACATTCTCAGTAAGCTCAAGTATTTTTGCCACGGTAGAATTCTTATAAATCTCAACCACCGAAGCTTTAATTGCACCATTTATATTTACGCTTCCGCTGAGGACTTTATCACCAACATTAACGGCCACAGGAACGCTTTCTCCCGTAATGGCACTGGTGTCAATTTCTGCACTGCCTTCGGTTATTTTACAGTCAACAGGCACACGCTCTCCTGCTTTTATGAGTATGATTTCACCCAAACCTACTTCCTCAGGAGAAACCGTCACAAATTCTCCCTCACGCAGGACACAAGCGTGTTCGGGTGCAATGTTCGCTAATGACGCAATCTCCTTTCTGCTCTTTGATACGGCAATGCTCTGAAAAAGCTCTCCCACCTGATAAAACACCATTACTGCCGCACCCTCAACAGGCTCACCGATAAAAAATGCTCCTATTGCTGCAACGCTCATCAGGAAATGCTCATCTAAGGGGTTTAGTCGCACTAAATTTTTTATTGCTCGCACAATGCTTTTGTAGCCGCACACTAAAAATGCAACTAAAGAAAAGAGCGACGTAAAAAATTCCACTCCTTTTGTAAAAAGTGCCGCTATAAAAAACACCAAAGCTATTATGATTTTTTTAAGCTCACGCCTCTGTTTTTTTGTCATAGGACTATCTCCGCATCAGGCTCGATTTTTCTGCATTCCATTACTGCCTGCTTCATAACCCTGTCAAATATTTCATCAGGTGCTTCTACGGTCAGGCTTGACCTTACAAAATTCACCCTTGCATCAGTTACTCCGTCAATATTTTTTATCGCCTTCTCCATTTTTGCTGCACAATGTGCACATTCTAAATCCTCTATTAAAAATGTTTTTTTCATATTTTTTCTCCTATTCTGATATATGTTCCATTCCCATTTCAATAATTGTTCTTACATGGTCGTCAGACAGAGAGTAAAACACAGTCTTTCCCTCTCTTCTCTGCTTTACAAGCCTTGCACCCTTTAAAACCCTTAACTGATGTGAAATTGCCGACATTGTCATATTAAGCAATTGTGCAATACCACCCACACACATCTCCGATTCAAAAAGTACATATAATATCTTTATGCGGGTAGAATCTCCAAATACCTTATAGAATTCTGCCAAATCAAAAAGGTCGGTATCTTCAGGCAAGTGGTCACGTACCTCGTCTACAACAAGGTCGTGGTTATGTATTTTTTTGCAATCTTCTGCCATAATCTTTCCTCCAACAATTGAATACTTGTTCAATTGTTATTATATACCTCTCACCCTTGTTTGTCAACATCTAAATATAGATAGTCTATATTTTGACATATGTTGGAGACTAATATCTTGACAACCCCCCATTGTATATGTTATAATTTTTCCATAAACAAACAAAAAAGGAGTTACTTACTATGTCAAGAATTAAGACTTTAGAAACTAAAGATTTAAAGAAGAGCGTTGAAAACGGCGGCTGCGGCGAATGCCAGACATCTTGCCAGTCAGCTTGCAAAACATCTTGCGGCGTTGCCAATCAGCAGTGCGAAAGCAAAAATAAATAATTAAGAATGCAAGAATAGGGGCTGTTGTATGAGCAACAGCCCCCTATTTTAAGCTGGACGAAAAAAGATGCAGAATGAACCGTCTGAACCCAAAGGCGTACATAGGTACGTCGAGAGGTGAAGAATGTTCATAGCATAAAGAAATCAATAAAAAGCCACCGTTTTCGGTGGATACATATTTTATGTTACATAGATTAGTTTGCACTATGTGCTATTTATGATTTATTTTTCTTTATGCGGTCTGCGCTTTTTACTACAGCGTAGGAGAAGAACATGATACATTGCTATAAATTAAACGGCTACAATATAATTTTAGATATGGCATCAGGAAGCGTTCACTCGGTAGATGAGGTGGCGTATGATGCTATTGAAATGTACGAAAGCCATACAAAAGACGAAATAAAGGCATTTTTACTGGATAAATATAAGGACATTCCCGACGTAACAAATGATGAAATCGATGAGTTGTTTTCAGATATTGAGTCGCTCAAGGACGCAGGTAGGCTTTTTTCCAAGGACATTTACGAAAACCACGCCTTTGACTTCAAAGCTCGTCACACCGAGGTAAAAGCACTTTGCTTACATATTGCTCACACCTGTAACCTGACCTGTGACTACTGCTTTGCGGCACAAGGTAAATTCCACGGAAAGTCTGCACTTATGAGCCTTGATGTAGGAAAACGTGCAATAGATTTCTTAATCGAAAATTCGGGGAAAAGACGAAATCTTGAGGTGGACTTTTTTGGTGGCGAGCCACTTTTAGGCTTTGATGTTGTAAAGGGAGTTGTAGAATATGCCCGTTCAATAGAAAAGCAACACAACAAAAATTTCCGCTTTACCTTAACCACCAATGGCATGCTCATTGATGATGAGGTTATTGACTTTGCAAACCGCGAGTGTCACAACGTGGTATTGTCCTTAGACGGCCGAAAAGAAATTCACGATGCCCTTCGCAAAACCCCCTCTGGCGAGGGCTCTTATGACACGATTGTTCCAAAGTTTAAAAAGCTGGTGGAAGCAAGAGATGGCAAGGGCTACTATATGAGAGGCACATTTACTCACAAAAACCCCGACTTTACCAAGGATGTTTTACATATGGCAGATTTGGGATTTCGTGAACTCTCCATGGAGCCTGTTGTATGTGCCCCCGATGACCCCAATGGTCTCACTGACGAGGATATCAAAATCGTTTGCGACCAGTATGAGGTTCTGGCTAAAGAAATGATAAAACGCAAAAAAATGGGATGCGGCTTTACATTTTATCATTATATGATTGATTTAACAGGCGGTCCATGTATATATAAACGAATTGCGGGATGCGGCTCTGGCACTGAGTATTTTGCCGTTACACCCTGGGGCGAGCTTTATCCCTGCCATCAGTTTGTAGGCGAGGAAAAATACAAAATGGGTGACATCTGGAAAGGCGTGACAGAAGAGGACATCCTCAATGAATTTAAAATGTGTAACGCCTATGCAAAGCCAGAGTGTAAAGATTGCTGGGCAAAGCTATATTGCAGCGGCGGTTGTGCGGCAAACGCCTACCACGCATCAGGCAAAATCACAGGAATTTATGAGCAAGGATGTACACTTTTTAAGAAAAGAATTGAATGTGCAATCATGATACAGGTAGCAGAAAACGAAAATGGCAAGTAAAAAAGACGCATAACCCTTCAAAACAATAAATGTTTAATTCTAAATAGATGAAGGCACTCCTTTGGGAGTGCCTTTTATTTTATGTTTTGAAGTTAAACGACCTTCACCTCTCGGCGTACACCAGTACGCCTTCGGGTATCCCCTGCGGGTTCAGCTCGTTTATTCTGCATTCTTTTTTCCATTGCCTTAATCTACGCGTAATTTTAAAATATTATTAGCTGCACAAAGAACAGACAACTTTCCACTTTCGTAAGTTAAGCCACCTTGCATATAAGCGGCATAGGGTTCACGAAGGGGGCCGTCTGCTGAAATTTCAATGCTTGCCCCCGACACAAAAGCACCTGCTGCCATAATAACCTGATCACTATATCCGGGCATATCCCAAGGTTCAGGAGTTACAAACGAATCAATGGGTGCACCACGCTGAATTCCCCGACAAAATGCACACAGATTCTCGGCAGAGTTTAATTTTACCGCCTGTATTATATCACCACGTTTTTCGCGGGTAGCAGGCGCTACCTCAAAGCCTAAAAGGGTGAACATTTCCGCTGCAAAAACCGCAGTTTTTAAGCTCTGCGCAACAGTATGGGGTGCCATAAAGAAACCCTGATACATATGTCGGTTCATGCCTAAAGACGCTCCAACCTCTGCTCCGATTCCGGGAGAGGTAAGGCGGTATGAAACCTGCTCTACTAAATCTGCACGACCTGCTAAATATCCGCCGGTTAAAGCCAGTCCGCCACCGGGGTTTTTAATTAATGAGCCTGCCATAATATCTGCACCTACGTTTGTAGGCTCGTAAGTTTGCACAAATTCGCCATAGCAGTTATCTACCATTACAACTACATCAGCGCGAGCGTTCTTAATTATATCTATCGCATCAGCAAGTTCCTCGACTGTATAGGAAAGTCTCCACGCATAACCCTTTGACCTTTGAAGCTCTACCATTTTTACCTTGGGGTTTTTGAGCACCTCACGGAGTGCAGCTTTGTCTATTTTACCCTCAGGGGTGAGAGCTACCTCTATGTAATCAATTCCCCAATCAGCAAGCGATGCTCCTGAGTTTCCACGTTTGCCTATGACTTCTTCTAACGTGTCATATGGTGCACCTGTTGCTGAAACTAAAATATCCCCCGGACGCAAAATACCAAAGAGACATGAGCAAAGTGCATGAGTTCCCGAAACTATACTGTGACGAACCAGAGCCGATTCTGTACCGAAAACAGTGGCATAAATCTTTTCTAACGTATCTCTGCCCAAATCGTCATAGCCATAACCTGTGGAAAGTCCCAGGTGTGCTTCTGACACTCTGTGCTCAGAAAAAGCCGTGAGCACCTTTATCTGATTATATTCGGCAGTAGCATTGATGTCATCAAAGGTTGAGCGTATGTTTTCCTCAGCTACTTTGCCTAACTCTATTACCTTGTCCGATAAACCATATTCTTCTTTTAAAATTTTTTGTATTTCCATTTTAACCCTCTATTCCTTCCCCCGAAAACTCAGGGATAAAACTCTCCTGTGCCGCTTCACCTTCCTGTATGAATGCATTTTCTACACCAAGCTCTATTGCAAAATCCACAAGCTTGTCGTAGTCTTTTTTACTTACTTTATTCATAAGTTCAGGAAACTTTTCTAAATTCCCCACAGGAGTATATTGGCTCATAATTGATATAAAAATTTTGTCCCCGTAAGTATCGTGCAAATATTTTATGATTTTTTTGCTCTCCCGCAGATGCGACGGCAGCATCATATGCCGAACAATTACACCACGCTCTATAAGACCACCATCATCAAAGATACATTCTGGTTGTTGTGTTACCATTTCCTCTATTGCCTCTTTTGCAATTTCGGGATAATCAAAAGCATTTGAGTATTTTTTTGCATTTTCATTTTCCATGTACTTAAAATCAGGCAGAAAGATGTCGATTAACCCCTTACATTTTGCTATCGCTTCCCGCTTTTCGTAGCTACTTGAATTATATACAAATGGTATGCCAATGTTTTTTACCTTTGCTTTTTCTACTGCCCTTATCACCTGAGGCAGGAAATGTCCCGCCGTAACTAAATTTATATTGTGAGCACCCTTGTCCCTTAGTTCAAAAAAAATCTCACAAAGCCTCTGGGGGGATATCTTTATTCCCTTACCGCCGTGAGAAATCTGTCCGTTCTGACAGAATACACAACCCATATTACAGCCTGAGAAAAACACTGTCCCCGAGCCTTTATCTCCTGAAAGACAAGGCTCTTCCCATAAATGTAATGACGCACGAGCACAAATTATTTTATCACTCGCACCACAAACGCCTTTTTCCCCTTTTGTTCTGTCCGCACCGCACTCCCTGGGACAAAGCCGACATGCGGTTAAATCTAAAATATTCATTACTCGTTAACCGCAAGCTCTACTGCCTGTGCAAGTTTATCAGGACAAGATGTACCACGCCCACGGCAGTCGATACCCTTTAATCTTTTGATTACCTCGTGAGCATCCATTCCCTCGACTAAAGATGCCACGCCCTGCGTATTTCCTGCACAACCGCCATAGAATTTTACGTTTCTTATTTTATTGTCATCATCTATCTCAAAAGCAATCTGAGATGTGCACACACCTGAAGTGTTTACTACATATTCCATATTCTTTTCTCCTTAGTTGTTGAGCCAGATTTTTGGCACAAAGATTTCATTAAATTTATGAATTGCATAGTTATCCGTCATACCTGCAATGTAGTCACAAACAGTCTGCTCAAGTCCGAACCTTTCAATATCGGAATATATGTCCCCCATAAGTGACGGTTTTTCCATAAAGGTTTCAAAGAGCATGGTGATGACTCTCTGACTTTTGTGATTTTCCTCCTGTGCACGGCTGTTTACATATACAGTGCGGAACATAAAATCACGAAGCTCTTTCATCGCTCCAAAAACTTCGGGTGTCATCGCTATTTCGTTTTTTCCTGTTGACGCTTCTACAATATCGAAAATCAGCGTACTTATTCTGTCGCCGTGGGTTGTGCCCAATACTTTGATACAGTCTGATGGAATGTCTGTTTCTTTGATTATGCCACCACGGATAGCGTCGTCAATATCGTGGTTGATATAAGCTATTCGGTCTGCAAGCTTTATGATTTTTCCCTCTAAGGTTTTCGCCTCGTTATCACCTGCGTGATTTAAAATTCCGTCACGCACCTCTTCGGTAAGGTTTAAGCCTGTACCATTTTCAAGGTGGTCAACCACTCTTAAGCTCTGCTCGTAGTGATGAAACCCAAAGGTGCAAATTTTATCAAGCATAAATTCACCCGTATGGCCGAAAGGCGTGTGACCTAAGTCGTGCCCTAATGCAATTGCCTCTGTAAGATCCTCGTTTAAACGAAGAGAGCGTGCTATGGTTCGGGCAATCTGCGAAACCTCCATAGTGTGGGTAAGGCGGGTTCTGTAATGGTCGCCTGCAGGGGCTAAAAAAACCTGTGTTTTGTGTTTTAGGCGTCTGAAGGACTTTGCGTGTATAATTCGGTCACGGTCACGCTGAAATTCTGTACGCATATCACAGGGAGAAATTGAATGTTGTCTTCCCTTGGTATCTTTTGATTTTGTTGCAAAGGGCGACAGGATTTTTTCCTCGTTTTGCTCTGTCATTTCTCTTATTGTCAAGATATACCACCGCCTTTTATACTTTCTCAATTATATAATAACACACCAATATTACAATTGTGTGAAAATGGTAATAAATTCCCTTTAAATTTTAGTGTCCTGTTTTTGGTACTGTTCCTGTGATATATTGTAACCGAAGATTGGATTGAAAACTGCACAAATAGGAGGATATAAAGAATGATACACAACACAGCTTTAAGAACAATGCTTCCTGAAAATCTTATGATTTTTTCCGACAGTGTGTCAATTATGGAAAAAACCATTACACCCAAAACCTTTTTTGAGCGATACAATGCCGCAGTAGACATTGCAGAATCAATTGCTGCAGCATACTGTGCCTGTCAGCTCTATGACGACGTGGATGACTGGTGCGAACGGCGGGAAAGGCTCATAGCCGAAAAGGATGACTATATCATAGATTTTGCAAACAGGCTCTATGAAACAGGCAGAATTGATGCTCTTTTTGAGGTGTGTACAAAATATTCTTATGAATTAAGCGAAAACACAGAAAAACACGTTGAATACCTTTTACAGGATTTTTAAAAAAAGACGGCATTGCCGTCTTTTTTAATATTCCAATGGGTCATAATTTTCAATCATGCCCTTTAATATGTTTATTTTTTCTGTATCAGACATCATCTCATCATTGATAATGGGTTCAATCTTTTGCAAGAGCCAGTTTTCATAAAAATCATCTGATTCAATAGGAATTTCCCTCATATGCTTACTCATAAAATAAGGCAATACTCTGTTTCATAACATTCTTTTAAGGCAATTTGCATTTTTGAGATAAAGTCCGCCCTGCTATGAGCGTAATTTGCTTCGTGAATATTGGCACCGATGCTTGTACCACTTCTGATTACTTGATTTGTAAGTACCGATTTTCCTTTTATAGAATCGCAAAGATTTACAATCTCTACCGAAAAGTCCATTGACAAATCTATAAGAATATTATCTGTCATTTGTTACCTCCAAAAATGAAATGAGCTTCGTTCTTGAAATGACAAAGCAAGCTTTGTCTTGAAATAGGCTCACGTTGTTCGCCCATGAAATAAAATTTGCCCATATTAATATGCACCGCAAAGAGAGTTTCTGCGGTGCATTTCATGTTTAACATTTCAATCGCTGTAAGCGAATTTCAATTGCCGAAGGCAAATTTCATTGCAAATAATTTTGAAAAAATTATTTGCAAGCTTCTTCAATAGCAACTGCAACTGCAACAGTCATACCAACCATGGGGTTGTTACCTGCGCCTATAAGTCCCATCATTTCAACGTGAGCGGGAACAGATGATGAACCTGCAAATTGTGCATCACTATGCATTCTGCCCATTGTGTCTGTCATACCGTAAGAAGCGGGGCCTGCTGCCATATTGTCGGGGTGAAGTGTACGACCTGTACCGCCACCTGATGCAACTGAGAAGTATTTCTTACCCTGCTCGATACATTCCTTCTTATATGTACCTGCAACGGGATGCTGGAAACGTGTGGGGTTGGTTGAATTACCTGTGATAGATACGTCAACACCCTCTAAGTGCATGATTGCTACACCTTCACGAACGTCGTCTGAACCGTAGCAACGAACCTTTGCACGCTCACCGTTAGAATAAGCTGTTTCCTTAACAACCTTAACTTCGCCTGTGTGGTAGTCAAACTGTGTCTGAACATATGTAAAGCCGTTGATACGAGAGATAATCTGAGCAGCGTCCTTACCGAGACCATTTAAGATAACTCTTAAGTCTTCTTTACGAGCTTTGTTAGCACTTCTCGCTAAACCGATAGCACCTTCAGCAGCTGCGAATGATTCGTGACCTGCTAAGAATGCAAAGCACTTTGTTTCCTCACGAAGTAACATTGCACCTAAGTTACCGTGGCCGATACCTACTTTTCTGTCATCTGCAACAGAACCGGGGATACAGAAAGACTGTAAGCCTAAACCGATTTTTTCTGCAGCGTCAGCGGCTTTTGTACAACCGTCTTTGATTGCAATAGCAGCACCTACAATATATGCCCAACAAGCGTTTTCAAAGCAGATAGGCTGAATTGATTTTACTAAATTATATACGTCGATACCTTTATCGTCGCAGATTTTCTTTGCTTCTTCGATAGATGAAATGCCATGTTTAGCTAACTCTGCATTTATCTGGTCGATTCTTCTTTCATAACTTTCAAATAATGCCATCTTACTACACCTCCTGATTATTCGTGACGGGGATCGAGCAGTTTAGCTGCATCGTCCACTCTGCCGTACTGACCGCTAGCCTTAGCTAAAGCTTCGTTAGCGTCCATACCTTTAGCAATCATTTCCATCATTTTGCCGAGGTGTACGAATTTATAACCAATGATTTCGTTGTTATCATCTACTGCAATCTTTGTGATGTAGCCTTCAGCGAGCTCTAAGTATCTGGGGCCTTTTTCACGTGTAGCATATGTAGTACCAACCTGTGAACGTAAGCCTTTACCTAAATCCTCAAGACCTGCGCCGATGGGAAGACCGTCTTCTGAGAAAGCTGTCTGTGTACGACCGTAAACAATCTGTAAGAAGAGCTCTCTCATAGCTGTGTTGATAGCGTCACAAACTAAGTCTGTGTTCATAGCCTCAAGTATTGTCTTGCCAACTAAGATTTCAGAAGCCATAGCTGCAGAGTGTGTCATACCTGAGCAACCAACAGTTTCAACTAACGCTTCTTCGATGATGCCTTCCTTAACATTTAAGGTAAGCTTACATGTACCCTGCTGAGGAGCACACCAACCTATACCGTGTGTTAAACCGGAGATTTCTTTAATTTCTTTTACCTGTGTCCATCTGCCTTCCTGAGGAATAGGCGCAGGACCGTGATATGCACCCTTAGCAAGAGGACACATATGTTCTACTTCAGCTGAATATTTCATTCTATTCTGCTCCTTTCAAGTATTTATTTAAATTTTATAAAATACCAAATTTCGCCGTATAAATTTTACCACAATGTTAGTTGTTTGTCAAACAATATGAAGATTTTTTTAAAATTCCCTTGACAAATATTACGTTTTGAGTTAGAATGTTAGAGGTGTGAAGATTGATGCCTTTACACCCTACCAAAAAGAGAGGTGATTTTCTTGAAAAAGACAGGTAAAGATTATGAAATGGCTATGCTTTTGGATTTTTACGGAGAACTTTTGACAGAAAAGCAGCGCGAGGCAATGGACCTTTATTATAATGAAGATTTGTCCCTGGCTGAAATCGCAGAACCTCTGAACATTTCCCGTCAGGGTGTAAGAGATTCCATAAAGCGTGGCGAAAAGCAGTTAGAAGAGCTTGAAACCACCCTCGGTCTTGCAAAAAGATTTCGTGAAATTAAGCAGGAGGTCGTAGACATTAAGGAAATGTTTACGGAGCTTAAAACCTACATTGACACCTACATCCACTCGGCAAAACTTTCCGGTGCTGTTAGTGAGATGGCGGAAAAAATTGACGCAATAACAGAAAAACTTTGATATAAAGGGGGCAGGCATTTTGGCATTTGAAAACTTATCAGACAAGCTCGGTCAGGCGTTGAAAAAACTCCGTGGCCGCGGCGTAATAACTGAAAAAGATATAAAAGAATCAATGCGTGAAATCAAGCTTGCACTCTTAGAAGCTGACGTAAACTACAAGGTAGTTAAAGACTTTGTGGCACGTGTTTCAGAACGTTGTGTCGGTGCTGACGTTTTGGAGAGTCTTACCCCCGGTCAGCAGATTGTAAAAATAGTAAACGACGAACTCACAGTCTTAATGGGCAGTGAAAACTCCCGTATAGAGTTTGGAAAATCTCCCACAGTAATTCTTATGGCAGGTTTGCAAGGTGCTGGTAAAACCACCTTCTGTGCAAAGCTTGCAGGATTTATGAGAAAACGCCACAACAAGCGTCCCTTGCTTGTTGCAGCAGACATTTACAGACCTGCAGCCATAAAGCAGTTACAGGTTGTTGGCAAGCAGTTAGATATTCCTGTTTTTGAAATGGGAACAGATACAACCGCTGTAAAGATTGCAAAAAGTGCCATTGAGCATGCAAAAGCTCATGGCAACGACTTTGTCATCATAGATACCGCAGGTCGACTCCACATTGACGATGAGCTTATGCAGGAGTTGGAAGATGTAAAAACTGCGGTAAATCCCGATGAAATTCTTCTTGTAATTGACGCAATGACAGGTCAGGATGCGGTAAACATTGCAGAAAACTTCAATAACCGCTTGGAAATCACAGGCGTTATCGTCACAAAGCTTGACGGCGATACCCGTGGTGGTGCGGCACTCTCTGTTAAGGCAGTTACAGGAAAACCCATTAAATTTTGCGGTGTAGGCGAAAAGCTTTCAGACATCGAAGAATTCCACCCCGACAGAATGGCATCAAGAATTTTAGGTGCAGGGGATGTGCTCTCACTTGTTGAAAAAGCACAGGAAGCCTTTGACGAAAAGGATGCGGCAGCGTTAGAAGAAAAAATCAGACAGAACACATTTAATTTAGATGATTTCTTAAACCAAATGCAGCAAATGAATAAAATGGGACCCCTGTCTTCTCTTATTAAGATGGTTCCGGGAATTGACCACAAGGCTTTAGATAATGTTGATATCGACGAGCGAAAATTAGACCGCATTGAAGCCATTATCAAGTCTATGACAATGCAGGAGCGCGAAAAACCCGAAATCTTAAACGCCAGCAGAAAGAAAAGAATTGCAGCAGGTAGCGGAAATCAGGTATCTGATGTAAATCTTCTCTTAAAGCAATTTGAACAAATGCAGAAAATGATGAAACAGCTCGGCGGTGGCAACGTTCGACGCTTTAAGAAAAAGAAGAAAAAAAGATAATTTAAGTTTGTTATTAAATAACATAAATATTTAACTCATACGGAGGTGAAACAAATGGCAGTAAAAATGAGATTAAGAAGAATGGGTGCTAAAAAAGCTCCTTTCTACAGAGTAGTTGTTGCTGATTCTCGTTATCCCAGAGATGGCAGATTTATTGAAGAAATCGGCACATACAATCCTTTAACAAATCCTTCTGAAATCAAAATCGATGCAGAAAAAGCTAAGAAATGGATTGCTAACGGCGCACAGCCCACAGATACAGTTAAGGTTTTACTTAAGAAAAGCGGTATCACAGAGTAATCCTGATTACTTCGTTTTGGCTAAGGAGAAAGAAAATGAAAGAATTATTGGCAGTTATTGCAAAGGCTTTGGTTGATGACCCCGCAGCCGTAGAAGTATCTGAGCGTGAGGGCGAACGTTCTATCGTTTTAGAACTCCGTGTGGCAGATGCTGATATGGGCAAGGTTATCGGAAAACAAGGCAGAATTGCAAAATGCATCAGAACTGTTATGAAAGCTGCAGCGTCTCGTGAAAATAAGCATGTTGTGGTTGAGATAGTTCAATAAAAAAAAAGACGGTATAAACCGTCTTTTTTTATTTATTCATTTTATCTAATACAAGAGTGTATCCGTCTGCACCATATTGCAAGCAACGATTAATACGGGCAATTGTTGTACTGGACATTCCTGTCTCTTCTTCTATTTGCGTAAAGGTCTTTTTAGCCCGTAAAAGCTTTGCCACAGTAATTCTCTGTGCCATCGAAGCAATTTCTCTTGCAGTCATTAAATCCTGCAAAAATTTTTCACACTCTTCCTCGGTCTCAAGTGCCAATATGGCAGAAGACAACGTTTTTAATTCTGCATCTAATTTCATTATTCTTTGCCTCCCGTTTGTGAAAAGCTTGTAATGAATTCACGGGTTCTTGGGTTTTTGGGATTTTCAAAAACCTCTTGTGCTGTACCCTCTTCTGCAATTATTCCCTTATCCATAAATATAATACGGTCAGAAATATTCTTTGCAAAGTTCATTTCGTGAGTAACAATAATCATTGTCATGCCAAGGTCAGCAACTGACTTTATAACCTTTAAAACCTCATTTGTAATCTCAGGGTCAAGTGCTGATGTAGGCTCATCAAAGAGCATTATTTTAGGCTTTAATGCCAAAGCTCTGCATATCGCCACTCGCTGTTGCTGACCGCCTGAAAGCTCACAGGGGTAGTTATGGTATTTATCAGAGAGTCCTGCACGGTCTAAAAGTTCTTTTGCATCATTTTCAATCTCTGCCATAATTTCTTTTTTGTTCTTTTTGTAATCTTCTCGCTCTTTTGCTGCAAGTCGCGGTGCGAGCATCACATTTTCCAGTGCTGTGTACTGAGGAAAAAGATTAAATGACTGGAATACAAAGCCAAACTTTGATTGAATTTCGCGCTGTTTTGTGGAATTTCTTTTTAAAGGGTTAGCCGCATCAAAAACCAGCTCGCCATCTAAGGTAATTGTTCCCTTATCTGCAGTTTCCAAAAAGCTGATTGAACGCAAAAGCGTTGTCTTTCCGCTTCCCGATGAGCCGATAATTGACAATACCTCTCCTTCCTCCATGGAGAAGTCGATGCCCTTCAATACTTCAGTTGTACCGAATTTTTTGTAAATTCCTTTTACTTCTAAAATTGCCATATCGCCCCTCCTTTAACCCTTGTAGTAGTCAAGCTTTTTCTCAAGCTTTGACAAAAGTATGGTTAAAATTCCGTTAAAGGCTAAAAAGTAAAGACCTGTGGAGAACAAAGGACCAATTAGTCCCTGCTTTGTGAAACGCTCTGCACTCATTATGATTTCGGCAACGCCGATAACACGTGCCAGTGATGTATCTTTAACAAGTGTGATAATTTCGTTGCCCATAGGGGGAACAATCCTTTTCACAACCTGGAAAAGCACTACCTTGAAAAGCACCTGTGTCTTCGTCATACCGAGAACCTGACCTGCCTCGTACTGACCCTTGGGTATTGACTCAATGCCTCCACGGTAAATTTCAGAAAAGTACGCTGCATAATTGATAATAAATGCAATTAAAGCCGCAGTCATTCTGTTTCTCATAGGAATACCCAGTAAAAGTCCCGGTACATAAAGCACCACAAAAAGTTGAAGCATCAGGGGTGTTCCTCGGATTATCCACACAAAAACTCTTGTAACAAAGCTGATGGGACGAAAATCTGCCAAAAAATCTAAAACCTCTGCCCAGAATCTGTTGTTTCGCAAATTGGTTTCTATCCTTGCAACGAATTTAAAGGGTGCCCACTTTGACATAGAACCAAAGGTGATAACAAAGCCCAAAGGAACTGCTGCAATAATAGTCACAATAAACAGTATTAAGTTTTCGCCAAAACCCTCAAAGAGAGTTTTTACAATCTGCATATTCATAAAAATCTCCATTCCGCCGCAAGGCTAATAACGTAATTTTTTCACGTTATATTCACCCATACAACAAAACGGCAGGGCGGAGGTCTTTCCTCCGCTCTGCTTAATGTTTTTAATTTTTTTAGTAATTATTTTACAGAAAGAACTTCGTCTAACTTATATTTTGCTGCGATTTCAGCTAATGTGCCGTCAGCTGCCAATTCCTGGATTGCTGCGTTTACTTTTGCTGTCATATCGCTGCCTTTTCTAAATGCGATACCGTATTCTTCGGGGCTGAATTCTTCTGTTTCAACAACTACTAAGTTTTCAAAATCTGTGCCTTCACCGATTGAACCGATTGAAGCAACGTAGTCAACAATTGCAACGTCAGATGTACCTGCTGCAACGTCCATTAAAGCTTTAGCCATTGAATCAACGGGTGTGTAGTTTGCATCAGCAAAGAAGGGGTTAGCCTTTGCAAGCTCTTCACCTGCTGAACCTGCTTCTGCAACTACTACAGCGTCTTTCAATGATGCTGCATATTTTTCAGCGTTTTCTGCCTTTGTAACTACAACCTGCTTGTTTGTCATGTAAGGAATAGAAATGCTCATGTTTGCAGCTCTTTCTTCTGTGATTGTCATACCGTTCCAGATACAGTCAATATTTTTAGCTGCAAGCTCTGTTTCTTTAGCGTCCCAGTTAATTTCGATGAAATCAGGAGTAAGACCCAACTTTTCGCAAACTGCTTTACCAAATTCAACTTCAAAGCCTGTTAACTCGCCGTTATCATCCATGTAATCCATGGGAGCAAATAAAGTCATACCGATTGTAAGTGTACCTTTGTCTGTGATGTAAGCAGCGTCACTATCTGTCTTTGCAGCATTATCGCCACAAGCAACCAATGTTACTGCCATAACCAATGTTAAAATAAGTGCTAAAATCTTTTTCATTTTTTATGTCTCCTTTTTGGTGTAAAATTTACTACGTTAACTACTTTACCACAATAAAGTGATAAAGTCAATAGTTTTTTTAAATTTTTTATTGACGTGAAAAAAGAGAGTCTGCGACTCTCTCTTTTATCTTCAATATTATACAACGTATGCGTCGTCTTCCCAGCTGCCTGAGATGGATTGTTTTGATTTTGCGTCATAATATGTTCCTTGTCCGTTACGCATACCGTCAACCCAATCTCCCTCAAACCACGAGCCGTCTGCCCAGTCGTATCTGCCTTTGCCGTTATATACTCCGTTTATCCATTCGCCGCGGTAACTTGAACCGTCTGCCATATAAAGCTCGCCATAGCCTGTGAACTGTCCGTTCTTGTATGCCCCTTTATACACATTTCCGTCAGGCCATTCCATTTCCACATAGCCCGTTGACTTACCTTCATCATACCATTGAGCGGTTTTTATGCCTGTTAATGGATTTGTATAGAATAAAAACCCATCTTTTGAATATTTGTGCATAAACGAACCGCAAAAAATTCTTCCGTCAGGGAAATACGCTGTACCATAGCCGTTAGGCTTGTTTTCTGCATTAATCTGTCCTTGATAATCATAAATTGTTGGCACTTTGTTAATAAGGCCGTCTATCTTTGTTTCCACAGGAGGATTTGTGTTTGTCAGCTTTACTGTGCGTGTTTCTGCATCCCAGTCTACCGTAACACCAAAACCCTCTGCCAAAGCACGAACAGGAACTAATGTTCTGTCATTGACAATAACTGCAGGGGCATCTATCTCAACCTCATTATAATTGATTACAACCTTTGCCTCGTCAATAGTAAATGAAACTGTTATGCCCGTCTTTGTACCGCTTGCAGTTCTTGTTGCTGCGTCCCAGCTTACCTCTGCTCCCAGTGCTTCATAGATTGCACGTACGGGAACCATTGTACGGTCAGAAATTATCACAGGCGGCTGGTCAAATACAATTTCTGTTCCTTCTAATACTACCTTTATTTCTGATTGTGCAGAAACGCTTATGGGTGCAATCACCATTAACGCAACTACAAATAACAATAAAATCTTTTTCATCTCTTTCTCCTTATCCAATAAATTCTCCGTTTACCCAATTGCCTGCATCTGTCATACCTGTAGCCGCATCGTAAATCTCGCCGTATCCATACATTGCGTTACTCTTAAATTCACCCTTGTAGTAAGAGCCGTCAGGCATATAAAGCTCGCCATAGCCATTCATCATGTTATTTTCCCAGTTGCCGTGATATGCTTCTCCTGAAGGAAGAGTTGCCTCGGAATAACCATGGATAGCTCCATAGCTATATCCTACAAACCCTACAAAACCAAAGGAGTTGTCGTTTGTGTACAGACGACCGATCGCGGGGATGCCATCTTCCCAAGAGCCTATAAAATAAGTGTCTGAATAAGTAGCCAACGTGCCTGTACCATAGCCATTGGGAACACCCTCTGATACCTGACCTATATAGGTACTGTAGGAGTCGCCGTCGGCTTCATAATCTGTGATTGTGGTTGTGGTGTCATTATTTTTAAGTATTACTGTGCGGGTTGTGGCGTCCCAATCTACCTTAACGCCAAAGCCTTCTGCCAAGGCACGAACAGGAACTAAGGTTCTGTCATTGACAATCACGGCGGGGGCATCAATTCCCTTTTTGTTGTAGTTTATTGATACTTTGGGTTCATCAATAGTAACCGAAACTATAATTCCGTTCTTTTCACCGCTTGCAGTTCTTGTTGTTGCGTCCCAACTCACCTCTGCACCCAGTGCTTCATAGATTGCACGTACAGGAACCATTGTACGGTCAGAAATTATAACAGGCGGCTGGTCAAATTCTATAGCCACACCGTCCAATAAAACTTTGATTTCTGACTGTGCAGAAACCGAAAGGGGAACAAGTACAAAAATCGCAACTAAAAGTAACGAAATAATTCTTTTCATGTGTTACGCTCCTCTTATGCATATTTACTATACCTATAATGATAGCACAAATTAGCGAAAGGTGTCAACAAAAATAGCGAATCCCCCTTAATCAATTTTAAAAAGAAAAAAGACACCCACTTCGTGAATGTCTTTTCCCTTTTTGGCGGAGAGAGAGGGATGATCCCTTGCTTCGCAAGTCCTCTCTGCTTGACGACCGTGAGCGTTGCTCACAGTACCCGTCTACGCACCAACTTCTCTAAAAATATGCCACTGGCATATTTTCTTAACGCTCGTTGCCCTCTCAGGATTCGAATCCTTACACATTAAAAATAGAGGCACCCAATCTTAGGTGCCTCTATTTTTGGCGGAGAGAGAGGGATTCGAACCCTCGAACGGGTATTAGCCGTTACACGATTTCCAATCGTGCGCCTTCGACCAGCTCAGCCATCTCTCCAATTTGTTTAATTCCGCTACAAGTCGTTATTATAGCACATATTTTTTTTCTTTGCAATAGTAAATTCAAATAAATATTATAACTTGTTAAAAAACTATCATTTCTTGACCATTAGGAATTATTTTGGTATAATTTTCATATAATAGTCCCACAAATGATGCTTGGAGGGTTGTCCATGTTTACTGAAACAGATATAAAGTATTTAACAGAGCTTGCAAAATCCTATCCCACAAAAAGTGCGGTCTTGACCGAAATTATTAACCTAAATGCCATCTTAAATCTCCCTAAGGGTACTGAGCACTTCATGAGTGATTTACACGGGGAGCATGAGGCTTTTTCCCACATACGCAGAAATGCATCAGGGGTTGTCCGCAGAAAGGTAGACGCCTTATTTGAAAGAAGCCTTACAAAAAAGGAACGCTCAGAGCTTGCGACCCTTATCTACTACCCCGAAGAAAAGCTTGAAGCAATGGCACGGGAAGGAGAAATCTCTGACGACTGGTACAACGTGACGTTGGTGCGATTATTGGAGGTATGCAGATTTGTCAGCAGCAAGTACACCCGTTCAAAAGTGCGTAAGCATCTGGCAAAAACTACACAGGGCTATGACTATATTATAGATGAGCTTTTAAACAACGATTACGACGCTGTAAACAAAGGTCAGTATTATACCAATATTTTGGCAGCAATTTTAAACATTGATGCTGCGGCTGATTTTATCATTGCTCTATGCTCTGCAATAAAGAGCATGGTTATAGACCATCTACACATAGTGGGTGACATCTTTGACAGAGGTCCACGTGCAGACCTGATTATTGACGAGTTGATGAAGGAAACCTCCATAGACATTCAGTGGGGCAACCACGACGTACTCTGGATGGGTGCTGCCGCAGGCTCGAGGGTGTGTATTGCCACAGTGCTTAACAACTCCATAACATATAAAAACCTTGACGTTGTAGAAATAGGCTATGGTATCTCATTGCGGCCCCTTACCCTTTTTGCAAATGAAGTTTACGGCGCATGCGACGTGTCAAGCTATATGCCCAAGGGGGACTCCGAGGGGGATAAATATTTAAGAGACGACGACGTTTTAGTTGCCCGTATGCACAAGGCAATAAGTGTAATCCAGTTTAAGCTTGAAGGACAGGCAATCCTGAGAAATCCTGATTTTAATATGGAACATCGCCTGTTACTTGACAAAATTAACTGGGGTGCAGGCACAGTTTTAGCAGACGGCAAGGAATACTCATTAAAAGACACGGATTTTCCCACAATTGACAGGGAAAATCCCTACCTGCTGACCCCTGAAGAAACAGAGGTTATGCGATATTTAAAAAATGCCTTTATGCGTTCCGAGAAATTACAGGCACACGCCCGTTTCTTGTACGAAAAAGGAGAAATATACACCATATTTAACAAAAATCTGCTTTTCCACGGATGTATTCCCATTGAGGACGACGGCTCTTTTATGAAATTCTCTCTGGCTCAGGGGAAAAGCGGCAAAGCATTTATGGACTTTTGTGACAAAGCTGCCCGTCAGGGTTACTTTGCCAAGGAAGGCAGCATTGCCCGTTCCTACGGCAAGGATTTTCTGTGGTTTTTGTGGTGTGGCAAGGATTCTCCCCTTTGTGCCCGCAAAAAAATTGCAACCTTTGAGCGTTTGTTAATTGAGGACAAATCAGCCTGGGAAGAGCCTAAAAATGCCTACTATCGCAGTTGGAATGACGAAAAAATCGTACAGAAAATACTGGAAGAGTTTGGTCTTGGCGGAGAACGTTCACACATTGTTAACGGTCACATTCCCGTGCAGAAGAAAAAGGGCGAAACTCCTCTTAAGGCATCAGGTAAGCTGATACTTATTGACGGTGGTTTCTGTCGTGCATATCAGGCATCAACAGGCATTGCGGGATATACCCTGATTTACAACGCTGACGGAATGAGAATCTCCGCTCACGAGCCTTTCCGCGGAATAGATGACGCAATATCAAACAACACAGATATCCTGTCTGACACAGTTATCTTTGAACATTCTGCAGATAAAATAAGAGTAAAAGATACCGATACAGGTAAACGCCTCGCAGAAAAAATCAATGATTTGATGAAGCTCCTAGAAGGATATGAATCCGGCTTTATTAAGGAAGGAATATAATTTTTTAGGGGGCAGAAATTTTCTGCCCCCTAAAAATTATAAAAAATACTTGATATTTGAAAAAAGCTATGCTATAATACTCTTTGCAAGTTAATATGGCCTGTTGGTCAAGCGGTTAAGACGTCGCCCTCTCACGGCGAAAACAGGGGTTCGAGTCCCCTACGGGTCACCATTAAAAGAGATATATCTTTTGATATGTCTCTTTTATTTTTGATTAAAAGGGACTCGAACCCTGAGAGGGCAACGAGCGTAAAAAATATGCCGGTGGCATATTTTTAGCGAAGATGGTGCGATGTCGGGTACTGTGGGCAACGCCCACGGTCGACAAGCAGGAAAGGTGCGAAGCACCTTTGTCCCCTACGGGTCACCATTAAAAGAGATATACCTTTAGGTGTGTCTCTTTTAATTTTGTTTAAAGAGGGACTCGAACCCTGTGAGGGCAACGTTACAACCCCACCAAAAAAAATACCAAAATCTTGCATTTTTTGTTGAAATTCAACACATTCTATGGTAGAATTAAAGTATCTTTCAAAATTATTTAAAAATGGAGGACGGAAAATGGAAAAGCTTTTTAAATTAAAAGAGCACAACACAAATGTAAAAACCGAAATTATTGCCGGTATTACAACATTCTTAGCAATGTCTTACATTCTGGCAGTAAACCCCGGTATGTTAGGCATCATCCCTGACGGCCCTGGTGCTGCAGCAATATTTATGGCAACAGCACTTTCTGCCGCTATCGGTACAATCTGTATGGCATTCTTTGCTAACTATCCCGTGGCATTAGCATCAGGTATGGGACTTAACGCTTTCTTTACCTACACAGTATGTCTTACAATGGGTTATTCCTACAAGGTAGCGTTAACCGCTATCCTCTTAGAAGGTATTATCTTTATGATACTTTCAATCTTTAAGTTCAGAGAAGCGTTAGTTAACAAAATTCC
>JAFQJE010000008.1 GCA_017415145.1 Clostridia bacterium
ACTAGGATACTGCACCACCTAAGTTTATTAACTTGTTTTTTTAATGTATTAACATCAACGATAATATAACATATTTTTTAAAAATAGTAAAGTATTATTTTTTGAAAGTTAACAATTTCTTAATTCTCACGGGAAAGCAAAAATTTTGAAAGTTCTATTAAAAATTCTGCTTTTTCTCCATATCGTGAAAGCACCTCTATCGCCTTGTTAGTGTAATCATTCAAAAGATTTTGAGATTGCTCCATACCATAGATACTTATAAACGTTGATTTTTCCAGTAAGCCATCTACACCGGTTTTTTTGCCGAGAGTTTCTTCGTTTCCTGTAACGTCTAAAATATCATCTTTTATCTGAAATGCAATGCCAAGATATCTTGCAAATTCTTCCATTGAGCTTAAATCTTCTCTACTGCCACCACCAAGAAGTGCTCCCACCCTTGATGCCGCCATAATCAGTGCTGCAGTCTTGTGGAGGTGCATTGTCATTAATGTTACTGCATCAATAGTCTTTCCTTCTGACTCAATATCAATTACCTGTCCGCCTATCATACCCTCGGTTCCTGAAGCTGCTGCAATTTCAGACATTGCAGCTAAAGTCATATTAGGCGAAACCTCAGCATTTTTTAACATCGTTTCAAAAGCACAGTTTAAGAGTGCGTCTCCTGCGAGTACCGCCATAGCTTCACCAAACACTTTATGGTTCGTAGGTTTACCGCGACGCAAGTCATCGTTATCCATGCAGGGTAAATCATCATTAATTAAGGAATATGTGTGTATCATCTCCAAAGCACAGGCAAAAGGCATAACGGATGAGGTGTCCCCTCCCACGAGCTCAGAGCACGCAAGCATCATAACAGGTCTTATTCTCTTACCTCCTGCACTTAAGCTATAATTCATAGCTTTATAAATCGTACTCTGGGGGCATTCTTTTTCCTCTATGTATTTTTCAAGGCTTTTATTTACTTCTATAATTTTTGATTCAAATTCCTTGTAAAAATCCAAATTATTCTTCCTCCCCGCCTGATTTTGCTATGTTTTCTTCAGTAAGAATCTTTATCTTTTGTTCTGCCTTATCCAGTGCCTCATTGCACTCATTTGAAAGCTTTACACCTTTTTCAAAAAGCTTTACTGCCTCATCAAGTGAGCATTCGCCCTTTTCTAAAGTGCTTACTACTTTTTCAAGTTCTTCCATTGATTGTTCAAATGTATTTGTTTTAGCCATTGGTTTTACCTCCTGCTGAATTTTCTCTCATATAATAAAACAGATACTGTTGTGCATATCCTGCCAAATACGAAAATTTCTTGTTTGCAAATTCATGTATTGATAAATCCTTGATTTCATCCTTATAGAGTTCTGAAACAGACCGTTTTACCCACACATCCACAGGAAAAGTTTCTCTGCGTCTGTCTCCGAACAGCAATATGCAATCAGCTACTTTATTACCTATTCCCTTTATTTTAAGAAGTTCTCTCCGAGCTTCTTCGGTGGTGTAGTCTTTAAACTTTTCAAGGTTGACTTCTGTTCCAGATACTTTATTTATTGCGTCTATTAAATATGCATCACGATAACCTGCACGCAAAAAGCTCAAATCTTCTTTTTTTACATCTGCTAATTTATCTACAGTGGGGAATGTGTGATATATATTGTTGTTATACGATATTTTCACACCATACTCTTTACAAAATCTCTCTACTATTCCCTGAATTCTTGGAATATTATTGTTTGCAGAAATTATAAAAGATATAATGCATTCCCAAAGGTCCTGATTTAAGAGTCTTATTCCTCCGCCAAATGCGGTTGAATTCTTTAAATGAACATCAACTGACAATTGTTCTTTTATTTTGGCATAGTCAGTACCCAAATCAAAATAATCATACCAGATGTCAGCAACCTCTTCATCTGTTGTGTTTTTTAATATTATATCCTGTCCTGATTTTGATATGTTTATTACTCTGTTTTTTGCGACTATTGTATAGCTTTCGTCCGTTTCTTTTCGGAATCTGAAGCACTGTCCGCATTCAAAAATGTGTTTTGGTTCAAATTCCGTATTATATCCTTTTATTACTGCATATTTTTCCACAGTATTCTCCTTAGGCATAAGGGAATCGAACCCAATATGCCTTAAACTTGTTAAATTTTTATTCTTTTTATTTGTCGTCCTCGATAGGCGCCAGCCTATCTTCGTTCTCCGCATAAAAATTACATCAAATTTTCCTGCGTTTAATGTCGAAGAGTTTAAAAACAAGAAATTTCGTTTTAAGACAAAGAAAATTTAAGAATAATACTGACGTATATTCGCAGAATTTTCTGCAGTATTATGCGAAATTTCTGTTTTTAAACCATATCGGGTTCGACTCCCTTATGCCTAATCAGGTCTGCCTGTAAGCTCCCCTTCTTCACATAAACCGCAATATTCCAATTGACGCAAAGCCTCATACAGTACAATTGCAACCGCATTGGACAAATTAAGCGACCTCGACCCCGCAGTCATAGGAATACGGATACATTTATCATAGTTTGCTTTGAGTAATGGTTCAGGTAATCCATAAGATTCCTTACCGAAGAACAGATAATCACCGTCAGAAAATGCAACATCTGAGTGTCTGTGCTTTGATTTTGTTGAACAAAAGAAATAGTTACCTGGGCATTTCTCAAAAAAATCATCAAGATTTTCGTAATATCTTATATCAAGCTCATACCAATAATCAAGACCTGCTCGCTTTAGCTTTTTATCATCAATTGCAAAGCCCATAGGCTTTATTATATGTAATATACTGCCTGTAGCCTTACAGGTGCGGGCAATATTTCCCGTGTTTTGCGGTATTTCAGGCTCTACAAGCACAATATTCATTGCCATATTATTCATCTTCCTCTTCCATTATAAAGTCATAAATGTAATCCCAGAAGTTTTCGGCTCCCTCGTTGCTCTGAGTTGAAAAAGGAATCAATATGTCCCCATCCTCAAGATTTAGCTCTTCAATTAGCATATCCAGATTTTTTTCTAACGCCATTTTGCCCAGTTTGTCTGATTTTGTAGCAAACACTACCAACTGACCGCCTGATGCTTTAATTGCCTGTGCCATATCCTTATCATCCACAGACGGCTTATGTCTGCAATCTACAAGTAATATTACCTGCAACAGCTGACGTCTTTCAGATAAATAACCACCGATAATTTCGGTCATTTTCTTTCTTTCGCCGTGGCTTGCCTGAGCATAACCATAACCGGGAAGGTCAACAAGCATCAGCTTGTCATCTATGTTGTAAAAATTTATCGTCACTGTTTTTCCGGGCTTTTGGCTTACTCTGGCAAAATTCTTTCTGTTGAGTATTTTATTTATCATAGAGGATTTGCCTACATTTGACCTGCCGATAAATGCCACCTCGGGCATACCGGTAGCTGGATACTGTTCTTTTCTTACTGCCGAAATTAAAAGTGCAGCTTTATTTGTGTTTATTTTCATAATATTTCTACTCTTTCTTCGTTTGTAAATACTTCCATTGCTGTGCACAAGTTTGTAGCGGATTTTGATGTTGTTATGCATCCGGCAGCAATGGATAGACGTGCCATTCGCTCAAGTGTGAGGTTTTCTGATATGGCATAGCACATAGCACCTACCATAGAATCTCCTGCACCTACTGCACTCATAAATTCAATGTCGAAGGTTTTGCCGAATAACACATTTTCATTTTGAGAAAGGTAAGCTCCTTCTGCTCCCATTGATGCCACTACAAGGTTTACTCCCTTTTTGTTAAGCTCTTTTAAAACATCGCTAATTTCCTGTTTATCTGTTAGAACTTTACCAAAATACTCAGATAACTCATCAATATTCGGTTTTACGGCATAGGGCTTTTTCTCTATGGCAACTTTAAGTGCTTCTCCGCTTGCATCAAGTACTGTTTTTATACCTTTTGCATTTGCTTTTTCTATACAATCAGCATAAAATTTTGTACTCACTCCATGAGGTAAGCTTCCCGTAAGCACCAGAATTTCTGCATCGTCCAAAACTTTTTCTATGACCTTTTCAAGCTTTGTAATGTCTTCTTTGCTGACAGAAAATCCTTTTGAATTCGCCTCTGTCAGTGTTCCGTCTGATGAGTCAGCAAATTTATAGTTTATACGGGTATCCCCATCAACCTCAATAAAAGCATTTTCTATTCCTGATTTTTTTAAAACCTGAGACAATTCCTCGGCTCTGTCTTTTCCGATAAAACCTGTTGCACAAACATCCATACCAAATGAGCTTGCAACTAATGACACGTTCAGACCTTTTCCGCCCATTATTTCTATTTTATTTTTTACCCTGTTTGTTTTGGCTTTTGTAAAACTTTCAAACTCCAGCATTACATCTACTGAAGGATTGAGCATCAATGTCACGATTTTTGCCATACATCTCTTCCTTTAATCGACGATTGCCACCTTTAAAACGTCATTCATATTTCTCGCAAGTACAATTTCTACATTTTCCTTAACCACATTTTCAAGCTCATCAATATCCTTTTTGTTTTCAAAAGGAATTACGACTGTTTTAATTCCTGCCTGATGGGCGGCCAAAGTTTTTTCACGGAGTCCGCCAATAGGCAGAACTCTCCCTCTGATAGTTATTTCACCTGTCATTGCAACCTTGTGATTTACTGCTTTGTTTGAAAGAGCAGAAACTAAAGCTGTTGCAATGGTAATTCCCGCTGACGGTCCGTCCTTTGGGGTTGCACCCTCAGGAACGTGGATATGAATATCACAATTTTTATAAAATTCGCCGTCAATACCTAATTTTTTGTAATTTGAACGCACATAGCTTACCGCAGCTTTTGCAGATTCTTTCATAACATCACCAAGCTGGCCTGTTAATTCAAGATTTCCTGTACCGTCCATAATGTTTACTTCAACAGACAACGTGTCACCGCCAACCTGTGTCCAGGCAAGTCCTGTTACTACACCGATTTCGTCCTTTTTGGAGGCAAAATCGTCTAAGAAAATTTCCTTACCCAAAAACTCCTCTAAATTTTTGTTTGTAACCTTTACCTGTGTTTCGGGATTATCAACTATTTTAAGTGCAGCTTTTCTTAATACATTTGCAATTTTACGCTCTAATGTTCTTACGCCTGCTTCTTTTGTGTAATGGGCAATAATCCCCTTGATTGCACCGTCATTTACAGAAACATTCTTTTTTGTAAGCCCGTGTTTTTTAAGTTGCTTACCCAAAAGATGATTTTTCGCTATATTAAATTTTTCCTCAGATGTGTAGCCGGGAATTTCTATAATTTCCATTCTGTCTAATAAAGGTCTTGGGATTGTGTCCAATGTATTTGCAGTTGCAATAAATAAAACATTGGAAAGGTCAAAATCCACTTCCATAAAATGGTCACGGAACTTTGTGTTCTGTTCTGCATCCAAAACCTCTAAAAGTGCAGCTGCCGGGTCTCCCCTGTAATCTGATGCCATTTTGTCAATTTCATCAAAAAGCATTAAGGGATTATTGGTACCTGCCTGTTTTAGTGCAGTTATAATTCTTCCGGGCATAGAACCTATATAGGTACGTCTGTGTCCACGAATATCAGCCTCATCACGGATACCACCCAGAGAAATTCTTGCATAGCTTCTACCCATACTCTCAGCAATAGATTTCGCGATAGAGGTTTTACCTACTCCGGGAGGTCCAACAAGGCAAAGTATAGGGCCTGCCATAGAGCCTGTTATTTTTTTAACTGCCAGGTATTCCATTATACGCTCTTTTACTTCCTTTAAGCCATAATGGTCACGGTCTAAAACCTCTTTGGCATTGGAAACCTCTAACGTATCCTTTGTGAAATTGTTCCATGGAAGATCACAAATCCACTCAAGGTATGTGCGGATAACATTGGCATCAGGATTGTTTACTGACATTTTTGAAAGTCGTGACAATTCCTTTGCACACTTTTCAATGACATTTTCAGGAAGGTCTAGGCTATCTAACTTTTTCTTGTATTCGTCAACCTCAAATTCACTGTCATCACCCAATTCTTCGTGAATTACCTTGAGTTGCTCACGCAAGAAATATTCACGCTGATTTTTGTCTATATTCTTCTTTACCTGTCTGTCAATTTTTGTGTCAACTTCTGCTATCTGAATTTCGCGAAGTAAAATTTCTAAAAGTCTTTCGGCACGTACTTTCGTATTTTCGATATTTAAAATTTCCTGTTTGTCGGAAAGCTTTAAAGGCATATTTGAAGCGATACTGTCGACAAGGTGTGACGTGTTATTTGTATTGTCAAGCGACAACACAAATTCACCACTTATTCTGTTGTTATAGTCGCGGTAATTCATGAACTCATCCACAATTTTACGGCGGAGAGCTTCGCTTTCAATGGAATTATCATCACTCATATCCTCTTCTATCTCATCAACCAATGATACAAAAAAAGGCTTCGTTTTTAACACTTCACATATTTTTGCACGCTTAATACCTTCAACAAGTACACGTACGGTATTGTTGGGCATTTTTACAACCTGACTTATTTTACATATTGTTCCCATTGTCTCAATATCTGCAGGCTTTGGATTTTCAATTGTAGGGTCGGTCTGCATGGTAACAAACGCCATTTGCTTGTTTACCATGGCGTTTTCAAGTGCTAATAAAGACTTCTCTCTCACTATATCAAAATGAACCAGTGTATTGGGAAAAACCACCATTCCACGCACTGCAAGTGTAGGCAGTGCCGATGTCTGTTTTATTAATGAATTTTCCATTTTTACCTCCGAAAAATTGACAATACTAAAATTTATTCCATACGTCTGTGTTTTTGTCAGTAACACAGATGTCTATATCTTTTTCAAATTCTTTTTTAAGCAATTCCGCCAAATAGTCACAGAACATAATTTCTGCATTGTAATGAGGAACGTCTATTAAAGCCATATGGTTTTCATAGGCAAATCTAGCATGATGATATTTAAAATCACCCGATACAAAGAGGTCACATCCTGCCTCATGAGCCGCATATACAAAATCCGCCCCACCGCCGTTACATACAGCAATTTTAGAAATTTTTGTATCGGCTTTACCTACATAACGCACTACATCAACTGAAAATTCAGCTTTTACTTTTTTTAATATTTCACTAAGAGTTGTTTCAGCTTTTAATTCCCCAATTCTTCCTGAACCGTTCTCGCAATCGCCCTCAATAGCACATCTATTCTCAGTATTTGCAATTTTGTCTAAAAATAAATCACAAAGTCCTGATTTTACTCCGTCAAAATTCGTATGTACCGACACAAGAGAAATGTCATTCTTTATAAGTTCTATAACTGTACGAGATACCGAATCATCACTTACTACTCTTTTTAAAGGCTTAAAAATAAGGGGATGATGTGAAATTACAAGGTCACAGCCACGGAGTTTTGCGTCTTCTACTACATTTTCATCAGCATCTAAAGTGATTAAAACTTTGTTTATCTCTTTGTCCTTATCGCCAACCAAAAGTCCCACATTGTCATAGTCTTCTGCAAGGCATAGGGGTGCAAAAGAATTTAAAAACTCGACTATTTTATTTAATTTTACCATTTTCTACACTCCTCCTGCAGTTTTTTAAGTTCTGAAATAAGAAATGCGAAATGCTCCTGCTTTTCCTTTATTTCAGGGGATGTGGAATTTTTCATAGATGAAGTAGCCTTTTCGTATTCGTAAATTTTTCCCGATATTAGTTCAGGTAATATTTTATCCTGTTTTTTTATAAGGTGCTTTCCAATTAGTAAGTTTATTTCATTTTCTATTATCATTTTGCCCCGTTCTGCACAAATAACGGTGTAAATCTTTTCGTCTTCTTTTGCAAGCGTTTCATCCACAATATTAAAGCCGTTTTCTGCTAAGTATTTTCTTGTTTCTTCAATAGCTGTCATAGGCTGCAAAATGTATCTTTTTACAGAAGTCAATCTGTCTTTATGACTTTCTACAATACTGTTTATAAGTATTCCACCCATACCTGCAATTACTACTGTATCTACCTCATTATCGCATAGCTTTTCCAGTCCGTCGGAAAGTCTTGTCTTTATCTTATCTGAAAGATTAAATCTCTTTATATTCTCATCAGCGCGCGTAAGCGGTCCTTCGTTAATATCCATTGCAATCGCAGATTCTGCTCTCTTTTTTTCTACAAGATAAACAGGAACATAGGCATGGTCTGTTCCGATGTCTGCCAAACTTTTACAATCGCCAACCATATCAGCAACGGCCAAAAGCCTTGGAGTCATAAAGGAATCAATATTCATTTTTGACCACACCTCCCCATTAAACAATATAAAATAGTATATCATAATTTAAAAAAAGTGTCAACAACAGGGAAATTTGTGAAAATTTAATATTTACTTTTTTATTTTGTTATGTTATTATTAAAAACAGAATTCATTAGTTTTGCAAGGAGGTCTATATGTATAACAACGAGCAACTACCCCACGCATGGGACGAGCTTATAGATAAACTTACCTATATGCCCGCAATAGTAAAAACAATCGAAAAAATTTATGATGTAAACTGGTCCATGACTGTAAACAGGCACGACCACTTTGAAATGGTCTATATAAAAAAAGGTAACGCAATATTTCAGATAGAGGGCATAGACGTTAACATGCCTCCTCACTCAATCATCATTATAAAGCCCGGACGTGCCCACAAATTTATTGTAAAATCCGATGTTTGCGAGCTGATAGTTTTAAGCTTTACATTTAAGTCTCAGAAAAATGATGCAGAAAACCATGTGTCGCTGACAGATTTTGTAGAATATATTGAAGACGATGCAACAGGCGACTATCTGTTCCTTTCTCTGAGCAAGAAGAATGATATAATTCACGTTATGAACAGAATTTTAAGAGAACGTATAAAAACTCAGGTTTGGGGTGATTTTTTAAGTTGTCTTTTAGTTATCGAGCTTTTTGTTCTACTTTCAAGAACCTTAAAACAGGAATGGGAGCAAAGTGCAAAAAACCGAAATTTAAAGTTGCATGAGCTATTAAATATTGCAAAGGAATACATTGACAATAACTATGACAAAGACTTAACCCTTACTCAGGTTGCAAAATATATTTATCTGTCCGACAGTTATTTTGCACATTCATTTAAAGATAAATTCGGTATAAGTCCAAAAAGTTATATATTAAAGGTAAGAATTGAGGCAGCAAAAGAATATCTTAAAAATACTGATACAAAGGTTGCAGAAGTAGCAAAAATAGTAGGATTTTCCAGCCAGCAGCGTTTTAATGACATCTTTAAAAAGCATGAAAATATAACACCGCTAAACTTTCGTCAGATGTGTAAATTAGAACGCATGAATTATAATGAATATCCGCAGACAGTAAGTACAGAAGGTTAAAAGGGATGTAGCAACGCTACATCCCTTTTTTAGATTAATACTGGTTTCTGTTCTGGTTGTTGTTCTGGTTATTTTTGTTCTCATTTCTGTTCTGGTTGTTGTTCTGATTGTTTTTGTTTTCGTTTCTGTTCTGATTGTTGTTCTGATTCTGGTTGTTGTTCTGATTTCTGTTTTTGTTTTCCATAATATCCTCCAGCTAAATTGAGAAATTAATTTATGAGCTACGGCTCATACTTATTATCTGCAAAATGGTCAGAGTTATTCAAATAAGATTATTTTTTATTAAACAAAATCAAATCTATAAAATCATCATTGGTCTTTGTGCGTATAAGATCCGAAATCAAACTCTCCGTAACATCCTGTGTAGTTTGATTAGAAAGTTCACGTCTTATTGTCCATACGGCTTCTAATTCACGCTGTCCCTGTAGGAGTTCTTCTTTTCTTGTACCTGACTTATTTATATCTATTGCAGGAAAAATTCTCTTCTCTTGTAATTTTCTGTCTAAATGAAGCTCCATATTTCCCGTACCTTTAAATTCTTCAAATATAACTTCATCCATCCTGCTGCCTGTTTCAACAAGTGCCGTCGCAAGAATGGTCAAACTTCCTCCGTTTTCAATGTTTCTTGCAGCACCAAAGAATTTTTTAGGCTTATGAAGTGCTGCAGGGTCTAAACCGCCTGATAAAGTTCTTCCTGATGGAGGAACTGTTAAGTTGTATGCTCTTGCAAGTCTTGTTATAGAATCTAAAAGCACCACAACGTCTTTGTTTTGTTCAACAAGTCTTTGTGCTCTCTCTAAAACTATTTCTGCCACTTTTGCGTGGTGTTCAGGAACCTGGTCAAATGTTGAATATACCACATCACCTTTTATTGAACGCTTCATGTCCGTAACTTCTTCAGGCCTTTCGTCAATTAAAAGAACAATTAATGTTACTTCAGGGTGGTTTTCTTCTATATTATTGGCTATATTTTTTAAAAGTGTTGTTTTACCTGCCTTGGGAGGAGCAACAATCAGTCCTCTCTGCCCTTTTCCAATAGGTGCTAACAAGTCTACAAGACGCATAGCAAAATCTCTTTGATTTGTAGCCAAACGGATTCTTTCCTGAGGGAAAATTGGTGTAAGGTATTCAAAGGGCTTTCTACGGATCGCTTTATCTGGTGTGTCATCGTTAACATGCTGAACGTAGATTAGTGCAGGAAATTTTTCCTCCTCTTTTGGCGGTCTTGCAATGCCCGAAACTTTATCACCTGTTTTTAAATTAAAACGTCTTATTTGCGTAGGCGATACATACACATCTTTTGGAGTTGAAAGGTAATTTTCTCCCCTCAAAAAACCAAATCCATTTTCAGGAAGCACTTCTAAAACGCCTTCAACTAAATTGTCGCCTTCGTTTAATGTTAGTTCTTTTTTAGTTTCCGTACTTTCATTTGTATTATTCTCTATTTCCTTAATAAGCTCGTCTTTTTTAAGCTTTGCAATATTTTTAATTCCCAAAGCTTTTGCCTCATCACGCAATTCTGAGATTTTTTTTGATGCTAAATCCATAAAATGCCTCCGATATAAATTTTTTGTTTTTTTTGGGGAAATTTGTAAGAAAAAAGTTAGCCGCAGTGCAAAATGCACTGCGGTATTTTTTGAATTAAAATTATTTGATTCTGTAAGTAAATCCGAATTTATCTTCTACTGTACCCTTCTGGATACCTGTAATTGTGTCGTATAAGAACTGTGAAACCTTGCCGATTTCGTTGTTGTTTATAATCATCTTTTCACCACGGAAGCAAAGTTCACCAACGGGAGAAATTACAGCCGCTGTACCTGTGCCGAATACTTCTTCGAGCTTACCTTCTTTGTACGCTTCAACGATTTCATCAATTGAAACTTTTCTCTCTGAAGCATTATAACCATAAGCTGTTAATACTTTTAATACAGAGTCTCTTGTGATACCTGCCAAGATACTTCCGTTTAACTCAGGTGTTACAACTTCGTCACCGATTTTGAAGAAGATGTTCATAGCACCAACTTCTTCGATGTATTTTCTTTCTACACCGTCAAGCCAGAGAACCTGTGAATATCCTTTTTCTGATGACACAGCCTGAGCCTTTAAGCTTGCTGCATAGTTACCTGCAGTTTTAGCGAAGCCCATGCCGCCACGAACTGCACGTACATAATCGTCCTCAACCCAAATTTTAACAGGAGCAAGTCCATCTTTATAGTATGAACCAACAGGGCTTAAAATTACTACAAATTTATATGTATGAGAAGGATGAACACCCAACATATTATCTGTACCAAAGATAAAAGGACGGATATAAAGTGATGTACCCTCACCTTCAGGAATCCAATCCTGATCCAATAATACCAACTGTTTGATTGCTTCTACTGCAAATGCTTCATCAATCTGAGGAATACAAAGTCTGTCATTTGACTGATTAATTCTTGCCATATTTCTTTCAGGTCTGTAAAGGAAAATTTCACCATTTGCTCCCTTATAAGCCTTTAAACCTTCAAAAATTGCCTGACCGTAATGAAGTGTTGTACATGCAGGTTCTATCTCAAAAGGACCATAAGGTACTATTCTTGCATCATACCAGCCTTTTTCATCGCTATAGTCCATTACAAACATATGGTCAGTAAAATATTTACCAAAACCAAGAGCCGAAGCATCAGGCTTTGTTTTAGGTGTTGTGGTTTTTGTTACTTTGATTTCCATAATACTGCCTCCAAAAAATTCATTAAGTGAAATTGTAACACATTTTCTGTTTTGTGTCAATCTTTATAGACAAAATCTAAAAAAACGTTATTATTATACATGATTTTAGCAAATTCCGATTGTTTTACTGCTTTTGCCGCAAAATTATCGGAATTGAAATGTGCCGATAATGTAATTACTGCCAACAAGAGATACACTATAAAAAAGCCTCTGATAAACCCGAACAGAACACCTAGCATTCTGTCGCTCCATCCTATCAACGGTAACTTTTTTATAAGTCCTGCTATAAACACAACTAAAAAAATTAACAGTCTTGCAATAAGAAAAACCGCCAGCATGCTGACTATTTTCACTGCAGAATCTGCTACACTTTCTGAAATTGATGTAGCTATATCTTCTTTAGTTTCGTTGGCACTTTTTTGAATTTGCTTTAAAAAGTTTCTGGGAAGATTAAGAGTTCCCGCACCATAATCTGATATTTTATCGCTCTCTACATCAGGAGGTGCTATATGTTCACCCACGTTTTCATAAACTGTTTCATATACGGGTGTGCTTTTTATAAAGTTTTCCATATGAGGATACAGTGCAACTGCAAGAATCAAGGACAAAACAATTGATAAAACACCGGTTATGGTTTTTAAAAATCCCTTTTTATATCCTAAATAAGTGGACAAAACCATCAGTATAAGCACCAATAAATCTATGTAATTTATACTCATTAACTACTCTCCTGTCAGTTAATATTAAACATATAGGCACCGTGGGCAGTAAAGCCGATAGCCTTAGAGGAATTTCCCATAAAGCACAAATCGTCAACATCTACACCCGGGTCAATCAACGCCTTTTCTCTGCCTTTATAGTTTATTACACTGATAAGACCGCCTCTGTCAATGGCTATAACATCATCAGCAATGTCAAGATAGCCTATATCGTAGTCGTATTCAAATGTTCCTATCTTTTTACCTGTTTCTGTATATGATTCAATATTATAACGCTTTCCTGTTAGGGTTGATTCTAAAAAGGCCATAACAATACCGCTATTATTTACTTCGTATGTTATTACAGATTTTCCGCTATATAAAATCTCGCTCTTTTTATCTCCTGAAACTTTGTACACTAAAGTTTTTGAATCGCCTATACAATATACGTAATTTCCGTTTACAGTAAGTGCTGATATCAGTTCTCCCTCGTAACTTTCAGTTGCTACTGCTTCTGATTTTGATACGTTGTAGAAATTAAGAACAGACTTCATCACACCATCCTTTGTGTCAACAGCAGATACAACAATGTTTTTATTATTTTCTGCAATTACAGCATTTAACACAAGCATATTACCTGAATCCCAAACGAATACTTCCTCACCCTTAGTGTTGTAAGCAATGACATTACGTTTTCCCATATCGCCTTCCGTTACTGCAACACAAAAACCTGATGAGTTTACCGAAAAGTTTTTAATCCTACCTTTTGTTGCAATAGTCTGCTTAATCTGTGTATCTTTTATTATGTAGATGTTATTTCCGTCCATATCCCCAACTATTACGTATTTACCCTGTGATTTTGAAACAGAGTTTGACGTTCCGATAGGAAGTTCTTCCCTTTTTGAACCTTTAGAGTCCGCCACGATTACTTTATCGGTACCTACGAAATAAATATATTTGTCAGTTACTATGTGACTGTATTTACTTTCGCTATCCAGAGTTACTTCTATCTGCTGACCTTTTTTCTGACTGGTCTCAGAAAGCGCAGGTGGTTTATAACCGAAAAATTCTACTGCAACTTCACGCACAACAAACATTACTACCAGTATTACCGCAACTACTATAACAGACAGTATAATTTTCTTAAAAACCGTATTTTTCATAGCTTCCTCCTAATATTCAATCTCATAAAGCATCAGACCCTCGGGGGGTGCAGTGATGCCCGCTTTTTTTCGTTCTTTTGAAAGTATTATGTCAGGAATGTCCTCTGATTTTAAATATCCTCTTCCTACGCTCAGTATAGTTCCCGCTATAATTCTCACCATGTTATATAAAAAGCCGTCACCTTTGATTGTCATAGTAATAATGTCATTTTCCAAAGATAAGCTACATTCATATATCGTACGCTCGAAAGTTTTTGCCTGTCCTCCCTTTGACATAAATGCAGAAAAATCGTGCTTGCCCAAAAAATGTTGGGGGCATTTCTGCATTTCTTCAAAATCCAAAGGATAACGAAATCTCCAAACATAAGGTTTTTTGAACACATCACCGTATTTTGACACATCAATGCGGTATATGTATGTCTTGGACTTTGCACTGTAACGGGAGTGAAATTCCTCATCACAGTCCTCAATGGATTTTACCTTTATTCCTTCGGGCAAAATTGCATTTACTCCAAGCATAAGTCTCTCATTTTCAATATCTGTATCAAAAAAAGAATGTGCCACATAATTATAGGCATGAACTCCCGCATCTGTACGACTGGCCCCCACCATTTCTACAGGTTGTCTTAAAATCACAGAAAACGCTTTTTCTACTTCTTCCTGAACTGTTACAGCGTTTTTTTGTATCTGCCACCCCGAAAAGGTAGAACCGTTATACATAAGAGTAATTTTATGATTCTGGCTCATACTGCCTCCAAATTAAAAAATGAAATCAAGAAAAATTACACAGGCAAAAAACATCAAAAAGCAGATAGTTGCCGCTAAATCCTTGTGAGTAAACTTTATCTCCTTTAGTCTTGTTCGTCCGTCACCGCCTGTATAGCAACGGCTTTCCATTGCAATCGCCAGCTCATCTGCTCGTCTGAACGCACTGATAAAAAGTGGCACAAGCATTGGAATCAACGCTTTTGCTCTTTTAAATATCGAGCCTGTATCAAAGGATGCTCCTCTTGCCTGCTGAGCTTTTATAATTTTGTCTGTTTCCTCTATCAAAGTTGGAATAAACTTAATTGCTATACTCATCATCATGGCAAGCTCGTGGGTAGGAAAACCAATTTTTGATAAAGGTTTTAAAAGTTTTTCTATACCATCTGTTAACGCCATAGGGGATGTGGTATAAGTAAGTGCACTGCTGCCAATTATTAAAAGAACCAGTCTTGTTGCCATTTTTGCAGCAACTATTGCACCTTCAACCGTAATTCCCACAGAATAACCAAATATAGGCAAATCTTCACCTTGTGTTAAAAACAAATTCAATAACGCCGTAAATACTATGATGTAAAGAATCGGCTTTAGTCCTTTAAAATACATCTTTACAGGTACTTTAGAAATAAGCATTACAAGAAATGTAAAGAGTATTAATACTACGTAACTCTCTACTGTCTGTGCCATAAATATGGCGACTATATCTAAAATAAAAATCAGTATTTTAGTCCTAGGGTCTAATCTATGCAGGAAGGAATCTATCGGAAAATACTGACCCAAGGTAATATCTTTAAGCATTTTCCCCACCCTCCTTTATTCTTTTAAAATACTCAATAAGCTCATTTTTTGCATTTTCAACTGTATAAATATTGGGATTAATATTCAGTCCTCTTGCAACAAGCTCATCAATTAAAACATTTACCTGAGGAACATTAAGACCAATGTTACGAAGCTCACGTCCGCGGGAGAATACTTCATCAACAGTACCATCAGCAAACACCTTACCCTCATTCATAACAATAAGACGGTTAACAAGGCGTGCCACATCCTCCATAGAGTGAGAAACAAGTATTACTGTCATATTTCCCTCATCATAGATAGACTTTATCTGAGAAAGAATTTCTTCTCTGCCTGCAGGGTCCAATCCTGCTGTGGGTTCGTCTAAAACAAGTACGCTTGGTTTCATTGCTATTACGCCCGCAATTGCCACACGACGTTTCTGACCGCCCGATAAATCAAAGGGAGATTTGTCGAGCACTTCAGGAGGTAACCCTACGCAGCGTGCGGCATCCCTCACTCTTATATCAATTTCCTCTTTTGGAAGTCCTAAATTCGTCGGACCATAAGCAATGTCTTTATATACAGTTTCTTCAAACAACTGGTGTTCAGGATATTGAAACACAAGTCCAACATCACAGCGGAGTTTTTTTAATTTTTCGCCTTTTTCAGTAGTTTCATGTTCGTTTATAAAAACATGACCTGAATGGGGCTTTAAAAGGCCATTTAAGTGCTGAACAAGTGTTGACTTGCCCGAACCTGTATGTCCGATTAAACCCACAAATTCGCCATCTTTAATTTCTATATTAATATTGTCTAATGCTTTTTTCTCGAAAGGACTTCCCTGCATATAGACATAATCAAGGTTTTCTATTTTAATTGCCACTTTTTATGCTCCTAACATAATCCATTATCGCATCTGCACATTCTGTTACTGTTAAAACATCATAATTCACATCAAATCCCTCTTTGTTAAGGCTGTAGGCAAGCTCTGTAACCTGCGGAACATCAAGTCCTAAAGATTTTAACAGTTCAACCTGTGAAAACACATTACGTGGTGTATCGTCAACTACAATATGACCATCATCCATAACTACCACACGGTCTGCCATTGCTGCTTCATCCATGTAGTGAGTAATTAAAACTACTGTCATATTTTCCTGAGCTTTGAGTTTTAAAATCGTTTCCATAACTTCCGCTCTTCCCATTGGGTCGAGCATAGCAGTAGGCTCGTCCATTACAATACATTCAGGACGCATAGCTATTGCTCCCGCTATTGCCACACGTTGCTTCTGACCGCCTGATAAAAGATGAGGTGCGTGCTTTCTGTATCTGTACATATCAACAGTTTTTAGTGCATCGTCCACTCTTTTTCTGATTTCAGCAGATGGAATACCTAAGTTCTCAGGTGCAAAAGCAACATCCTCTTCTACCACATTTGCTACTATCTGGTTATCAGGATTCTGGAAAACCATTCCTACCTGACGGCGAATTGTCCATAACATTTCTTCGTCTTTTGTATTTATGCCCTGAACGTAAACATCTCCGCCCAAAGGAAGCAAAAGTCCGTTAAAATGCTTGGCAAGGGTTGACTTGCCACAGCCATTATGTCCCAATACGGCTACAAACTCGCCTTTTTTTATATTAAGATTTAAATTGTCTAACACTGTATCTACTTTTTTTACACCATTGTCGTAAGAATACAGTAAGTTTTCTGCCTTTAACATTTTATCACCTGATTTGTCCGTTGCCATAAATAATATATTTTGATGTGGTAAGCTCACGAAGACCTAACGGCCCTCTTGCGTGGAGCTTTTGTGTGCTTATACCGATTTCTGCACCAAAACCAAATTCAAAGCCATCTGTAAAGCGTGTTGATGCGTTTACATAAACTGCCGCAGAATCAACAGACGCCAAAAATCTCTGGGATTTTTCATAGTCAGTTGTAATTATAGCTTCTGAATGCTTTGTGCTGTAAAGGTTTATATGCTCTATTGCCTCGTCAATATCGCGAACTACCTTTACTGATATTTTATAGTCTAAATATTCTGTTCTAAAATCTTCGTCTGTTGCAGGTTTTGCATCCTTTAAAATTTCACAGGTTTTACTGCAACCAAAAACTTCAACATTATGTGCCTTTAGTTTTTCAAAAATCACAGGTAAAGCCTTTTGTGCAATTTTTTCATCGATAAGTAAAGATTCTGCCGCATTACACACAGATACACGTGTAGTTTTTGCGTTTTCTATGATATTTGCCGCCATATCAATATCAGCACTTTTTTCTACGTATATGTGGCAGTTGCCTGTTCCTGTTTCTATTACAGGCACAGTTGCAGTGTTTACGACTGTTTTAATCAGACCTGCACCACCTCTTGGAATTAAGACATCTATATATTCATTAAGACGCATCATTTGTGTCGCAATTTCTCTTGAGGTATCTTCAACTAATGATATTGCATCAACAGGAACATCTGTGGACGCAAGTGCCTGCTTCATAATTTTAGTAAGTACCTTATTTGAATTGATTGCTTCACTTCCTCCACGAAGGATGCATACATTTGAGGTTTTTAGGCAAAGTGCCGCCGCATCAACCGTAACATTTGGGCGTGCCTCAAAAATTATTCCTATAACCCCCAAGGGCACTCTCTTTCTCCCTATCATAAGACCATTGGGGCGTTTTGTCATTTCTGTTACCTCGCCCACAGGGTCAGCAAGCGTCGCTACCTGTCTTACTCCCTCTGCCATCTGACTTATACGCTCAGGTGTAAGTTTTAACCTGTCATAAAAGCCTGACTTTTCATTATTCTTTAAAAGACTTTCAAGGTCTTTTTTATTTTCTTCTAAAATTTCGTCGGTATTTTCTATCAATAAATCAGCAATGGCATTAAGCGCTTTATTCTTCTTGTTGCTGTCAATATTCATAAGCTTAAAGCTTGCCGCTTTGGCTACTTTTCCCGCCTCAATTAAATCATACATTTTCATGCCCTCTTAATTTTTGTGGTTTAAATCTGGTGCATGTGGCCGTACCCTCTAAAACATCGTATATAATTTTCGGGTTTTTGCCGTTTGCAATTACCATCTCAATTCCTGCCGCCATAGCACGTTTTGCTGCAATCAGCTTGGTTACCATTCCGCCCGTGCCGCGGTTTGTGCCTTCACCGCCTGCAGACGCCATAACTTCGTCTGTTATTTCGTACACTTCATGAACAAGCACAGCATCAGGGTTTTTGGCAGGATTTTTGTCATACAAGCCGTCAATATCAGATAAAATAATCAGAATATCTGCCTCAATTAATTCTGCAACAACATCTGACAGAGTATCATTGTCGCCAAATTTAATTTCTGCAGTTGAAATTACGTCATTTTCATTGATAATAGGAACAACGCCCCACTCAAAAAGTGTATTAAATGCATTTATTGCGTTTTCCCTACGTTCCTCATTGTCTAAAATATTCTTCGTTAAAAGAAGCTGTGCCACATCTTTTCCGTACTGAGCAAAGAATTTACCGTAAAGGCTCATAAGTTCACTTTGTCCAACGGCAGATGCTGCCTGCTTTTCTCTTGTTGTTTTGGGACGCTCATTAAACCCTAACTTACTCATGCCTACAGAAATAGCACCACTTGTAACAAGTGCTACCTGACATCCGCTATGGCAGAGGTCAGATATAACCTGAGACAAAAGCTCAATCTGTCTTATGTTTATTTTTCCTGTTTCGTAGGTCAAAGACGATGTACCTACTTTAATTACAACTCTTTTCTGATTGTTCATAGCTTTCTCCCAATGTCTTAGTCTGTTATTGCCACACTGGAAACCAAAGGTGTTGATTTTATGGTGGATGTTTTTATTTCATAGTCCTTGCCGTAAAGAACGTGAACGCCTGTATCAGTGTAATAGCCTGTGTCGGTTTTCTTACCAGTAGTTTCAACTATGATTGTTACATCAAATTTTTCAGGAATTACAGAACTTACAACTTCACCGTTTCCTTTGACAACATTCTGCTTTGAGGGCTGTGAGTCAATGCGTTTTATTACACCGATTAAATCATCTGTTTTAGTAGAATAAACTTCGTCACCTACAACTATAGCATCTCTTGTGATATCCCGAACTCCGTGCATTTTTAAACCTATCTCCATTTTATTTGAGTTGCTCTGTGATGACAATAGCATTTTCGAGCCGTCAGAAACCACTTTTTCGTTATTTATATAAGATATTGTAAGTGCTGCACCCGCCACACCCACTACTATAATCAAAATAACAAGAATATCTACTATACTTACCTTACCAAAAAGTTTTCCGTTTTTATCCAAAATCATTCTGTCATAGCCTCCTTTGCTTCTGTGGCATCCTCATATCCCACATCTGTTATTACTGCATTAACGTAAGCATCGCCCACTATACACTCCATGCTTTTGCCTATCAGAAGGTTAACGGAATTTACACTTGCGTTACCTGACGAAACTGTTCCGTCTGCGGCTACTTTTATTTCTACATCGACACGGTCTTCAATTTCTGCTACTGCCAATGTGCCTTCATCAGTGTTTTCTGCTAAAATTGTCGCATTTTTTTCGGTAATTTCTGTAACAGCACCGATTTCTTTCATGCTTTCATCGTCAAATACCTTATCCCCTTCCCTGACATAGCCAGTAAGCTCAGGGAATGTATTTTTTACCTCAAGTGTATAGACAATTTTTGTTGCACTTTCAGGTTGCGATGAGCCGAAAGATGCAAATTTTAATGCCCCAAACACCAGAATTGCCAGTATTAAAATTACAAACAGCAAATCCACTATGTTTATCTTTCTTTCTTTATTTATGTTCATTGGTTACCTCCTGATAAAGCTCTTCGAGATTTTTTACCATGATTTGAGCCGTATATTTTTCGTAGAATTCATTTTTGGCACAATAAGAAGCCTTGTTGTAAAACTCTTCGTCCTGGGACATTCTTGCAAAGGCTGACGACATTCCGAAATAATCCTCATAATCTACCAAAATACCATTTGTATAGGGTTTTATAAGCTGAGGATTCCCGCCTACATTGGTTGCTATGGTAGGTTTACCTAAGCTCATTGCCTCAAGTATTGCCAAACTCATTGCCTCAGACTGGGATGATATTACATTGACATCTGTAATGTTTAAGAGTTCTGTGGTATCCTTGACGTATCCGCAAAAAATAATCTGAGGAATATCTTTTGCCCGCTCTTTTAATTCATCACATAAACTGCCATCGCCAACTATTAAGAACACCGCATCGTCATACTTTTTTAGGTAATCCTTTGCCGCCTCAATAAAATATTTGTGTCCTTTTACTTCCTCAAGTCTCGCAAAAATTGCAAATACCTTCTTGCCTTCAATACCGTACTTTTTCCTTACATCTTTTTTTTGTTCAGGGGAAAGCTCTGGTACCGCTTCTACTCCATTGCATACTTTTTTTATTTTGCGTCTTTTAATGCCACATTCTCTAAGATTATCAACTACTGCATCAGATACTGCAATATAGTAATCACATAAACTGTTGTTCAGAATCCCTTTGATTGCAGATACCAAAAATCCTCCCACAGGTTCAATACAATGACGTGTTGAGATTATAGTTTTAATTCCTGCTCTTCTTCCTGCAATTCTTGCAGATAAAGATGCGTGAGTGTGGATAATATCAAATTTTTCCTTTTCAAATAATTCAGTCAATACCTTAACGCACTTGCTGTCATAGGATTTATCTGCCATATAAGAAATTTCGTAAATATCAACCTCTGTGTATTGTGCTACAAATTCAAGTAAACTGCTCATTTCAGGGATTACTACTGAAACCTTGTAATTATTGCGGTCATAGTGTTTAAGATAATTCAATAAATATCTGCCTGCACCGCCTATGTTGGTATCAGTTACCACCTGGCAAACTTTAATCATTTAAAAGCTCACCTCCGCAGTCATTTTTAATTATCAGACTGCCCGAAATTCCAAGGGCAATAATTATCCAGAATATCATTAAGATTTTATAGTTATACCAGACATAATCAGTAAGACCCTGAACCATAAATCCTACAAAGCCTGCACCGAGTGCCACCGTTAATTTTGCTACGTCTGATTTTTTTATATTCTTTACTACCTTTGCTGAAAATGTATTTCTTAAAAATGCAAGAGCAAGTGATATCAATGATACAATTCCTATGATACCTGTTTCAACCCAGAACTGTAAATAAAGGTTATGAGAATGGAGTGCGAAGTCAGCACCTGTAAGTGCGTACACAGGATAAATTGTCTTATATGCATCAGAACCAACACCGATACCCGGAAGCCAGAAATCACCCAAAAGCTTTATTGATGCTCTCCATATTGAAACTCTGTACTCAGTAGATGTGTCTGCGGTGTTACCTATACTTAAAACTCTCTCAACTATTGCACTGTTTCCGCTCAGATAAAGAGCGACAGGCACTAACACTACTGCAAGAACACCAACAAAAATCCAACGTTTGTCAGAAATCGCAAGGAATATTGCCACTGCAATCAACATTCCAAGCCATGCACCTCTTGACCATGTAAATACCATACAAGCTGCCATAACAAGCAATGCTATACCAAACAGTGTTTTGTGATCTTCACGCACCTTGTTCCAGATAAGTGCTACCATTACAGGAATTGTGAGCACCAAAAATTCTCCTAAAACATTAGGATTGTTAAAAAACGAATAAACTCTTACCTTGATGTCGGTAAACATTTCTTCGTCTATCCAACTTTCAGTTGACGATACACCTGTAAAATTCTGCACAACGCCATAAATTGCAACTATGAGTGCAGAGGCTAAAAACAGTTTTATTAAAGCACACCATGCTCTTTTTGTTCTTATTGTATTTATAACCACAAAGTAAAATACAATAAAGCTGATATGCACCATTACCTGACGCACTGATGACAGTACATCAAAGGAATTTATACAACCCCACAAAAGAGCTATTGTAAAGAAAACAACAACCGGGTTCATGGGACTCTTTACAAATTTAAAGTCGGGATTTTTCACTGCATGAAGCAAAAGTATTACAGCACATAAAATACTTAATGCTGCAAGTAGCATTGTGGGTAGCAACGGGGACAATGCCACCGTAATGAATACTCCCAAAGGTAAATATTTTACCAGAAAAATCAACCCTATAATACCCGTTATGCCTAAAGCAAAATATTTAATACCTGTGATAAAACACACGACTGCCAAAAATACTCCCAAAAACCCTGACATTATCAATTGGTTTTTGGTTATTTTAAGATTTTTATTATCCTTTTTTGTGAAACTTATAAATATCTCGCCAATTGTTTTTACAATCCAGCTTCCCTCTATCAGTTCATTGATGGTTCTGTTAATCAAAACAAGGACCACACCAACAACTATCGAAACCGCAGAAACCGCAATTGCAATCATTTGATTGTACCTTAACATTCCAAAAAAAACACCGAATGTTATCATAGCTACTCCGTAAAGACGGACAGACACATTTGCCCAATTGGAAACACCGCAGCAGATTGCACTGTTTTCAACCAAATTGTTGATTTTTACCGAAAGTTTTTTCTGCAAAAACATCACAAAATTCTTTGGTAAATTCACTATTTTCCCAAAGATGCTGTTGTCCCATATATCCTTTCGTTCACTTTTTGAAAAGAAGCGATGAATAAAAGAGCCACAAAAAGTATTGCCCAGCACTGACCAAATCTTGTTGAAGAAATTTGCCACAGAGCTTACTTCATACCAACGGTTTAATGCTGAAAAAAACTTGCCTGCAATCAAAAATACTTTACTGCCCATCTTTCACACTCCTTTTTTTGAATATATCGAAAAACATTTTTGTTTCGTCTGTTTTTAAAATTGCTGCCAGTATGATATATGCAACGAATCCTGCTGCTGAGGGTATTGAAACTGCCAAAAGTTTACCTAAGAAACCATCGCCGTATCCGATGACAGAAGTTGCCAGCACAACAGAAATCATCAAAGCAGCACTTACAATGACTTTTAATAAATTTAACAAAAATCCTCTGTCAAAAATCTTATATTTTCTTCCCAGTAAAACTGCAAGCACCAACGCCATAAACACAGACGCAACGGACGCAGCCAGGGGCAAACCTGCTATACCCATATTAAAACCCCTTACAAGAGCAAAGCTTAAAGATATATTAAGTAGTATACCTACCACCGAAACTCTCATAGGAGTTTTACCATTTTGTTCAGCATAAAATGCCTTGTTGAGCATTTCCTGTAATCCGTAGCCTAGCATTCCGAACGAATACCAGAAAAGTGCAACTGATGTAAGTTCTGTCTGTTCCTTTCCGAATGCTCCACGCTCGTATACAAAACGAATAATTTCCACACGCTTCATAAGGAAAACTATCATAATCGGAACAAGCACAAAAAGTACACTTCCTATTGCGGTTTTTAAAACCTGTGTAAACTCCTTACTTTTGTTCTTGTCTGCTGCAAATCTCGAAATAGACGGGAAAATAAGATTTGACACCGCATAGGTTAAAACTCCCACAAAAATAATATAGAGCTTGTTTGCATACTCTAAAGCTGACACTGCCTGTCCGCCATTTAAAAAAGATGCCAAGAACATATTTACCATCGTGTTAATGGGTTGTACCCACGAACTGACAAGTATGGGAACCGCAAGTTTTAATGCCTTTAAGAGTCCTTCGTTTTTAAAGTTTATTTTTGGTCTGTAAGTGTATTTTTTCTTTATTAGCGACGGAATTAAAACTATAAGCTGAAACGCCCATGCAATTAACATTGCAACCGATACGCCAAAAATCCCTAAACTGTCTTTGGCAACAATCAGATAAACAACCATTATTCCGTTTGATACTAAACTTATGGCAGCAGGTGCATTGAATTCTCCATAAGATTGCAAAACTCCCGTCAGAGAATATGCAAGTGCTGTAAATATCATAGACGGAAACATTATGGATACAAGCTGGCTTGATAGCATTTTTACATCAGATGCCAATCCACTGCCTAAAAGTCCCACAATTGGTCCGCGAAAAATCACACCGATTGCACAGATTAGTGCAGTAATTAAAAATATAATATTTAAAAAGCTGTTTGAAAATTCTGTGGCTTTTTCCTTTTCTCCACGGCTTAAATACTCGTTAAATACAGGGATAAAGGAAGATGATATTGCACTTCCCAAGGCTATATCAAAAAACAAAAGCGGTATGCGTGATGCGGTCTGATAGGCAATTGCAGCATCACCCGTTCCGTAAAGTGCTGCAAAAAGAATATCACGATACATCCCCATAAACTTAGCCAAAAGGGTTGCTGCTATCATAAAGCCTGCGGTCTTTATTGTTTTCTTTACACCGTTCATAGCAATATTTTCCTTAATATATATTATTTATCTAATTTATTATAATATATATACCCTTCATTGTCAATAAAATTTCTGCCCCAAAACTCCCGAAAAAACGCGGTTTTTCTGTGCTTTTTGCATATTTTTCAAAAATTCTGAAAAAGTACTTGAAATTTACAAAACTTTGTGGTATAGTATTTAAGGCAAAAATACGCACACGCAATGATTTTACAGGCGGTGCCCCGCTCCAAAGTGCGTGGTTCCTGTAAAATATGACTTGTGTGGAGGATTGCAAATAAAACCGGAGGTGACTTAAATGTCAGTAATTTCAATGAAACAACTGCTCGAAGCAGGCGTCCATTTCGGACATCAGACAAGAAGATGGAACCCTAAAATGGCTGAGTACATCTTCACAGAAAGAAACGGTATCTACATCATCGACTTGCAGAAAACCGTTAAGAAAATTGAGGAAGCTTACGCTTTCATTAAGGAAGTAGCTGAATCAGGTAAGGAAGTTCTCTTTGTTGGTACAAAGAAGCAGGCTCAGGATTCTATCAAAGAAGAAGCTGAACGTGTTGGCATGTACTGGGTTAACGCTCGTTGGCTCGGCGGTATGATGACAAACTTCAAAACAATCAAAAAGAGAATCGACAGACTCGAACAGCTCACAAAGATGGAAGAAGACGGCACATTTGATCTTCTCCCCAAGAAAGAAGTTATCAACTTAAAGGCAGAACGCGAAAAGCTCGAAAAGTACTTAGGCGGTATCAAAGATATGAAGAAACTCCCTGGTGCTTTATTCGTAGTTGACCCCAGAAAAGAAAAGATTGCTATCGAAGAAGCTAAGAAACTAGGTATTCCCGTTGTTGCTATCGTAGATACAAACTGCGACCCTGAAGATGTTGATTATGTAATCCCTGGCAACGATGACGCTATCCGTGCGGTTAAGCTCATCGCTTCTACAATTGCTAACGCAATTATCGAAGGCAAGCAGGGCGTAGACGCTCTTCCCGTTGCAGAAGAAACAGAAGAAAACGCTGAAAAAATCAGCGAATAATCATTTTGGAGGTAATCACAATGGCTTTTACAGCTGCTGATGTTAAGACTTTAAGAGAAATCACAGGCTGCGGTATGATGGACTGCAAAAAAGCTCTTTCTGCTACAGACGGTGATCAGGAAAAAGCTATAGAATTTTTAAGAGAAAAAGGCTTGGCTACTGCTGAAAAGAAATCAGGCAGAGTTGCTGCTGACGGTATTGTATATGCAAACGTTGAAAATGGCGTTGGCGTTGTTTTGGAAGTTAACTCTGAAACAGACTTCGTTGCTAAAAACGATGAATTCTTACAGTTCGTTGCAGACGTTGCTAAGCAGATCAATGTTAACAACCCCGCTGATGTAGACGCATTGCTCGCTGAGAACTTTATCGCAGGCGAAGGCACAGTAAAAGATGCTTTAGTTAACAAAATCGCTACAATTGGCGAAAATATGTCTATCAGAAGATTCGCTCGTTTCGACGGTGTTGTTGAAACATACATCCACGCTGGTGGCAAAATCGGTGTTATGGTTAAATTTGAAGTTGCAGACGCAAGCAAAGCTTCCGCTCCTGAATTTAAAGAATTTGCACGTGACGTTGCAATGCAGATTGCAGCTTTTAACGCTCAGTTCTTAAACCGCGATGCTGTTCCCGCTGACGTTGTAGCAAAAGAAACAGAAATCTTAATGGCTCAGGCTATGAACGAAGGTAAGCCCGCTGCTATCGCTGAAAAAATGGTTGCAGGTCGTATCAACAAGTACTTCAAGGAAATCTGTCTTGTTGACCAGGCGTTCATTAAGGATGACGAATTAACAGTTGCAAAATATGCTGATACAATCGCAAAATCACTCGGAACAGAAATCAAAATCGTTGATTTCGTTAGATTCGAAAAAGGCGAAGGTATCGAAAAGAAAGAAGACAACTTTGCTGAAGAAGTTGCAAGCATGGTTAAATAATTTCTTTATTACAACACAAAATATGATCTCCGGAAGACACATTCCGGAGATTTTTTGTATCAGGAGGTGTAGACTATTGAGCACAATGGCAGTAATATGCGAATACAATCCTTTTCATAACGGACACAAGTATCAACTCACCCGTCACAAAGAAGTACTGGGTGCAGATAGCGTAATATGTCTTATGAGCGGAAGCTTTGTCCAACGTGGTGCTCCTGCAATATACGATAAATGGACAAGGGCAAAAGATGCTGTATTAAACGGTGCCGATTTGGTAATTGAACTGCCTGTGGTCTACTCCGCCCAATCCGCACAACGTTTTGCTTCAGGGGCAGTAAATCTATTAGATAAATTAGGTGTGGTAGATTTCCTTTCCTTTGGAAGTGAATGTGGAGATATTGACACTCTGACAAAAGTAGCAAAAGTCATTGCATCAGAAGAATTTAACTCTTTAGTTGAAGAAAAGTTAAAATCAGGTATAAGCTACCCTGCCGCAAGAACACAAGTAATAAAAGAGCACTACCCCGAATTAGACGAAAACCTTATTTCAAGTCCTAATAACATTTTGTCGATTGAATACATCAATGCAATTAATAAAATCAATAGCAATATAGAACCCAAAACACTATTGAGAAATCAGAGTTTTGCATCAGCGTCTGAAATCAGGTCAAAAATCTGCTCGAATGAGAGTGTAACAGAATCAATACCAACGGAAACAAGAAAAGCATACGATATGAGGGCTTATGACAATCTTGTCCTCTATCATTTCCGCAAGGAAAGTCCAAAGTCTTTACAGAAGATTTGTGACATGACAGAAGGTCTTGAGAATAAATTTAAAAAGGCTTCACAGGCTACCACAAGTTACGAAGAGCTTGCAGAATCCGTAAAGTCAAAACGCTATACACGAACCAGAATTGACCGTATTTCTGCAAACGCCCTGCTTGGTATAGAAGATTGGCACACCGAACTAAAACCTCAATACGCACGAATTCTGGCATTTAATTCACGAGGTCAGGAGTTACTGGCAAAGATGAAGAAAGTGTCCCAAATACCAATCATTACAAAAGTAGCAGATGCAAATCCTGATACAGAAGAATTCAGTATAATGTTTGAAAAAGATTTGCTTTCAACTGATATTTATTCTATTCTTACAAATAAACCTGCAGGATTAGATTATAAAACGTCTCCGATAAAGTTATAAAAACAAAAAAGCCGCTGCAGTGCAGCGGCTTTTTTGTTTTTATTAGAATAATATAATTAAGAACTGTGATACAAGAACAACTGCGATAAGAGCAATCGGGTAAGTTGCCGCATAAGCTGCTGCAACATCCTCTGTACCTGCTGTACCAATTAAAGTACCAAGTGCAGGTGTACTTGTCATACCGCCTGTAATTGAACCTAAGTTGTTGAGTAAGCTGAGCTTTAAAACATACTTTGCAAAGAGGTAACCAACAATCATAGGAACGATTGTCATGATGATACCGTATACAAAGTACATGGGGTCAAAGTTCGCTACAAAGTCAGCACCACCTGGGATACCTGCACCAACTAAGAAAAGAACAAGGCCAAGCTCTCTGAAAAGCTTAAGTGTTGAAGAATCAGGCATAATACTTAATTTGCCGATTCTGCCAAAGTGACCTAACACCAATGACACGAGCAAGCAGCCACCTGTTGTTGTAAGTGAGAAGCATGTTCCGGCTAAACCTGAACCAGTCAAAGGAATCGTAATTTTACCAACGATAACACCAAAAACAGCTGCTAATGAAAACGCCGCAAATCCGTGTCCGTCAAGCTTTAAAAGTTTACCTGTATAAGCTTTTTTCTCATTGTCATCAATTTTAATTGCAATTTTTGCACGTTCTTCATCCATATTTGCTTTTGTGACTTTAGGGATAATCTGTACAAAAAGCACTACGCCGATAACACCAAATATGTAAGCTATACCATGACCAACTGAAACAAGGCTTGTGTACTGTTCTGCTACTGTTGCTTTAGCTGCAGAAAACGCAGGAGTTGAAGTTAAAGAACCTGATAAAAGTCCTACGATCATGGCTACAAAGCCGTCCTGCTCCTGAATAGATGCACCATAACCTACAATTTCTCCCATATAGATACATAAAACTGCAGAAAGTCCACCAAAAAGAATAATTACAAATCCTAAAAGAACATATGACTTGAAATTCTTTTTCATATTTGCAAAGAACTTAGGACCTGCAATAAAACCTACTGATGTAACGAAAAGGATAAGACCAAGTGTTTCAACTATTGATAACGCTTTTTCAGCAAATCCTACATCAACGGCACCTTTTATTATAAGCTGTTCTTCTAAAGGTGTGAAGAAAAATGCACCGAATAAGAGTGCTACAATAAATACACCTGCATCACCTAAAGATACTCCCTTAATAGTTATTCTTCCCAATGCATAACCACAGAAAAGAATCGCAAACAAGCAGAACATTAAAAATGTAATGCCTGTTACAGGAATAACTCCTCCAAATAAATTCATTTTATTAGACCTCTTTTCTTATTTACGTCAGTCAAGGATAAGGGACAACCCCCTTATCCTTGAATTTTTATATTATTTTCTTCTTGTGTAGTCAGGTAATAACACGGGAGATACTTTTTCTGTATCTATACCTGCTTTTCCGATTTCAGCCTCGAACTTTTCAATGTGGTCAAGTGTCAACTTGCCAACTGTAACATCCTTACACTTAGCACCTGCACTCTGACCTGCAATACGGCCGAATACGATAATATCAAGTAATGAGTTACCCATAAGACGGTTTTTACCGTGGATACCACCAACAGCCTCACCTGCAACAAAGAGGTTTTCTACGTTTGTTGTCATACAGTCAGGATTGATATCTAAACCACCATTCTGATAATGGAGTGTGGGATAAACCAAGATAGGCTCTTTACGGATATCAATGCCGTATTTTGCGAACATTCTCCACATAGCAGGAATTCTGCTCATAATAGTACCTTCGCCACCGATTTCCTCAATCATAGGAGTATCGAGCCATACACCTAAGCCATTGCCTGTGTCAACACCGTTTCCACGCTCTGAGCATTCACGGATAATTGATGCTGCTGATACGTCACGTGTTTCTAACGGATGCATAAATACTTCACCATTTACGTTAACGAGTTTTGCACCGAGTGAGCGTACTTTTTCAGTAACAAGTGCTCCGAAAATCTGTTCAGGGAATGCTACTCCTGTAGGATGGTACTGTAAGGTTTCAGCATATAAAAGCTTTGCACCTACACGATAACCTAAAACAAGACCGTCTGCTGTTGCGCCGTAATGGTTTGATGTGGGGAAACCCTGATAGTGCATACGACCTGCACCACCTGTAGCAATGATAACAGTTTTAGCTTTTGCTACCATAAGTTCTTTTGTTTCCATATTCATCAATACTGCACCGGCAGCACGACCATTCTCGTCTAAAATAAGCTCAATAGCTGCTGTAAAGTCAATAACAGGGATGTTGCGGTTTAACACTTCATCACGGAGTGTTCTCATAATTTCTGCACCTGAATAGTCTTTTGCTGCGTGCATTCTTTTTCTTGATGTACCGCCACCGTGTGTTGTAACCATTGTGCCGTCTTCTGTTTTATCAAATTCAACACCTAAGTTTGATAACCACTGAATAGCTTCAGGAGCGTTGCAAACGAGCTGTGATAAAAGCTCACGCTTTGCTGCAAAGTGACCGCCACCAAATGCGTCTACAAAGTGAGTAGCAGGTGAATCGTTAGGCTTGTCTGCAGCCTGGATACCACCTTCTGCCATCATTGTATTGGCATCGCCTATTCTTAATTTTGTTACAATCATAACCTTAGCGCCTGCGTTATCTGCTTCAATTGCAGCAGATGAACCTGCACCGCCACCACCGATAATCAAAACGTCAGTTTCGTAATCGGGGTTTTCAAGATCTATACTGCTTGCAGAAATTCTTGAGTGTGCCTGAAGAATTTCTGCTAATTCTGTAGGAACCTTTTCTCCTTTGTTAGGACCGATTTTGAGCTCTTGGAATTCGTCCTTTTTGTAGTCAGGATGGAAAGCCGCAAGTAAGTCTTCCTTCTGCTTTGCAGTCATACGATCAGGTTCTAATGCTATATTTTTTTCTCTTGCTGCTTCAACTAAAGCAAGTGATTTCTGAAATTTTTCTGAATACATCTGCTCTCCTCCTTACTTCTCGATATCTCTGTTGTTATAGAGTTCTTTCATTTCATCAATGGGCTTTTCCATTAATGCTTCGATTAATTCATTAAAGTCACCATTTTTGATTTCTTTTACTCTGTCTTCCAAATGTCCGCAACCGGGAGCTAAGTACTTACCGTTGATTCTTCTTGCAAGCATTGCTACCTGGGGATGTGAAATACCTGCAGGACATCTTGAAGAACAAACACCGCACATTACGCAGTCAAATGATTCTTCTGCACATTTTTCGAAATCGCCACGCTGAGCATATGCAATGTACTGCATTACATTTAATTCCTGAGTACAGCTCTTTGTACAAGCATTACAGCCGATACAAGCGTAAATTTCAGGATAGAGCTGCATCATAACTGATTCTGTTACGGGTACTGTTTCAATATCGTAAACCTGCTTAACAAGTGGGAAGAAAGGCAATGTTGCAATATACATATTGTCCTCAACCTTTGTCTGGCAAGCAAGACAAGCTTTTAATTCCTTGTCACCCTTAATACGATAAATTGTTGCACACGCACCGCAGAAGCCGTTACGGCAACCGCAACCACGGACTAACTGATAGCCTGCGTATTCCATGGCTGTCATAATTGTTAAATTTTCCGGCACTTCATATTTCTTGCCGAAAAGAAAAATATTAACCATTTTTTCCATGATATCTCTCCTTATTAATACTCGTCCGGAAGTTCTTCCAACTCATCACAGCGGAATACCGGGCCATCTTTACAAACATATTTTGAGCCTACATTACATCTGCCACACTTACCGACACCGCACTTCATTCTAAGCTCTAATGTAGTATAAATCTGTGTTTTGTCAAATCCAATTGATGTGAGTCCATCAAGTGTGAACTTAATCATAATCGGAGGTCCACAAAGTACCGCGGTTTTGTTTGTATCAAAGCCGAGCTCCTTAACGTAGTTGGGAACAAAGCCTACATGACCGTCCCAACCCTCCTGAGGATTGTCGATTGTTAAGTGTACATTTACACCAGCATCATTAGACCATTCTTCAATAATTTCTTTATAGTCCAAAAGGTCATCCTTGCTTCTTGAACCGTAAACGATATCAATATCGCCGTAACGGTCACGGTAATGTCTGCAGTAATTAATTACAGAACGAAGAGGTGCTAACCCTACACCACCTGCGATAAAAAGCAGATTCTTTCCTGCAAAAACATCGTCAACAGGGAAGGGATTACCATATGGTCCTCTGATTGTAATCTGCTGACCAACTTCTGCCTGATGGAGCCACTCTGTTACACAACCGCATTTTTTAATGGAAAATTCCATGAATTCAGTGTTTGTAGGTGATGATGTAATAGAAAACATAGCCTCGCCTACACCGGGAATTGAAAGCATTGCACACTGTCCGGGACGGTGGTCAAAGGCTTTCTTGCCATCAGGTGTAACGACTCTGAATGTTTTGATATCAGGTGTATCAATTCTTACGTCAGTAATGACACCGATTTTAGGGATTAAGGTTTCTTCCATTTTATTCATTTACTTTCCCTCCAATCTTTTTCATTACTTTTACAATATTCATAGAAATAGGACATTTAGCTAAGCATCTTCCGCAGCCTACACAACCAAAAATTCCTTCGTTGTTTTCAGGATAATATACCAGCTTGTGCATAAAACGTTGACGGAAACGCTCTTTCTGTGAAAGACGGTTATTGCCGTGAGCCATCTTTGTAAATTCAGAATACATACATGAATCCCAGCATCTGTAACGGATTACACCGTTACCTGTGTTGAAATCCTTAATGTCATAGCACTGACAAGTAGGACAAACAAATGTACATGTTCCGCAACCAAGACAAGTTGCAGACAATTCATCCCATTCAGGAACATTAAAGAATGTATCTGTTTTACCACCGCCGAAAGCATCAGCACTCAAATCTTTTAAAGGAAGCTTTTTCATAATAGCTGCGATTTTATCTTTTTCAGCTGCAACTGCAGTATCATCGCACTCTTCTGTCAGGCTTTCTATCTTTTTCATAAAGGCTTCGCCTTTTTCTGTGTTAGCTTTAAAATATACGCTATCCTCTGTCTTCCAAGCGGTTACATCGCCAAGAGGGTTTGTAGCATCAATATTGTCAAACGTCTGACAGAAGCAGGTTTCAGAAGGCTTGGAACAAGCTACAGATACTATCACACCATGCTCTCTACGTGATGCGTAGAAACTATCTACTGGGTCTGTTAAGAATACTCTGTCTAAAATATCAAAGCTTCTTACGTCACAGGCACGAACACCGAAAATAACGAAATCTTCTGCTTCTTCTCTGATATCGGTAAGCTCAATGTTTTTGCCTGAGGTTTTGAATTCCATCAGATTTTCAACCTGAGGGAAGAAGAAATCCTTGGGGCTTCTTACAGTGTTTAGAGCATTACTCCACTCTTTGCCCTCTTCCCATTTTGTGTAAACTGCGACACCGTCGCTGCCGTCTACAGGAAGATATAATTTGTTGGTTTCTGCAATTTTACCAAAAATCTTATTTATTGAATCTAAAGAACATTTACGCATCCTGATCCCCCCTCTCAAAAACCTCACCGGGCTCTAAGTCCTCAGTGGTATAGTCAACGAGAGGTGCACGTGAGCCAACTTCTGCACCTGCCTGATATTCGCCGTAAAATTCGTTTATATCCTTGATAAACTTACGGTTTAAAAGATGCAGGGGAATATTCTGAGGACATACTCTTGAACATTCTCCACAGTCTGTGCAACGACCTGCAACGTGGAATGCTCTTATAATGTGGAACATCTTTTCTTCAAAGCTGTTTGCAGGAGCTTTATTTTCAACTGCAGAATCCGGATTATCAAATACGCACTTCTCACAAGTACATGCAGGACAAGCATCACGGCATGCATTACAACGAATACAACGTGAAAGCTCATTCTGCCAGAAGAGGAATCTTTCATCAGGAGTCATAGCCTCAAGTCGTGCTACTTCGTCAAAACGAGCAGATTCTATAACTTCGCCATCTTCTCCCATAAGCTCATCAAAGGCTACGTGCTTTTTACTCTTGCAGTTTACACATCTTTCTGCCATTACATCTTTTGCACCAACTAAAACGGGAGCATCAGCATATAATGTTGAAACTTTCAGGCTTTCACCGTCATCTTCGATGGAAACTATACCGTCGCCAACGATTTCTCTTACTTTCGCAATATCTGCCATACCTTCGCAGGGAATACCAACAGCGTAAACTTTTTCTCTGTCAAATCTATGCTCTGTTAAGAGCTGATTGAAACTGTATGTGTCGCAAGGCTTTAAGAAAACAAGGATTTTTCCCTCCACTTTTCCTGTCTGTGCAACTAAATACTTTGAAAAGTTCGCACCACAAAAATCGTTCCATACGAAGTTTTCTTTTACTTCTTCTGCTGATTTAAAAACAGCAGGTGTTATATCATAGTCAAATTCGCCGCGGCTCCAACCTAATACTGCTGAAACTGTACCATCAGAAAGCAAAGCCACTGCTTTTTCTACCAACTGATCTCTAGTTATTTTTTGCATCTCAGATCCTCCAATCTCTTGTTTTCTCCGAGAGATGCTACAGTTTGGGCAAACTCGTTCATTGTTGCCGCAAACTTAGCACCTTCTGCCGCAGAAACCCATTCAACACGGGTACGCTCTTTTTCAATACCAAGAAAATCAAGCATTGAGAAAAGTGCTGCCATTCTGCGACGTGTATAGTAGTTACCTGATGTGTAGTGACAATCTCCGGGGTGACATCCGCAAATAATTACGCCGTCAGCACCACGCTGAAAAGCACGCAATATAAACATGGGGTTTACTCGACATGAACAGGGTACGCGAATGATTTTAACATCCGCAGGATAATTTAAGCGGTTGTTACCTGCAAGGTCTGCACCGGCGTAAGAACACCAGTTGCAGCAAAAAGCAACTATTAGGGGTTTATATTCTTTTACTTGCATATTGCATCCACCTCCGCTATAATCTGTGAGTTTGCAAATCCCTTAAGGTCCATAGCACCGGAAGGACAAGCAACTGTACAAGCACCGCAACCCTGACAAACCGCAGGATTAACAGATGCAACACGTCTTATCTTTGTTGTTCTGTTGGGCATACGGAATTCTTTATCCTCGTATGTGATAGCACCATAAGGACAAACCCTTTCACATGAAGAACAACCATTACACATTAATTCATTTGAATGTGCAACACAGGGGTTACCTGTAAGCTTATCTTTAGCGAGTAATCCGATAACTTTTGATGCTGCAGCACCCGCCTGAGAAACTGTTTCAGGAATGTCTTTGGGACCCTGACATGCACCTGACAGGAACACACCTGCGGTGGGGCTTTCAACAGGACGAAGTTTGGGATGTGCTTCTGTAAAGAAATCGTTTGTATCCATACTTGCTGTAAGCATTGTAGCCAAAGGACGAGCTGACTTGTCAGGCTCAATTGCTGCAGCTAGAACGACAAGATCTGCATCAATATGAAGCTGCTTGTTTGAAAGCAGGTCTGATGCCTGAACCTTTAACTTGTCACCCTCAGGTGTTACTTTGCCTACCATACCCTTAATGTATTTAACACCGAACTCTTCTACTGCTCTTCTGTAGAATTCATCGAAGTTCTTACCAGGTGTTCTTACATCTATATAGAATACGTAAACATCTGTGTCGGGATACTTATCACGAGTAAGCATCGCGTGCTTTGCTGTGTACATACAACAAATCTTTGAGCAATATTCCTTACCTTTTTCGCTACATGCGTCACATCTTGAACCTACACACTGAACAAATACGATTGTCTTGGGAGACTTACCATCTGAGGGTCTCTCCAAATGTCCAGCTGTAGGACCGGCCGCATTTGTAAGACGTTCAAATTCCAAAGATGTAATAACGTCTTTTGACTGGTTGTATGCAAATTCATCGAATTTTTCCATACTGATAGGATTAAAGCCTGTTGCAACTACGATTGCACCGTACTTTTCTTCGATTATTTCGTCTTTCTGTGTGTAGTCAATTGCACCTGCAGCACAAACTCTTGCACAAAGACCGCACTTGCCGTTTTTCAACATATTACAAGCATTGGGGTCAATTGTAGCAACCTTTGGAACTGCCTGAGCAAAAGGAATATAGATTGCAGGGCGGTTGTCCATACCAAGGTTAAACTCGTTGGGGTTTTTCTTCATAGGACACTTGTCAACACAAGCACCGCAGCCTGTACAGATATCTTCTTTAACGTAGCGAGCTTTTTTCTTGATTTTTACATCAAAGTTACCCACAAAGCCGCCAACCTCTTCTACCTCACTGTATGAGAAGATTCGGATTTTTTCATTCTGCGCAACATCAACCATCTTAGGTGTTAAGATACAAGCAGCACAGTCAAGTGTGGGGAATGTTTTATCAAGCTGTGCCATCTTACCGCCGATAGTAGGTTTTGTTTCTACTATATCAACGGGGAAACCAGCATCTGCAATATCCAAAGCTGTCTGAATACCTGCAATACCGCCGCCGATAACTAAAGCACGCTTTGTAACAGGTGATTCACCGGGTGTTAAAGGTGTGTTTAAGTTTACCTTGGCAACTGCAGCTTTACCTAATATAATTGCCTTTTCGGTACCTGTTGTCATATCTTTGTGTACCCATGAGCACTGCTCTCTTATGTTTGCAATCTCAACCATGTAAGGATTAAGTCCCGCTGCTGCTGCAGTTTTTCTGAATGTCGCCTCGTGCATACGGGGTGAACATGAGCACACAACAATACCTGTTAGGTTGTGCTCTGCAATTGCATTCTTGATTATATCCTGTCCTGCCTGAGAACACATATATTGATAGTCGGTGGAAAAGACCACGCCGGGTTCGTTCTTTAAAGCTTCTGCCACAGCGGCCACATCAACTGTACCTGCGATATTACTTCCGCACCAACATACGAATACGCCAACTCTCTGCATTTTGTCCTTTCCTCCTTATTTTGTATATTTTCTGAACGCACTGACGAGTAACTGTTGAGGAGTTTCATCGTCAATTAGTTCTGGAATATCGTTTGCCGTTAAATGGTTTTTTCCCTGCTGTCTTACTACAGCCAAGCGTACTGCTTCTACAAGCTTTGCAGGCTGAACACTTCTGGGGCATCTGTCGATACAAGCAAAGCAAGACAAGCATCTATACAACGATTTTGAATTCATGAGCGGTTCAATGTCGCCGTTTTCTACCATGCTCACAAACTGATGAGGATGATATTCCATCTCATCGTATGCAGGACATGTTGCAGAACATTTGCCACATTTCATACATTTCTTCGGATTCACTCCGCTCGAGCGAAGGATTTCTTCCTGAATAAAATTCTTATTCATTTGTATCCTCCTTTACTCCCAGTGCTTCTGCTAGAACTTCCGTGAAATAAACTACAGGAATTTCAGCACCGTTTTTGATGAGGTTATATTTGCAAAGGGGACATGCGGTAATAATCATATCAGCACCTGCAGCCACAGCGTTTTTAACTACAGCATTGCTCTTATTTGCCGCTAAATCCGGACTTTCCATTGAAATATAACCACCACAACACTCATTACGCATCGCATACAACACAGGTGTAGCACCAATTGCACGAATGAAATTCTCCATAATTTGAGGATTTTCAGGGTCGTCCATCTGCATTACACCATTAGGACGAAGCAAAAGGCAACCGTAATAAGCTGCGATTTTTTTGCCCGAAAGGGCATTTACTACCTTTTCCTTTAAAGCGTCAAAACCAACTAAATCACGAAGCATTTCAAGATAGTGATACACTTGTGTTTCGCCTGTGTAAAGGCTCTCTTCTGCCATATAATTGTTTACCTTAGTGGCAAAATCAGAGTCCGTTTGCATTGCATGGTTTGTCTGCTTAATTACATTGTGACAAGCTGAACAAACTGACACTAAAGGCTGTTCTTTTGCCGCAGCGTCTTTTAACGCACGAACAGAAGAAAGCTTTGTAGCAATTTCGTTTTTGGCAGTAGTGAAAACACCGCCGCAGCATTGCCAGTCTTGGATTTCTTCCAGAGTGATACCTAAAACTTCAGCCGACTTGCGAGCGTACTCGTCTAAGTCTTTCGCTTTGTTTTTTAAGGTACATCCCGGGAAATAACTTACCTTCATTCTCATACCTCCGTTTATACCATTTCTTCCGGATGGAATACTTCGTCAAATTTTTCTGCTGTTAAGAAGCCCAACTCTACACAAGCTTCCTTTAAAGATATGTTGTCTTTAAAAGCTTTCTTTGCAGTTTTTGCTGCATTTTCATAGCCAATGTAGGGGTTTAGTGCCGTAACAAGCATTAATGAGTTGTGCAGATTGTGATGCATTTTTTCTTTGTTTGCAACTATTCCAACTGCACAGTTTTTATTAAATGAAACTATAGCCTCAGCTAAAAGTCGTGCTGACTGTAAGAAGTTGTAAACACACACAGGCATAAACACGTTAAGCTCGAAGTTACCCTGAGATGCCGCCATACCTACCGCAACATCATTACCCATAACCTGAACTGCCACCATTGTTACTGCTTCGCACTGTGTGGGGTTTACTTTACCGGGCATAATTGATGAACCTGGTTCGTTTTCAGGAATAAAGATTTCACCAAGACCGTCTCTTGGACCAGAGGCTAACCATCTGATATCATTTGCAATCTTCATCATATCACAAGCCAGTGCTTTTATTGCACCATGAGCGAACACAAACTCATCTTTAGAAGTTAATGCATGGAATTTGTTTTTCGCTGTAACAAAAGGTTTTCCTGTTATCTTGCCCACTTCTTCTGCAACACGCTCTGCAAAGCCGGCAGGTGCATTAAGTCCTGTGCCTACTGCAGTACCGCCGAGTGCAAGCTCAAGTAATGGCTCTAAAGAACGGCGGATAAGTTCGACATCTTTTTCAAGGCTTGAACGCCATCCGCTGATTTCCTGGCTGAATGTAATGGGTGTTGCATCCTGAAGGTGTGTTCTTCCGCTCTTTACAATTCCTTCATTTTCTTTTTCAAGTCTTTTAAAGGTTTCGATGAGTTCGCAAGCTGCGGGAATAAGCTTATCCTCTAATATCAATACTGCTGCAATATGCATCGCAGTAGGAAATGTGTCATTTGACGATTGACTCATATTTGAGTCGTCATTGGGATGAAGCAAATTTTTTCCTATAATCTGGTTTCCACGGTTTGCAATTACCTCATTTGCATTCATGTTTGACTGTGTGCCTGAGCCTGTCTGCCAAACAACCAACGGGAAATTATCATTTAATTTTCCTGCCATAATTTCATCGCAGGCAGCAGAAATCGCCTTTAACTTTTCGTCTGTCATTTTTTCAGGACGAAGAACGTTATTTGTTATTGCTGCAGCCTTTTTTAAAACTCCGAATGCATGGATGATTTCTTTTGGCATTGTTTCGATACCAACACCAATTTCAAAGTTTTCGTGACTTCTTTGAGTTTGAGCTGCCCAAAGGCAATCAGCAGGAACCTTTACTTCTCCCATGGAATCATGTTCAATACGGTATTCCATCATCTTACTCCCTTTCTGATTTGTGTTATATTTCTATACTGTTAATTACTTCTTTTAAGCTTTCTGCACTCTTGTGAAGAGCACGAACTTCTTCCTCAGTTAAAGGAAGCATTATTTTTGTATGAGCACCATTTTCTCCAACAATGTTTAAAAGACTTAAGCATACATCTTCTATACCGTATTCACCGTGAAGCATTGTAGATACTGTGAGAGTTGTATCGATACCACTCAACAAGCACTTACAAATATGGCATACAGACATAGATACCGCATAGAATGTTGCACCTTTGCGCTGGATCACACTCGCACCTGATTTTCTAACATATTCTTCAATTTCATCCTTATCAAGTTCAGGATATTCTCCTGCGTTTAAAACTGCATTGTGGAAATCTTCTATGGGAACATTTGAAATGTTTGCAACAGACCACGGAACAAAAGCAGAATCGCCGTGTTCTCCCAAAACGTATGCGTGCACATTTTTCTGGTTTACAGAATAATATTCTGCAACTCTTGCACGAAGACGAGCTGTATCTAAAATTGTACCTGAACCAATGACACGTTCTTCCGGAATTCCTGTGTATTTGCAAAAAACATATGTCAATATATCCACAGGATTACTTACAATAACATATGTTGCATCAGGAGCATGTTTTACAATCTGGTCAGCAACTGATTTTAAAATATTTACATTTGTCTGTGCAAGATCCAATCTTGACTGTCCGGGCTTTCTTGCTACACCAGAAGTAATTATCACAATATCTGAACCCTCAGCATCTTCATAATCGCCTGCATATACTATTGAAGGGTTGCAAAAAGGAATACCCTGTCTGATATCAAGAGCTTCGCCAATAGCTTTTTCTCCATTAATATCAATCATAACAATTTCTGATGCAAGACCCATTACTGTTAATGAATATGCAATTGTTGAACCTACGCTGCCTGAACCGATTACTGTGATTTTGTTCATGAAAATAACCTCTCTTTTTAAGGAATTTGAAGAGATTGTCTAAAATTTAACAATCTTTTCTGCACCTAAAACCATATACCTTATATATTATAATACGTTCTTCTACATTTTTCAAGAGTAAATTTCGTTTTTTTGACAAATATTTTGCTTTTTACATAAAATAAAAGCAGTAGTTTTAAAACTACTGCTTTTATTTATATTCAACCTTTTCAAAAACCTTCTCTATTGTTTCAAAAAGTTCTTTATTTTTTATATTTTCTTTATTTTCAACCACTATCTTTTCTGGGGCTAAAGTTATGAGAATACTTATAAGCAAATCGTCATAACCTTCACACCTCATGTCCTCAGGAGAGACAAACTCCGACAGACACCTGTTGGTTATATCCTGTCTTTTTTGGTTTAATATCGTATACATTCCGTATCTGTTTACAATCAGGTATATAACATCAGGCCGTGCATCCTGCACGCTGACAAAATATCTTAAAAGCTCGATAAAATCATCATACTCACGGTTGAGATAATATATGTCAACCAAATCCTCGCTCAGGGCGTTGAGAATTTTTTCATATTCATAAAATCTGAAATTTACCATGCCCTCAACATTGCAGTTTGTATTCTCCTCAAAGTATCCTTTTAGAATTTTTTCAACTACCTCTGTTCTCTCCTTATTTTCTCTGTCATCTTTTGTCTTTACTATTTCATTTACGGTATACACAGGGATATCAGGATAGTTTTTTTGTATTATTCTTTTTAGAATTTTAGCCTCGTATCTTTCAATTATATATTTAGCCAATGCTTTAATATATTTGTCATATTCTAAAGGGTTCGAAAAGTCTACCACCGCATAGGTATATTTTTCATCGTAAAATACAGTTTTTATAGGAAATTCTCTTTGGGATACTATTTTCTGATTTGCCAGAGCTTTATCCTTTCGAAAACTTACTCTTATCAGGTTATTCAAAATTACACCTCATTGATTTCGTTTCGAAAATATTATCTGCGGTATTTTGAATTAAATACTAAAAATTGTACCGATGTCAGTAAGAGGAAAATCATCAAAATATTCACACTTGCTAAAGCTTTTAATTTTTTCAAAATCAGGGTGCTTGCTCACATCACCAAAAAATAAAAATTTGCCGTCAACAATGCCTGACGCTCCGCCTATAAAACCGTAATCATACCCTATCAATTTCACATGTCCCGATGTTATTTTTAAAGCTGGCACATCGTTCCTGCAGCATTCTTTATAAATGCTTTCGTCTGCAGTAATTATTCCACTGTTACACACTGCAGCAGAGCATTTTGCGTAACCCTGACTAACATTTATAAGCTTTATATTTCTTTTGCTCAATTCTTTTTTCACTACTGCATCTGTGCACTCTGCCTTCGCAAATGCAAGGTTTTTATACACCAATACATTATATGCGATGTCACGCGGATAGTGAGGGGAAAGCTCAGTATTGCCACAAATTACTTTGCTCCCCAAATACCCTTTATAATAGCTGTAGCTATCAGGACTGCAGACAAACACATCTTCTATTTGTGTCAAAGTCATATCAGGATGACAACTGACAGGTTTTTGTATTTTTTCGCATTCAAAAGATGGGATAATTTCGTGTTCACTACCCCATTTTGAAATCGCCGTATCTGTAAATTCTCTATTGATTATTATAGTCATGATTTCCTCTTGTTTTATTTTTTAATTTTTGATATAATTATTTTATCAAGTATTGTTAAAAAAATCAACTTAAGGAGAAAAAATATTATGGTATATGTATTTTTAGCTGATGGTTTTGAAGAAATCGAAGCGTTGGGAACTGTAGATATTCTGCGTCGCAGCGAATTAGATGTTAAAACTGTTTCAATTAACGAAACTTTAGAAGTTTGTGGAACTCACGGAATAAAAGTATTTGCTGATATTTTAACAGATGAAGTAAAGGAAGATGAAGTTGACGCTATCGTTCTTCCCGGTGGGCTTCCCGGTGCTGACAATTTGGAAAACTGCAAGTTTGTCACCGATTTAATTACAAAAGCAAACAGTGAGAAAAAAATAATTGCAGCAATCTGTGCTGCACCAAAAATTCCAGGTGTAATGGGACTTTTAAATGGTCTGCACGCTACCTGTTACCCCGGTTTTGAAGGAAAACTATTCAGTGCAAAAACGTCACACAAGCGTTTGGTATGCGATAAAAACTTTATAACAGCTAAAGGTGCAGGTGTAACAGACGAATTTGCTATTGCCATTGCTGCGGCACTAGGTAAAGGCATTGCTGCAAAGCGTGCAGTAAAAGGAATGTTTTATTAAACTTCATAATAATATAGATAACAACTGATTTATTTAGAAAGGTCGTCTTTATGAAAAAGTTGTTATCTTTATTTTTGTGCATTTGTTTTTTTGTTCCCGTACTCCCCGTATCTGCTGAGGCACCCTTGGAGCTTTCAGCAAAATCCGCTCTTTTAATGGAGAGCTCAACAGGAAAGATTCTCTTTGAAAAGGCTTCTCATGAGGCTCTTCCCCCTGCAAGTGTAACCAAAATCATGACTATGCTCTTAGTTATGGAAGCATTAGACTGCGGTCAATATACCTTGGATGATTTAGTGCCTGTTTCTGCGCACGCAGCATCTATGGGCGGCTCACAAGTATTTTTGGAAGAAAATGAACAGATGAGTGTTCACGATATGTTAAAGGCCGTTGCCGTTGCATCAGGTAATGATGCTGCAGTAGCATTAGCTGAATTTACAGCAGGCTCACATCAGGGATTTGTAGATAAGATGAACCAACGTGCAAAAGAGCTTGGTATGAACGACACAAATTTTATCAACTGCAATGGTTTAGATGAAGCAGGTCACGTAACATCTGCCAATGATATTGCCCTGATGTCTCGTGAGATTATGCGTCACCCTAAGATTTTTGAATACACAACTATCTGGATGGATTCTCTGCGCAATGGCTCTTTTGGTCTTGTAAATACAAATAAGCTCGTGCGTTTTTATCAGGGAGCAACAGGATTAAAAACCGGTTCTACAAGCGTTGCAGGCTTTTGTATTTCCGCTACTGCAAAGCGTGATAACATGGATCTAATTGCAGTAGTTATGGGTGCTCCCACATCTAAGGAGAGATTTGCCGATGCCACAAAAATGCTTGACTACGGTTTTGCTAATTACGGCATTTGCTCATCCTTAGTTAAAGATGACGAGCTTGCTCCGTTAACTGTAAAAAAAGGTATTGAAGATACAGTGGAAATTGGTCTTGCCGAGGGCTTTTCACTCCTTATGGAAAAGAGTAAAATTGCCAATATGGAAAAGACGATTTCGCTTCCTGACCACGTGGGAGCACCCATTCACAAAAATCACAAAGTGGGATATGTAGAGTTTTTCTCAGAAGGCAAGTCTGTAGGTAAATGTGATATAGTAGCCAAAAAAGATATTAAAGCTGAAAACCCTTGGGGCATGATGAAACGAATTGCAAGCTATTATTTCCATGGAAAATAAACAAGGGGATGTTTAAATTCTCCATACCGCAAAAAGGCAATAATGATACGAGATTAAATGAATTAAAATTCTTTAAAGAAGTTTTATTTTGTTGAAAAATCTAATTTTATTAGATTTTTCTTAAAATTTAAGCCTTTTTGCTACGAACAAACTTCGCCTCTCGGCGTACCACCGTACGCCTTCGGGTAACCCAGCGAAGCCTTAAAAGGACTTTGCCAGCTCAGTTTGTCCGTTCTGAAAAATTTCTCCTATCCCCTGAAAAAGAGGGCGTTTAAAAACTTTTTTGTTTTTAAACGCCCTCTTTTAATTTTGTTTTTTCACTATTTTATAGTCATCTCCGTCACGGAAGTATGGACATTTTTTATAACGGGATGACATTATTCTCATCATTTCATCTTCGTCAATATTCACATCACAAACGTACATCTCATATTCGTCATCATATGTGTAATTGACACAGGACTCGCAAAGTATATCTGCCATATTTCCTCCTATCGCTTACCATTAAGGATATTTAATTCCCCCTCAGACAAGTGACGCCATTTACCTTTGGGAAGATTTCCTAAATGCACATTGCCGATGCTCACACGTTTAAGTTTGATAACAGGAAAACCAATTGCTTCGCACATTTTTCTTATCTGTCTGTTTTTACCTTCGGAAATTGTAATGTTTAACTGCGTTGTGTTCTCTCTTGTTTCCGCTATATCTACCCTTGCAGGCTTGGTAACATATCCGTCAATCTCAACGCCGCATCTTAGTTTCATAACATGTCCAACATCGGGAGTACCTGAAACTATGGCGTGATATTTTTTAGGAATGTGTTGTGTAGGGTGTGTCATACGATAGGCAAAATCACCATCATTTGTCAGGAGCAGTAGCCCTTCACTGTCGTAGTCAAGTCTGCCCACAGGATAAAGACGGGCATCAACATCTGCCACCAGTTCCATAACAGTTTTTCTGTCAAATTCATCTTTTGCCGTAGTTACGTAACCTTTTGGTTTATTGAGCATAATATAATAAAGTTTCTTTTCAGGACGGATTAGTTCTCCGTCCAAAAAAACTTTATCATTATCCGTATCTACTTTTGTGCCAAGCTCTGTGACGATTTTTTTATTTACCTTGACTCTGCCTGCCAATATTATATTTTCTGCTTCTCTTCGTGATGCAATTCCGCATCGGGCCATAAATTTTTGAAGTCTTTCGGGCGTAGCCATTGTTCTCCTCCGTAAAAGTTAATACAGTTATTTTACTATATTTTCTCACAAATCGCAACCGTAAGTCAGCAACTTTTTGAAATTTTCAAATATTTTTCCCTTTTCTTCTCTGTACTCTACACCTGCTGATGCTACTAGGTTTATTGTTTTTTGAGGCTTATCATAGTAATATACTGTCAAATCTCCTATTACATCTCCTTCGGTTATGGGAGCTGATACACTTTCAGGAATATTGCATTTTACAGTTATATTTTTAAACTTGTCGTTCTTATTTTCTGTTATTCTGAAATCCTCCTGCGCTGCAAGTTCTACACTTTTTGATGTACCGCAAATTACAGGTACAGTATTTACTGTCATTCCTGCAGCTATAACAGTAAAGCACGCCGTATTTTCAAAGGCGAAATCCAACATTACTCTGTGGTCGTTCCAGTCATCAGGTGCATTAAGGGTAACCGCAATCACTTTTACTCCATTTCGTTCAGCAGAAGTTACTAAACATCTTCCTGATTTTTTTGTAAAACCTGTTTTTACCCCTGTACATCCCTCATACATTCTAAGCATTTTGTTATGGTTTGAAACGGTCTGCGTGCCGTCTAATATAAGTTTTGATTTCGTGGAAACTATCTGGCAGAAATTCTCATTTTTCATAGCCTCGCGGGTAATCACCGCCAAGTCGTATGCAGTAGTAAAATGATCTTCCTCATCAAGTCCGTTAGGGTTTTTAAACGAAGAATTTAAAGCACCGATTTGGTGTGCTTTTTTGTTCATTAACTTTGCAAATTCCGAGACCGAACCGCTAACACCCTCTGCGATTGCAACTGCCGCATCGTTTCCCGATTGCAGCATAAGACCATATAGTAAATCCTCCATAGTTGCCTTCTGTCCTGCCTTTAAGTAGAGGCTCGTTCCTTCCTTGCCGGCAGCATTTTTAGACACTGTCACAATCTGGTCAGGCTTTGAGTTTTCTAAGGCTACCAACGCCGTCATAATCTTCGTAGTACTTGCCATTGTGTGCCGCTTTTCCATATTTTTATCATAAATAACACGGCCTGTAGCAGCATCTATTACGCATGCACACTCTGCCGACACAGAAATCGCCTCTATACTATATGAATTTATAAACAGGATAAAAGTCATTAAAATAAAAGAAAATACAGGTTTCAAAATCACTACCTCCGTCAATATTTACTAAATTATATGAATTGAAAAGATTAAATATCTGTTAAATTCGAAAAAAACCTTTGCAAAACTAACAATATATGGTATACTATATACATAAAGAGAAAGCAGTCTACTGTTTTCCTCATAAGAAAAGGAGTGACGGTTATGAAAATCACAATTACAGGTAAGCAGATTGATTTAACAGATGGTCTTAAAGCAAGGGTTGAAGAAGCCTACGCAAAGCTAGACAAGTACTTCTCCAAAGAAACAGAAGCAATAGTCACTTTGAGCGTTCAGCGTGACGAGCAGATTGTTGAAGCTACTATCCGTTCTGGTAATCTGATAATCCGTGTAGAAGAAGCTACTCCCGATATGTACGTATCAATCGACACATCAGTCGATGTTTTAGAGCGCCAGCTCCGTAAAAACAAAACAAGAATGGAAAAGAGAATGAAGAAGGAATTCACAGAAACTGTTATATTTGACAGAATTCCCGCTCTTCCCGTTGACGATGAGGCTAATCAGATTGTGAGAATTAAAACTGTCGAAACAAAGCCTATGTCTCCCGAAGAAGCTGTACTTCAGCTTGACCTTATCGGCCACGAATTCTTTATTTTCACAAACGATAAGACCGGCGACAAGAACCTCGTTTACCGCAGAAAGAAAGGCGGCTACGGTTTAATCGAAATCGACTAATTAACCATTGTGTGTGCCGTCGGGTAACCGACGGCACATTTTTGTAAAATATTAAGAGGTATTTATGGAAACTCGTTCAAAAAAAATTATTTCTAACAACAAAAAGGCATATCACGACTATTTTATTGATGAAAAATTCGAGGCAGGCATAGAGCTTTTCGGCACTGAAGTAAAGTCAATAAGAGCAGGTCAGGTAAATCTAAAGGACAGCTATGTTTCTGTAAAAACAGGGGAGGCTATTCTTTTGGGCATGCACATTAGCCCTTATGAAAAGGGCAATATTTTCAACAAAGACCCACTTAGACCAAGACGTCTGCTCCTTCACAAAAAAGAAATTATGAAATTAATCGGCAAAACCAAAGAAACAGGTGTATCCCTAATACCATTGTCTGTGTATTTTCTTGGTAGTAAGGTAAAGATTGAACTTGGACTCGCCCGTGGTAAAAAGGCTTATGACAAGCGTGAGGCAATTGCCGAAAAAGACGCCAAACGTAATATGGACAGGGCTATGAAAGAGCGCATGAGGTAACGTGATGAAAGTAAAATTTAATGATGATAAAGAAATTGTAGAAACCATTCAGGAAGGACTGGAACGAACAGGCGGATATTGCCCCTGCAAATTAGAGAGAACAGAGGAAAACAAGTGCATGTGTGAAGAATTTAAAGCACAGATTAAAGACCCTGAATTTGAAGGATATTGTCACTGTATGCTCTATTACAAAAGTAAATAAAACTGAGAAAAGCCGTGCAGGAAATAAATCCTAACACGGCTTTTTTATTATGAAAATTTGTATGTCTACTCTTTTGAGCAATTGCATAAACAACATCCGTTGCCACTCTCAGGACAACCAATACATTTTTTTCCGTTTTTCTTGGCTTTATACACGTAAAAAGCTGCAAGTCCTACTACTGCAACGATCACTGCAATCAAAATTATATTATCCACAAAATCACCTTATTTTTCCAAAGATATTTCAACCGATTTATTTACTGTTTTATCTGCTTTTTTACACAGGTATGCCAAAATTCCAACAAAAACTGCTACTGCAATACCACCGGCAATTGCCGTGCTTATACCTAAGCTTTCAGGTGCTGTGATGAGTGTACCTATCGTATATACAAGATAGCCTACTGTATAGCCAACCCCAAGCTGTAAACCGATACCGCCCCAGAGCCATTTTGCACTCTTCATTTCTGAGTTCATAGCACCGATAGCAGCAAAGCAAGGAGGTGTAAAAAGGTTAAACATAAGATAAGCTAAAGCCGCCACAGCTGTAAGTTCTGGTGCAGCACCAGGAAGTTCTTTTGTCACATCAGTAAGTGCAAAGCAAACCGCAATGGTTGCAACAACATTTTCTTTAGCAATAAAACCAGTAATTGCCGCAGCCGCAAATTGCCATGCATGATACCCAACAACAGGAATAAGCAGATATGCAAAGGGTTGCGCTAACGATTCAAGTATAGAAGTTTGCGCTGACTCTGCAACTGCGAAGCTCCAGTCAAAAGTCTGCATAATCTGTACTGCTGTGTTACAGAGTAAGATAATTGTAGCAGCCTTTACGATGTATGCCCAACCACGTGAGCACATAGATTTTATCCCACGCCAGATACTTGGTATTTTATACTCAGGCAATTCCATAATAAAGTAAGACTTTTTCTTGCTGTTGCCTGTAATCTTGTTTATAATGAGTGCCCCGATAAATATAATCACAATACCTGCAAAGTACATTAAAGGTCCAACCCATGTAGCATTTTTAAAGAATGCCCCTGCAAAAAGAGCAATAACAGGCAGCTTTGCCCCACAAGGCATGAACGGTGCCAGCATAGCCGTGGCTCTGCGTTCACGTTCATTTCTTATAGTACGGCAAGCCATAACACCGGGGATTGCACAACCTGTGCCGATAACAAAAGGAATTACAGATTTTCCTGACAATCCAACTTTTTTAAATATAGGGTCTAATACCACAGATACACGTGCCATATAGCCGCAATCTTCTAAAAGTGCAATTAAAAAATACATTACCATTACTAGTGGTAAGAATCCAATAACTGCAATCACACCGCCGATAACACCGTCAATCAAGAGGGCTGTAAGTAGCGGATTTGCATTTTCAAAAAACTGCGCTACCCATTCCTGACCGCTTTCTAATAAACCAACAAGCCAGTCTGCAGCCCATACACCGGGGCCTGCCTGTGAAATCCAGAACACAAAGTACATAACAACTGCAAATATGGGAATACCTACCAGTTTATTTGTTAAAACTGCATCAATTTTATCCTGTGAATTCTTATCTTTTGTAAGAACCTTGCGAGTTTCAACCGCTTTTACTATACCATTTACAAAGCTGAAACGTTTTCTGTCTGCAGACTCAACCTCTGACTTGTTTGTAGTATCAACTTCTCCCTGTATGTACGGTGCTGTCTGCCCTTTTCCAACAACAGAAATTGCTGCAGCAACAATTTCCTTCATTCCTTCAGCAGATGTGGATACAGTTTCAATAACCGGGCAACCTAAGAGCTTTTCCAGCGTTTTTATATCAATTACTGTTTCTTTCTTTTCATTAATATCAGATTTATTTAGAGCTATCACAACAGGAATTCCCAGCTCTAAAAGTTGGGTTGTAAAGAACAAACTACGGCTCAGATTTGTAGCATCTACAATATTGATGATAGCATCGGGATTTTCATTTTTAACATATTGACTTGTGATACTCTCCTCTGATGTAAAAGGAGACATAGAGTATGCCCCTGGCAAATCTATTGCTATGATTTTCTCATCACTATATATACTCTTTTTTACAGGGCTTTCTTTTTTATCTACTGTAACACCTGCCCAGTTGCCGACTTTTTCATTTTTGCCGGTTAGGGCATTATACATTGTAGTTTTGCCACTATTTGGATTGCCCGTTAATGCAATTCTCATTTTTGTACTTCCTCCTGATGATATGTAAATAAAATTTGTATCCATTTGGGTTAGTTGCGTCTAACTCATTGGCAAAAAAGTAATCAGCTGAACAGATTGCTTTTTTTAAAACTCAGACAATAATCGCTTCTGCAAGCTGATTGTCAATATTATATCTGCCGTCTTTAATAGAAACTACACAACCGCCTCTTGATTTGGATATAACAGTAATCGGTTCACCACTGTAGCAACCCAAAGAAAACAAAAAGGCGTCCAACTCCTCATCGTCTGTATCAATTTGTTTGATAATATATTCTATTCCTTCTTTTGCTTCTTTTAAATTCATAATAATCGCCTGATTTCAATCAAATATCAAGTTAGTCTTTGCTAACTCCACAGTTAGTCTAACATAACCGGAAGGATTTGTCAATACTTTTTATTAAAATTTGTTTGTTGATTTATTGTTGCCTTTATGATATATTTATATTAGATTATTGTGCATTTTTGGAGGCAATATTATGACCCAATTTAATATTACAGGCATGAGTTGTGCAGCCTGTTCCGCCCGTGTGGAAAAAGCAGTGTCAGATGTTGATGGCGTTTCATCATGTTCTGTCAATCTGCTTACCAATTCAATGACTGTAGAAGGTACAGCCGCAAACCACGAAATTATAAAAGCGGTTGAGGCTGCAGGTTATGGTGCAAATCTCAAAGGCTCAAAAAAAGAAGATTCAGAGGGCTTTTTAGAAGATAAAGAAACTCCATATCTGAAAAGGCGTTTTGTTGCATCAATAATTTTCCTTGCTATTTTAATGTATGTTTCTATGGGACACGTTATGTGGGGATTTCCTGTGCCCCAGTTTTTCGACAGAAATTATATCGGTATAGGAATATTAGAGCTCCTGCTCACATTAATTGTTATGTTTATAAACAAAAGGTTTTTCATCAGTGGTACAAAAGGTCTCATTAACCGTGCACCCAATATGGACACGCTAGTATCATTAGGCTCAGGAGCTGCGTTTATTTACAGTACCTATGCTCTCTTTGCTATGACAGGTGCGAGAGCTGATGCCTATCACTATCTGCATGAATTTTATTTTGAATCTGCTGCTATGATATTAGCACTGATTACAGTGGGAAAAATGCTTGAAGCACGTTCAAAGGGCAAGACCACAAATGCCTTAAGGAGTCTGATGAAATTAGCGCCTAAAACTGCTATTATTGAAGTGGGCGGTGCAGAAAAAGAAATCGAAGCAAAAGACATCAAAAAAGGCGATATATTTATAGTAAAATCGGGTATGAGTTTTCCTGCTGACGGTATTGTTGTATCAGGTCACTGTGCAGTTGATGAATCTGCCATCACAGGCGAAAGTATTCCTGTGGATAAGGAAATGGGCGACCGTATAACATCTGCTACTATTAACAAATCAGGATATGTCCGTTGCCGTGCAGAAAAAGTTGGTGCGGATACTACTCTTTCTCAGATTATAAAGTTGGTAAGTGATGCATCTGCTACAAAGGCACCTATTGCTAAGGCTGCCGACAAGGTATCAAGTGTGTTTGTTCCTGTAGTTATGGCAATCGCTTTGATTACTATTATTGTATGGTTAGCATCAGGCGAAAGTATTGGTTTTGCACTGGCACGAGGTATTTCTGTGCTTGTTATAAGCTGTCCCTGTGCGTTAGGTCTTGCTACACCAGTTGCAATTATGGTAGCAAGCGGTGTAGGCGCTAAAAATAGTATACTCTTTAAAACCGCAGTTTCTTTAGAGGAAGCAGGCAAAATTTCAGTAGTTGCACTTGATAAAACAGGTACTATCACAAAGGGAGAGCCTGTTGTTACTGATATCATTACTGCAGATGGTATTGAGAAAGTAACACTTTTGCGTTACGCTTACGCATTGGAGGCAAAAAGCGAGCATCCATTAGCCCGTGCTGTTGTAAAAAGAGCAGAAGAGTTGAATGTTGAATTATTTGAAAGCACTGACTTTAACGTATCTTCAGGAAACGGCATTGAAGCTACTGTGGGCGGTGCTCATGTTGTTGGTGGAAATCTTCACTTTATTTCAAAATTCATCACTATCCCCGGTAATCTTGTAATTTCCTATGAGCAATTAGCAGAAAAAGGATGCACCCCCCTGTTCTTTATTAAAGATAAACAATTCTTAGGAATTATTGCCGTGGCTGATGCTATAAAAGAAGACAGTCATGATGCAATTAAAGAATTAAAAAACATGGGAATACGTGTTGTTATGCTCACAGGCGACAACGAAACTACTGCAACCGCCGTAAAAACACAGGTTGACGTTGATGAAGTAATAGCAAACGTCACCCCTGCAGGAAAAGATGAAGTGATAAAGAAATTAAAACAAAATGGCAAAGTAGCAATGGTCGGGGATGGCATAAACGACGCACCTGCACTTACTTCTGCTGACATCGGTATTGCAATCGGTGCAGGAACTGATATTGCAATAGATGCTGCAGACATCGTATTGATGAAAAATTCAATTTCTGATGTTCCTGCAGCAATCAGACTCAGCCGCATGACGCTTAAAAATATTTACGAAAATCTTTTCTGGGCATTTATATATAACACAATCGGTATTCCCGTTGCAGCAGGGGTTTTAATTCCGGCATTTGGCATTCAGCTTAACCCTATGATTGCAGCAGCGGCTATGAGCTTATCAAGCTTTTGTGTTGTTACCAATGCCTTAAGGCTTAACTTTAAAGATATAAAAAGTGCAAAACACGATATGAAAATAAGAGCTAAAAAGGAGAAAAAAACTATGGAAATTACGCTTAAAATCGAAGGAATGATGTGTCCTCACTGTGAAGCAAGAGTAAAGAGTACCTTAGAAGCTATTGACGGCGTTTTAGAGGTCATTCCTTCTCATACAGAAAAACAGGCAAAAATTATACTTTCTAAGGAAATTGATATTTCTGTTTTAAAGGATACTATAGTTGCTCAAGGATATCAGGTTATTGACTAATTCTTTAAGATATGATAAAATTTTTGTATCACTTTGCGAGGTGTTTTTATGATTATTAAAGAATCAGCCGAGAATTACTTGGAAACTATACTTGTTTTAAAAAATAAAAAAGGCAGCGTAAGAAGTATCGACGTTGCTCACGAGCTTATGGTGTCAAAGCCCAGCGTGTCTGTTGCTATGAAGAATTTCCGTGAAGAAGGCTATATCACGGTAGACACTGACGGGAGCATTTCTTTAACAGAGAAAGGTCTTATGATTGCAGAACGTGTATATGAGCGTCATCAGATTATAACTAAAGCTCTTATGTCAATCGGAGTTGACGAAATCACAGCCAAAGAGGACGCCTGCAAGATTGAGCATCACATAAGCAATATAACATTTGAAAAATTAAAAGCGTTTATACAAAACAAAAGCGAGGATTAATCCTCGCTTTTGTTTTGTATATTTTCTTCATTTTCAGCCATCCTAATAAAAAAGGAGGTATTCGTATGAACGAAAGAAAAGAACAACCCATATCAGGCATTGCCTGTACTGTAACAAACTGTGAATATCACGGCGAAGGCGAAAAATGCTTTGCCGATTGCATCAAGGTTACCACTTGTGACCCTGTTCAGCAATGCTCAGTTGAGTGTGCAACATTTAAACCAAAAGCAGGTCAATAAGAAACAACGAGAGTTCAGTCAAGAACTCTCGTTGTTTCTTATTCACATCTACAAGGAATATCCACTAAGATTACATCGCCAATTACCTTGACTTTGCACCACGGAATTACTATATCATCTTTTTTTGAAAAATTTAAAATTTTCATTTTTCCAGGAACTACGATTGCTTCGATTTCTCCCTTACAGAGACTTACTTCCACATCACATACATAACCTAATCTCATAGCGTCATTTATGTTAATAACCTCTTTTTGTCTTAATTCTCCTGCTCTTTGCATATTTCTCACCTCAATAATATATATTAAAAGTAGTTGCATAATATGTAAGACAAAAGTTAAAACTAAAAGCATATTGGAAGGTGTACCCGCTGCCTTCTGTATATTTTATTGCGGGGGAAAGGTTGGTACTATGAAACTATTAGATAACATCAGTCTTATTCTGGTAATCGTAGGCGCTTTAAACTGGGGCTCAATCGGACTTTTCGGTCTTGATTTGGTAGGATACTTCTTCGGTGGCCAGTTATCGGTAATGAGCAGAATTATTTTCTCCCTTGTAGGTCTTGCAGGTCTGTGGTGTATCACACTGCTCTTCAAAGACAAAGTGCCTCAGGGCGACAGAAACTAAAACCTTACAGCACGGCGGTTTCGCTGTGCTGTAATCTTTTTGTAAAAATATTTTAATTTACTCTTCCCTTTTCATATTTTTTATGGTATAATAATTGCGTATATAAATGTTTGAACGTACATACAGTCTCGATGTACGCCTGCAGCAGCGAGACTTTATATATCGCAGGCAGAAAGGTCAAGGTAAACTATATGGCTATCAAAACTGAAAATGAAAACGGCGCTATCGTTGTATCTGAAAATGTCATTGCCAGAATTGCAGGCGTAGCAACATCTACTTGCTACGGCGTTGTTGGTATGGCGTATAAAAGTGCTTCTGACAGCATTGCATCACTGTTAAAATGGGATTCAATTACAAAAGGCATAAATGTAACAACAGCTGATGACAAAATCAGTCTGGATTTACACATCATAGTAGAATACGGCGTGAACATCAACGTTACGTGTGAGAGCATCATCGAAAACGTAAAGTACGCTGTAGAAAACGCAACAGGCTTTAAGGTTGGCAGTGTCAACGTTAACGTCGAAGGCGTACGTATCAGTTAATTTCGGAGGTGCTAAGATTGTTATATACTGCTGATTACGAAGGGTTGAGCCGTGCCTTTTTATCAGGTGCGAACAAGCTTTGTAACAATAAAATTATTTTAAATGACTTAAACGTATTCCCTGTTCCTGACGGTGATACAGGGTCTAATATGTCTATGACAATTTCCGCTGCAGCTAAAGACATTTTAGCTAATGACTACACATCTGTAGAAAAAGTTATGTCAGCTGTAGCATCAGCGTCTTTGCGTGGTGCACGCGGTAACTCAGGTGTAATTTTATCTCAGGTTTTCCGCGGTATGTCAAGACGCTTAGTTGGTCTTACCACCGCTGACGCAAAAGACGTTGCCGAATGTTTTAAAGAAGGTGTAGCGGCAGCCTACAAGGCTGTTATGAAACCTATGGAAGGTACAATTCTTTCCGTTGCAAGGGATGCAGCTGATGCTGCAATTGCCGCCCTCGATACCACAGGCGACATTGTAGAAATCGTTCGCGCTGCAACCATTGCCGGTCAGGAAAGTTTAGCAAGAACACCCGAGCTCTTACCTCAGTTAAAGGCTGCAGGCGTTGTTGACTCAGGCGGCCAGGGTCTTGTATACATCTTAGAGGGTGCGTTAGAATACCTAGAGACAGGTAAAATGGTAGAGTTAAACGACTCTCAGGTAAGCGTTAATACAACAATTGATAAAAAAGTTGCCGATGCAAATATTAAATTTGTTTACTGCACCGAGTTTTTAATTAACAAGGGCAAAGAGTCATCTTCTGTTACACTTTTCCGTGACAGAATTGAGAAAAAAGGCGACTGTATGGTTGTAATTGACGATGACGATGTTGTTAAGGTGCACATTCATACAAATAACCCCGGTTTTGTTATTGAAGAAGCTTTAAAAATCGGTGAGCTTATAAATATTAAAATTGATAATATGAAATATCAGCATGACGAAGGTGCCAGCACCGCTGACAATACATCCCAAGAACCTGAAAAGGAAGTAGGCTTTGCTGCAGTTGCTGCAGGTGACGGACTCGAGAGCATTTTCCTTGATATGGGTGTTGATAAGGTAATCAAAGGCGGTCAGACAATGAACCCCTCTACTGACGATATTTTGTCAGCAGTTGAATCAATAAACGCAAAATACGTTGTTATTCTGCCCAACAATAAGAATATTATCATGGCGGCAAAACAGGTTATTGATCTTACAAAGAAAGAAATCATAGTATTAGAAACACGTTCTGTACCTGAAGGTATTGCTGCACGTCTTGCTTTCGATCCCGCAATGTCAATGGAAGAAAATGTTGAGGCTATGAATGATGCTATCGCGAATACTAAGACTGGCTCAGTAACATACTCAGTTAGACATTTTACATTCGAAGATAAAGAGTATCCTGAAAATACAATTATGGGATTACGCGATGGCAAAATAGCCGTTGTGGGCGAAGATTCCCTTGCTGTATTAAAAGAACTTCTCAAAAAAGAAGTAGATGATGACAGCGCAATCATCAGTATCTATTTAGGCGGGGATATTAGCGATGAACAGTTAGAGGATATTTCCGAAGAATTAGAAGAATTATATCCCGACTTGGACGTTTTAGTATATATGGGCGGACAGCCTTTATATGACTTTATTTACTCTGTTGAATAAGGTGTGATTTTTTTGTCAGACTTATTAAATCAGAATATCACAGTTTTACAAGGAATTGGACAGAAGCGTGCGGAATCTTTCCGCACGCTTGGTATTTATTCTGTGGAAGATTTACTGCATTTTTATCCCCGTGCTTACGAGGACAGAACTACTATTAAAAAGATTGCAGAAATCAAAGACGGTGACACGGTGTGCATCAGAGCCCGTGCCGTTACTCCTTTGCGGGAAAATTTTGTCAGAAAAAATATGTATGTGTGCTCCCTAAAAGTTTCTGACGGCACAGGGTATTTAGAGATTGTCTGGTTTAATAACCATTACATAAAAAATATGCTTGATTTTAAAAAAGAGTATATTTTCTTCGGAAAAGCATCCTTTTCAGGCAGAATGCAGATGCACTCTCCTCTTTTTGAAGAAAGCGGAAAGAACGCCATAACAGGCAGAATTTATCCCATATACAGTCTGGCTGCAGGAATTACACAAAAAAATATTATGTCGGCAGTTGCAGATGCTATTAAAAAATTTGAAATTCCTGAAATCCTGCCTGAAAGCATACGCAAAAAGTATAAGCTCTGTACTTTAAGCTACGCTATTAGAAACATCCATTTTCCCAAAGATAATGAAGCACTTTCAATCGCTAAACGACGACTTGCTTTTGATGAGTTGTTTATATTCCAGACTGCGTTAAGGTACTTACGCGAAGACAGAACATCATCTGTTTCTATTCCGCTAAAAAATACAGATTGTGTAAAAGATTTTATATCGTCACTCCCCTATCCGTTAACAAATGCACAGGACAGAGTTATAAAAGAAATATGTGGCGATATCAAAAAAACATCTCCTATGAGCAGACTGGTTCAGGGCGATGTAGGTTGTGGAAAAACAATGATAGCTGCCGCTGCTATATTTGTGTGCTCTCAAGCTGGATACACCTCTGCCATGATGGCACCAACGGAAATATTAGCCGCTCAACACTATGAAACATTAACAGAACTTTTTAAACCTTTTGATATCAAAGTTGCACTCATAACAGGTTCAATGACACAAAAAGAACGAAAAAACGTCACGGAAGATATCCGCGCAGGAAAAGTACAGGTTATTGTTGGAACTCATGCACTAATCAGCGAAAAAACAGAGCTTGGAAATCTTGCTTTAATTGTTACCGATGAGCAACACAGATTTGGTGTGGCACAAAGGAAGTCTTTAGAACAAAAAGGAAAAAATCCTCATGTTTTAATTATGACTGCAACCCCTATTCCAAGAACTTTAGCTATTATTCTCTACGGAGATTTAGATATATCGATTATCGACGAGCTTCCGCCCGGAAGAAAGCCCATTGACACTTTTGTTTTGGGTGAAGATATGAGAGCGAGAATTAATGCTTTCTTGAAAAAAGAAACAGATGCAGGAAGACAGGCTTATGTTGTCTGTCCTGCAGTTGAGCCTTCTGAAATCGAAGGAATAAAAGATGTAATGACACACAGTACGGAGCTTAAAAAGTTATTTGACAGTGGTGTTGAATTTTTGCACGGTAAGATGAAGCCTAAAGAAAAAGACGATATTATGCGTCGATTCAAAGACGGCGAGATTAAAATACTTGTCGCAACCAGCGTTATAGAGGTCGGCGTAAACGTACCAAATGCGTCTGTAATGGTTATAGAGAATGCCGCTCGCTTCGGTCTTTCACAGTTGCATCAGCTGCGTGGACGTGTTGGAAGAGGCAGCGATAAGGCATACTGTATTCTCTTCCCCGGAGAAAACGTTCCTGTGGATACTCCAAGAATGGCAATTATGAAAAACAGTTCTGACGGCTTTAAAATTGCAGAAGAAGACTTAAAACTGCGCGGTCCGGGAGAGTTCTTCGGTTCACGTCAGCACGGGCTCTTAACATTTAAAATTGCAAACATTTATTGTGACAAGCAGTTACTGGCTCAAACATCAATTGCTGCAAATGAGATCCTAGCTAATGACAGAAAGCTTAAATCTCCTGAAAATGCCGCAATTCATCGCCAAATATTAAAGATTTTTGACACTAAGGTTACATTTAGTTGACTTTTTTTGAAATACCTTGACATTCTTAATATTTGTTATAAAATATATAGTGATAGTATGTCTAAAATTGGAGGTAGTGTTTTGCGAGTTATTTCAGGCAGTGCAAGAGGCAAAAAACTCATAACCTCAGAAGGGCTTGATGTACGCCCCACTTTAGACAGAGTTAAAGAATCAGTTTTTAATATGATTGCTTTTAATATACCTGACGCCTGTGTTCTGGATTTATTCTCAGGAAGCGGTTCTCTGGGCATCGAGGCCTTAAGCCGCGGTGCCGGTGAGTGTACTTTCGTGGATAAATCAGCACAGTCAATAGATATTACAAAGAAAAATCTTGAGGCAACACATCTTGTTGATTTAAGCTCAGTTATAAATACTGACAGCATAGAGTTTATCAAAAGCACAAATAAGAAATTTGACATAATTTTTATTGACCCACCGTATGAGTCTGATCTCTATGATAAATCTTTAAAGGCAATTAAGGAATCGGGTATTTTAAATGATGATGGTTTTATAGTATTAGAGTACGACACCGAAACCACGCCTGACTTTTCAACACACTCGTTTAATATTATAAAGGATAAGAAATACGGCAGGGTAAAAATTTTGATAATGAAAGAGTGAGCACCTTGAAAATAGCAGTTTATCCCGGTAGCTTTGACCCAATCACTTGCGGTCATTTAGACATAATAAAACGTAGCTGCAAGCTCTTTGATAAGGTTATTGTGGCAGTTTTGGACAACAGTCAGAAAACTCCCCTTTTTTCTGTTGCAGAAAGAATCCAGCTTATAAAAAAATGTACAAAAGACATTCCCAATTGTGAGGTAGAATCATTCGGAGGTCTTTTGGTTGATTTTGTAAAACAATCAAAAGCTCACACAGTTATCCGCGGACTTCGTGCAATTTCTGATTTTGAATACGAATTCCAGATGGCAATGCTCAATAAAAAGCTTGCTCCTGATGTGGAAACTGTTTTTATGGTAACCAACTTAAATTGTTTATATATTAGTTCCAGTGTGGTTAAGGAAATTTGCCGCTTTGGCGGAAATGCCGACGGTTTAATACCCGAAGAAATCATTAAGGACATTACAGATAAAATCGAAAAAGGAGTGTAGGACAATGGATATCGAAAAAATCATTGAGTCTATCGAAGAAAAAATTGACGGATGCCCCACTATTCCCTTCTGGGGACGCGGCATTATTGACAAGGATGAGTTACTCGACATGCTTCAGGAAATGAAAAACAAGTTACCTGAAGAATTAAGCCAGGCTAAGTGGGTTAACAATGAACGTCAGAGAATCATAAACGACGCACAAAAAAGAGCTGAGACAATGATTAAAGAAACAGAAGAAAAAATTGCTGCTATGGTTAACGAACACGACATCACACAGCAGGCTTATGCAAAAGCAAATCAGATTGTTGACAGTGCTCAGCAGAACTCACGCGAAATCAGACTTGGTGCCAACCAGTACGCAGACGACGTTTTACGTGCATTGGAAGAAGAGCTTATCAAAACAGCTGACGCTATCCGCGCTAACAGAAACAGCAACAGATAATACGATTTACTCAAGGTGTGGAAAATGCTTTTTCCGCACCTTATTTTAATAAAGTATATTTTTGCTTTTGTTCCATATAATATACCATATTTTGTATAAGTGAGGTATATTATATGAAAAACTTCTTAAAATCGGCATTTATTGTGGCTATTCCCATACTTGTTGGTGCACTGTCAGGCTTTTTAATCAGAAACAACGTATATATTTACGATGTACTTATTAAGCCGCCTTACGCACTACCCGCCAATCTGTTTTCAGTTGTATGGGGTATTCTCTATCTTTTAATGGGTGTAAGCCTTTTGTTTTATCTTAAGAGTGACTACTCACCAGACGGTGTTACGCTTTTTGCTTTTCAGCTTTTACTTAACTTCTTCTGGTCCATAGTTTTCTTTAACTTTAGAGCTTTTCTTGCCGCATTTATATTGCTTGTTGTTCTGTTCGTGTTTGTAGCACTGACAGTTTCAACATTCTACAAAACACAAAAAATTTCTGGCATTTTATTAATTCCCTATCTTTTGTTTTTAATTTATGCCGGTTATCTGAACTTTGGGGTTTGGTTTTTAAATATGTAATTTTATGAGGTGGTAATTTTGGCAAGGACACAAAAACACAATTACAAAATTAAAAATAAGGGAATTTTGGCTCTCTTTATTTGTATTTTGGTGCTTTTGGTTTCATTTACAGGTTTTACTGTGAAGTATCTTACATACGACAAGGTATATGAGGGTGTATTTATCAACAACACTGATGTATCAGGTTTAACAAGGGAAGAATTAATCGCACAAATTCCCGAAATCTTTGATATGTCTCTATCTAAAAATGTAACCTTAAAAGCGGGAGACTCCGAAATATCTTTTGAGTCCTTGGAAGTTTTGCCCGCTCTTGATACGGAGAAAATGGCAGATGAGGCGTTTTCTTACGGTCGTACAAAAAAATTCCTTGCCAGATTTTCAGAAATTCGTTCTCTTAAGAAAAACCCTGTCAGTGTTGACTTTTCTCTTTTATTTGATGAAGCGGCTCTGCAGAAAAAGATTGACTTACTCTCTAGAAATCTTGAAATTACCGCAATCGACAACAAAATTGAATATGGGAACAACTCTCTCATTATTACCCGGGGCAAAGCCGGTCAGGGCATTTTATATAACGAGGTAAAAGAAGGGTTGTCTTACTGTCTCTTAGGTGACAGTTCTTCTATAAACGTTAATTTAAAGCATGTTGAACCTGAAGAAATCACATACGAATACATAAAAAGATATACAAGCGTTATGCCTATTGAGGCAAGCTACAAAATAGAAAACCACAGAATTATATTCACGGAAAGCCAACCCGGAGTGTCAATAAAAAAGGGCGATATTGAAGATGCTATAGAAAATTCTGCATCCGACACAATCAATATCACTGCAAAAATTACACAACCGGACATCACTTCCGAAAAGCTTCGTAAAACACTTCTTACACACGAGTTAGGAAGATATTCTACAGATTACTCCTCCTCAAGCGCCGACAGAGCATACAACATAAAACTTGCCTGCGAAAAAATCAATGGTTATGTACTTGCTCCCGGAGATGAATTTTCTTACAACAACGTTGTAGGTCCAAGAACTGTAGAACGTGGTTTTAGAATCGCTAACGTGTATGTCGGAAACACAGTTCAACCAGGAATTGGCGGCGGTATATGTCAGGTATCTTCAACTATGTATAATGCAGTTGTTTTTGCAGATTTGGAAATTACCGAAAGACGCAATCACACACTTCCTGTGGCTTACGTTCCCAAAGGCAGAGACGCTACAGTTTCTTACGGCGGAACAGATTTCTGTTTTAAAAACAACACCTCAATGCCTGTAGAAATACGTGCTATTGCCGAGGGCGGAATAAATACGATTGTTATTGTGGGAACTGACGAGCATCCTGAACGTGAAATAAAAATCACAACACAGCAGACAGGATCATCATCACCCAAAGTAATTGTAAAGAAAGACGCTACACTCCCCGAGGGTGAAATCAAGATTGAGAGCGAAGGCACAACAGGAAGCTCTCATATCGCTTATAAAATTGTTTTCGAAAACGGGGAAGAAATTTCCCGCAGTGTTCTTTCAAAAAGTACGTACGCAGGTAAAGACAGGGTGGAAATCCACGGGACTATGAAAGTAGAGCCTGAGCAATCAGAAACTCCTTCTGAAACACCTCCCCCTCAAGAGTCACCCACTCCTATAGTAACACCTGTACCAACAGAGGAAATTCCTCAAGAATAGAGGTTGATTTTATGAAATCAAAAGTTATTTATATATGCTCCGAATGTGGCTATGAATCTCCAAAATGGATAGGAAAATGTCCCGACTGCGGCGGTTGGAACACTTTGGCAGAAGAAGTTGTTGTAACATCCAAGACATCAAAAAAGGTTACCCAATCCTTCTCCGTCCCTGTTAAACTTTCTTCTGTCAGCACCACTAAGGATAACCGCATCGTCTGTGGTATCGGAGAGCTAGACAGAGTCTTAGGCGGCGGAATCGTAGAAGGTTCATTAGTCTTAGTTGGCGGCGAGCCTGGTATTGGTAAATCCACAATTCTTCTTCAGCTTATAAAATCACTGGAACAAGGCACAAGCTTTTTCTATGTTTCAGGAGAAGAATCCGAAAAACAATTAAAGATGCGTGCTGACCGAATCGGTATCACACAGGATTTTTATCTTTTAGCTGAAACGGACATAAACTCAATCATCAAAAACGCTCAGGATTTAAAGCCTGATATATTGATAATTGACTCAATTCAGACAATGTTTAATCCTGACATTGCATCTGCTCCCGGAACTGTAAGTCAGGTAAGAGATGTTACGCTATCGTTGATGAAATTTGCAAAGGAAAACTCCATTGCAGTATTCATTGTAGGTCACGTTACAAAAGACGGAAATTTAGCAGGTCCTAAAGTGCTAGAACATATGGTCGACTGCGTTCTCCACTTTGAGGGAGAGAGGCATCAGAGTCACAGAATACTAAGAGCCGTAAAAAACCGTTTCGGCTCTACCAACGAAATCGGTGTATTTGAAATGACAGGCGAGGGTTTAATTGAGGTCAAAAATCCCTCCTCGATGATGTTGGAGGGCAGACCTGAGAAAACATCGGGCTCAACTGTAATCTGTACATTAGAGGGCACAAGACCCCTGCTTGCTGAGGTTCAATCATTAGTTTCACAAACCTTCTTCCCTGCTCCCCGAAGAATGATGACAGGAGCAGACTACAACCGCGTTAATATGCTGATTGCAGTTTTAGAAAAACGAGTAGGATATAACCTCTCTAATCAGGATATTTATGTAAACATCGTAGGCGGAATTAAGATTTCCGAGCCTGCAGCAGACTTAGGTATAATATGTGCTATGGCATCAGCATTCAAGAACGCCGAAATCCCGCCTGATATTGCGTTAATCGGCGAAGTTGGATTGACAGGCGAGTTACGGGCAGTTGTGCAGCTTGAAAAGCGCCTGAACGAATTAAAAAAGTTGGGTTTTGCAAAGTGCATAGTGCCTGACTCAAACAAAAAAGGACTTAACGTTCCTGCAGGACTTGATGTGCTTTATGCCAAAAATGTAACATCTGCACTTAAGATATTATTTTAAACAAAAAGAAGTCAGTAGCTTTTGCTACTGACTTCTTTTTTTATCTGCTTTCTATTAATTTCTTTACTTGAGGTACTCTGAATAAAAGCAGCGCACCGATTGTGGTAAGTATTAATTCAGGTAGCATATAGCTTCCGTTGTAGACTACTGAATACCAATAAACATTCCAACCATCAGGGCACCAAACTGCAAATACAATTGCACCTGAAATAAAGTGGGAAATAAATCTTACCACACACGCAAGTGCTACACCTGCACACATACCCACAGTTCCTTTGTTGCGCCAGATACCCGCAAGTCCTATCGCACCAAATGCAACTATGTAGTCAAATACCACACATCCCATCCAAGTAAGGGGTGTCATACCATAACCCATAAGCTTTCCTAAATCAAGGGCTATCTGCACAAAGGCATAAATTGACGATACAAATAGTCCTGTTTTTGTCCCATAGCAGATTGCAACTGCCGCTACCGGCAGCATACTAAGCAGTGTAATCGAACCACCTAATGGCAATTCATACACCTTTACCATAGAAAGTACCGCAGACAAAGCAATCATTACTGCAGAAAGGGTCATCTTTTTTGTTTTCATGTTTTCTCTTCCTCCCGTATTAAAATAAAAGATGCACCCAATCCGGGTGCATCCAAAATACGAAAGATAAAAGTAACTCCCTTCGTTGGCATTACCCAAATCAGGTTATAAGGGTCGAAGTTAGATTACCTCATCTCAGTCCGCCTACGGACTCCCCTGTTAACAAGTTAATTTTAGCACGTATTTATTCTTCTGTCAATAGATTTTCAGGATTTTCTATGTTTTCTACAACTGACACAGGCATAGCGCTCTCAGAATCATAGGGCAAAACAATTGTAAAGGTACTGCCCTTTTCTTCCTCGCTGGATACTTCAATATATCCACCGTGAAGCTTTACTGCATCCATTGCAATAGACAAGCCAAGACCTGTGCCACCTGTATCACGGGCACGTGCTTTGTCTACTCTATAAAATCTGTCAAAGATTTTCTGTACTTCATCCTTGGGAATACCGATACCTGTATCGGAGATTCTTATTAGGATATTGCCCAGATCACGCATAACCTCCATCTTAACTGTACCGCCATCTTCAGTATATTTGATGGAGTTATCAGCTATATTATAAACTGATTCTGTTATACTGTCACGGTCAATAGGTATCAGTACATCATCGTCAGGTTTAGTAAGTGTAAAGCTGATTTCTTTATTTTCTGCCAACGGCATCAGCTTTTCATAAACCTCCTGTGCAATTTCGCAAACAGATGTAAATTCCTGTTTCATTCTGCTTGTCTGGTCCATCCTTGTAAGGTCTAAAAGACGCTCTACTATTCTTGTGAGCCTTTCAACCTCAGCACCCATATCATTTAAGAATTCTTTTACGAACTGTGGGTCAGGGTGCGGTGTCTGTATCAGTGAATCAGACAACAACTTAATAATGGATAGAGGAGTTTTTAATTCGTGAGATGCATCTGATACGAATGCACGGCGTTTTTCTTCAAGCTCATCCACCCAGTCTATCAATTCATTAAATGCAGTAACAAGGTCACCGACCTCATCACGGCTTACTAAATCACACTTCTGGAGTTTGTCCTTGGGCATATCTTTAATAAATGTGGTTAGCTTTACAATGGGATTTGTAAGTACTGTTGCCACAAAAACACCAAGAGCAAACACAAAGAGTATTATAATAATACCGAATATAAGTATCGACAATGTAATTCGGCTGATAAGTCCGTCAACATCGTCTCCTGAGGATGTTACCAATACAGAGCCTATAGTATTACCGCCTTTAATAACAGGAACAGCAGCTTCAACAATCCATTCACCATCTACACTGTAAAATGATGATGTATTTGTGTTGTTAATCAAAACCTCAGTTACAGGGGCATAAACCAAAAGTTTTCCTGTATATCCGCCTTCTGTGTAGGAATCGTAAAATACCTTTGTCTGACTGTCTGTTATAATAACACGGAATCCCGCCTCAACAGGCATAGTTTCCATTGATTTTGCAATTTTTTTCTCGTCAAATTCAGGTATATCAACACTTGCAACAATGTTTGCACGCATCAATACCTCCTGTTTTTTCTGTTCCAGAAGATAAGTACGCAAGGTACTTATAGTATATGACGAAAGTATCAGCAAAACCAAAGTAGCAATAATAAGATATGTAGCTACGATTTTGTTCTTTATACTGAAAAGATTTTTCTTAAACTTCTTTAAAATAGTAACCTACCCCCCACTTTGTATGAATAAAGCGTGGTTCTGCAGGATTTTCCTCTATCTTTTCACGCAGACGACGAACATGAACATCAACTGTTCTGACATCTCCTGGATAATCATATCCCCAAACTATATCCAAAAGATTTTCTCTTGAATATACCTTACCTGCATTACATACAAAAAGGTCTATTAAGTCAAATTCCTTAGCCGTTAACTCAACAATACGCTCACCTATTGCAACTCTTCTTAAATTGTAATCCAATGTCACAGTGCCTACATTTATCATAGAGTCCTGCTTTGAGACATTATCAACAGGTGTCATACGACGTAATACGGCCTTAACCCTTGCCTTCAATTCCAAAATGTTAAAGGGTTTTGTTAAGTAGTCATCTGCACCGTATTCAAGACCTAAGATTTTATCCATATCCTCATTTTTTGCAGTAAGCATTATAATCGGAACGTTTGAAAATTCACGGATTTTCTGACATACCTCGTATCCATCAATTTTAGGAAGCATAAGGTCTAAAATGATAAGGTCAATACTCTTATCATAGGCGGTCTTTATTGCTTCTTCACCATCGTATGCACAAACAACATTATATCCGTCCTGCTCAAAATTATATTTTATACCTTTTACAAGAAGCTTTTCATCATCTACTATGAGAATTTTCATAGTTCTGCCTCCATTCGTCTATTTAAAGTGTCGCTTTGATTTCTTCTACTTTGTCAAGTCTTTCCCAGGGAAGATCAACATCGCATCTTCCAAAATGGCCATATGCCGCAGTCTGCTTATAGATGGGACGGCGGAGGTCAAGCATTTTGATAATACCTGCAGGACGAAGGTCAAAGCACTTTTTGATTGCTTCGTTTATCTTTTCTAATGCTACGTGCTCTGTGCCAAAAGTTTCAACAGAAACAGATACGGGTTCTGCTACACCAATAGCATAAGCAATCTGTACCTCACACTTATCGCAAAGACCTGCTGCTACAATATTTTTGGCAACATATCTTCCTGCATAGGCTGCACTTCTGTCAACCTTTGTGGGGTCCTTACCTGAAAATGCACCGCCACCATGACGAGCATAACCACCATATGTATCAACAATAATCTTTCTGCCTGTGTGACCTGAGTCTCCGTTAGGTCCGCCTACTACAAAACGTCCTGTGGGGTTTATGTAATATTTTGTATTTTTTCTCAATAACTCTGCAGGGATTGTAGGTTTTATAACCTTTTCAATCATATCCTTTTCTATCGTTTTGTGGTCAACATCTTCTCCGTGCTGAGTTGAAATAACAACTGTATCGATGTATGCAGGCTTGCCATCTTCATCATAAGCTACTGTTACCTGTGATTTTCCATCAGGGCGAAGATAATTAAGCACGCCTTCTTTTCTGACTGCTGTAAGCTTTCTTGTTAATTTATGAGCAAGGCTTATAGCTAAAGGCATATACTCTTCTGTTTCGTTACAAGCATAACCAAACATCATACCCTGATCCCCCGCGCCTATTGAACTTATATCGTCTGTACCAAGCTTTGCCTCCAAAGACTTGTCAACGCCAAGTGCAATATCAGCAGACTGTTCGTCTATGGCTGTAATAACTGCACATGTATCGCAGTCAAAGCCGTATTTTGCACGGTCATAACCGATTTCTCTTACACACTCCCTTACAACCTTTGGAATGTCAACATATGTAGTTGTAGAAATTTCTCCCACAACTAAAACAAGACCTGTTGTTACAGTTACCTCACAGGCAACTCTGCCCGCAGGGTCCTGTTTATAAATTTCATCCAACACGGCATCTGATAAAATATCCGCCATTTTATCGGGATGTCCCTCTGTTACTGATTCTGAAGTAAAAAGTTTAAATGCCATTTTATCCATCTCCTAAATTTATCTTTCGTAATTATACTTCCATTATGATAGGCAATATCATAGGTTTTCTCTTTGTTTTAGTGTACATAAAGTCGCCCATTGAGGTTTTAAGGCTTGATTTCAAACTTGCCCAGTCCTTTTTATTGTTGTCAGCACATTTAATCAGCGCCCTTTGTGCCACCATTTTAGCTTCGTCCATCAAATCAACTGACTCTCTCACATATACAAAGCCGCGCGAAATAACGTCAGGACCTGACAGAATCGAACCGTCAAGCTTTGACATTGTTACAACAACCACAATGATACCATCTTCTGCCAGATGCTTTCTGTCACGAAGAACGATGTTTCCTACATCGCCGACACCAAGACCGTCAATCAACACTGCTCCTGCAGGCACATTTCCTCCCAACTTACAGGTGTTCTGTGTTAATTCCACTACCTTACCTATATCGCCAACAATTATATTCTTAGGCTTCATGCCCATCTTTTCAGCAAGTGCTGCATGTTGCTTTAAATGTCTGAACTCACCGTGAACAGGAATAAAGAATTTAGGCTTAACCAATGACAGTATAAGCTTTAATTCCTCCTGACAGGCGTGACCTGATACATGAATGTTTTCTAAAGATTTATATACAACATCTGCACCCTTTTTGAAAAGTTCATTAATAACAGTCGAAATTGCTTTTTCATTTCCTGGGATAGGCGATGCTGAGACTATAACCAAATCGCCTTTTGTTATCTCCACTTTTCTATGGTCAGAAAATGCCATACGAGACAGAGCCGACATTGCTTCACCCTGACTGCCTGTTGTTATAATTACAAGCTGATGAGGTTTGTACTTTTTAATATCGTCAATTGAAATCAATACCTTGTCAGGTATTTTCATGTATCCTAAGGTTGACGCTACCTCAACTACGTTTTCCATACTTCTGCCGGAGATCGCAACACGTCTGCCGTAACGGCTTGCACAGTTTATAATCTGTTGCACTCTGTGAATATTCGATGCAAAGGTTGCAACTATAATTCTTGAGCGGCAATTTCTGAAATATTCGTCCAGCGTGTCACCAACTGTACGCTCAGACATGGTAAAACCACCACGTTCTACGTTGGTACTGTCGGACATCAACGCCAAAACTCCTCGTCTGCCCAGTTCTCCAAATCGGGCAAGGTCTATCATTTCTCCCTCAATAGGAGTGCTGTCCACCTTAAAGTCTCCAGTGTGTACTACCGTTCCTAAAGGTGTATGAATAGCCAGTGCCACAGCACCTGCTATGGAGTGGTTTGTATGGATAAATTCTACCTTGAAGTTACCCAGCTTTACCGTGTCCCCTGCTTTTACACGATGGAGCTTTGTTTTTGATAACATATTAAATTCTTTGAGTTTTACCTCAACCAACCCAAGTGTCAATCTTGTTCCGTATATCGGCACATTGAGTTCTTTTAAAAAGTATGGTATAGCCCCTATGTGGTCCTCATGACCGTGGGTTATTACTATACCGCGTATCTTGTGTTTATTTTTCACAAGATAAGAAATGTCAGGTATTACAGTATCAATACCGGGCATTGATTCATCCGGGAACGCCATACCGCAGTCAAGTACAAAAATATCGTTTTCATACTCAAAGACCGTCATATTTTTTCCGATTTCATTCAGGCCTCCCAGAGGTATAATTTTTAGTTTTTGATTTTTTGCCACAATTAATCCTCCATATAAATTTTTCCGCACAACTATCGTTATTATATATTATAACAGATATTTCACAAATAATAAAGGAATTTTTGAAAAAAAATAAAAAAATAAGAGATACCAACTTTGGTATCTCTTATTCTTGATACGAGTGACGGGACTTGCCCGCCTGCGGGCGGTGCTGTGGTCGGCTCTGACTGCCACTGGCAGTCATTCACTACCGACCCTTCAAGTCCCATCCCTCTTTATTAAATAAAAAAGAAAGACACCCTAAAAGGATGTCTTTCTCTTTTGGGAAAGCAGAACCATTGAGATATTTTAATTTTAGCTAAAAAGTATTTAGCGAAATCTAATTCGCACTTTTAAATTTCCAAATAAACTATTGGCGATGACGCACTTGTTGTCTGGTTTCAAGGTTACTTGTAATATATCC
>JAFQJE010000009.1 GCA_017415145.1 Clostridia bacterium
GAAAGTCTTATTAAAGAGCGTTTTGGAGTAAAGGTAAGAAGCATAGAATTAAACACACCCCAAAGATGTGCCAGCCATATATTAAGCAAAACAGATATTGACGAGTCCTTCAATACTGGGTATTCTGCAGTTGGGGCGGCAACAGAAGGCAAAACAGGCGTTGTCATGGCTATAAAGAGAGTATCAGATAACCCCTACAAAGTTACATATGAGGCGGTGGATGTAAACAAGGTTGCAAATGAAGCACGTATTGTACCGGAAGATTACATAAACGAAAGAGGAAACTATGTAACAGAGAAGTTTATAGAATATGTAAAGCCGTTGGTACAAGGTGAAATAACACCGGATTATGAAGATGGTATTCCGAAATTTTTATTGTTTGATCAAATATAAGAAAGTAATACAAAAATAAGTCCTTCGGGGCTTATTTTTTTGCAAAAAAGCGTTGCAAAAATACTAAAAGTATGGTATGATTAAATAGAATTGTTATAAATGTGTATTTTTGTGTGAAATTGTACCGAGGAAAAGCTATGAGAAAAAATAAATGGATGATACCTGTAGTGCTTTTTATAGTCTTGGTTGTTACATATTTCGTAAGAGGCGTGTTCACATCGAGGATAGGTCTTGAAATGCTCCAGGAAGATAAAATTGAAGAACTTAGCACCACACAGGCTGTACTTATAAAAACAGAATCAGTAAACACTGTGTCATTATCAGGTGCTACAGAAATTTATGTAAAAAACGGCGACAGAGTTTCCAACAGAGAAATACTTGCCATGCTTTACAGTGAAACTGAGGACGAAGGCTTAAAGACAGAGCTTTCTGAAATTAACAAAAAAATAGCGGCCATACAAGACAGTAACAGTGGAAGCTCCATATTCATTAATGATACTATGAAGATGGAGGCAGAGCTTTCTAAATATGTGGATGAGGTAATTGACTTTACCTGTGAGAAAAATTTGCTAAGACTGTCTGAGTATAAATATAAAATGAGTATGCTTGCTGAGCAAAAGGCAGTAGCCAATGGCGAAAAGGAATCATCTGCTGATGATTTGACCAAACTTCAGGCTAGAAAATATGAGCTTGAAAAGCGTCTGGGCAGAGCAGAAAATGTTGTGTCAGCAAATGTGCCGGGTATATTTATCGAAGGTAAAGACGGCTTTGAAGAAAAACTCACCATGGAAAACGCAGAAGAGCTGACTCCTGAAATTATCCGTTCAACCATAAACGAGGTTAAAAACGGGGATGTAATAACTGATGATGAAAAAAGCTACACTTACAAGATAGTAGACAATTATTCATATATGGTGGCAGTTAATCTTAAAAAAGATTTTATCGGCGAAATGAAAACAGGCGATAATGTCATTATAAGATTTACAGATTTTTCTTCGGGAGAAACGCAGGCAACAGTTACACATATATCAGAAGCAGACAACAAAAATGAAGTAACTGTGATAGTAAAGTGTGACACATACGTTGCAGGTCTTATGGGCAAACGTGTAGTAAATATTGACTTTATTAAAAAGAGTGTAAGCGGATATAAGGTTGCAATAGAAAACATTCACACAGAGGAAGAATCGGTAGGGCTCTACATTAAGCGTGGGGCAGTTATGAGATTTATTCCCATAAACATAATTTATTCCACAGAGGAAGAAGCAATCGTTTCTTCTGCTGATTCAAATCAACCCATAAAAGCTTATGACGAGGTGGTAACGTCAGCACCTGAATTCCGTGACGGAAGAGTAATTGTATCACAGTAAAGGATATGGTAAATGTGATAAAAGATAACGTAAAAAGAGTATTGGATAATATTACAGAAACTGCAATAAAAGTAAACAGAAACCCCGAGGATATAACACTTGTTGCAGTAACAAAAACTGTAACGGCAAAAGAGGCACAAGAGGTTATGAGTGCCGGGGTAAAAACCCTAGGTGAAAATCGCGTGCAGAGTTTACTTGATAAATATCAGGTTTTAAAGGACGAGCCTGAGTGGCACTTAATCGGTCATCTGCAGACAAATAAGGTGAAATATATAGCCGACAAGGTATCGCTTATTCATTCTGTTGACAGCTTGAAACTTGCAGAAGAAATAAGCAGAAAGTTTGGCGAAAACCAAAGGTGTGCAAATATACTTTTGCAGGTCAATGTATCAGGTGAGGAAAGTAAATTCGGTGTAACACCTGATGAGTGCTTAAAGCTTGCTGAGAGTATTTCATTGCTTGAAAACGTAAAAGTCAAAGGTCTTATGACCATGGCACCACTCTTTGCAACACCTGATGAGTGCAGAAAGTATTTTTATGAATTAAACAAGCTCTCTCAAAGGCTTCGTGAGGAAAAGCTTCCCAATATTGACATGAAACACTTGTCAATGGGAATGAGCGGTGACTACAAGGAAGCTATTATGGAGGGTGCAACACTGGTTCGCGTGGGCAGTGCATTATTTAATTAGTCAGCAAAAGTCATTTACATAGAAAATAATAAAATGTTATAACTTGAAAGGATGTATGAAATGAACTCATTCAACAAAATGCTTAAATGGATAGGTTTCTCTGATGAAGAGGAAGAAATGTACGAAGTAGAGGAGACAGTGGAAGAAGAAGTTGTAGAACCTTCATTCCCTCTTGGCAGAAGAGCCAAAGTTTCATCAATTTCAGGCGGAGCACCTGCAAAGGTTGTAGTTATTCACTTTACAAGCTTTGACGACGCAAAGGATGCAGCTGACCACTTAAAGAACAAAAAGCCTATCGTTGCAAACTTAGAAAAGCTTGACAATGAAACAACACGTAAGGTAGTAGATTTTCTGTCCGGTGCGGTTTACGGCGTAGACGGAAAAATTCAGAATGTTTCAAACAGAATTTTCCTTATAACACCCAGCAATGTTGAGGTTGCAGGTAACTACCGCGACAACTCAAAGTCTACAGCTTTTCCCTTTGTAAACTAATATGAAACACAACGCATATTCGCAGGATAGCGAATGGCTTTCAAGATGTGAGGATTTCGAGCAGTCTGTACAAAAGTATAAGAGTGTTCGTTTTTCTCATTTTGTGAGTCCTCACGAGTTGGCGGTATTTAGCACTCACTATCGGCTGAGCCGTGATGTTTCATTTATGGCTTGGGGTGGAAGCGAGGATGCCGAGCGTGTCATTTTAGGATTCTTCCCTGATTTTCTGACGCCAGACACTCAGGATTTTCCTATTACACCACTTAAAATCTCAAATGTGGGCGGATTAAACCACAGAGATGTATTAGGTTCGGTTTTAGGGCTCGGTATAAAGCGTGAGATGGTGGGAGATATTTACTTTGACAAAGATACTGCGGTCATAATGTGCGAAAATACGGCAAAAGATTATATACTTTATAATCTTAAAACTGTGGGGAGAAAAAATGTTGAAGTGACAGAAATTGATGCAGGAAATTTCTCTTTAAAGCACAGTTTCAAAATGTCAACTGTCATAGTAGCATCTCTGCGTCTTGATGCGGTTGTTGCAGCGGTTGCACCGATGTCAAGACAAGATGCATCAAGAGTAATCTCGCAAGACTTTGTTAATGTTAACTTCACATTAGCAAACAGTCCTGACAAAAAACTGTCAGAGGGAGATGTTATATCCGTAAGACACCACGGGAGATTCGTGATTGAAAGCATTGCAGGTGAAACCCGAAAGGGACGAACTGTGCTTGAAATAAAGAAGTATATTTAATTAATGAAAGGACGATAACTATGATTACGCCTGTAGATTTAGAGAACAAAGAGTTTGGTAAAGCTTTCCGAGGTTACGACATAGACGAAGTAGAAGCGTTTTTGACAGAGCTTGCAAAAGACTACGCAAAAATTTATCGTGAAAATGCAAGCTTAAAGGACAAAAATGCAATTCTCACCGACGCGATTGAAAATTATAAAGATATGGAAGAAACTATGCGTAGTGCCATAATTTCAGCGCAGCGCACAAGTGAAGAAATATTAAAGAATGCACACGACCAGGCAGACAACATAGTTAACGAAGCAAAAGTACGTGCAGCAGAAGAAATTGCAAAAGCAGACGGAAGAATTGATGCTCTAAATCGTGAATGTGCAGAAATCGAAGGCAAGAGCTCACTTCTTCGTGCAAAGCTCAAAACCGTTTTAAACACTTATATCGGAATGCTTGATGAGTTTCCCGAAAGCAGCGAAGAAACAAAGGTAGTTCGAATAGCAAATGATACACCTGTTGTTTCTGATGAAACAAAAATAATGGAAAAGATTGAAATAGAAGACAAATAATATTTACATACAATAGTTAGGAGAGAAAGACCAATGGCAGAAGATTACGGCAAAACCCTTAATTTGCCAAATACTGAGTTCTCAATGAGAGCTAATTTACCTCAAAGAGAGCCTGAAATACTCAAAAAATGGCAAGATGAAAACATGTA
>JAFQJE010000010.1 GCA_017415145.1 Clostridia bacterium
AGTTATTGTCAATAAACAAAATATAATTTTGTGAATATTTTGCATATTTTCGCAATAATAATACTGCTTTTTTAGAAATTTTACACTTAAAATTCAAACTTGTCTGCAAAGTAGTTTTCTAATTCGTCAATATTAATTGTTATCTGTTCCATAGAGTCACGTTCACGAATTGTAACAGTGTTATTCTCTTCAGAATCAAAGTCATATGTAATACAGAAAGGTGTACCGATTTCGTCCTGTCTTCTGTAACGCTTACCAATGCTGCCCGCATCGTCGAAATCACACATAAATTTCTTTGAAAGTTTTTCGTGGATTTCCAAGGCTTTTTCTGAAAGCTTCTTAGAAAGAGGAAGTACTGCCACCTTAACAGGTGCAAGTGCAGGATGGAAACGCATAACTGTTCTGCCCTCTTTGCCATCCTCACCTTCTTCTTCGTCGTATGCTTCCACTAAGAATGCAAGTGTTACACGGTCTGCACCAAGTGAAGGTTCGATACAGTAAGGGATATACTTTTCATTTGTAATGGGATCTGTGTACTCAAAGTTTTCGCCTGAATGAGACATATGCTGTGAAAGATCATAGTCTGTTCTGTCTGCAATACCCCAAAGTTCGCCCCAACCAAAGGGGAACATAAATTCAAAATCTGTTGTAGCATTGCTGTAGTGTGAAAGTTCTTCGGGACTGTGATCACGAAGTCTTAAGTTTTCTTCTGCAATATTTAAAGAAAGCAACCAGTTCTTACAGAATTCTTTCCAGTAGCGGAACCATTCAAGGTCAGTACCGGGAGCACAGAAGAATTCAAGTTCCATCTGCTCAAATTCGCGTGTTCTGAATGTGAAGTTACCTGGTGTAATTTCATTTCTGAAAGATTTACCAATCTGACCAATACCGAAAGGAACCTTCTTTCTTGTTGTTCTCTGAACATTTTTGAAGTTTACAAAAATACCCTGTGCTGTTTCAGGACGCAAGAAAAGTTCTGAAGATGAATCCTCTGTTACACCCTGGAAGGTTTTAAACATAAGGTTGAATTTTCTGATATCTGTAAAATTTGCCTTTCCGCATTTAGGACAGGGGATGTTATTTTCGTTGATAAATTCAAGCATCTTTTCGTTTGACCAACCGTCAACAACGATTGCTTCACCCTTATCATGCATATAATCTTCAATAAGTTTATCAGCTCTGTGACGAGATTTACATTCTTTACAGTCCATTAAAGGATCTGAAAATCCGCCAACATGACCTGATGCAACCCATGTCTGGGGGTTCATGAGGATTGCAGCATCAAGACCTACATTGTAAGGACTTTCCTGAATGAATTTTTTCCACCAAGCCTTTTTAACGTTGTTCTTAAGTTCAACACCTAAAGGACCGTAATCCCATGTGTTGGCAAGACCACCGTAAATTTCAGAACCGGGATATACAAAGCCTCTGCCTTTACAAAGAGCAACTACTTTTTCCATTGTTTTTTCTGTGTTTTTCATTTAAAATACGACCTCCATATCAGTAAATACAATATTGTTAATATTCTATCTTATTACCACGTTAATTGTCAAGGTTTATTTGTCAAAATTCTTTAAAATAACGGCTTTTCCACGCCATGAAAATGGAAAATCTTTATATTTTTGTTTAAATTCTTTATTTGACATCACTAAAAGCTCATTTTTCTCAAGTTTTGACTGCCTTTTTTCATAAAATTCTTTAATAGGCGTTTTGACAGGATTTGTATTGTGAGGGCACATTTCCTGACATCTGTCGCAACCATATATCATCTCTTGTTCTTTTAAAATACTGACCTGTTCCTCAGTCAACTCTTTTATTTGCGTAATATATGATACGCAACGTTTTGTGTCAAATCCGCCCTCCCCATCTAGAGCACCTCCGGGGCAATTTTTTACGCAATTTGCACATTTTAAACATTCTTTTTTTTGTGGTCTGTCTGGCTCTAATTGCAACTCAGTAACAATATACCCTATAAAAAAATAAGAACCGTATTTTTCGTTGATTAGACAGTTATTAACTCCAAAAAAACCAAGTCCTGCAAGATAAGCAAGATATCTGTCATGCAACACTCCTGTATCTGCAAAGCATTCGCATTTTGCATTGCTTTCCAACTTTATGAAATCTGCAATTTGTTGCAATTTATATTTTATGACTGTATGATAATCCGGAATACGGGCATATCTTGAAACATTTGCCCCCTCATCCTCACCTGTGTAATAAGGGAAAATGCAAACTACAATACTATTTGCCAAAGGAAAAGTCACGAGGGGATTTACACGTTTTTCAATATCTGTTTCTTCAAATTGATTTATGCCGAACTTTTCTCTGCGACGGTAAAGTCGCTTTTCTAAATCATCATAACGACACACAGGGGCAATACCTGTATACTCTATATTAAGTTTTTTTGCGTATTGTTTTATTCTTTCTTTCATAAAAGCTTTTCCTAACACAAAAAGGCTATGCTGAGCATAGCCTTTTATAAATTTTAAACTTACTGATGATTTACATAGAATTTAACTAAAAACTCCATGATTTCGTCACGCTCAACCTTCATTATCAAAGACCTTGCATTTTTATGACCGGTAATGTATGTGGGGTCACCCGACAAAATGTATCCTACCATCTGGCTTACAGGGTTATAACCCTTTTCCTCAAGAGCTGAATAAACCTCGTTAATTATACTTTTAATATAATCTTCACGGCTGAGTCCAAAATTAAATTTTTGTGTCTGATTTAAATCCATACATAACACCGCCTTTTTTCTCTTAGTGAATATGATTATACAACAATTTGTGAATTTATGCAAGAAAAAAATCGCAAAATTAACGTTTTTTTCGCCTTTTTCTCAGATATCTTGCAGTTTGTCTGTTATTTCTTACTGTTTTTTCTATCTGCTTTTTCTTTTTTGTCAGAATGTTTTCTTCCTTGTATATGACAAAATCAATCTTCCCCGATTGGCTATCTGCACGTACTACCTGAATTTTTAAACTATCACCGGGTTTATAGGTTTTTGCTGTACGCTCACCTATGATTTGTCTTTTCGCTTCATCATAAATATAGTAATCGTCCGTAAGGTCTGCAAATCTGATAAGACCCTCAATGGTATTTTCCAAAGTCGCAAAAATGCCAAATGACGTTACATTTGATACTGTGGCATCATATATCTCTCCCAGATAATTCTGCATATATTCTGCCTTTTTCATATCTTCTACAGTACGTTCTGCCTCGACCGCTGCAAGCTCCGTCTCGCTTGAATGCTTGGCAGCTTTTTTTACGAATTCACGCATTTTGTCTTCGTTCAATTCCCCGTGAAGTGTTGCCTTTATTATTCTGTGTATTGCAAGATCAGGATAACGTCTTATAGGAGATGTGAAATGACAGTAGTACTTTGAAGAAAGTCCGAAATGCCCTGCATTTTCCTCAGAATATTTAGCTTTCATTAAAGACCTTAACATTACACCACTGATAATTATTTCTTCTTTTTTACCCGAAAGTTCTTTGATAAGCCCTGCAAGCTCTTTCGGGTGTACTTTTCCGTTTGAGTGTTTTATAGTATATCCAAATGGTGCTATAAATTTTACAAATTCTTTAATCGAATCTGCATTCGGCTCTTCATGAACTCTGTAAATAAAAGGCGTATTTAGCCAGAAGAAGTGTTCTGCCACAGTTTCGTTAGCAACTAGCATAAACTCCTCAATAATGTTATTTGATATTCCACGCTCACGTTTTACAATGTCAACAGGTTTTCCTTGTGTATCAAGGACAATACGTGCCTCATCAAAGTCAAAATTAATGCTTCCTCGTAAATTCCTTTTGCGGTTAAGAATTCCCCTGAGTTCATTCATTCTCTCAATCTGCTCGCATAAATGAGCATATTTTTTCCGTTTTTCAAGATCACCTTCTAAGATTGCAGTAACATTTGCATAGGTCATTCTTGCAGCAGAATTGATCACGCTTTCTGAAATTCTATGATCCACAACATTACCGCTCTTATCAATTTCCATTATTACACTAAGCGTTAATCTGTCCACACCCTGATTAAGACTGCATATTCCGTTAGAAAGACTTTCTGGCAACATCGGTACTACTCTATCCGCAAGATATATGCTTGTTCCTCGCTGATACGCTTCTTTATCAAAAACCGATTTTTCGGTTACATAATGGCTCACATCTGCTATATGAACTCCAAGTTCATAATTTCCGTTTTCAAGGAGTTTCACACAAACAGCGTCATCTAAATCCTTTGCATCATCACCATCAATAGTAATTATCTGCTCATGCCTCAAATCAAGTCTTCCCTCTATTGCCCATTCGTCAATTTCTTTAGGGACAGTCCTTGCAACCTCATAAACTTCTTCAGGAAATTCATATCTTATATTCTGACTCTCAAGCACAGACAGTATATCAACGCCGGGTGTAGATACATTGCCTAATGTTACAACAACCTTTGCCTCAGGTTTTTTCGCACCGTCACTACGCACTGTCAGTTTTGCCACTACCATATCGTTACTTTTTGCACCGTTTAAATGTTTTCTTTTTACAAAGAAATCTTTATTGAATTTCTTAAAAACAGGAATAATGAAACCGTTTTCACCTGAAATTTCAAGCCTGCCTACGATTTTTTGCTCGGTATCTTTTATTATTTTTATTATCTCGCCTTCAGCACGTTTTGAATCATTTCCATCATTTACAACTCTTGCTAAAACAGTATCTCCATGAAGTGCCCCATTTACGTTATCGATAGGAATAAACAAATCTTTTTCATCTTCAGTTTCAACAAATCCAAAGCCTCGTTCATTAGCTACAAATTTTCCGTTAACTAAATTTTGGGTTGATAAAGGCGCGATTTTTCCACGCTTTGTTTCCAACACCTGACAATCTTCTATAAGTGCGTGAAGCAGCATGTTAAATTCTGCCATATCATCTTGCGGTACATCTAAAATTAATGCCAGTTCCTCAGGCTTTAGAGGAGTTTTCATTTCGTTATTTATATATGCAAGTATTCTTTCTTCTCTCGTCAAATTCCTCACCTCCTGTTTATTTTTTTCAATATTTTAAATTTTAAACAAAACAAAAGCCACCCCAAAAACGGAATGGCTTTTAGATTCGCATAAGTCGCTTGATTGTCTTATGATAAGAAGAACAGCACTATAGAGGTTACTAAAAATGCGATAGCAACAACTGATGTCCACTTTTCCAAGATAGCGTCAATTGTTCTTCCTTTGTTTTTGCCAAAGAAAGTTTCAGAACCGCCTGCTATAGCACCTGAAAGACCCTGAGCCTTACCTGACTGTAATAAAACAACAGCAATCAATATTAAAGATAATATTAAATGTAATATACGAACTACTGTAAGCCACATAGCCTACTACACCTCCAAACAAGCTGTACTTTCAAAAAATTATTCGCTCTTAAGACCAAATTTCTTTCTGAATTTTTCAACACGGCCGCCTGTGTCAACGAGCTTCTGCTTACCTGTGAAGAAAGGATGGCACTTTGAACAAATTTCGACTGTGATGTTTTCCTTTGTTGAACCTGTTTCGATAATTTCGCCGCAAGCACACTTAATTGTTGTCTGCTTGTAATCGGGATGGATACCCTGTTTCATATATTTCACCTCTTTCGAACTAGTAAATAACTGTTAAATGCGTGTATTCTCAAGGAAAAATTACACATTTTCAGAATACAACGATAGAATTATAACACATTTTATTTTCATTTGCAACAGTTTTTTTCAATTTTTTTAAAATTAAATATTTATACCCTTTTCCTTTAACCTTTTTTCTATAAAATTGTCGTAAAATACAAGTTTTGCAACCGCTACTACAGGTACACCGATAAACATACCTATAAACCCACCAAAAGTACCACCAATAGCAACGCCTGCGATAACCAAAAGCGGGCTTATTCCTACCCTGTCTGACATAATTTTAGGTGCTATAAAGAGGTTGTCAACAATCTGCATAGCTATAATAAACGCTAATACAACAAATGCCTTTACAGGACTATATAGAAGTGCCAATAAAACGCTTGGAACAGAGCCTATCCATGGACCGATATATGGAATAATATTTGTTACTGCTAAAAGTAAACTTATTAATGGTGCTAGAGGAATATCGAAAGGAACCAATACAATTAGTCCTATTATAAATATTACAAACGCCTGAACAAGCTTGCTGATGATGAAATCATGGAATATTTTATTTGTTTGCCTTCCGTAATCTAAGATTTTTTCAGCACGTTCTGTCTTAAATACCGCGTATATAAATCTTTTAAAGTGATTTATAAGTTTTTCTTTTCCAAACAGGAAATATATAGAAATCAAAATACCGAAAATCATACGGATAACTACCATAGCAGATACTCCAACTGTGGTTGCTACTGCACTTCCTACTTTTTCAACATCTAATCTCTTAGTTACCCAATCATAGAAATTCATTACAATATTTGTCAGCTTACTGCTTAAATCTTTTGCAAGGTCCTCATTGAAAAAGGAAACGGCATCATTAAACCATATCTGGAATTTTGCAAGATACTGAGGAAGCTCTTTAACAAAATCAGAAATACCGCTTACAATTGCAGGAATGATAGTTACTACAAAAATTGATATAAAACCAACTACTGCAAGATATAATACTGCTATCGAAACACCGCGTTTTACTCTTTTGGCTCTCACTGAGTCATTTCGCTTTATAATGCGTCTTTCTGCAACAGAAAGTAGTGGATTTAAAAAGTATGCAATAATAAGACCGTACACAAAATACGCAACACATGAATAGATTGTGTCCAAAATCCCCGAAATTGATATATCCGTTGTAAAAATAAGCTTACAAAGGAAAAAGGCAATAATTAAAACCGGGATAAAATCAAGATGCCGTATTTTCCAGTTTTTCAAAGTAAACACTCCTTTTTTATTTGTCGTCAAAGTATTGTATAATACCGCAATAGATAGACCACGCTACCTGCTTTTGGTAATTTTCATCTAAAAGTTTTTTCTCCTCGAGGTCATTTGATAAAAAGCCACACTCTATCAGAATTGCAGGTATTGCGGCGTTTTTCAATAAATATATGCTGTCGTACGCCTCTTTTATTTCCCTTTCAGATACAGGGGAAAGTGCCGCTATCATATTGTGCTGTACACATTCAGCAAGTTTTTTACTGTCGTCATGGTTTACAGAATAAAACACCTGAGGACCGCTGTACTGCTTTTGTGGAAACTTATTCATGTGAATACTTATGAATGCATCCGCATCGCTTTCCTGCATAAGCTTTTCACGATTTTTAATATCTGAAACTTTTTTGCTTTTTATACTTCCTGAAACATCGTAAATACCATTATCATCAGATCGTGTAAGGATAACTTGTGTACCGCCTGCCTCTAAAAAATTCTGCAAAGCTTTAGCGACAGCAAGATTTAAGTCTTTTTCCAAAACTCCTGACTGCCCCACCGCACCACCATCGGGTGCACCATGACCCGCATCAATTATGATTGTCCTTCCCTCTGAAGGTAAAAAGGTTTGCTGATTAGAAAATACTGCAGATTTTAATATTCCACAGGCGAATACCACCAAGGACAGTATTAAAAATCCAAAAACTAAGCTGTTTTTTTTTAAAACAAATAACATATAAATCCACCCCAAATAAGTCTTTTTTAAAACTTATTCAAGTAGAGGCAAATTTATACAGTTTTCCCCTGTAGTTACAGTATAAATATAATCTATATTTTTGTAAACTTTTCCAATGTTAGTGTATCTTATTCTGTTATTTTTGTCAACATAAGCAAAATAATTTTAACACCGTTGAAACATTATTTTAATTATTACAACATCTGTTGTTTTTAACAAAATACAAAAGCAGAGCATTTTGCTCTGCTTTTGTATTTTTATTTATAACTTTCAGCCTTTTTTAGTGCCGCATCAATATTTTTACAGAAGTTTTCTGCTCCTAAAAGTTCATACATTCCCGATTTTTGCATTGCCTTCATAGGCTGTGCATTTACATGTGAGAATATGACCTTAACTCCTTTTTTATGACATTTTTTAACGAAAGCCTCAAGTGTATGAAGGGCATCCGTATCCACTGAAATAACTGCTCTCATACGCAAAATAATACACTTGGTTTCTTCCTTAGGCTTAATCTTTGCAATTTCTCCCACAACAGCAAAGAACAAAGGACCATTCAATTCATAGACGCTGATATGTTTTGCCACCTGACGCATCGCAAGGTTTTCGCTGTCCTCGTTTTCATCTTCTGTGTATTTCCAACTCTCAACTGTTGTTTCGTCACTCATTCTTCTCATAAACAGAACACAAGCAGCAATAAGTCCGAATTCAATAGCTACCACCAGGTCAAAAATCACAGTTAGTGCAAATGTGGCAAAAAGCACTAAAATATCACTTCTGGGCGATGTTTTAACAATATGTATAACTTGTTTGTACTGACACATATTAAAGGCTACATTGATTAAAATTGCCGCAATTGCAGGCATTGGAATCCATGATGCATAGGGCATCAAAACAACAACTACAAGCAAGAGTACAAGAGCATGAACCATTGCAGATATAGGTGTTCTGCCACCATTTTTAACATTTGCCGCAGTTCTTGCAATGGCTCCCGTTGCCGGTATACCACCGAATAACGCAGATGAGATATTACCCAATCCCTGACCGATGAGTTCTGTATTTGAACGATGTTTTTTGTTTACCATACCATCTGCTACAACACAGGATAGTAGAGATTCTATTCCTGCTAAAAGTGCGATTGTAAAAGCATCAGGAATGATAGAGCCAATTGAAGCAAAATCTATTTTCGGCATAACAAATGCAGGAAGCCCGCTTTTTACCGAGAAAAGGTCACCAATTGTATTAACATTCATACCAAAGCCTTTTACCATCACTATACCTGCTGCTACTGCAAGGAGCGATGCGGGTATTTTATCAAAAATCTTAGGCCAGATAAAAAGTATCGCAAGACATACAACACCTACTATTACAGCTTCATAATTTACGGTTCCTGCATGTTCGATAAAAGCTTTTAGTTTTTCCAACGTTTCTATTGGTTTATCTGTATATGAAACACCAAAGAAGTCTTTTAACTGACCAATGACTAAAGTCACCGCAATGCCCGCGGTAAATCCTGTAGTTATAGTATAAGGAATGTATTTTATAAGGTTTCCCACCTTAAATACACCCATTAATATCAAAAATAAACCTGCTAAAACTGTAGCAATTGCAAGACCTTCTGTACCGCTTTTTGCAACTATCCCTGCAACTATCGTGGCAAAGGCTGCTGTAGGTCCTGAAATCTGAACACTTGAGCCGCCAAAAAACGCAGTGACAAAACCCGCCAGTATTGCCGTATATATACCCGCCTCAGGTCCAACACCTGATGCAATAGCTAAAGCTATGGACAAAGGAAGTGCAATAATTGCAACTATAATACCTGATATAAGGTCCTTCGCTAGTTGTGACCCATTATAGTTCTTCAAATCGGTAAAAAGCATCGGTTTGAATGTTTTCATCAATTTTCCTCATTTCGTACTTAAAATTGTCAAACAAAATATTATAAAAAAGCCATATTTGTTATGCACCCCAAAATCGAAATTCTGGGGTGCATACATTGTCATATGTCGTATTCTGTTATATCAGTATATTATTCGCCTGTTATATCAAAATCTGTACCGATTCCACCTTTTTCCATAGCACGATTATAAACGATACCAGCAATAGCAACGTCCATACAGCCTGTACCGATGGGGATACATATAACACGCTTATCAGAGATATCACCGATATCATCTGTGCCTAGAGCTAATTCACCAATGGTTGTTGTAATGTGCTCTTCTGTAATTTTACCTTCATGGTTTAAGTGCTTTAAACAACCACGGTGTAAAGCCTGACCTACATGGTCAACAACAATCATGTCTGAATTCAAAATAAGATCGTCTTCGATTTCCTGATATGAGCCCATGGGGAATACTACCGTACCAGGTTTAATCCAGCTATCTTTTACAAAGCTGTCTTTTGCCTGTGTAACTGTTATAACTGCATCAACATCTTCACATACAGCCTTAGGATCATCGCAGATGATGATATCTCCCTTAACTGTATCTTTCATGTTTTCTTTATACTTTTCAGCAGAAGGTGCATATACATCATATACATAAACTTTTTCAATATCAAACACTTCAGCAATAGCCATTGTCTGTGTATGTCCCTGCATACCTGCACCGTAAAGACCAATTTTAATTGATTTATTGTTCTTAAAAATGTGCTTTAATGCCACAGCAGTCTGCGCTCCTGTACGCATATTTGTTATGTAAGCACCATCCATTACTGCCAAGAATTTACCAAGTCTGGGATCTGCAAGTAAAATCATACCACAGATAAAAGGAAGACCAGCTTTCTTTCTTTCGCCTAAAATACCACCTACCCATTTAATACCGGCATAATCCTGATAGCCGATATAAGCAGGCATTGCATTAAAAAATCCTTCATATGGAGGATAAGGAGCTGATTCACCCAAATCAAGTGTCAGCTTTGTGGGGTTGATAACTGTGCCGTCAGCAAGACCACAGAAAGTTTTATCAACAGAGTCCACGATGTCTTTCATGGTGATAAGGCTTTTAACCTCATCGATTGTGAATACTTTTGTCATAATACTATACACTTCTTTCTTAAAAATATATTTAAAATCGGCAGTACCGACTTGTTAACTAACGTTTTTTGAGGAGTAATCTTCTCTTTATGGGCGGAATAACCGCTGATTTCCACATTCCAAAGTGGAAAATCATAAGTATTGGGTAGAGTTCCAGTCTTCCCGCCAACATGTCAAACATCATAACATATTTTGATAATGGTGTAAAGCCTGAATAATTTCCTACAGGACCTACTTCAGACAACCCTGGACCAATATTATTAAGAGTAGCTACAACAGCAGTAAAGCTTGTCTCTAAAGTATGACTTTCAAAAGATAACAAAAATACCGATACTATAAAAATCGCCACATATGTTATAAAGAACACATTGGTTGCACGGAGAGTTTCATGGTTAACCATTTTCCCCTCCATCTTTATCTTTTTAACACTATTGGGATGAATATATATCATTATTTCTTTCTTCACAGTTTTTGCTAAAATCATAATACGTGAAACCTTAATTCCGCCGCCTGTACTTCCTGCACACGCACCGATAAACATCAAAAGCACCAATATTACTTTTGCCGCTTGTGGCCACATATTAAAATCCGCCGTAGCAAATCCAGTCGTCGTTATTATCGAAGAAACCTGGAAAAAGGCATGTCTTATTGTAGGCTCTAATCCCATACCTCTCGGGAGAAGTCCTACTGTGATAATAGCACATGCTATTGCAATTATAAAAATATAACATCTTGCTTCTTCATATTTAAACGCCTGTTTAAAACGCCTGAGTGTGAGTAGGAAATATGCACCAAAGTTTATACCAAACAACATCATAAAAATAGCAACAACCCATTGACAATACGGCGAATATCCCATAAAACTATTGTTTTTTATACCGAAACCACCTGTACCTGCTGTACTCAACGATGCACAAATCGCATCAAAGGCTGGCATTTCAACTACAAGAAACATAAATTCAACAATTGTCAATACAATATACATAACATAGAGTATTGATGCTGTGTTCCTTATTTTGGGCACCAGTCTGTCAACAACGGGGCCGGGGCTTTCTGCTCTCATTATATGAATTTGTGAGCCGCCACCCTTTAGAGGAGTTACTGCAAGCAAAAACACAAGAACTCCCATACCGCCTATCCAATTTGCTATACTTCGCCATAAAAGACTCGCATGGGACAAGGCTTCCACATCTGTCAGAATACTTGCACCCGTAGTGGTGAAACCTGATACTGTTTCAAAAAGCGCATCTGTAAAATTTGGAATATCACCATTTATCATAAAGGGTAAACATCCAAAAAGGCTAAACAATATCCATGAAAATGCAACTATTACAAATCCTTCTTTTTCATATATAACCATATTTTTAGGTTTTTTCAATGATAAAAGTACACCTACTGCAAAGCAAATAGCGGCGACGATTAAGAATGCCCATCCATGAGCTTCCCTGTAAATTAAGGACGCGAGAAACGGCAAAATCATAAATGCGCCTTCAATATTTAATACCCAACCTAAAATATAAACAATAGCCTTTCTATTCATAACTATTAGTCCTCAATAAGTATATCTGCAACATCTTTAAAGCCGCTTTCCATAGTAACTACCACTACCCTGTCACCCACTGCAATGGAATCATTACCGCCAGGGATAATCACTCTGCCACTGCGTGTAATGCATGCAACAAGGAGATTTTTCTTTAATCTTAATTCCTTAAGCGGAACACCAACAACAGGGGAACCGCTTTGAATTTTAAATTCTATCGCTTCTGCTCGGTCTGCAAAAATATGATACAGTGTTTCTACGTTACTGCCGATAGAATTCTTTTTAGCTCTTACATATGCAATTATTGCCTCTGCCGTTATATATTTGGGATATACAACACTCCCAAGTTCTAAACTGTCTATGACATTATTGAATGTAATTCTGTTTACTTTAGTAATTACTTTTGTGTTAGGGCTTCGTTTTGCATGAAGTGTGAGGAGAATGTTTTCTTCGTCCATACCTGTTAAAGGTATAAAAGATTCTGCTTCAAAAAATCCCTCACGTGCCAGCAACTTTTCATCACTACCGTCACCACATATTATCATTGCCTTGTCCAAAAGAAGACTGAGTTCCTCACATCTTGCAACATCACGTTCTACTATCTTTACATCAATACCCATATCAATAAGTTGTTTTGCTAGATAATATGACGTTCTTCCGCCGCCAACAATAAAAGAATTTGATACTCTATGAGTTTTTAACCCTATTTTCTTAAAGAAGCTGTGTGCATTTTTTACAGTTGAAACATAAGAAACAACATCTCCCGCCTCTAAAACATACGAGCCATTAGGTATTGTCAGTTCCCCATCACGCTCAACCGCACAAATAAGCACCTGAAAAGGAAATTCCTGCTGTAATTCATACAAATGCATACCGCATATCATATTGTTTTCAGGAATTTTAAAAGTGATCATCTCAACCTGACCTCTTGCAAATGCATTGATTGAAAGTGCTGAGGGGAACTTTAATAACCTTGCTATTTCATTTGCCGTTTCAAGTTCAGGATTCAATATAATCGAGAGTTCAAGTTTTTCACGCAAATAATGAAGTTCTTCACTATAGTCAGGATTTCTTACACGGGCAATTGTTGAACATTTACCTACTTTTTTTGCCATTGTACAACAGAGGATATTAAGCTCATCCGAATCAGTAACTGCAATAATAAGATTTGTGTTTTCAATACCTGCATCCATTTGCACCTTGTAGCTGGAACCATTACCGACAATTCCAAGTACATCGTATGTTTCGCAAATATCATGTACCACATCTTTATTTTTATCAATAACCGTAATATTATGACCTTCTTCACAAAGACGCGAAACAAGAGTTGATCCAACTTTTCCACAACCAACAATAATAATATTTAAACCTTCGTTATCCTGCTGTTTCTTTTTAAATATATTCATAATCATTCCTCGCCGAAATTTATCAAAAAACATAATTCCTATATGCCAGTTTTACCAGGAACAAAAATCTTTGCTTACAAAGGATTTTTCGTGACACCTTAAACTGATGAAGTTATCTATTAGCCGCAAAAGCAGTTAGACTTTTAGAAATTCTTTAAAAGAAAATTCCGTATGCATCAATTATACTCCAATCAATCCCTGATGTCAAGATTATCAAGCTATAAAAAAAGGTAGCATACACAATGTGTTGCTACCTCTTTTAAGGTGATAAAAATATATAACGATTTTTTACCAACCAAAAAACGAGAAGAAATCTGATGGGAAACTATACTGCTGTGCACCGCCCTGAGCTGCATCGGGAACTATTTGTTGAGGTTCAGTCTGGGTTTCTGTAGAAGGCTTTTCCTCTTGAAGTACAATTGTACATTTTACATTTTTTCCATTTCTTGATACTGTTACCTCAATGCGGTCACCAACCTTATGCTCATCGCGTATTGCGTTTATCTGGTCCACATTCTCTACCTTTTTACCATCAAATTTTACAATTACATCACCCGGTTTAATACCGCCTTCATATGCTGCACTTCCAGAAACAACCGAATCTACATATACACCGACAGGTAAGTCATTTGCTGCTGCAATGCTTTCAGTTACGTCAATACCTGTAATACCAACCAAAGGTCTTCCTGTAACATATCCATGTTCTATAATTGATTCAATAACAGGAATTGCTTCATTTACAGGAATAGCAAAACCAAGCCCCTCTATGTCATATCCTGTTGATTTTGCCGTTGTAATACCTATTACCTGACCGTAAATATTAATAAGTGCACCACCTGAATTACCGGGATTAATTGCCGCATCTGTCTGAAGCATAGTCATTTGTCGTTCATCAATAATCATCGTTCTGTTGATTGCACTTATATAACCAACTGTTAGTGTACTAACTAATTCTTCCTTCAACGGATTACCAATTGCAAGTGCCATATCACCCACTCTTAATGCTGCCGAATCTCCTAAATCAGCATAGGGCAAATCCTTGTCGCATTCAACCTTTAATACCGCCAGGTCTGTTCTGGCATCCGCACCAACTATCTGTGCATCAAAGCTTTGTCCTGCGATTGTTTTTACAGTGATAATAGCTGCACCATCAATAACATGATTGTTTGTTACAATATATCCGTCTTTTGTTAAAATAACACCTGAACCACTACTTGTGGCTGAAGTACCACTAAGTCCCTTTCCTTTAGAGGTACAAATAATACTTACAACAGATGGGGAAACCATGTCATAAATATCAGCAACAGACATTGCCTCGCCTGTCTTTTTATTTGCAACAGTTTTAATTTCACTATCGTTTCCCGCAATTATCGAAAGAGATGTAGAAGGATTCTGGCTTCTTGAGGCCGCAATACCCGATGAAATTGCTGCAAATATTCCAAAGCAAATGGCAGTAGTAACAATCGAGCTTATTACCGCTGTAAAAATGGGATTTTTAAATCTGTTTTTCTTAATCTTTGGTCTATAGACGGACAGAGCATTTTTTTCAGAAATAGTACCACTCATTGCCGCCTTATACTCATCATCGTACCATGTGTACTCTTCGTTTTCTGTCAATTGATTTTTGTCAATATTTTCATATGTCTCATTTTCTTCGTTAAAGTTATTTTTAAATTCTTCCATAGCTTTACCTCCGAACGAAATTTTATTTACAACATTATAATAAACTATATTTTTTACGTTGGTATGAACAAATTGTTAAAAATGAATTTTTTTATTTTTTGTCGAATAGCCTATTCTTTATCTTACATCCTAAAAAAATACATACATTACTAAAAACACCGCCGCAAAAATCAAGAAATACATCACGTACCTCTCCGCTTCTTCCACTTACATACAATTGATGTATTTCATCAGTTGATGCAAATATAAGGCAATATACCAAACTTATTATGGCACAGTTGACCTTCCTTAAACCGTAGCTGTGCACCAAAAAGAACACAAGTAATGTAAGTAAAGAAAATTCAGCAAAATGAGCACTTTTGCGTATCAAAAAATGCACCGCATGAAATACATCTTCTTCTTTGGCATCATCAATTTTCTTTATCTTGCTTATTGTTTCTACTACCTGCCTTGCTATTCTCTCACTGGTGCCTGATGACTCCTCTGCTGTTTTTGAAGAAAAACCAAATATCTGTACCGATATAAATATCACTGCACACCAAAGCAAAATTTTCTTTATCATTTTTCCTCCTGAATTTAATAAGCCACGCTTTTGCGTGGCTTATAAATTATTCGTAATAATAATACCTTCTTCTCTTGTAGTAATATTTCTTTGATTTTGCATCAAATGCATCATTAACTACAAATCCCAGAATGTTTGCTTTTGCAAACTCGAGGAGTGATATAGACTCTTTTACAGCTTTAAAATGTGAACTATCTTTCTTTACTACAACTACAACACCAGACACAAACTGCGTAAGATATATTGTTTCTGAAACAATTCCCACAGGCGGCGTATCAATAAAGATATAGTCATATTTCTCCGAAAGCTCTTCAAACATATGCTCTACTTCGTCTATCATCAAAAGTTCTGAAGGGTTGGGAGGTACTCTGCCTGAAAATAAGCAATCAAAATTACAACCTTCAGGTCTTGAGATTGCCTCTTCTAAAGTACAAAAACCTCCAAGATAATCAGATAAACCCGTTGTTTTTCTGTCGCTATTTGTATAACGTGCAATTTTAGGACGTCTAAGATCTGCATCAACCACTAAAACTTTAGCGTTTGAATCAGCATATGCAGCAGCAACATTTATACAACTTGTGCTCTTGCCATCTCCCTGTTCAGCACTGGTAAAAAGTATAATTTTGGCTTTTTCCTTATTAGTGCCTACTAAAGCAAACATCATATTTGCTCTGATATTTTTAAAGCTTTCTGATATACGAGTTACGTCTTTTACTTGTTTTGGATCGTCTGTTGCTAATAAATTTTTAAAAAACATTTATATCCCTCTATTTTATATGGTTGAATTAATTGTTTACTATTTATCTTTTTTGCCTTTAGTTTTCTTTTTCTTTTGCTTTTTTTCCTTGGTATTTGTTGTGAAATAAGGAACTTCGCCTAAAACAGGGTATTTAAATATTTCTGCGATAGTTTCAGCATCTTTAACCTTGTTGTCAAGCATCTCTATTGCAAACACCAGAATCAAGCTTATTAACAAACCGGCAAATACGCCAATTTCAACATTTCTCACCATATTTGGCGACGAAGGAAATTGAGGATATTCAGGTTCGTCAAGTATCTTTACGTTACCACCTTCAACGATTGCCATAATCTGCTCCGACGCAAGATTGATAATAGTCTGAGCTATAATGTATGCATGCTGAGGATTTGCAGAGGTAACCGTTATAACAAGAATTTCGGTATTACTCTTATCCGTCATACTTACCATTTTTAAAATCTGTTCATGGTTATAGCCTAAGCCACTTGTTGTAGCTACTTTCTTCATAAAAACATTACTTGTCAAAACTTCGGCATAAGTTTTTACAAGTTCCTGCCTAACCATAACCTCACTCAAGTTAATGTCAGTAGTCGTTGTAACTATATCAGTTGTATTTTCGGCATATAAAGAACCACCTGAAACGTACATAGGTGTTATAAAGAATGTTGTAAACAAACCTGACAGCAAACCGCCGATTATCATTGCAACAACAAGACACCACCAACGTCTCATATATAATCTTAATAAATCCATTAAATTAATTTGCTTATCCACTGGTACTTCTCCTTAAATGAGTTATAGTCTAAAATATAAATCAATTTGTAAATACTGCCTTTACATATGCACTTGTTCTGGGTAGATACATATCCATAAAAGACTCATATGTTTCAAATACTACATAAAATTCCTGACCTAATTTTACTGTTTTTTCTATAGGATTTTTAATCATATCTCCGAAAAGTTTATCAACAGAAATGTTTGTGTTGTCTGCATTATTCTGTACTGTAAATTTCACAGTAAATACAGCCTTGCCATTTTCCTTATAAGAAGCTGACGGATAGAAAACAAACTTCACATTGTAACCTGTATTCTTTTCTATGTAATCAACAACTTCGTTTGTGTAAGTGATATACACAGATGCCATTTTGTTGAATGAATTGTAGTATTCTTTTGCAACTACAGTATTGCTTTTCAAATTATACACACCAACGGGTACACCTGATATCAAACGATAAAAATCACCATTGTTTGCTGGATAACTGGGTAAATAAGTGTTCATCTTTGCATTACCCATAGTTCCGTTTGTATAAGTAGTACCTAAGCCGATAACTTCATTAAATTGAAGTAACAATGCTGCATATTTCTTGACAGTAACAGGTTCTTCTGCACCTAATCTACCATTGGCATAGAGCTTGATACCATGCGTTTTAGCGTATGTTAAAGACATGTCTTCATAAACTGCACTACTTAAATTCTTGCAATCAGGATAGTAATCATTTTGCTTACCAAAATCAGAAGGAGCTGTGCCACGTCGAATAAATCCATACATAATGGCACCGATGGCATCCTGCATGGTTGCCTGAGAGTCCGCATTCTTAATTGTGTAAAATTCTTCTCCCCATACCATTTTGCATAATATATACATTTCCTTCGCATACTTGTGCTCGAAATGTTTAACAGGTTCATTTTGTTTATTTACAAGGTCATTGCCAACCATGTTAATCGCACCGCCATCTGCGGCAAAAACAATCGCCATTCGTGCAAGTTCTGCATTTGTAAGAACTCTATCCGCCTTATAATCTTCACCTAAAAGATTCAAGGTGTTATATGTCTTTTTTAACAGTTCTTCATCTACTATATCAATAAAGTTATTTGTTGCATTTGCCGCAACCATTTCACGCGAGCGGATAATAAGCGTAGCTGCCTCTGCTCTGGTTAAAGAACCATCAAGACGTAAATTCAAACCATCGTCGCCTTTCATAAGTCCAATTGTATATGCCCATGAAGCGGCATCGGGATTTGTGCCCTGCTTGGTGATTGCGGAAGGAGCATCATTATGCTTAGGAGAGCCGTTTCTTTTCCAGATAAGGTTTATAACATCCCCTCTTTTAATTTCCATATCAGGGTATATCATAGAACCAATAGCATCAAGACCTGACCACATAATATAATCATAGGCCCAATGAGACTCAGAAATGTCAGAATATGTACCATTGTACTTTTGGTCCCACTTACCAATCATTTTTGCAAATTCGGCACGTGTAACGGTTTTTGAAGGCTTGAAGGTACCGTCCTCGTAACCATTAATAGTGCCTTCATTTACCAAAGACATAATGTTTTTATATGCCCAATGGTTATCTGCCAAATCAGAAAATGTAACTGCGTTTACGCACACACACATTGACATAATCAGGCACAAGCTAAGTATTAATGTTATAACTCTTTTCATCTGTTTCTCCAATCTGTCGTGCTAAGCACAACTGTTAATCCTCAGGAAATACCGTCGATTTTACCATATCTACTGCCTCTTTTGATATGTTGCAAGTAAGCTCATAAATAGGCGTTTTTTTGATAATATTCGTGATAATTTCCATATGTTTATCCATTAAATGCTCAAACACCGGCTTTTTTGTTTCGTTGAGAAGTTTTACAACTGACTCTATTGTCGAAAGCGGGCGTATTGAATTTTCTTTACCTTGTTTTAAGAACACAATGGCAGCAAGGGGAAAATACTTATTTTCGTTGATTTCAGTTTTCCCGCTCCACGGAGTTCCACATGCATATAGCTTATCTTCTTGTTCTAAAATAACAGGTGTATCATCATTAAATAACACAACATCGTCAGGATAGAATTTTTTCCACAAAGACGTGTGTGTTGATTTTCCTGTTTCGGAAGGCGCTGAAAATAAAATCGCCTGTCCTTTATATGAAGCTGCTGCAGAATGAAGCACAGTCTGACCGTACATTGTCTGGCAAAATGCAAATGCATCACCCAATATCATATGCAGCACGCGATCTGTCGTAAGTTCTTTGTAATAGTCTTTTATATCAACGTATTCTATCAATACGTTTTTGCAGGATTTATCAAAATCCATACGGTTGAGGTTTATACGTGTCACGGAATTCTGCTTTACAGCAGAGTATCCTTCATTACCTCTGTCTACCCAATACCACGCATCAAGTCTTTTGAAGTCTTTACCTTCAGGTACTGTAATTCCATAATTCTCATTAAAAGAAAACGTAATATCCGGCATAGGGTGCGTACCTGGGTCCAGGTACGCACTTAATCTATGCTCTAAATACTCGTTTTCAAACTCTTTAATTTCAATTAAAATGTTTGCAATACGATAAAACATAATTTTAAATCAGTTAGCTAACTGTGTAATCGCCGTCTTTGTCAAGACCTGTGCCTAATGCAGAAAGGGCCATTGATACAGCTCTCTTCTGAGCAATAGCATTTTCTCTTGTTGAGCCCTTATAAACTGTTGTAGGAACAGCAGCGATATTTTCTTTGAGCTGTAATTCAATTACATTAATGCTCGGTTTTACATATTTTTTCATTATATCTCTACCTCCCTATTAGTTTTCTTCTGCTGCAGGAATTTCAATAGTCGTATTTGCTTCAGAAAGCACGTACTTATCTGCGGCTTCATCATAAGCATATACTTTTACGTTGTATGTTGCACCTGCTTCAATCATAGCACCTGTTTTTGATGTATCAATAATCTGTACAGCGAATAAACCTTGCTCATAACCCAATTTGTCATCGTCTTCTTCTAACATTGTTATACCTTCGTAAGCAATGTTAGCATCATATGTTGTAATTGCACTTTTTGAAACAAGGATACCATACTTTGTAGCACCTGTTGCTTTGCCTATAACTGTAAGCTTAACGTCACCCTTAGATGCCTGAATGTCAGCATTTTCAATTACGTTGCCATCTGCGTCTGTTACATCGCCTATAACGCCGTCAACCTTACCTGTTGAAATTTTTGCACCGATTTCAAGCACTTCAGCTGTAGCGTTAACACCAACAGCTTCTTTTTCATGAAGTGTTAAGGCAATATTTCCATTGATAGCTGCAAATGTTACGTTGATTTTTCCTGCTGATTCAGACTGTGAAGTAATTGTAGCATCGTCTGTGGTAACTTCATCGAACTGCATGCCGTCAGAAGCACTATAGTTAAATGTAACTTTTGTCTGACCTTCATCTGTAGCTATAACAGTCTGATTCTGATGATCAAGTGTTACTGTGTAACCATCAACTTCTCCGCCTTCTTCTTCAGCACTACTTGCACCTGTAACGCCAACTTTAGCGGTTGTAGTTCCAAGGTTACCAACCTCTGTACGATAGTTGAATGTTACCGCACCGTTCTCATCTGCCTTATCCTGGTTAATATGAACATCTGTTGAACCATTCTTGGCATAGTATGTTACGTTGTCGCCCTCATCAGCACCTGCAACATTTACTTCAACATCAATGTAGACATCATCGACATACTTTGTTGTTGTAGTAACAGTAACAGCTGAAGCGCTAACAGCAAAACATACAACTAAAGCGATAGCCATAACTAAAGCGGTAATCTTTTTGAATACCCCATTTTTTGCCATTTTTTTTCCTCCTTTAATCGTGGATTGGATTAATAAAAATCCGGGGGGGATATTTATTGAAGCTCGTTAAGTGAGCCATCCTGCAATATGTAAGTCTTGTCACAAGCCTCCATTACTTCTTTTCTGTGAGAAATAATAATGCAGGTTTTGTCTGTCATTGACTTAATAGCATTCAGTAGCTTTTCCTCTGTTGCAATATCCAAAGAAGATGTAGCTTCATCAAGCAACAGTATAGGTGCATCATGGTAAAGTGCTCTGGCTATTGCCAGTCGTTGCACCTGTCCTTCGGACAGACCGTGACCTTTTTCGCCTAAAACAGTATTAAACCCATCAGGCATTTTATTAATATCATCTATAATCTGAGCAGCAGTTGCTGCGCGAATTATCTTATCCATATCAGGAGTTTCATCACAGAAAGTAATGTTGTCCCTGATTGTTCCCGACAAAATCATATTTCCCTGTGGAACGTAGGAAAAAAGCCTTCTCGTTGACGATGAAAAGTCAATGTCCTTTTTCCCATTCTTAACATATGCCCTGCCATTATCAGGTCTTATAACCGATAGTATAATTTTTGACAGTGTGCTCTTTCCTGCACCGGATATTCCACAAAGGGCAACAAGTTCCCCTTTATTAACGGTAAAACAAACATCCTTCAAAACAGAAACATCGCCGTATGAAAAATCAACATTTTCAAATGTAAGCTTTTCAAAGGACGCTATATCTTCTGTTGTGAACTGTGTATCCTGCTTGTCATCAGGAAGGTTGTCAAGTTCAATTAATCTTTCTGTCGAGGCCAGTACCATGTAAACTTGTGGCAACACTGACGCTATCTCGCGGAAGGGCGATTGAATCTGTCCCACAAGTGCTAAAATCGCAGTTAATGTACCGAATGTGAAGGCAGTATCCCCGATACTAAGGCGATACACACCCCATGCAAGTGCTGCATAGTATCCTACGGTCATTGCTAAAAAGAATAATATATTTGAAATAATACCTATGGTTGAACGCTTTACGTTTAACCGATAATTTTCAAGCTGAAGTTTTAATGAATTTTTTCGCATCAGGCTTTCTTTAGAAAATGCCTTCACCACAATAAAATTCTGAATGGTTTCCTGTAAGTGCGAACGAACTTTGCCGTCACTTTCGCGACATTGCAGATGTAATGTTTTAATTTTTTTCTTATATATGTAAGCTGCAATAAGAACTATCGGTCCAAAAACTAAACAGCACAATGCAAACTTATTGTCTAACCTGTATAAAGCAATAAAACTGAACAATACTGTGGAAACTAGAGCCACCACGTTCGGGATAATTTCTGTCGTCTTTTCAGCCAAAAGCGAAACATCACTTACAAGTCGGTTCAGAATTTCACCAGAATGAATCTTCGAAACCTGACCATAATCCTTTGAGAGCAATTTATAAAAAAGCTCTGACCTTAACGCCATGGAAAGCTTTCCGCTTACCATAATATGTATTCTTACATATACAATCTGTAACACAAGTTGAATTATCAAATAAGCTATAAGTTCGATTATCGATGCTTTCAAACTTCCATCTGCCTGATTTGTTGCAATATCGATAAGACTTTTAGATACCAGTGAAAACTGTACACCAATGTAAGAAATCACCGTCACAATCAGCACAAGAATCAGGATAAGAGGTATAAAAGTGCGGATACGTTCAAAAATCCATTTTACTGTCAAGGATTTCCCTTTTTTCAACACTAACCCGCCTTTCAAAACTTTACTGAGCCAGAAAATCGTGAGTTTTTAATAGCTCTGCAAACTCTGCAACATCGCCAATTACTTCTTCACTGGAAACGTTATATTCTGATGCTAAAGCATCAGCCAATTCAAAAATTGTCTTTTCTTCTGAGAGTTGTTCCCACAAAAATGCGCCACTTTCATTAAGAGAAACCGCCACTGCAAAATCCACAATGTTGTCGCCTGTTGGGACTACTATATAATCATCTAATATTTTCTTTAGTATAAAACCTTCTTTTAATCTCATAGTCTCCCCCAAAAATAGGCATAGATATACCTGTACTTATACCATACATTAAAAGTATAGCATAGTGAAATTTTAAAGTCAAGTTGTTTTTTGTTAATATTGTAAAATAAATTCTATTTTTTAATGCTCTTTTTGTAAAAAAAGTAAAAAGGAGAGTCAATATTGACTCTCCTTTACTAGTCCCATTTTTATGAGATAGGTAATGCTTTTACTTCAGTTAAATTCTTCATATTCGTATTAAAGATACCCCATGTTTCAGGCTTATCAGCAGGCTTTGCCGTATCAGTACCCCATACGTAGGATTCTACACGGTTTGTGCCTGTAGGAAGATTATATGATTTCTTTCCTTCATCTCCTGAGACAGGATCTCCATAACTACAGCTAAAGCACTTAGCATCATAACCAAGCAAAATGTTGTCATTATAAGCTAATATGATTATAACACCATAAATAGGATCTGCGGCACTGTCGTTAATGGTAAGATCAATCTGTGCTGTCGCAGTTGTTACGTCTGTTGTTGCAGTCACAATGTCCTTGTGGTCATAATCAATTTTCTTAACTACATTAATACTTACTGTATCACCGATAAGACGTGTTTTTCCTGTACCGGAGATAGGAACTATTTCCAATGATAATTTCTTACCTGCAGCATTTTCAGGAACTGTAATTGTGTCGCCTAATAAATATGTTGCAACACAAGCCTTGCCTGTATTATCGCCTGCCATAAGTTTAACAATTGATGTGTTATTCTCTGCAGTTAAATTAGTCTCAGTATAGCGTAAATCAATTTCGCTTCCTGCAACTGCTTCACCAAAAGCAGCTGTTGCTGTTACTGCAGGTTTGCTGTCTGACGCTCTACTGATTTCAAATTCAATATCATCTAAGTAAAAAACAGGATTTGGTATTGTTGTGTCTACAGGTGTATTTACATAATCATAAGAACCAAATCTAAACCAAAGACCAAAATAGTCACCATTAATAGCTCTTGTGACAGGTGCTGTGTATGAAACTTGAATTTTCTGCCATACATCAACTTTTGTAGGATCAAATGTGAGGCAATCACCTTTTTGACCCTCTACGCTACCATAGTATCCACCACCGGAAAGTGTTGTTGCTACACCCGGAGTAGCAGTCTGGTTACTGTCGAAATGCATCATAAATGTAAAGTTGCCTGTCTGATATGCGTACGGAATTTTAACATATGCTGAGAACTTTACTGTATCACCGGCATATACAATGTTATCATTTCCATAAATCATGCTACTATCAGTTTTAGTTAAACAAAATGGAGCATTGTTTGTACCAAGTGTACACTTAATAGCTTTTTTTGAGCCAAATGCTCCGCCGTCTACTGCTTCTGCTGTCGCTCCGCCACCATCTCTTACTCTTAAACGTGCTTCGCCATTCTCAACATTATTAAGGTAATACGGCCAGTCGTTAACAACGGGAGCAGGGGCATCCTCAGCAGAGGCCGGAACAGCACAGAATATTGTCATTATCATAGCAGTAGCTAATATAATAGATAAAAACTTTTTCATTGCTATTTGAAAACTCCTTTCATTGTACTAATGATAAACTTAACCTAAATCATTAGAAAAAATTATTCAGCTTTTATATCTGAGAAGGGATAGAATACCATTCCGCCAGGAGCAGGATTATATACAACAAAATATCCACGTGCCTGAATCTTACCTGTAGTATCATCTGTAAAGTCAATAACGTTTTTGCCATTGATGTTAAGAATAACTCTGGTACCTGCCTCAGTTTCAAGAGCACCAATAACTACACTATATCTCTTGTTGTATTCTAATATCTTATTACCTTCTTCATTAGGAATACCGTTACCGCCGATAGGATTATATGAATTTCCGAAGATCATAGTACGTACACCGCCATTAAATCTCTGGAATTCAATATGGTCTGATTTGAAACCAATCATGTAGCAGTCGTTAGAACTATATTTACCCATTGCATCATTATCGCAGATTGCAAACGACGGCCATGAGCTACCAGGCTGAACTTCAACATCAAATGCAACAAGTTCATTATCAATAACACCCATATGATGGTTAGGTGAACCATTTACTTTGATGCCTTCACCCTGTCTTATACCAGGACTCTTCCAACCAGTTGCATACTTGAACTCTCTATACGGAAGTGTTGCGCCTTCTTCGCTGTTGTAGCTGATAATTTTTACAGGAATATTTACGTCATATGACACATCATTGTATGTAACAGTACCAGCTAACGTTGTAGTACCTACACCAATAGCCTTAAGTATATATTCTCTTGCAGTCTTTTCGATAGTAACAATTCCATCTTCAAGAGGTGCAACATCTACTATAGCATCAGGTGTAATTCTTATTTTATGACCGAATGTTGTATGTGCTTCTACGTCCATTAATAATTTAGAATCTTTAATAAGGTTAATCTTATCTGAATTTAAGTAAACTTTCTCAATTTCATCGCCGCACTGTAGTTTGAAATGCTGGCTATAAGTATGACCGTTAAATGTTGCAACAGCTTCTAATTCATACTCACCCTGTTTGTGGGCTGTGATGTAACCATTCTCATCTACTGTTACAGCTTCAGGATCTTCACACCACCAGTCAATTTCAAAATCAGATAAAGGATATGAATTATTGTAGCGGTCTAAGATGATAAGATCTGAGAAAACAGGCTTTTCAAGGGGAACTGACTGCCATCTGTCGCGACCAAACATAATAATCGGACCATCTACATTAAAGTTACCTGCATATTCGGGTTCAATGCCTGATTCTGCCATAATCGCCTTTGCTTCCTCTGGCCACTGACCGTCTTTAACCATTTTAATTGGTTCGATATTACTTTCGGTCATATTCATCCAACCATATTCATAACCGTAATCACAGTCAGCATAAAGGTTTTCTGTAGTAATCCACATAATTGTTGTGGTATGCATATGCATAGCCCATGCTTTTTTCGAACCGTCACTCTCCAAGTTGTATTCCATAATCTTCGCCATATGAGAGTCTATTACATTGTCTTTAACATACCAAGATGTTGAACCCTGGTCAGGATAAATGAAACCACAGTTCCATACGTTGTAGAGGTAGTTGCCCCACATTTTATTGTTTTTCGCCGTGTTTGTCTTCTCACATTCGAGTGAGGAAGCACCAAGTGTATAGATAGCACCACCGTCATATATACGGTCCGCCATTACATTGTGGATTCTGTTGTAGTTTACTTCTACATCGTACATAATTGAACCTGTTGCCGCGTATACATCCCAATCGTAACCAATGTGGAAGCCTGAATAAGGTGCATTAACTATTTCGTTGTGGTTAAACTCTGAGTGTCTGGGCCAAGCAAATGACATCGCAGCACCTGACTTGTAGTCTAAGCATACGTCACGAACATAGTTGTTATTTACTCTTACATATTCACAGTAATCATTTGGTGTTCTTCTTGAGGGGTAACCGGTAAGCTCAATATTATCAACTGTGATAGCAGTACCGGAAATATCATAAAAGTGGTTGCCTATAACATCAACGTGCTTTGAACCTTCCATAAATTCAACACCAGTAACACCCATCTGTCTGAAAATGTTATTTGTCATTGTGATGTTGTTACAGAATTCAAAATGAATAGCTGCACCGGGAACATAATCCTTAGACTCACGAATATGGTTGTTCTGTGCGTCGGCATGACCACCTTCCCTTGTAGGTCTCATCCATGTTGTACCTTCAAAGCAAATATTATCAAACTTGAGGTTGGATACTGCTTCTTCAGAATCTATACCTTTTGCTTCGATCATTACTTCGCCTTCAGGGAACTTAAGTGTCATTGTACTCATATCTTCGCCCGCTCTGGGAATGTAGTACATGTATCCATCATGTTTGTTCATATACCATTCACCAGGCTGGTCAACGAGTTCATAAGCATTCTCTATGTATGAAGGACATTCTGCAATTCTGCCAGCGGCAAAGTTGACACGTACACTAACCCACTTAAAATAACTGTGGGGATCAATTCTTACTCTGCCGTCTGATGTCTCAGTAATGCTTGCTACTGTAACTCTTGGGTTACACCAGTTAATGTGATAAACCAATTCCAAATCTGTAGGATGTTCATACTGTAAAAGACTTAAGTCATCACAAAGATAGTATGACTGATCAATATATTGAATATTATCGAGGTATCCTACACCTCTTGCTCTGATACCCTTAACGTTGTTAAAGTAAGCCTGTCTGGTGTCCATACCGCGACCTATATATAACTTGTATATATTTTTCTCTGCGTCGTGGAGCTTAAATCCTGTGTATTCATCAGCCATTGTGAGTACAGGTTTCTCGTCACCCCATGAGGTATAAACAATGCTATAGCCATTTTTACCTGAGTGTGTTTCATCTAATTTCAGTGTACTGTTCAAACGGAAAGTGCCACGCATTAAAATTTTAATATCATTTTTCATAGACGGAGCACATTTCTTTGCTAAATCGCGAGCCGCTTCAATTGTCTTTAAAGGTTCATTTACAGTACCATCGCCTTTGTTGTTACCATTCTGGGCATCAACGTAGATGTGCATTCTTGAACTAATTTCAACTATTCTGAAAAGAATCTGAGCAGCTTCTGCTCTTGTAATACTATTTGCAGGCTTATATGAACCATCAGCATAACCCTTAATTAATCCATAAGAAGTTGCCTTTTTAACGCCGTCAACAGCCCATTTTGAAATACTATTATTATCAATAAATGATGTAGCATTTTCTTTAACAGCTGCACCACGATCTGCTGCAACTTTAGCTGCAATTGATGCAGCCTCTTCTCTTGTAATAACCGCATCAGGCTTAGCGTATCCGCCAGCCTTTAATGCTACATCAATAAGGCCAATTTTATCGGCTATCATATACGAACCTGCGAACCATTCATCGCCTTTTATATCTTTAAATCTGCCGTCGTATTTGGGTTCTTCAATATTATAGAGATCAGCTACCATCTTGATAAACTGCGCTCTTGTCAAGTGAGCTTCAGGTGAATACAAACCATTGCCGATACCATTTACATAATTAAAAGCGGCAAGGTCTTCAATAACCATTTCAGCCCAGTGACCTGTCACATCTGAGAACTCTACTTTCTGTGTTACAGAGCTTCCTGTTTCTACTACTTCCTCTTCTTCGCTTTCAACAAAACCTGCGTTTATTGAAGAATAGTCAGCGGGTACATTACCGTAAGGAACAACAGAAAATTCATCAATGTAAACAGTACACGGCATCGGTGTGCCCTGAGAACCGAAACGGAACTGGTACTTACCACTACCACTTGTCTGTTCACCCTTTGTATTAATACCTGTACATTCCCATGTCATTGTATACTTAGACCAGCCGGTTGACATTGTACCTACTGTGAGATAAGACCAACCGCCATCATCGTATGATATAAGGGGATGAAATGCTGTAACAGATGGTGTATCTGTCTTATAATAGAACGAGATATCATATGTTTCACCTACTACTGTGGGGAAATCAATATATATTTCTCTAACAGAAGATGCTGATGAAGAATCATATTTAAGACAGTTCTTTGTTCCGTTTGCACCGCCTTTTACAATCTCGCACTCATTTCCTGATGATGATGATGTGAAATAAACCTTGCTAAGTACAGCAGGATCTTCAAAACCACCCCATAGTTCAAATATGTTTTTTGCAGCTCCACCTTCATCATCATAGTCCTTTTTTGCAGCCATTGCTGAAGGGATGGAGGATACCAACATAACTATTGCTAAAAAAGCAGTTAATAACTTCTTTTTCATAACTTACTGGTCACCTCCTGCTAACTTCAAAAGTTCATATGTAACCTTTGCTATCTGTGCACGAGTTACATATGTTTTGGGTGAGAATGTGTTGTCGCCCATTCCGTTAATTATACCTGCACTTGTTAATGTTGATACAGCTTCTTTTGCATATCCTGAAACTGAGCCGTTGTCAGTAAAGTTTATAGGAGTACCAGAAACTTCGATGCCAACTAAATTCAATACACGATATATAATTACTGCCATATCTTCTCTGGTTGTCTGGTGGGTAGGACCGAAGTCATCGCCATAACCATTTACAATACCAAGACGGTTTGCTGAAGCAATATAACTGTAACTCCATCTGTCGGCTGAAATGTCTTTAAAATCACAACCTGCACTGTTTTCAACTAAGCCAAAAGCAACCGTAACAATTTTTGTAATTTCCTCTCTTGTTACAGGGTCGTTAGGAACGTACTCGTTGGCTGTTTTTCCGTTAATAATACCCTTTGATGCAAGATAATCAATCGCTTCTTTAGCCCAATCTGCACCTTCTAAATCTGTAAACGGAGAGCTTGCTACAGGTGAAGATGTTTCATTTTCTTTACCTGTGTTTGGTTTAACTATACCTGTGCTTGCGCCAGGTGTTGTTGGTTTGTCTATAGTAGGAGTACCGCTTGGAGAGGTACCGGGGCCGGGAGTTATTACAGTACCGCCTGAAGGGATTTTTTCTGACAATTCCCCAGCGTGTTTTTCTACATTATCCATAAATGTATCAAAGTCTGCATTTTCTTACTCTTGCACTGCTTTCCAAAGGTCTATTTCCATCTCAGCATTTTTTAAAGCGCTAATATCAGCAGCTGTATCTGCATCAAGTGTGAATAGTCCTTCTCCTTCATAGTACGCAAATGCTGAAGCTAATGAACCTGCACCTCTTGAACTTTCAATTAAGAGAAGAGTTGCTCTATCAAACGCATCTGCATACTCGTCCATATCAAGAACTGCAACATCCGCAGATTCTGACATAAATAAACTATACACATCTGCTTCTTCTAAAAGCATATTAAGAATAGATTCATCTTCTGACTCTTCGTCGTAGTAGTGACCATCAAAAAGCCCGTCACCTATTGCTTCCTCTGATAATGCGGGCCAATTTGCCTCTGAAACAGCGGCAATTTTTGCAACCTGCATAGCCGCATTAAATGTATTTGTAAATAATTCGTCTACTGCTGAAAGAGCTGCTTCGTTCTGTTCTGCCTTACTTTCATCTAGTATATCTTCAGCAGTAATGCCTGTATTCAAGTCTTCGCCTAATGATGCAATTTCAGCGTTTACAAGTGCTAAAACATTTGTTGGCAAGTCTTTGTAAGCTGCTAAGTCCTCAGGTGCAATCGGCACATAAGTTTCATTATCAATAAAGTACTGCTTAATTGCATCTGCATCTAAATCTTTAAGGCCATTATGATGTACGATTTCCGGTAAACCGGTTTCTTCATTAATAACTGTTTCATTGTAACCATCATAAAATTTTACCTTTTCGTCGAACTTTACATAGTTAAACTCTTTAGGAGCAGGAGTTACATTGTTACCTACACGAACAATATATTTTCCTGTATCAACATCACTACCAAATGTAAAGTTAAATGTATATTGGTATACTCCGTTCGACAGAACAGGAGCACTATTTACGCTCATACCATAAAGCGTATCCTGATTCTTATTCATTAACTGCGCTGTCATAGTTCCGCCGACATCGGATTTTACTGTAACTATTACATTATAAACTCTAACTTCAATATCAATGTTGCTACTGCTAAAGTCTGCTGCTGTCACAGTAAACATAGACGCCATAAGAACGAGTGCCGACAGTACTACAGATAATACTCTTCTTATTGTCATATTATCCTCCTTCTGTAAACATTTTGCTTACTATTTATCTAAATATAATTACCTGCTGTGGTGCATAATAATCGCCTATCTTAGCTATAAACTGATCGCCAGATTTTAAATCTGCTAACTTAGCTTCAATAACCTTCTCACGATCATGCTGATAAATAAGATATGAAACTGTACCGCCGGTGTAGAGAACAACCTCTTCTCCACCAATATCTACTTTAAGAAGTCTTGACTCTGTATCATTAGTAAGCACCTTACCTACAACAAGCAGCTCTTCAACCTGACCATTGAGAATACTTGTGCTAAAGGTGTTTGTGTTACTATTTGACTCGCTATAGAATAAAGGTGTAAGAACATTACTACTATTAACGTTAATAATATACTCTGCAACACGACTTATAGATTCTGCTACACCTTGTAAATTCGTTGAATACTGAATTACAACACCGGGTCTTATAGGTGCCGAAGCACCACCAGAAACTAAATCGGTAACGCTCTTTCTCTCCGATACAGTTGTGCTACTACCGCTACGATAATCAACCTCTCTGGCCAAGTTAACAGATGCACCGTTATTAAAGTAAATCTTCTTAACAGGCAAACCGTCTTCATCTACCGAATCAGTAATCTCTGTGATTACTGCCAACGTGCTTGTAGTAGCAGATATAGTACTTGTACCTAAACCACGTAACAGTACTGCACTTACTGTAGGAATCTCAGATGTCTGTTCGCTATACAACGAAAGTTCTGTAAGTGCCTCATATTTGGTTTTGTTATAGCCATATATCATATCTACGCGAAGGTTGCCATATATGCGATATCCTTCTAAATCTGACACATCGTCCGGAGCAACAAAAACTACACCATTTGCACTGTCAAAACGTGTAAATAATTTTGTTCCATTGTCTTCTTCAGGCTGTGCCATCATCATGTAGTTTCTACGTACCAACATGTACTTATAGTTATCCGCAACCACATTAAGTGTGCCAGGACCGCCGTTAGAACCTGTATCAATTGAAGAAATCTCATCACCATTTAATGTGTACTTGACAACATATGCCTTATTTATAACATACTTCCCATCTCTTGTTCCATTAGAAATTATTCCCAAAACGGTGTCAGCTATTGACGCGTTAGTCATATCGCGCTTTACATTATTAACTGTAACTTTTTCAGCCAGGCGAGCATCAACAAATTCACCCTGTGCTGTAAATATTTTAAGGGTGTATCTACTGGATATATTTCCTATTTTGTAATCCAAACCAGCTACTACGCCATAACTTGAGAAGTCATCTTGACTACTATATTTATATGTAACAATTTTGTTGTTCATATCAACATAGAACTTACCTGAAAGACCTACCCTTAGAGTTTCACCATTATAATTGTAAGCAGGCTTATAGTAAACATCACCTATAAGGTAACTGGGTTTAGTGTCTGATGCTTCGATTTTACCGTCAACCGTCTCTCTGGAAATGTAAACTGTGATTACTTTTTTATCACCTTTACTGCGAACAATACTTAATACATCGTTGGGACTAATGCTTACAAAAGATCTTTTCTTTGTATCACCAACAAATATAACGTTCACTTTGTGTTTACTTGAATCCAACTCGATTGTAGCTCCGGTAAACTTATCAGTAACGCTTTCATTATAAGAATCCACGTTAGCAACGAGAATATTTTCGTATTCGTATACAAAAAGAACATCATATATTCCGTCATTATTATTATCGAGGGCTTCAATATAGCCTCTATCTGCATCGGGTAACGCATTTGCAAGAACGCCATAGCCGCCCCAATACTGATTATTATAAATAATATCTACATTATCGATAAGGTCAATATGATATTCATCAGATTCCTCATCCTCATAATAAATTCTGCTGTCCGTTGTTTTAGAATTTAAAATATCTTCGGAATCAATTTTCTGCACTGAATTACTTTTTGCTTTTTCCTCAATATATACCATTTCAACATCTGTGGATGAATTATAGTTTAAATAGTAATTAACAGTGTATCCCAAAAAATAGCCGTATACATATCCTGGTGTATCGTACAATACACGGTCAATCTCTATCTGCTCATCTGTTAAATTAGATGTCGCTGATGTCAAACGTGTATATTCATTACCAGTTACCTGTCCACTATACTTTTGGATTCCGTATGTTGTGTACAGGAATGTATCTGTTGCAGAAAGTGTATATGTAACACTGCCGTCTCCATAATACTGAGGCACCACGGTGGCAGCATCTAAAGCAGCCTCTAAAATCTTGTAGAGGTCAGGAAAAGATACAGGATCTGTTCCCTTCTGCATTGTGAGCCCTTTCAGCATACCGAGTCTAATTGCCACTCTGTGGTAACCTGTAGGATAACCACCCTCACGCATTGCAAACATATTATAGCCGATGGCGTTTACAACAAACACAAGTGCTTCGTCATATGTAAGATTCTTATCGGGGTTAAATCTTAATTGTTCATCACCAGCTATAACTCCCAAATCATACAATGCTCTGATTGCAGCAAAGGCTGAATCATTTTTTGATACATCACGAAATGGTGTATCAGCGTCGCTACCTGAAATATGCAGATTCATATACTTTGCAATTATTTCTGCCATATCCCTTCTGGTAACATAAGTTGTCGCGTCGTACTTGACATCAATAACACCAAGTGCTTCTAACTTTTCGATTCTCAAAGCGTCCTCATCTGTAACTGTCACAGCCTCTGCTGTTACAGACGCTGCGTCCTCTGCAGATACAGAAATTGAAAATGCGAACAAAGAAGCAACTGTAGCTAAGACTACAAGCAATGCAACTAAACGTTTCATCTTCTTCATACCCTCTTCCTCCATTTATATAATTTATAAGTATAAAAAATACAAATATATTATACAACACCAAATAATAAAATGCAATAGTTAAAAATAAAAAAAATAACTTTTCAATTGTGTAGAGAAATTATATATAACAGGGTTTTTAGGCAAATTTAAACTTTCGAACAGAATATGTAATCAAAACACAAGGTCTTGCTGTAAAATTTACAACAAGACCTTGTGTTTTATATTTTTATTCAATGTTATTCGCCGTCAGACTTTTCTGTTTCTCCCGCCTCAATGAGCCCGTCAGGAGTCTCCACCATATCGTGACGCTTTAATAAAAATCTTCTTACAGCAAAGAGTACTGCAATGGCAACGACTGTAATAAGACTTTCCCACGATGCGACGTGTCCTACAATAAGCTGACGCGCAAGAGCAAAAGCCAAAACTTCTATAATTGTTTCAGGCGTGTGTTTACAGAGCATCTTAATAAGCTCGGCCCCTATAGCCAGCGTTATTGCATTGTCAAGTATAATCACCAGCGAGCTAATGCCCTGATTATAAATAAGTGTTGTTGCTATATCTATTACCATACGTGCAGCAAGTATAACAACCGTAACACCGACTATTAAAGATATAAATAACTCAATAATATAGCTTATTTCAAACATTTGGTCCTGAAGTTTTTTTCTCATATTGCCACTCCTTGTGTGTGATAATTGCAAGTTGATACAAGTATATCATAGATAATTTTAAAACGCAACAAAAAAATCGGAACAAGCTGTACTTGTTCCGATTATGGAGCGGAAGACGAGATTCGAACTCGCGACGTTCACCTTGGCAAGGTGACGCTCTACCACTGAGCCACTCCCGCATTTTATCTTCTGTGTCAATGGCGCACCATTGGTGCCTCCGGGCGGAATCGAACCACCGACACGGGGATTTTCAGTCCCCTGCTCTACCGACTGAGCTACAGAGGCGTTTGGCGACTCGGATGGGGCTCGAACCCACGACCTCCAGCGTGACAGGCTGGCATTCTAACCAACTGAACTACCGAGCCATAAAAGATAATGTGGTGGGCACAACAGGGCTCGAACCTGTGACCCTCTGCTTGTAAGGCAGATGCTCTCCCAGCTGAGCTATGCGCCCACGCTATCTTGTCTCTCAGCGACAAGAGCTATTATACTATAGTTTTTAGCTCTTGTCAAGAGAAATTTTTATTTTTTTAGAAAGCTCCTAAAATGTAGGAAATATAAACACCTACACCTACAATAAGACCGTCCTCATCAATGTCAAACTGTGAATTATGAAGGGGTGCTGTAATTCCTTTTTCCTCATTTCCCGTACCCAAAAAGAAAAAGTTCGCAGGAATTTCTTTTGCAAAATATGCAAAATCCTCACCGGTCATAACTGGATTTTCCCAAGTCAGAACAATATCACCAATATTTTCATCTACAGCATTTTTCATTTTAGCAGCAACGCCAGCGTCATTAATGAGAGGAGGATAACGGAAATTAAACTGAAATTCATATGTAAATCCCTCCCTATCACAAGCATTTTTTACAACGGCTTCCATAAGTTTAGGAATTTCCAGCCTCACACCATCAACAAAGCTTCTTGTTGTACCCCTTAGCTCAGCAACATCAGGAATAATATTACACGAAGTACCCGCATTGAACATGCATACCTGCACAACTTGTCGTTCTCCCTCTATAATTACCTGACGAGAAATTGCATTGAGGTCGTCTATGATACTTGCAGCTACCGGTATAGGGTCAAGACATTTTTCAGGCGCAGAACCATGACCTCCGCGACCAGTAATTTTTATTACAAAATCATCAGGAGATGACATTAACGCTCCTGGTTTTATCATAATCTTACCTACAGGAACATCATTCATAACATGAAGTCCTGTTGCTTCCACCACATTAAGTCCGTCAAGTATTCCCTCACGGAGCATGGGTTCTGCTCCTCCATCCGTTTCTTCTGCAGGCTGAAACACAAAAAGTATGTTTACATTAAGTTTGTCAAGATTTTCTACAAAAACTTTTGCTGAGCACAACAACACTGCCATATGAGCATCATGTCCACAAGCGTGCATTACTCCTTCTGTCTGTGATTTATATTCCACATCATGCAATTCAACCATAGGAAGAGCATCCATATCTGCACGCAGCAGAACAGTTTTTTCCTTGCCTGCATCAAGATATGATACCACGCCCGTATTAAAGGCACGTTTTGTGCTAAGACCGAGACCATGCAGATATTCCTCAACAAACTCCGCTGTTTTATATTCTTCACAGGAAAGCTCAGCCCTCTTGTGTAGTTCACGACGAAGTCTGATTACCTCCTGTTTTTCTTTTTTCATAACTGATTTTATAAATTCTTTCATAAGTTCTCCGCTCCTAATATCTTCTGAAAACACCTGATACTTTGCCAAGAATTTTTACATTTTTTGATATAATAGGTTCCAGTGCATCATTTTCAGGTTGTAACCTTATATATTCCTTTTCTCTATAGTATGTCTTAACCGTGGCACTGTCATTTAAAAGTGCTACTACGATTTCTCCATTTCTTGCTATCTCTGTACTCTCAACAATTACATAGTCCCCATCTAAAATGCCTGCATTAATCATACTTTCGCCACGGACTTTCAGCATGAACATATCTTTTTTCCCTGCATAATTTATGGGTAAGGGAAAATACTCTTCAATGTTTTCTTCGGCTAAGATAGGTTGTCCTGCGGCAACTGTACCTACAATCGGCACACTCATTACCTCTACTTCGTTTTCCTGTTTTGGTAAAGTAATGGCACGTTTTTTTGAGCCGCCTTTTACTATATATCCTTTTTCTTCCAGGCTGTTTATATATCTTTGGACTGTAGAAGGGGAAGAGAGACCCACTGCAACACAAATCTCCCGTACAGACGGAGGATAACCTTCAATTTCTATTTGCTTTTTTATAAATTCATAAACTTCTTTTTCTTTTTTTACTAAATTCATAGTAAAACACCTCGCTATGACTAAAGTATAGCACAGATATTTTAAAAATGCAAACATTTGTTCTGTTTTTTATATTAAAATATGTTTATCATATCGTGAAAAATAAGTTGTTAATTTGTTGAAAAATACTATTGATTTTTAAATAATTAGGTGTTACAATATGTAAGGTTTAATTAAATAGGAAAGTAAAGGTGTAATTATGGCCAAATTTGAAAACAATTTATCCGAGGGGAATGTAGTTAAGCAGTTAATACTTTTCTCACTTCCCGTTCTGATTTCTAATATCATCCAATCGCTTTACAGCACAGTGGACATGCTTATTGTCGGAAACTTTGCAAATGAAGCTGCTATGTCCGGTGTAAATATAGGCGGTCAGGTGTCATTTATTATTACTAATATGGTGTTCGGTCTTTCTATCGGCGCTACCGTTTTAATCGGTCAGTACAAAGGTGCCGACAACAGACGCGGAATGCACGAGGTTGTTGCAACATTGCTTATTTCTCTTTTAGTAGTGGCTGTTGCACTTACTACAATTATGATTGCTCTCGCTGACCCGATATTGCAAGCTATCAATACACCATTGGAGTCTTTTTATGAAGCAAAAAGATATTTTATTATAAGCATGCTGGGTACAATATTTATTTTTGGATATAATGCATTAAGTGCACTTATGCGAGGTCTTGGAGATAGCAAAAATCCTCTCGTGTTTGTAACTATTGCATGTGTTGTAAACATTGTACTTGACTTGATATTTGTAGCTCAGTTTAATATGGGTGCAGCAGGTGCTGCATGGGCTACAATAATATCTCAAGCTATCAGCATGATTTTGTGTATTGTTTATCTTGCAAAAAATGACTTTATATTTGATTTCAGCATAGAGTCATTTAAATCATTTTCAAAAAAGCAGTTAAAGCTCATACTCAAAATTGGCATTCCTACATCAATTCAGAATGTTGCATCAGGTCTTTCTTTCTTATTCCTGACAACCTTGGTTAACTCATTTGGTGTTATGGCTTCTGCTGCAGTAGGAGCAGTTGGTAAACTCAATGGCTTTGCCATACTCCCCGGTGTTGCAATGAGTACATCTATTTCTGCAATGAGTGCTCAAAACATCGGTGCTGGCAAGTACAAGCGGGCATCGCATACAATGTTTACAGGTGCTGCAATTGCTTTGGGAATAAGTGTTGTAATATTTGCACTTGTTGGTATTTTTCCTGAGGCCTGCATGTATATGTTCGGCGATGACCCTGAATTTATACAGTGCGGTGTTGACTATATAAAATCGTTTAAGTACGATTACTTAACAGCTCCGATATTCTTCTGTATTAATGGTTTATTTATCGGTTCAGGTCACACTACATTTTCACTTATAAACGGCATTCTTTCCTCAATTCTTTTCAGAATACCCGCAGCATTCTTGTTTGGAATGTTGATGCAAATGGGACTGACGGGCGTAGGGCTTGGCGCTCCCGTTGCGTCTATTGCCGCACTGATACTATGCATCATTTTCTACAAAACCGGAAAATGGAAAAAAATTGTTATTCATACATCCGTTAATTAGGATAATTAAATTCGAGGTGTTTAATTATGCATGCTTACGAAATTTTTAAAGATTTAGCAATTATTTTAACCGCCGCAAAGCTGATGGGATTATTGGCCAGAAAATGTAAAGTTCCACAGGTTGTAGGCGAAATTTTAGCAGGACTTCTTATAGGTCCCAGTGTGTTAGGTTTAATTGAGCAAACCGACTTTTTGTCATATATGGCTGAAATCGGCGTAATACTTATTATGTTTTCAGCAGGTCTTGAAACAAACCTTCGTGATATGATAAAAACGGGACCTTTTGCCTGTGCAGTTGCCGTATGTGGTGTTTTTGTTCCCTTACTTTTCGGAACACTTTTGTATATGGCATTTTACGGCATTGCTGCTATAGGAAGTATACATTTTTACAAGGCCGTATTTATCGGCGTAATACTCACGGCAACATCAGTCGGTATTACAGTCAAAGCCCTGTCTGAGCTTGGAAAGTTAAAATCCGAATTAGGTACAGCTATTGTAAGTGCCGCAATTATAGATGATATCATTGGTATTATGGTCCTTACATTGGTAGTTGGTATAGGTGGAAACACGTCAGGCGGCACAGCAGAGATTTTAACTGTTTTAGTTAAAACACTTCTCTTCTTTGTTTTTGCTATTGTTGTAGGACTTATATTTTACAGAATTTTTCAATGGCTTGACCAGGGACGTCACGTTCACACTCAGCGTATTCCTATTTTTGGTCTTGCACTTTGTATGGCACTTGCATACTCTGCTGAAAAATTCTTTGGCGTAGCCGACGTAACAGGAGCATACCTTGCAGGTATCATTCTGTGTAATATCAGGGACGCCGAATATATTGACCGCAAAATGTCCGTAAGTTCATATATGATGTTCGGTCCTGTGTTCTTTGCAGGTATAGGCTTAAAGACAAACATCGAAGGTATGACATGGATGATGTTTGCATTTTCTGTTTGCTTTGTAATTGTAGCTTTAATATCTAAAATTGTCGGTTGCAGCGCAATATCAAAGCTCTGTGGCCACAATACCACGGACAGTTTAATCATCGGTGTAGGTATGATGACACGCGGTGAAGTTGCCTTAATTGTCGCACAAAAGGGATTGTCTGTAGGGCTCTTAGACCCTCTTTACTTTACTCCTGTAATCATACTGATTGTGGTATCTTCCATATTAACGCCGATTATACTGAAAATACTATTTAATAAAAAGGAAAAGCTTGCTCATTGAGCAGGCTTTTTTAGTGTAAAATTAAAACACTTGACAGATTGCGACTTTTTATGATAAAATTGTTGTTGGTATTAATTTGGGTTATTGAAATTAATATGAAGAAGGTGTTAGTCGTGATTAACAAAGGCGATATCTCCCGTGTAAAAACTATGATTGAGGAAAATATAGGAAACCGTGTAAAAATAACTGTTAAAAAAGGTCGCAAGCGTGTCACTATACGTTACGGCACTATAAAAGCGGTTTACCCTCACACTTTTAATGTATTATTGGAAAACATTTCAGCATTTGCAGAAACTCAGCGAGCAGTTTCTTTAAACTACTCTGATGTATTGACCGGTCAGTTATCTCTGCTTTTGACCGAAACCAATATTCCCATCGAATAAAATCGCCGCAGCGTCTTCGCTGCGGTACTTTTTTGCTCATTTTTGCTATTTTTTGCTCTGGGCGGTTAATTTATCTTGTTTTTGGCAAAAAAGATGTTGACTAATATACTTTCTAATGTTAAGATGTATCTTACGAAGATTATAATTATGGAGTGATTTGTATAATGAAAATTGCATTTTCAACCGTCGGTTGCCCTGAGTGGTCCTGGACCGACATCTACATTATGGCGAAAGACTTGGGCTTTAACGGCATCGAGCTACGCGGTCTTGAAAATGAAATGAATCTTTTGCGTGCACGTCCCTTTACCGATGCACAGATAGATAAAACAGTAAATAAGCTTAAAGAGCTAAACATCAGCATTTCCTGTCTTGCCTCATCATGCTTTTTAGGCGGAACAGGCGATGAAGATGAGGCTTTAAAGGAAGGCTTTGATTACATAGAATTAGCGTCTAAAATAGACTGTAAATATATAAGAATCTTGGGTGACAGAAATCCTGACCCAAAAGAACCAATAGATGACGAACGTGTAGTAAGACTTCTCAACAGACTTGCCCCAAAAGCTGCTGAAAAAGACGTTTACCTTTTAGTAGAAACATCAGGTGTTTACTCTGATACTAAACGTCTTGCAAAAATCATAGAAGAAGTAAATAACCCTTATGTTGCAGTTTTGTGGGACATTCATCACCCTTACAGATTTATGAACGAGCCACCTGCTACTACATACGAAAATGTAGGTAAATTTGTCAAGTACATTCATATCAAGGATTCCGTTATGGAAAACGGAGCTGTTCAGTATAAAATTTTAGGCGACGGTGATATTCCTGTTACAGAAACACTTGATTTGTTAAGAATTTCAGGCTATGATGGCTACGTTTCTTTAGAATGGGTTAAGCGTTGGAACAGAACGTTGACCGATGCTGCCGTTGTATTCCCTGCTTTTGTAAACTTTATGTCAGATTATCTGATAGGTGCACCGAATAAGCTCTACGACAGCATTGCAGGTACAGGCAAATATCCCTGGCCCAAACAACATTTAATTGACTGCACTTTCCCTGATGTTTTAGACAGAATCTGCAGAGAGTTTCCTGACCAGTATGCTTTCCGCTACACAGAGCTTGACTACACAAGAACATACACTGAGTTCCGTGACGATGTTGAACATTTCGCACGCACACTTATTGCTATGGGTGTAAAAAAAGGTGACCATGTTGCAATCTGGGCAACAAATGTTCCTGCCTGGTACATTACTTTCTGGGCAACAGTTACAATCGGTGCAGTTTTAGTTACTGTAAATACAGCTTATAAAATTCACGAAGCAGAATATCTCTTGCGTCAGTCTGATACTCATACATTGGTCATGGTTGACAGCTGCAAGGACTCTGATTATGTTGAGATTATAAAGACACTTTGTCCTGAGCTGGAAACATGTGCTCCAGGGGAATTAAAATCCAAAAAGCTCCCCTGTTTAAAGAACATCATCACTGTTGATTCCAAGCAGGATGGTTGCTTCTCATGGGAAGAAGCATGGGCGCTTGCTGACTCAGTCAACCCTGATGAAGTGACAAAAATGCGTGAAAAAGTAAATATGCACGACGTGTGTAATATGCAGTATACATCAGGAACAACAGGTTTCCCCAAAGGTGTTATGCTCACACACTACAACGTTGTAAACAACGGCAAAGCCATCGGTGACTGTATGGATTTATCTACCGCAGACCGCATGATGATACAAGTTCCCATGTTCCACTGCTTTGGCATGGTACTTGCTATGACGGCATCTGTAACTCATGGTACTACAATGTCACCTATGCCGGCATTTTCACCCAGAAAGTCACTCACTTGTATTAACAAGGAAAAAATTACAGCCTTCCACGGCGTGCCCACAATGTTTATAGCGCTCCTCGGTCACGACGACTTTGACAAGACTGATTTTTCATATATGAGAACAGGTATTATGGCGGGTTCTCCCTGTCCCATCAAAGTTATGGAAGACGTTATCAATAAGATGAATATGAGTCAGATTTGTATCACTTACGGTCAGACAGAAGCATCTCCAGCGTGTACCATGAGCTGGACAGACGACGACATTGAAACACGTGTAAATACTGTAGGTCGCGCAATATACGGCGTTAAATGTAAGATTGTTGACCCTGAAACAGGCGAGGATTTACCTGATAACGTTGACGGCGAATTTGTAGCTAAGGGTTACAATATTATGAAGGGTTATTACAAAATGCCCGAAGCAACAGAAGCTGCAATTGATGAAAACGGTTGGCTCCACACAGGAGATTTAGCCCGCAGACTTCCCGACGGAAACTACAAAATAACAGGTCGCATCAAGGATATGATCATTCGTGGTGGCGAAAATATCTACCCCAAGGAAATTGAGGACTTTATATATACTCACGATAAAGTACAGGATGTACAGGTAATAGGTGTACCTTCTGAGGCTTACGGCGAAGAAATTATGGCATGTGTTATCTTAAAACCCGGTGAAACCTCTTCTGAAGAAGAAATCAAGCAGTACGTTTTAGACCATATGGCAAAGCATAAAGTACCAAGTTATGTTGCATTTGTTGATGAATTCCCAATGAATGCAGCAGGAAAAATATTAAAATACAAAATGCGTGAATGGGCAGTAGATTTACTGAACTTGCAGAAGGCTAACGCAATCGAAACTGCATAATAAAAGCGGATGGCTAGGCCATCCGCTTAATTTTTTAATATGCTATTTTTGAACCTTCTATTTTTTGACTTTTATAAATACTGAAATTGCCCGACATCATAAAGCTGACGCTACATGCAAGAGCATAAATCAGTATACCATTTGTTCCAAACACTTCAAGCGCCAATGCCACTGATGCAAAGGGGCAATTTACAACACCACAGAACAGAGCTACAAAACCAACAGATGCGGCAAAGGATGCATCCATTCCCAAAAGAGGTGCAACTGCACAACCAAAGGTTGCACCGATAAACAGTGTGGGAACAATTTCGCCACCCTTAAAACCTGCTGCAATGGTTATGGCAGTAAATATAATTTTTAGAGCAAATGCCCACGGAACAACATCGCCCTTCATGGCATTTTCTATCATGTGCATACCTGCACCGTTATAATCTGTTGTTCTGAGTATTATAGTAAGACCGACAACAATTAAAGCTCCTACTATTGTACGCACATATTGGTTTCTGAAAAATTTGTGCATATATAGTGAAGCATTTTTAATCGCTACACAAAACAATATACTTACAACCGCACAAAGAACAGAAAGAAATATTACTTTTACTATAAGCTCAGGTGTTGTCCCGGGGAAATTGACCGCATATCTTACTCCGTGGGTTCCAAAAAACACCGATATTTCATATGCAACCAGCGAAGATACTATACAAGGTAGGAAACCACAATGACGCACATACCCTACTCTTATAACCTCAAGAGCAAAAATCGCAGCAGTCAGAGGTGCTCCAAACATTGCAGAAAAAAAGCTGCTCATACCCACCATTACAATAATATGTCTGTCAGATTTTGAAAGATTAAACATTTTTCCTATGTTATACCCAAGACTTCCACCTAATTGCAGTGCTGCACCCTCACGACCAACAGATGCACCAAAAAGATGGGAAATCAACGTGCTTACAAAAATCAGTGGAGAAAGGGTAAACGGCACCCTCTCATCAGTTTCAACCGCATCTAAAACACGGTTTGTATTAAGCTTTCCTTTATCCTTAAATGGGTGATACAAAACAGTTATTAGGAATCCTGCAACCGGCAGTAATAATATCAGCCACAAATTATTTTCACGTGTTTTTGTGGCAATATCTAAGCACTTGTGAAACAAAGCACCGATAATTCCTCCTATAACTCCCATAAGGCTGGCAAGTAACAACCATTTTATAAAAGGTTTTATGTATTCTAATATACTTAGTGTAACATACTTTATTTTGCCCAAGGTTATCCTCCTCAAAGCTGATTTTTACAATATTTTAACATATATTTTAACAGTTTTCAAGAGCAAAAGAAAAGAGGAGCAAAGCCCCTCTTTCATTTTGTATTCTCTAACATATTTTCAATAAATATTCCATAGCCACGTGCCGGGTCATTTACAAAAACATGAGTTACAGCCCCCACAATTTTACCGTTTTGCAATATCGGGCTACCTGACATCCCTTGTACAATACCCCCGGTAATATTTAATAGTTTTTCATCAATAATTTTAACTATCATATTTTTATCATCGGGGGCATATCGCATGATTTTTTGAATTTCGATATCAAAACTTTCTACCTTCTCCCCGCTTACATTTGCCAATATCTGAGCCTTTCCTGTTTTGACTTCGGATTTAGAAGCAACAGGTCTTTCCTCTCCTGATACCAAATCATAGTCAGGCAACAATTTACCGTAAATCCCCTGATTGGTGTTTTTTACTATTATACCACAATCCTGCCCTTGTGCATCAAATACACCATATAACTCACCGGGGCTTCCCCGACTGCCCTTTTTAACTCCCACAATTTCAGCTTCGGTTATGCTTCCCTTATCTACAGGCATAAGTTCTCCTGTATCCACATCGGTTATAGGGTGACCCAGTGCGGCATACTTGCCGCTATCATTATCAACAAAAGTTACAGTGCCAATTCCTGCCGTACTGTCTCTTACCCATATCCCTAGCTTATATCCGCTATCTGTTTTAACAGGTTTAATCTGCTTTGTTTCTTCTCTTTTATTCCTTGATATCATAAGATTAAGTTCTCTGCCACTCGACTTTTCCACAATATCTGCAAATTGCTCTACCGTATGAAGTTCTACTCCGTCTACGGCAATTATTATGTCACCATTTTTTATATCCAAGGTTTTTGCCTGATTTATTTTTCTGCCGTCTGTATCTTCTACCTCTTGCGTTCCCACACATATCAGACCCTTGGTAAACATTTTTATTCCCACCGCTTTACCACCGGGTATCAAGCTCCTCTCAGGCTCTACGTTTACAGTTACCTCTTTTACAGGAATAACACCAAAAAGCTTTACCGTAGCATCATAATCTCCATAGGTTTCCACTGCATTTGAAGCCTCAAGCGTATATGCAAAACCTTTTGGTATTTCTACCTGTTGACCATGGTAAACGCGAATTTCCTTAGGAAAATAAACATCACATTCTACAAAAAGTGCAGTAGCACTAACAATCAGGAGAATGAAAAATGCTCCCACTCTTTTTTTTATATTCAATTTATCACTCCTTTCGGTCATACATTTTTAGTATTGACCGAATGATAAATTTTACTTTATTAATTTACAGAAAAATTTTCCAAAGATTTAAATGTGTATCCCTGTGATTTCAAATCCTTGATAACCTTATCTAAAACATCTGCATTATCCTTTGACACCGCATGCAGCAAAAGAATTGCCCCGTCGTGTACTCCGTCCATAATTTGATTATAGGCATATCCTGTACCTTTTTGATTGTTTACCTGCCAATCGCAATAGGCAAAGCTCCAGAAAACGTTTGTGTATCCCATATCAGATGTTATCTTTAGAGTTCGCTCAGAGTATTCTCCCATAGGCGGACGAAAAAATGTCATTTTCTTTCCGGTTAAATCAAAATAACTTTGTGAAAGATTTTCCAGTTCTTTTTTTATCTCTTCATCACTCACATCTGGCATACTTGGGTGATTTACAGTATGATTTCCCACAATATGACCTTCGTCGGTCATTCTTTTTATTAATTCCTGTTCTTTTTTAATATATGGACCTGTAACAAAAAAAGCCGCAGGAACCTTATTCTCCTTTAAAATATCTAAAATTTTTCCAGTATATCCGTTCTCATACCCTTCATCAAAAGTAAGATATAGTGTCTTTTCCTCATCACTTTTGTAAATACCTCCGTATTTTTTTAGCATTTTAATCGTAGCTGAGGGAATTTCAGGTGGTGCATTTTTGTTTTTCTTTAAGCCCCATCCGTATTTCTGATTTGATATTCCCTCTGTTTTAATTGTTGGTACAGCGTTGTCTATTTCCGTAATTTCATTTTTGAAAACACTTTTATCTCCACAACCTGAAAGTATAAATACAACTAAGATAACTAAAATGATCTTTTTCATGGCATCCTCCATTTGTTTTTTTATATTATATTTAAAAATTTTTTAAATAATTATCTTTTTTTAATTGTTATGTAACAATTATAGTTTATAATAGTTTACATGACGAAGTTTACGAAGGAGTGAAAATGAAATGCGTATAAAAATCAACGGCAGGCGTTATAGCTTTACACCAAATAAAAATACAATATATGTAGCGGGTGCACTTGTGGTTTTTATTCTTTTAGGCTTTTTACTTCATTCCTGCAACGGTTGGTCAATTCGGGGTGCAAAATACGAAGATGTCTTACTGGAATATCCTGTAAAGCAGGTACGTCCCTGCATTGCACCTGACGGGACACCTACTGCTGATTACTTCACCATTTATCCTCCCAAGGATGGGGACAAGGTAATTTACCTTACCTTTGACGATGGTCCGTCTGCTAATGTAACACCTAAGATACTGGACGTTTTAAAGAAATACAGAGTGAAGGCAACCTTCTTTGTATTAGGACACTTAGTAGATAAAAATCCCGAAGTAATTGAAAGAATGGCCAAAGAAGGTCACGCTATAGCTAATCACACATACACTCACGATTATGATTACATTTACAGTAGTCCTGAGGCCTTGCTTGAAGAGATAAACAGAACTAAAGATGCCATAACGAACGCCGGTGGCGGTAATGCATATGCAGACGTCATACGTTTCCCCGGAGGCGCTTTCCGTGATGAACGTGCTGAGTACAAACAAATGCTTATCGAGAATGACATTCCTTACGCTAACTGGAACTGTATGACAGGGGATTCTGAAACGAAAACACCCATAGCATCAGACCTTATATCACGTGCAAAGCGTTCATCTAAAAATGTCAAGGGAACATCTCTTGTAATGCTAATGCATGATGCAGGTGCCAAGCAGGCATCAGTTGATGCTCTTCCCTCGATTATTGAATATTTTAAAGGTGAGGGATACAGATTTGACGTGATAAAACGAAAATAAAAAACGCCCCGAAGGGCGTTTTTTGTTTTAATCGCAGCAGCGATCGTGGTGATGTTTATGACAGTTGCAGTCGTTATCATCGCAACAGGGTGTAAATCCATCGTCACGCTGATTTGCACAAACAACATTCATTCGAGGTTCTGTATACCTTGAATTACATCCGCATCTGTCATAGTTGTAGCCACATTCATTGCATCCGTTATAATCGTATGAGTATCTGCCGTTATTACGGTTACAGCCACAACCGCACAGTCTTCTGCGGATACAGTTTACAGTTCTGCATATTCCACACATAGTTTTTACCTCCATATAAAATTTTGAGTTTCCTCAAAACATTATATGTCGACTTTTGTAAAATTGTGTTTTTAGTTGCAAATATTTTTTATTTTTAGTATAATATTGGTATTAATTAGTTTTGAGGTGGACATTTTGTTGATAAGATTTTTGACTAAAATTTTTATAAAAAATTACGATAACACATCTTCTCCGTCTGTACGGGCAGCATATGGTGTTTTCGGCGGAATTTTAGGTGTTGTATGCAATATTGTACTCTTCGCTATCAAGTTTGTCATTGGTAGTATAATTGGCTCTATTGCCATAATTTCAGACGCATTTAATAACCTCTCTGATATTGGTTCATCACTGGTTACAGTAATAGGTTCTAAAATGAGTAACCAACGCCCCGATGCAGAGCATCCTTTCGGTCACGGACGAATTGAATATATAAGCTCTTTAATCGTTTCATTCATTATAATAACAATGGGATTTGAGCTTATAAAAACATCATTTTCTAAAATTCTAAACCCTGTTGCACCTGAATTCAATCCCATGCTCATGGCAATACTTGTAATTTCTGTAGCTATAAAGCTATGGATGTATTTTGCAGTAAAATTCTTAGGAAAAAAAGTTAATTCTGATGTACTGTTAGCAACATCATCAGACAGTTTAAACGATGCCATTGCCACATCAACAGTTATAGTGTCTGTTGCTCTTTGTAAGTTCTTACCTCCTGTTATTGATGGTATTGCAGGTCTCGTTGTAGCAGTTTTAATATGCGTATCCGGTATAAAACTTGCCTGGGAAACAATCGGTACACTGCTCGGCACTTCCCCTGACCCTGCCACCGCTCAGCAAATAGCAGATATTATAATGTCTGATGAAGAAATTTTAGGCATTCACGATCTCATCATTCATGACTACGGCCCCGGAAGAACACTAGCATCAGTTCATGCAGAGGTTTCATCAGAAAAGTCTGCCATTATGCTGCACGAAATAATAGATGCTTTAGAAGTAAAAATCATGGCTGAAACAGGCATTGAAACAGTTATTCATACAGACCCGATACTTGTAAATAACAACAAGGTTAACGAAACACGCGAGCTTATTAAAAATATTATTGCTGAAATCAACCCTGAACTCGGAATTCACGATTTTCGTATGACTGATGGTGAAAGCAGAATAAACCTAATATTTGATCTTGAAGTACCATTTCATTTTTCAGACGAAGAAAGAAAAAGTACATTATTACTCATCAAAGAACGTATATCCAAAGAAGATGAACGTTTTTCCTGTGTTATAAAAATTGACAATAAACCTTCATACAGTTTGCAAAAAAAATAAAAACGTGTCAAAATTCACAAAAAATTAAAGGTATCTTTATTGACTATTGCTTTCTTAGGTGGTAAAATTATCCTTGAATAAAATGATTATGAGAGGGGTATATTTATGAAATCAACAGGAATAGTAAGAAAAGTAGATGAATTGGGCAGAATAGTTCTCCCTATCGAACTCAGAAGAACCCTTGATATTGCGGAAAAAGATTCGCTGGAAATCTACGTGGACGACGACAGAATTATTTTAAGAAAATACGAGCCTACCTGTGTATTTTGCGGAAGCTCAAAGGACGTTCTTTCCTTTAAAGGTAAAAACATTTGTCCTAACTGTTTAAATGAATTAAAATAAATAAAATAAGAGCTGTAGTATTGCTACAGCTCTTATTTTATTTTCTAACCATTTTTTTACTTTGAACAAAATATAAGCATTTTGCTAAAAACTTTTCTGACACTATGTGTCTTGTGAATGCTGCAAGCTTCATCAATTTACCGGGAATAATAACAAACTTACCTTCTAAGAATTTCTTTATAGCATATTCTGCCACAAATTTACTTTCCAAAATCATACCCTTACCCATTTTTTCCGTACCTGTACCAAACGAAACATTGGCAGCCTCTTCAAACTCTGTATGCACAGGACCGGGGCAAAGCACACTAACCAAAACTTTACTCTTTTCCTGTCTTAATTCTTCTGCTAATGATTGTGTCAGGCGATATACATACGCTTTTGTGGCATAGTATCCGGCAAATAACGGTCCGGGGAAGAATGCTGCAATAGATGCCACATTTAGAATTTTACCACTATTACGCTTTTTGAATTCCTGAACAAACAGTTTTGTCAGAATATGCATAGCACGAGTGTTTGTATCAATCATTTTAAGTTCTGCATCCAGCTCTGTTGTACACAAATCTCCAAATACACCAAATCCTGCGTTATTTATCAGGATATCTACCTCAGGTGCAAAACGCACTAATGATTTACATTCTTCTGCATCACTTAGGTCGCAATAAACTATTTCTACATCAGTTTTTAAGTCATTTTTAAGCAACTCAAGGCGGTCAGTTCTACGAGCTACCGCAACTATGTCGTACCCCATATCTGACAATACGTGTGCCATATCCCAACCCAATCCTGAGCTTGCCCCTGTAATTAACGCTTTCATATTACACTCCCTAATCATTTTTACTTACTACTATTATGTCATTTTCTTCAATTTTTGTGTTGCCGTGAGGAATTATCAAACATTTTCCTCTTTTTATCATAACAATAATCTCATTTTCTTTTGAAATATCTTTTATTAATTTACTGCACATCTGATGTTCTTTTGTTATTTCAATTTCAGACAAAGATACACCATCTACGAAATTTCCTGCACGTCCGCACAAAATAATCTTGTCTCCCGCAATTATATAGGTATTTCCTTTCGGGATAATTCTTTCTTCTCCTCGTATTATCAGAACTACTATTAAATTTTTCGGAAAATTCAGTTCTTGCACAGTTTTATCTACCCAGTGGTGTCCGTGGGGCATATCGAATTCTACAAAACCAACAGGGAGCTCATAAGAATAATCTGTAAAGGTCTTCATGACGTCGCCATCAGTGTCTACCATATCGAGTTTTTTAGCTACAAATGGTATTAAAGACCCTTGAATAAGTATCGAAAACAATACGATAAAGAACACAATATGGAATATATCATTATCCATTACTGCAGGATTTACCACTGTCATAATAGCAAAAACGATAGACGCAGCACCACGAAGCCCTGACCATGAAACTAATGTCTGTTGTCTGATACTGCAACCAAAAGGCGTGAGTATCATTCCGACTGCCAGAGGTCTTGCCACAAACGTAAGAAACAATGCAATAGCCAGCGCAGGCAACGCTACTGTATGAAACTGTGACGGGAATGATAAAAGTCCCAACAGGAAAAACAGAAGCATTTGCATAAAACCTGTAACACCGTCAAAAAAGTGTATTATCGTTCTTTTATTTTTTATCTCCCTGTTTCCTAAAATTATACCGCATATATAAGCACTTAAGTACCCGTTGCCGCCAACAAGTGTTGGTATTGCGTAAGACACTAAAGCTACCGCAACTACAAATATGGAGTACATTCCGCTGGTTTTAAAATGGTAATGTTTAAAAAACCAAAGTGAAGCATATGCAAGTAACACACCAGACAACGCACCAAAAATTACCTGTGCAAAAATTAAATATACAATTTTTCCTCCTGAAATATCCCCACTCATAAGGGTAAGAAATATTACAGTAAGCATATAGGAAAACGGGTCATTACTGCCGCTTTCCAACTCTAACATTGATGCTGTTTTATATTTTAAGTTAAGTTTTTTGAACGAAGTATAGAAAACACTGAGGCTGCATCAGTAGAACTGATAACAGAACCTATCAAAAAGCTTTCTAAAAGTCCGATGTTTAGTCCGTAATAACAAAACGCTCCAACCAGTCCTGCAGTTAATACGGTACCTAGTGAGGACAAAAGTATTGCTTTTAATCCTACGCTTTTTGCCTCCTGAACTCTTGTGCCTGCACCACCGTAAAACATAATAAAAATCAATGCTACCGTGCAAATTTGTTCTGCAAAATAGTAGTTGTCAAAATGCACCTTCACTATGCCGTCCGAGCCAAAAAACATGCCCAGAAGAATAAAAGCCAAAGTGTGGGAATACCTAATTTCCTTGATACTTTATTAAAGATGACGCAAGCAAATATAATTATCGCAGAAACTAACAAATATGTAGCCAAAAGTACTCCCTCCCAAAAAATTACTTATTTATATTAACATTTACTAAAAAGAATGTCAAGAAAACATCGCCGAAACCGGCGATGTTTTCAGTTGATTTTTCTATTTCTTCATTTTTTGCAAAATCTAATATTTCTCACAACGGATCGTGCCAAGTTAAGTCCAAAAATATTAAAATATATGACATAACAGATCCATCTCGTCGTATCCACAAATTCATTTCATAAAACCAAGTAACACACCGGCGTTAAATCCCGTACATAACCCAAATATAAATATATGCGGGCACCACTGCTGCTAACGTAAAGGGGATTCCTATTCTGAAGAAATCGCCGTTCTTTACTGTATATCCTGCTTTTTTTAAAATACCAATTCCGGTGATATTGGCAGAGGCTCCCACAGGCGTACAGTTACCACCCAGTGTTGCACCCGAAAGAAGTCCAAAATATAGAGGTGTTGCATCAATATTAAGAGCAGCAGCAACCCCGGCAACAACCGGAATCATCGTTGCAACATATGGTATATTATCGATAAATGCGGAAATGATTACCGATGCAACAACAATCACCGTATATAAGGCAAAAACATTTTCACCGCCTGCCTGTGCAAGCAGATTTGCCAAAGCATCAATAACTCCCATTGCTGATATGCCGCCTATCATGAGAAATATTCCAACAAGAATACCTATTGTCTGGAAATCAACTTCTTTAAGAGGTGCAATTACAGCTGAAAGTGTTCTCTTTTTTATCACCGCATAAACAAGCCCTATCAAAAGCAATGAACAACATATTACACCATTTGTTATATCAGGTTTAACAGGAATAAACGATGCAGCAATGAGAAGCACAAGAACCATCACAAGGAGTACCGTAGGAACAAAATCTGTTACCTGTGTACGTTCTTCTCTCTTTGGAATCAAGCCATTTTCCTTTCTGAAGATAAAAAGGATAATAAGCGCTGCCAAAAATGCACCAAGTTCCACCGCAAAAAAGATACTAGGTCTGCCATTATACCAGAAAAAGTCAAGGAAACTCATATCAAGTGCCGAGCCCAGCATAATTGCTGTAGTATCGCCTACAAGGGTTGCTGCCCCCTGCAGATTAGATGAAACAGAAATAGCAATTATGAATGGCACGGGATTTGTATTAAGTTTTTTACATATAGCAAGAGCGATAGGAGCAACCATAAGCACCGTTGCAACATTGTCAACAAAAGCAGATATTATACCGGCAAACAAAGTTAAGGAAACAGCCGCCCACTTTACATCGGGTACCTTTTCCATGATTATATCAGCAAGCATCGCCGGCATTTTACTCTCAGTAAACAGGGAAACAAGCCCCATAGTTCCAATAATCATAAGTAAAACATTAAAGTCAATTGACGAAAGCAACTCCGACAGCGGAAGCATGCCTGTTAAAACAAATATTGCACCTGAAGCAATGGCAATATACGTTCTGTATTTGCTGAAAGCTAGTATGAGTATGTAGGTTACAACAAAAAGTACAATTGCAGGAATCATAAAAAATCTCCTTTGTGTTAAATTTTCGCCTAATTTCGACATTTCTCTTTTAGTCTCGTGTCAAACCGTAAATCAACATCATTTGTTTTATTTTCACTAGAACAAATTAAATCCCTGATTACAATTCGATGCCTTCTCAATAAGAGTTGAAACAATACAATAAATAAAAGGAGAATCTACCCTCACTTTCTCCCATACAACGACCTCTTTTTGTAAATATTCACTCCACATTAAAATAGAAACTCCGAACGATTCCATTTGCATTATAGCACAATCAGATATTCAAATCAACAAAAAACACCGCATCGGTACGATGCGGTGTAATCATTTAATTATTCGGCGCTAAAAGGTAAAAGCGCGATATGTCTTGCTCTTTTGATAGCTTCTGTAAGCTGTCTTTGGTGCTTTGCACATGTACCTGTAATTCTTCTGGGAAGAATCTTAGCACGCTCAGAAACGTATCTTCTTAACTTAGCAACGTCTTTGTAATCGATGCTTGTCACTTTATCCTGACAAAATGAGCAAACCTTTTTCTTTGCTTTACGGTTTCTAACCATAGGTTTTTCTGCCATTTTAATTTTCCTCCTTTACAGTTGACTAAAATTTAGAAGGGCAAATCGTCTTCTTCAATAGGCATAAATCCGTCGATATCACCTACAGCAGGTGCTGATGGTTCATCGTTGGGATAAAGACCTGAATTTGTTGCGGGAGCATATGTCGCTCCACCCTCTGACTTACTCTGAGCAAATTCCCACTGTTCTACAACAACTTCTGTTGCGTAACGGTTTTTACCCTCGTTGTCCTGCCATGTTCTTGTCTGGATAGAACCCTCCAATGCTATTCTTGTACCTTTTGTAAAGAATTTTGCAATCGATTCGCCTGCCTGACGCCATGCAATACAGTTGATAAAGTCAGCTTTTCTCTCTTCGCCTTGCTTAACGTAGCGTCTGTCACATGCAACTGTAAAGCTGCAAACAGATACGCCTGATGTTGTAGCACGAAGTTCGGGGTCTTTTGTTAATCTGCCTACTAAAATAACTTTGTTCATAAGTTGTTACCCTCCAATGCTTAGCAATTACGCATTAGCATTCTTTTCGTCTTTTTTGATGATGATACTTCTTAATAAGCCGTCTGTGATGTTGTAGATACGATCCAACTCAGCGGGGAAATCTCCCTTAGCACTGAAGTTAACCAGCACGTAGTAGCCTTCTGTTTTGAAATCGATAGGATATGCAAGTCTTCTCTTACCCCATTCTTCAACAGATTCAACTTCACCTGCTTTGCTGATTAATGTTTTGAACTTCTCAACAATACCTGCGATAGCTTCTTCTTCCAAAGACGCGTCAACCACAAAGATAGTTTCGTACTTGTTGATTACTTCTGACATTCTTTACACCTCCTTCTGGTCTTTGGCCCCGAATTCTCTTCGGAGCAAGGATAAACTGCACATGCAGTTCCAATCTAGTATTATACATAAAACAAATTAGTTTGTCAAGGTTTTTTTAAAGCTTTTCAATAATTGAGTATACAAGTTCTAATGCCTCTTCAATCTTAGATGCATCTTTTGCACCGGCTTGTGCACTCTCAGGCTTGCCGCCGCCACCGCCGCCGCAAACTTTTGCCACTTCGCGAACGATATTTCCAGCGTGAGCGCCCTTAGCTACTGCATTCTTTGTCGCCATGGAAACAATAGAAACCTTGCCATTGTCACTTGATGCTAAAACTATAACACCGCAGTCAAGCTTTGCTTTGAAACTGTCGCCTAAGTTTCTTAACGCATCAACGTTTGCTCCGTCAACTCTGCCACAAACAACGGTCACGCCATTGATTTCCTTTGCATTGTTCATTATTTCATCGGCAGCACCGCCTGCAAGCTTCGCGTTCAAGCTTTCGATTTTGCTCTCTAATGTCTTAATTTCTGCAACAACTGATTGAGCCTTTTTAGCTACATCACCGATACCGCACTTTAAGTTTTCTGCAACCTCAGCTAAAGTGGTTTCGCACTTTTTGAGTTCTGCTAAAACTCCAAGACCTGTTACTGCTTCAATTCTTCTTATGCCTGCAGCTACTCCTGTTTCTCCTATTATCTTAAACAAGCCAATCTGTGACGTATTAGATACGTGACAACCACCGCAAAGCTCCATAGAATAATCTCCCATAGAAACTACTCTTACTGTGTCGCCGTACTTGTCGCCAAATACTGCCACTGCGCCCATTTCTTTTGCCTTATCTATGGGCATTTCTTCCCATGAAACTGCGAGAGCTTCTAAGATTTTTGTATTTACTTCTTCTTCAACATTTGCTAATTCTTCAGCCGTTACTGCTCTATCCAATGTGAAATCAAATCTTAATCTGTCGCAAGATACAAGCGAGCCTGACTGTGTTACAGCATCGCCTAAAGCGTTCTTTAATGCTGAATCCAAAAGATGCGTTGCACTGTGATTTGCCTGAACGAGTGTCCGTGCCGTAACCGATACATTTGCACGTACGCTATCACCTGCTGAGATACTACCCTCTGTAACCTTTACAAAATGGTAGTATTTGCCGTCGACAGTTTTCTTTGTATCGCAAACGACGGCACCTGCAATATTACCAACATCGCCTACCTGGCCGCCGCCTTCACCATAAAAAGGTGTTTTATCCAATACAACAATACCTGTGTCGCCTGCATCTAGTGTATCTTTACCTTCTGTGTCATTAAGCACTAAAATTACATTTGCATCACACTCTAAGTTGTCATATCCTACAAACTCTGTGGGTGCAACTGAAACGAGTGCATCTGCAATTTTATCTTCCCAGCCAACTTCGGTCATTTTTGCACTGGCACGCGCTCTTGCACGCTGTTCGTTCATTTCACGCACAAAGCCTTCTTCATCAATTTCTATACCTTTTTCAGCTAGGATTTCTCTTGTCAGGTCAATTGGGAAACCATAAGTATCATATAATTTAAATGCATTTTCGCCTGAAAAGACCTTGCCGTTTCCTTCTGCCAAGAAGTTGTTCAATATCGCAAAGCCTGCATCAATTGTCTGCGCGAAACGCTCTTCTTCTTTTTGGATTTTATTCTTAATCAATTCGCCTTTTTCAAAAAGCTCAGGGTAAGCACCCTTTGATGCTTCAATAACTTGATCTGCAAGTTCATAAAGGAATGTGCCTGAAATTCCCAGAAGTCTTCCATGACGGGCAGCACGACGAAGAAGTCTTCTTAAAACATATCCTCTGCCCTCATTTGAAGGGTTAACGCCGTCAGACATCATAAATACAGTACTTCTGATATGGTCTGTTACCACACGGATAGAAACGTCGGTTTCTGCTGATTTGCCATATTCTACATTCGCCTTTTTGCATACCGCATCACGTATGCTCTTAATGGTGTCAACATCAAAAATTGATGTTACGCCCTGCATAATACATGCAATACGCTCAAGCCCCATACCTGTATCAATATTGGGATGCTCTAAAGGTAAATATGTGCCGTCTTCCTGCTTGTCAAACTGTGTGAATACAAGATTCCAGAATTCAACAAATCTGTCACATTCGCAACCTACCTTACAATCAGGCGACCCGCATCCGAATTCTTCACCTCTGTCAAAATAAAGTTCAGAACAGGGACCACAGGGACCCTGACCGATTTCCCAAAAGTTGTCCTCTTTGCCCATTTTAACTATATGGTCACGGGAAACTCCCACATGGTTTGTCCAGATTTCAATTGCCTCGTCATCTTCTTCGTATACAGAAATCCACACGCGGTCTTTAGGAAGGTTAAGTACCTCTGTTACAAATTCCCAAGCCCATTTTGTAGCATCATTTTTAAAATAATCACCAAATGAAAAGTTACCCAACATTTCAAAAAATGTACCATGACGTGCAGTTTTACCAACGCTTTCAATATCAGGCGTACGGATACATTTCTGACAGGTTGTAACTCTTGACTTGGGTGGCTTCTGCCTGCCTGTAAAGTAAGGCTTTAGAGGTGCCATACCCGCATTAATCAAAAGTAAGCTGGGGTCATTTTCAGGGACCAGCGAAAAGCTTTTTAGACGCAAATGCTCCTTTGATTCATAGAATGAAAGGAACTTTTCTCTTATTTCGTTAAGACCTAATTTTTCCATTTATCTCAAACCTTTCGTAGATGAATATACATACAATTTATTTTACTATAAATTACAAATTTAGTCAAGAAAAAATATCCCCTGATATGTGTTTCTCGCCTGCATTTCTTTATCTATTGCACCTAGGACTGAAATTTTATCAAGACTCCATTTTGGTGCAATCAAAGTATCACGACCTCCGTCACCTGTTATACGTTCAATCACAGTTTCAGCAGGAATGTATTCAAGCTGTCTGCACACAGTGTCAATATATACGTCTTTTGTCATAGGAATCAGCTTGTCCTCGTTGTAAAGTTTTTCATACATCGTCCCTCGAACAATGTGCAAAAGATGAATTTTTACCGCATCAGGCTTTAATTTTCCTACAGTTTTTGCGGTGTTTATCATATCTTCCTTTGTTTCGTTCATCAGACCATTTATAATATGGACACAAACACGAATGCCTTTGTTTTTTAACATATTATAAGCATCAAGAAAGGTTTTGTAGTCATATCCTCTGTTGAACTCTCTTGCCGTTTTATCGTTTGTTGTCTGTAACCCCAATTCTACTGTTAAGTATGTCTGCTGTGAAATTTCAGAAAGCAGATCTATTATACTTTCATCTATGCAATCTGCTCGGGTTGCAATACTCAGTCCAACCACATCGTGAAAATTTAGCGCCTCTGCATATTTTTCTCTTAACACCCCAACAGGTGCATAAGTATTTGTATGTGCCTGAAAATATGCTATCAGTTTAGGATTTTTATGTTTTTTAGATATTCTGTCATACTCGCAGGACAGCTGTTCTGTTATAGAAAGTTTTGCATCGTTCGTGAATTCTCCCGAACCATCAAAGCAGTAAGCACAACCGCCAAAACCACATTTTCCGTCAATATTAGGACAAGTAAATCCAGCATCAATTACCGCCTTATAAACCTTAACACCAAATGTTTTGGTAAGATGGTAATTTAGTGTATGGTATCTTTTGTTGTCAAGAGTATAACAAAACATAATTTTTCTCCTTAGTATTATAGAAAAAATATATCACATCAGTATTTTTTTGTCAAACGTCTCAGAGTAAACACGGCACACATTAAAAATATAATCATAATTACACAGGATGCCCCAGATACCTGATGAATTTGTATTGATGGAGCGAAGACAGTCACATCTCGGTTTAACATAAGATATATTTTCATCAATGCCATAGATACTGTCATCTGCAAAACCTTTCCAAAAAGGTAACATGCCGTGGACAGTTTCGCTTTGGCAGTTGCACCTTTAATCTGAAAATAAACACACACTCCCCCAAAGCCGATTGTTCCCGACAAAAGTGTCATCATATCATCTAACTTCAACCCGCTTGAGATAATATCTTTTGCTCCCACTGTAACCTCAAATAAAGAATTTATAAAAACACCAGGAATGTAAGGTTTTAACACCGCAACCACGCAACCAAAGAAAACTACATATCCACATACATTAAGAATTGACTTGACCGCATTTTCTACGCTCTCTGTAAATGCTTCACCAAAAGAAAGATTTACTTCATTTATCACTATTTTTCTCTCCTGTTCTTTTGCAAAAAGTGATAAAAACACACCGGTAATAACCGCAGAAATTACATGAATACAATAAATAACAATACCCAGGTTTTTATTGCCGAGCATACCGCACCCCACAGCACCTATCACAAAAAGAGGTCCCGAATTATTGCAAAAAGCAAGCAGCCGCTCTGACTCCTCCTTGGTGAGTCTTCCCGAAAGATTAAGTTCTGAAATAACCTTTGCCCCTGTAGGATAACCGCACAAAATTCCGATAACAAACACAACTGCACCTGTACCTGAGATTTTAAAGAGTTTGTCGGCTATGGGTACAAAAAAATTTCCCACGGAAGTAATTGTGCCACAGTTTACCATAAGTCCCGTCAACACAAAAAAAGGAAACAGTGCTGGAATAACGGACGTTGCACACAAAAGCAGTGCTTTTTGTGCTGCAGTTGTTACTATATCTGTCTCAATTATCAAAAAAAACACTGCGGTAAAAAGGACTACGCTCACTAAAATTTTCTTGACTTTCATATCCTCACCTCTTGTAATTAATATGAAATTCCGAGCATAAGTATTACGGAGGTGAACGCAATGGGACGTAAAAAAGCAAAAAGGAATATTCCGAAGAAAATCGCAAAAACCCTGGATATTCCCGAAGACGTAATGTTGGGTGCCCCACGACTGACTATGATGTCGAATCGTGAACTCAGAATAGAAAACCATAAATCAATATTAGAATACGAAACCGATAAAATAACCCTTTGTACCAAAGATATGCTTATAGCCATCAGCGGTGATGCGCTTGATATCGGCGTGATTTGTGATGATGAAATTTTGGTAACGGGTGAAATTTTATCTCTAGAATTTTCCAAAATACGGAGTTGATATAGATTGTTTATTCCCGAAATTACAAGATACCTTATGGGCTATCTTACTATAACTGTAACAGGAAGATTTTGCGAGCGGTTTATTAATGTGTGTGCAGCAAAAAATATTTTGTTGTGGGATATAAAGAGAATTTCTCCTCATTCTATCCGCTGCAAAATATCTGTACCAGCTTTTCGCATGCTTCCTTCAATAACATATCACACAGGGGTCCGTGTGCACATAAATATAAAGCACGGCTTTCCTTTTTTTCTGAAAAGATACAAAAAACGTAAAATCGCACTTTTTGGTGTATTTGCTTTTTTAATTTTAGTAATTGGTGCTAATCAGTTCGTATGGCACATAGAGGTAACAGGAAATTACAAAATCCCCGAAGAAAAAATCCTTTCTGTATTAAATGACTCAGGTTTAAAAATAGGAACATTACGAAGAAAAATAGACCCGGCTGAACTTAAAAAAAACGCTCTTATGTCTATCCCTGAGCTTGCATGGTTGTGGGTAGATTCAAACGGCTCTAACGTAATTGTAGATGTGAGAGAGGATATAGAAACTCCCGAAATGAAATCTATTACAGACTATGTAAATGTCACCGCAAAATGCGATGCCTTAATCGAAAAAATGACCGTACGAGGCGGAGTGCCAGTAGTCGCCGAGGGTGATACAGTTTTAGCAGGAACTGTTTTAGTTACAGGAAAAATTCCAAGCTCAATACGACAGGATATCAGGTACGTGCGTGCAGATGCTGATGTTTTTGCCCGTGTTTGGTATGAAAAGTGCGAAGTATTTTCGCTTATATCTACTACTCGACACGAAACAGGTAAACACAAGACACATCGAACGTTAGATTTCTTTGGCAAAAAAATTAATATCCTGCACTCTGACAATCCACCATATAAAAATTATGACTTAAACGAAAACACCTATTCATTTTTTGGCATAAAGCTTATGACAAGAAAATACGATGAGGTAGAACTTCAAGAAGAGCTTCTCAGCGAAGAAACTATGGCAGATTTTGGTGTCGCGCAAATCAAAAAGAAACTGGAAGAAGAAGTTCAACCTGACTCAGTGTTAAAAAGCTTTGATGCAACTCATAAAGTATTAAACGACACTACAATTGAAGTGACAGTTAAAGCTGAGTATCTTGAAAACATAGCCGTATCTGTTAAAGAAGAGATTCCCGAGGGGTTGAATTAATACTCTCTTTGTGATAAGATGTAGTAAAGATTTGAGGTGTACATATGAAAAAAACAGTATTTATAACAGGTGCGTCCCGTGGTATCGGTGCTGCTTGTGCAATATATTTTGCAAAGCAAGGATACGACGTAGGCATAAATTATCTGAGTAATATTGATAGGGCACAGGAAGTTGCAGAAACTATTCGTGCTATGGGACAAAAAGCACTTCTCTACCAGGGTGATGTGGCAGATTATGAGAAGATGCGTACCATAATTGAGAAATGCACTAATGATTTAGGACATATAGACGTAGTGGTAAATAACGCAGGAATTGCCCAACAGAAGTTGTTTACGGACATAACGCGAGAAGATTGGCACAGGATATTTTCTGTAAATGTTGACGGTATATATAATGTTTTATCCTGTGTGCTTCCCCAAATGATAAACCGAAAATCAGGCTCTGTTGTAAACGTATCTTCTATGTGGGGAATTTGTGGTGCTTCGTGTGAGGTGACATACTCTGCATCAAAATCAGCAGTAATAGGGCTTACAAAGGCATTAGCACAGGAGTTAGCACCTTCAAACATCCGTGTAAATTGCGTTGCCCCTGGACTGATTGATACGGAAATGAATAGTAATTTAAGTGATGATGATATACGCGGTGTAATAGAAGAAACACCTCTGGGTAAAATCGGCACAGCAGAAGACGTTGCAAAAGCAATATTCTTTTTAGCAGATGATGAATATTCATCATTTACTACAGGACAGATACTCTCCCCCAACGGCGGGTTGGTAATATAAAAAAGCAGTAGCTATGCTACTGCTTTTTTATATTTATTCTTTGTATTACGTATCCTGAAACTGCACATAGAATTGCAGGAACTAATAGTCTTACAGCAAATATTTTAACAAGCGACGAAAATGGAATAATGTCTATCAATGGATTTAACAGTAATTCTTTATAATCATAATATCCAACTATAACTATTACGGCGAATAATATCACTAGAATAATTGCTATTGCATAAAAAATATAGGATAAAACCTTTGCTAACTTGTTTTCCATAAGCATATCCCCATTATGTGTTTTGTTTCTGCAGTTTTTTAATTCTGTCACGAATTGATGCTGCATCTTCAAATCTGAGTTCTTCTGATGCTAACTTCATCTGCTCTGTCAGGATTTCTATCTGCAGATTGATATCCATGCTCTTTGAAAGCTTAACATCACGGATGCTCTCATCAGGTGCTTCTCCCATAGGTGAAATAACCTCACGGATATTTTTCCTGATACTTTGCGGTGTAATTCCGTGTTCTTCGTTATACGCCTTTTGTTTTTCGCGACGGCGGGTTGTTTCGGTTATTGCTCTCTCCATAGAACCTGTAATATTGTCTGCATACATTATTACTCTGCCATCGGCATTTCGAGCAGCTCTTCCTACAGTCTGTATAAGGGAAGTTTCTGACCGCAAAAAACCTTCTTTGTCAGCATCTAATATTGCCACCAACGACACCTCAGGAATATCAAGTCCTTCACGAAGCAAGTTTATACCTACCAAAACATCAAAAAGTCCTTCCCGCAGGTCCTTTACGATTTCCATTCGCTCTATGGTCTTTACCTCTGAATGCAGGTATTTTACTTTAATATCAAGCTCACGCAGATAGTCCGTTAAGTCCTCTGCCATCTTTTTAGTCAGAGTTGTGACTAAAACACGGTTTCCCTTTCCAACCTCTGCATTAATTTCCCCTACAAGATCGTCTACCTGACCTTTAACAGGTCTTACTATAATTTCAGGATCTAAAAGTCCTGTAGGGCGTATAATCTGCTCTGCAATTGTCACTGACCTGTCACGTTCGAAGTCCGCCGGAGTTGCACTTACATAAATTACCTGATTGAGTTTGTCTTCAAATTCTGAAAAGTTCAGAGGTCTGTTATCGTATGCTGAGGGCAACCTGAAACCAAAATCTACAAGAGAATTTTTTCTTGCTCTGTCGCCGTTGTACATTCCTCTGACCTGAGGTATTGTTACATGCGATTCATCAACCACAAGCAGAAAATCTTCCGGCATATAATCCAAAAGTGTAAAAGGTGCAGAACCTGGTTGTCGTCCACTTATGTGACGAGAATAGTTTTCTATCCCTTGACAAAATCCTATTTCGCGCATCATTTCTATATCGTAGCTTGTTCTTTGCTCAATTCGCTGAGCCTCGAGTAACTGGTCGTTTTCCTTAAAGAACTTTATGCGTTCATACATTTCCGCCTCAATAGTAAAAATGGCTCTTTCCATTTTTTCTTTGGTTGTTACATAGTGAGATGCCGGGTAAATTGCAATATGATTTCTCGTTCCCTTAATCTCGCCCGTCACAACATCAATTTCAGAAATTCTGTCGATTTCATCTCCAAAAAATTCAATCCTTATAGCCGTATCGCTGCTCTCAGCAGGAAAAACCTCTAAAACATCTCCCCGCACACGGAACTTGCCACGTACAAAATTTATATCATTTCTTTCGTACTGACTTTCAACAAGCTTTTTTAAAATTTCATCACGGTCACGCTCCATACCCGGGCGGAGAGATATCACAAGCTCATTGTAGTCAATAGGGTCGCCAAGTCCGTAAATACAGGACACACTGGCAACTATAATTACATCACGTCTTTCAAAAAGTGCAGCTGTGGCACTGTGACGAAGTTTATCTATTTCTTCATTTACTGATGAGTCTTTTTCGATGTAAGTATCAGTATTGGGAATGTATGCCTCAGGCTGGTAATAGTCATAATATGATACAAAGAATTCAACAGCGTTTTCAGGAAAAAATGCTTTAAATTCGCTGCACAATTGAGCAGCCAGGGTTTTATTGTGTGCAAGCACAAGCGTGGGCTTTTGTACCTTTTCTATAACGTTTGCTATGGTAAAGGTTTTACCCGAGCCTGTAACGCCAAGTAGCGTCTGTTCCTTATCTCCTCTTATTACCCCTTCTGCAAGGCGTTTTATTGCCTCAGGCTGGTCGCCGCAGGGTTTATAATCCGAATGTATTTTAAATTCCATTAGCGCCATCCTTTCCGATTTTTATTATCGCTCTGCTATCTTTCGTTCATAGGAACATATATGCCGTTTTTGCAAACGTGCTTATATGCAGGACGGATGATTTTGCCGTCGTATACAACTTCTTCAATTCTGTGAGCACACCATCCCGCCATACGTGCTATTGCAAAAAGCGGTGTGTAAAGTTCTGTGGGAATATTTAAGCATTTATAAACAAAGCCTGAATAAAGGTCAACGTTTGCACAGATGTAACTTCTGCCTTTGCGGCTTGTAAAAATCTCAGGTGTGAGCTCTTCAATCAAATTATAAAGCTTAAATTCATCCATATTGCCCGTAGCATAAGCAAGCTCTTCTGCTTTACGCTTTAGAGCTACTGCTCTCGGGTCAGATTTTGTATAGAGTGCGTGTCCCATACCATAAACAAGACCACTCTTGTCGAAAGCTTCTCTGTTAAACACTTTTTCAATATGGCGTGCAACCTGGTCTTTGTCTGTAATATCTGTGAGGTTCTCTTTAAAATCTTCTACCATGCCGACAACCTTAGCGTTAGCACCACCATGTTTTGGACCCTTTAGAGAGCCTATGGCTGCTGAAATTGCAGAATATGTGTCAGTATCAGAAGATGATACAACACGCGTTGTAAATGTAGAGTTGTTACCGCCGCCGTGCTCTGCATGTAAAATAAGTGCAAGGTCTAAAACCTTTGCCTCTAAATCAGTAAAGCTATTGTCAGGTCTTATCATGTGCAGAAGATTTTCCGCAGTTGATAAATCAGGTCTGGGATTGTGAATGATAAGACTCTTGTTATCAAAGTAGTGACATTTTGCCTGATAAGCATAAGCCACCATTGTAGGAACCTGCGAAAACAAAAGTATAGATTGTCTGATTAAGTTATATAAATCAATAGAATCAGGGTCATTGTCATAAGAATACATCGCAAGAACCGAGCGTGCCAGCTTATTCATTACGTTATTGCTGGGAGAATACATAATAACGTCTTCCAAGAAACCGTCAGGAAGCACACGCATCTTGCCTACTAACTTTTTAAAATCTTCAAGCTCAGACTTCGTAGGAAGCTTACCAAAAAGCAAAAGGTAGCAAGTTTCTTCATATCCAAATCTATTCTCTTTTTCGCATGCACCTACAATTTCAGATACATCAATACCACGGTATGTGAGCTTACCATCATCAGGGATTTTTTCATCCTCGTACATAATGTAGCCGTGAACCTGACAAACCTTAGTTAAACCTGCCAATACACCTGTACCGTCAGAGTTACGAAGTCCACGCTTTACTCTGTCATTTTTATAAGCTTCGGCAGGTATGCTTGTATTATCTTCAATTACATTGGTCCATTTTCTAAAGGCCTCTGCGTACATATCCTGTTCTGTTCTTTTCATAATTATCACCTTTTCAAAACTATTTTATCATATTTTTTCAAATATGTCATCTATTATATTAAAAACCTTACTAAATGTCAATATACACAAAAGCAAAAATGCAAAAATCATTAATTAAAATTTCATATTTTTGCTTTTTACAGGTATTATTTTGCATTTTTGTGTTACTTTTTGCATTTTTGTTACAAAAAAATTTCATTTTTAATCATTTTAACATGTGTTTCTAGGTTTCATTCGGCAAATTTGCTAAAATTAGTCAAAATAGTTGACTTTTTTTTGCTTTCATATTATTATAATATAATGAATATTATTATATGAAAGGCGAAATACATTATGAGAATGTCAAAATTATTTTTAAGTACTCTTCGTGAGGTACCCGCAGAAGCTGAAACAGTCAGCCATCAGTTAATGCTCAGAGCAGGTATTATCAGAAAGCTTGCTGCAGGTGTTTACTCATATCTGCCCTTAGGTCTTCGTGTACTTAAAAAGGTTGAAAATATTGTACGTGAAGAAATGGATAGAGCTGATGCTCAGGAACTTTTAATGTCAGCATTACTCCCTGCTGAATCTTATCAGGCATCAGGCAGATGGGAAGTTTTTGGTCCTAATATGTTCAAATTAAAGGACAGAAACAACAGAGATTTCTGTCTTGGACCTACACATGAAGAAATCTTTACTGAAACTGTAAAGGCATCACTTAAGTCTTACAGACAGTTACCTGTTACACTTTATCAGATTCAGACAAAGTACCGTGATGAGAGTAGACCGAGATTTGGTATCATCCGTTCACGTGAATTTGTTATGAAAGATGCATATAGCTTTGACCGCACATGGGAAGGTTTAGATGAGTCTTACAATAAGATGTACAACGCTTATTGCAAAATCTTTGACCGCCTCGGTCTTGATTACATAGTAGTTGACGCAGACTCTGGTGCTATGGGTGGTTCAGGTTCTCAGGAATTTATGGTAAAATCCGAAGTAGGCGAAGACACAATCGCACACTGCCCCGCTTGTAACTATTCTGCTAACGTCGAAAAAGCTGAATGTCTACTCGTTCCCGCCGAAAAAGAAGCGGCTAAAACACGTGAAAAAATTCACACACCCAACGTTAAGACAATTGATGAGCTTGTTGCATTTTTAAATACTGACAGCACAAAGTTTGTAAAGACCTTAATCTATACAGCCAATGACAAAACTGTTGCAGTTATGGTAAGAGGCGACCGTGAGGTTAACGAAGTTAAGCTTGCTAACCACTTAGGGGTAAACGCTGATGATTTAGTGATGGCTTCTCCCGAGGTAGTGACAGCTGTTACAGGTGCTGCAGTTGGCTTTGCAGGTCCTGTGGGGATTAAATGTCCTGTTATTTGCGATCGTGAAGTTTCAGTTATGTCAAACTTCATCGTTGGTGCTAATGAAACAGATTATCATTTTATTAATGTAAATACAGAAGATTTCGAAGCTGAAATTGTAGATGTTCGTGTAATCGTTGCAGGAGACGCTTGCCCTAAGTGCGGACAACCCATCACAACAACACAGGGTATTGAGGTTGGTCATATCTTTAAACTTGGTACAAAGTACACAGAGGCTTTAGACTGCACTTACTTGGACGAAAACGGCAAACCCCAGACAATCATCATGGGTTGCTATGGTATAGGTGTATCACGTGTGATTGCTGCTGCAATTGAGCAGTTCAGCGACGAAAACGGTCTTGTATGGCCTGTTGCTATCGCTCCCTATCAGGTGTCGGTTGTTCCTGTTAATGTTAAAGACGAAGAACAGGCAAAACTCGCAGATAAGATTTATGAAGACTTAAAAGCTCAGGGTATTGAAACTTTAATTGACGACCGTGAAGAACGTGCAGGCGTTAAATTTAAGGACGCAGACTTAATCGGTATTCCCGTAAGAATAACAGTAGGCAAAAAGGCTGCTGACGGAATTGTAGAATACAAATTAAGAACAGACGACGCAGCTTGTGACGTTTCAGTAGATGATGCTGTTAAGAACGCTGTTTCTTATATAAAGGAAAATTTATAAGGAGAATTCGGTATGAAAAAGTTTTTATCTTTAGTTTTGGTATTAGTGCTTTCATTAAGTGTATTTGCTGCTTGTGGCAAAGGCAACGATACAAATGAGCCTGATAAAACAGGCGAGGCAAATAACACGCAGGTAGAAGAACTTATTGAAAACAACAAAGCTGACGAAACACCTGCCCCTGCTGCAAATGATAGTACCAGCAGCGGTAATAAACCTGCTAAAAAACCTACAAGTAATATTCCTTCTGCTGCAACTCCCGCTCCATCAGAAAACAAAGATGTAGTAACCGAGAATAACGCTCCTGATGTTTATTTAGTTATTAATAGCGATGATAATGCAGCAACTATTTCCTATCATTTAAAAGAATGTAATCTGTTAAAAGGCGGAGAATCACAGAAGGTTGCATGGGAAATGATAAAAACCTTAGGTTTCAGACAATGTCCCAAATGCAATCCGCCACAATATGAAGGCTATATTGAATAATATGTAAATGCACTCTTTTGAGTGCATTTTTTATATGTTTTCCGTTGACAATTTGTACAACAAGTAGTATAATAAAAGTGATGTATTTATATATATTAGCTAAGATAATTTATCACGAAAGCGAGTAAGACAATGAAGAGAATCTCAAGACTTTCTATATGCTTGATACTTTGTGCAACGTTTGTTATGAGCACTGCACCTATTTATGCAGAAGAAGTTGCAGAAACTAACGTAACATGGGAACAGCAAGCTGACGTTTTATACATAAACGGCACAGGCGATATGGTTATTGATTTTGAATACATAACACAAATTCCCTGGTATGGTATTCGAAACGAAATCTCAAAAATCGTTGTAGGAGAAGGTATTACCTATATTTCCGACAGCGCTTTCGCTGATTTCAGACTGGCAAAAGAAGTTGTGCTTCCCAACAGTCTTCGTACAATAGGCCCTGCTGCATTTATTACCTGCACATCTTTGGAAACTCTTACACTCCCCTACAAAATTACCGAAATACAGGACGGTGCTTTTGTAAACTGCGAGTCTATGAAGGCTATTACTATTCCTGGAAGTATTATAGAAATTGCTGACGACGCTTTTTATAATTGCTATAATGTAAGCATCGTAGGTGTTCACAACACTTATGCCAATAAGTACGCTAAAGAACACAATATTCCTTTTTACGCAGGAATTGGTCCTTCTGACGAAATTTTAGTAAGAGTCGATAACAAATACGTTGACTTTGACCAGCCTCCTGCAATTGTGAATGACAGAACTTTAGTTCCTGTTCGTGCAATTTTTGAGGCAATGGGAATCTCTGTCGACTGGAATGCAGACACACGTACAGTTACTGCCACACGTGGCAATACACAGATTAAACTTACAATTGATTCCAATATAATGAAAAAAGTTGTAGACGGTGTGGAAACATCAATTGAAATTGATGTTCCTGCAATGATTTTAGGTGATAGAACAATGGTTCCTGCACGTGCACCTATGGAAAACTTTGGTGCAAGTGTGCGTTGGGACGGAGCAACTCGTACAGTTATAATTCAGGATTAAATTTATTTTTATAAATTAATTAATATGTATTTTATGGAGGGAAAAATTATGGCAAAAAACAGATATGTAGGCGATTATCCGGTTATCGGCATTCGTCCTTGCATCGATGGTCGTCGCGGTCCTATGAAGCTTCGTGAAAGCTTGGAAGACCAGACAATGGCATTAGCACAGGCTGCTAAAAAATTATTTGAAGAAAATCTTTATTACTCAAACGGCGAACCCGTTAAAGTAGTGATAGCTGACACAAGCATCGGTCGCGTACCCGAAGCTGCTGCATGTGCTGACAAATTCAAAAAAGAAGGCGTTGACATTACACTTTCCGTTACACCCTGCTGGTGTTATGGTTCAGAAACAATGGATATGGACCCCAACACAATCAAAGGCGTATGGGGCTTTAACGGCACAGAGCGTCCCGGTGCAGTATATTTGGCCGCAGTTTTAGCTGGTCACGCACAGAAGTGATTACCTGCATTCGGTATTTACGGTCACGAAGTTCAGGATTACGATATGGTTAATGAAATTCCTGAAGACGTTAAAGAAAAATTATTAAGATTCGGTCGTGCTGCTGTTGCAGTTGCTACAATGCGCGGCAAATCATATTTACAGATTGGTTCACAGTGTATGGGTATTGCAGGTTCTATCATGGACCAGGATTTCGTTGAAGGATACCTGGGTATGCGTGTTGAATCTGTTGACGAGGTTGAAATCCTCCGTCGTATGGAAGAAGGCATCTATAACGAAGAAGAATATCAAAAGGCTCTTGCATGGACAAAGGAACACTGCAAAGAAGGTCGCGATGATAACCCTGAATCTGTTCCTTTCATGGGCGAAGACTACAAAATCAAATTCACACCCGAAGAAAAAGAAAAACAGTGGGAGTTCACAGTTAAAATGTACTGTATTATCAAAGATTTGATGGCAGGCAACCCCAATCTCCCCGATAAATTTATTGAAGAAAAATCAGGTCACAACGCTATTGCCGGCGGTTTCCAGGGACAGCGTCAGTGGACAGACCATTGGCCCAACTGTGACTATCCCGAAGCGTTACTTAGCTCAACATTTGACTACGAAGGCGCTCGTGAACCCTTCACACTTGCTACAGAAAATGACGTATTAAACGGCATTAGTATGCTCTTTATGCGCTTACTTACACACCGTGCTCAGATTTTTGCTGACGTTCGTACATTCTGGTCTCCTGAAGCAACAAAGCGTGTAACAGGTTATGAATTCACTGGCAAAGCTAAAGAAAACGGCGGTATTATCCATCTTCTCAACTCAGGTGCTGCATGTTTAGATGCTTGTGGTGAATGCACTGATGCTCAGGGCAACGCTATTATGAAGAAATGGTGGGAAGTAACAGACGAAGACATCAAGAAGATGACAGATGCAACAGTTTGGTGTGAAGCAGGCTTTGACAACTTCCGCGGCGGCGGCTTCTCAAGCAGCTATACAACACGTGCAGAAATGCCTGTTACAATGATTCGTCTTAACCTTGTTAAAGGTTTAGGTCCTGTATTACAGATTGCTGAAGGTTGGACAATGAATCTTCCTGATGAAGTTTCTGCAACACTTATGGAAAGAACCAACCCCACATGGCCCTGCACATGGTTTATTCCCAGATGTGACGGCAAGGAGGGCAGCCCCTTCAAGACAGCTTACGATGTAATGAACAACTGGGGTGCTAACCACGGTGCTATTTCTTACGGTCATATCGGCGCTGACCTTATCACAATGTGCTCAATGCTCAGAATTCCTGTTTGCATGCACAATGTTCCCGAGGATGACATTTTCCGCCCAGCTAGCTGGAACGCTTTCGGTATGGATAAGGAAGGTCAGGATTACAGAGCTTGCGCAGCTTATGGTCCTCTCTACAAAAAATATTAATAACTAATATCTAACAAAATAAGCGGGTTGCATAGCAACCCGCTTATTTAATTTATCAGCTCTAACTTACTCACAGAAACTTCATATGCAGTTTTTTCAACAACAGTTTCATCATCAAGCTTTTTCTGGTATTTTCTCGATTGCATTCTTCCCCTTATGCGAAGGTTTGAGCCAACAGGCAAATTTTCGCAAAACTTTGCATTTCTTCCCCATGCAATGCATGGTATGTAGTCTGATTTTCCATACGAACGATTAACCGCAAGCAGAATATCTGCTATTTCTCTGCCGAAAGGTGTTGTTCTGAAAATCGCAGGTTTACAAATGTAACCATTCAGATAAATCTCATTATCACACTCATCGTCCGTTAAGTTTATTTCTCTTGCAAAAAGAGTCAGGATAAGTCTGCTCCCTTCGCCCGAATAATTGTTATACGAGCGAAACTGTCCCTTTATTTCTACTCGTGTTCCTATATCAAGCTCAATATCCTGAATAAGTCTTTCAGATATAGTAACTATGATTTCATCTTCGTTTTCAGACAATCTTTCTGAGCGAACACATACTTTATAAAAGCTTTCTCCCAAAACCGCATGGCTGTATTCTAAATTACTGTTTATAATTCCTACAAGTCTTGCCTCGTTATCTTCGGCACGATTTAACATATCGTATTTCTCCCTTCAAGGTTTCTTACGATATATTATATTGCCAGAGTTTAAATTTAGAACTTAATTTCCCTGGTTTGCAATTTTTACAAGCTCATAAAGCTTATTTAAAGCCTCTATAGGGGTAAGGGTTGTAACATCCAAATCACGCAGGAGGTCTACAATTTCTAAATTCTTCATATCAGAAAAATCTATCTGACCGTCATCATATTCCTCGCCTTTAAGAGATACTTCTACTGTTGCTTCTTTTTTATCAATAGACGCAAGTATCTCCTTGGCACGCTCGATTACAGCCTTGGGAAGTCCGGCTAGAGCACTTACTTCAATACCATAGCTGTCATCTGCCCCTCCCTTAATTATACGACGCAGGAATATTACATCATCGCCACGCTTTTTGCAGGCAATACAATAATTTTTTACACCATCTAATTTATCTTCTAACTGTGTTAATTCATGGTAATGTGTAGCAAAAAGAGTTTTTGCACCGATTTTTTTCTTATCTGCGATGTACTCTGACACTGCCCATGCAATAGAAAGTCCATCGTATGTGCTTGTTCCTCTGCCTATTTCGTCTAATACTAAAAGGCTCCTTTTGGTTGCATTTTTAAGAATTGCCGCAACCTCGGTCATTTCCACCATAAATGTACTCTGTCCTGCAGATAAGTCATCTGATGCACCCACACGGGTAAAGATTTTGTCGCACACACCGATACGGGCAGAATCTGCCGGTACAAAGCTTCCAATCTGTGCCATCAAAACTATTACCGCAACCTGTCTCATATATGTAGATTTGCCTGCCATATTAGGACCTGTAATGATAATCATTCGGTTATCGCCACAATCCATCAATGAATCATTGGGAACAAAAACTGTATCATCAAGCATTCTCTCAACAACAGGGTGTCTGCCGCCCCTTATCTCTATTTTGTCTGATATATCCACATTAGGCATTGTATAATTGTTTTTACGGGCAACCTCAGCTAAAGAGCATAAAACATCTAAATATGCCACAACGTAAGCTGCACGTTGAATTTTTTCAGTATGGTCTGCAACTATCTCCCTTACTTCACAGAAAAGCTCGTATTCCTTATTCTTCAGAAACTCAGAAGCACCCAAAATTTTGCCTTCAAGCTCTTTTAACTCCTCGGTGATAAATCTTTCACCATTGGTGAGAGTTTGCTTTCTTATGTAATTTTCGGGCACCTGGTCACGGAATGACTGAGATACCTCGATGTAATACCCAAACACTCTGTTATAACCTGTTCTTAAGGTTTTGATGCCTGTACGTTCTTTTTCTCTCGCTTCTATATCACGAACAGCGTCTTTTCCATGTTCAGCCAACTGTCTGTACTCATCAACATCTGCATTATATCCTTCTTTAATGATACCTCCGTCTTTTATCACCATTGGGGTATCATCTTCTTTAATTGCACGGTCAAGTAAATCCGCAAGCTCCTCTAAAGTATCAAAATTATCTAAAAAGCTTGTAAGCAGAGGTGCCTGGAACTTCTTCATTATGTCGTGGAGCTTCGGCAACATACGAAGTGATTGCTTCAATGATAACATATCCTTGGGATTTACGCTTTTACAGGCAATTTTCCCAAGAATTCTTTCCATATCATAAATATCTTCTAAAAGGGTTGTCAGTTCTTCTCTTGTATCTGTATTTTCATAAAGCTCAGAAACTGCATACAAACGCTTGTTTATTTTCACACAATCAATTAAGGGTTTTTCCAAAAAAGTCCTTAACATTCTGCCACCCATAGCAGTTTTTGTTTTGTCTAGTACCCAAAGAAGCGAACCACGTTTTGACTTGTTTCGCATAGTTTCCGTAATTTCAAGGTTACGTCTTGTGAAAATATCAATATCCATATATTCATCTTCTGAATATGCACGAACCTCTTTAATATGACCAATTTTCATTTTTTGAGTTTCATCAAAATGATTAAGTGTCATACCCAAAGCATTTACCGAGCAAAAATCGTCAGGTAAATTAAGCTCTGATGAATTTTCGATACTAAACCAATAACGAACAAGTTCTTCAGAAAAATCGCGTGTAATCTCTATTTTTGCAAGCTCTATTGTATTAAATCTGTATTTGATTTCATCCTTTAATTTTGCATCTTTAAACACATTGCTATTAACTATAATTTCTGTAGGCATATAACGTGCTATTTCATCAATCAGCTTTTGTTTTGAACTAACACGTGTCACATAAACCTCACCGGTTGAAAGGTCGGAAAAAGTCACACCGAAAGAACTTTTTTCGCCGTAGACCGTACACAAAAAGTTGTTCTTCTTTTCGTCTAAAATCTTAGAGTCAACAATTGTACCGGGTGTTACCACACGTACAACATCACGCTTTACTATTCCTTTTGCAGTCGCCGGGTCTTCCATCTGCTCACAGATTGCTACCTTATAACCTTTAGCCACAAGTCTGTCAATATAAGTATCTGCTGCATGATAGGGCACACCGCACATAGGATTTTTCTTTGCTTCTTCCCCTTTACTGCGTGACGTAAGCACAAGCTCTAATTCACGGGAAGCAATTATAGCATCATCTAAAAACATCTCATAAAAGTCCCCTGCTCTAAAAAACAGTATAGCGTCGGGGTAATTTTCTTTTATTTCAAGATATTGACGCATCATCGGTGTCATATATTTTTCCTCCACAAATTCTAATTAATGGCAGCCGGCACATCCGCTGCAGTTACCCGAGCAAGAGCCTGAACTGCTCGTTGCCATATTCTGCTCTTCTCCCTGTACGCAATATGCTATTACAGAGTTTACCTTTGTTAAAATATCATTGAAGGCAGACTGAGCATCAAGGTAAGTCCTTACTGTTTTATTTTCCATCAGCTTGTCCATCGCCTTTTGCATTTCTTCCTGAAAAAGCTGCATACTTTCAGGAGTCATTCCTGTCTGCTGCGCTTTTACCGTCATGGCAGCCCTTGTTTCTTCATATTCACGCATAGCGTTCTGAGCATCTTCTGACTCAAAATATATTTTTTCCATTTCCTTATAGGTTTTTATTTCTTCACAATCTGCAATTGCTTTACCTAGTTCTTTTGCAAGTTCTAATATCTCTTTCATTTTTATCTCCTATACTCTTTCTCCCGCCAATGACCATGTGCTGATTTTTGTGATTTTAACTTTTATAAAATCGCCGACACTCAACGTGTCATCCTTTGGGAAATTAACAATTTTACCGCTATCGGTTCTTCCGCACATAGCATCAGGATTGTTTTTCGATATGCCCTCTACCATAATTTCTTCAATGCGGTCGGAATATGTTTCGTTGATTTCTCTTGAAATTCTGTTTTGTACATCAAGTAGAATATCAAAGTGTTTGTGTTTTATTTCTTCCGGTACCTGATTTTCCATTTTTGCTGCAGGAGTACCTCCACGTTTCGAATAAATAAATGAGAACACACTGTCAAAGCGTACCTTCTCAATAACATCTACAGTTTCTAAGAAGTCCTCATAAGTTTCCCCGGGAAAACCTACAATTATGTCTGTGGTAAATGAGGCATCAGGCATTACCGCACGGATTTTTTCAGCAAGCTCTAAATAACGTTCCTTAGTATACCCTCTGTTCATTTCTTTTAGTATTCTATTGCTTCCTGCCTGGAATGGCAAGTGAATTTGCCTGCAAAGCTTTGTAACTTTAGGAAGTGTTGCAATTAATTTGTCTGTCATATCCTTCGGATGTGATGTCACAAATCTGATACGTTGAATTCCCTCCACCTTATCCGCCATCAACAACAAATCTGCAAAGTCAATATCACGTTCCAAATCCTTGCCGTATGAATTTACATTCTGACCAAGTAAGGTAATTTCTTTTACACCCTCTTTTGCCAAAGACTCAATTTCTGCAATTACCGCTTCAGGGTCACGGCTGCGTTCCCTTCCTCGTACATAAGGTACAATACAATATGAGCAGAAATTATTGCATCCATACATTATGGAAACCCAGGCAGAAGGACCAGGCTTTCTTTTAACAGGAATATCTTCGCAAAGTCTGCCTTCTGATTCAATACGGCTTATTACACGTTCATTTTCACACACAGCCTTGTACATTATCTCAGGGAAGCTATACAAAGAGTGTGTACCGAAAACAACTGATACATGCTTAAATTTCGACTTGATTCGCTTGGACATACTTTCCTGCTGCATCATACATCCGCAAATACCCACAATAAGTTCGGGGCGTTTCTCCTTAATCTTTTTTAAGGCACCGATATTGCCTAAAACGCGCATTTCTGCACCCTCACGAACTGCGCAGGTATTATACAGGATAAAGTCAGCCTCGTCTTCGTTTTCTGTAAAGCCGAAGCCCATAGTCTCAAGCATACCGCAAATACGCTCCGAGTCATTTTCGTTTTGCTGACAACCAAAGGTCTCTACTAACGCCTTAGGTGTTTTACCCTGGGTGTCATAGTATTCTTTTACCTTTTTTGCGTATTCATTTTGTATATTAAGTTCTTCTTTTGTAACTAAAACTTCTTCTCTTTTCAAAGTAACTCTCCTAGATAAATTTTTCTGCAAGGTAATAAACCAAAGGCAATGTACCTATGCTTAAAACCGTTGATATAAATATGTATTCTGCAGAATATGAAACATCTGAACCAGCTTCGTTTGTAATTATAGACATAACTGTTTGTGCGGGCATTGCAATCTGTAAGACTATCGCTCCGCAGGTTATGGGATTGACGCCAGTGAAACTGAGCAAATACGCTGCCAATACAGGCACCGCAATCATTTTTAATACAACAACTGCAAACATTGAAACTCTTTTATAGATTTTACTGACGCTTATAGTTGACAAAACCATACCGATAAACAGCATAGAAAGGTTTGTGGTTAAATTTCCTAATCCTGATAAGGTATCAAAAATTACTCCAGGCAGTTTTACACCTAAAACCAAGAGTATTATACCAAGGATACAAGAAACTGTATTTGGATTCAAAAGCTTCTTTAAAGCTTCTTTTGAACTGGCATTGCCTGTTGATTTATTTACAAGATAGACACCTATACTCCAAAGAAAAACGTCATTTATAATGCCGTAAATTACTGCATAAAAAAGCCCTTCCGCTCCATAAACGGCACTAATTACGGGATATCCTAAAAAAACTACATTTCCCGTTGCACTAATTAATGCATGAACTGTTTTGGTAGGTTCTGACAGTCTGAAAATCTTTGCACTCAACAATCCAATTGCGTAAAGAACAACGATTACTACTACTGCAGAGCCTGCAGCAACTCCTGTATTTAGTAAGGTGTCAGCAGATAATTCTTTTGACATCATCGACGTAATAATCAAAAGAGGCAGTGTAATCTTTACTATTACCTTTGATATAATGTCTTTATAATGTACCGGGAGATATCCGGATTTGGCACCAACGTAACCGATGGCAATTACTATAAAAAGTTTTATTATCTGTTCTATAATTATTACTAAATCCATATTGACCCTCTATTCTAGAAAATATGTGGCTTCCATATCAGCCGTTGACAATGCAAAAGCTAAAGGGTATTTTTCAAAGGCACTGCCTACATTACTCTGAGGCTCTGTGCCCGAAAAACCCATATGATAACGAATGGCAAAAGCCTCTTCTCGGGTTAATTTCATAAAACCTGATATAATGTAAACAGATTTTTCCCCGTGGCCGTAGGGCATGTCATCAGAGTATTCAAAGGTGGGCACCTGTTGCCATACACCTGATTTGTCTTTGACGTTTCTCGTTCCTTTAACATAACAATTCACCTTGCACAAATCGTGCAGGAGGGCCACAATTGCTATTGACTCATCTGAATATTCAAGGTTGTACATTTCTTTTACACGCGTTCGTTCAAGGTAGTCCTTAAGGCAATAATACACATTAATGGAATGCTCTAAAAGTCCTCCCTCGTAAGAGCCGTGAAAGCGGGTCGAAGCCGGCGCAATAAAAAAATCGCTCTGTGTACTCATCAAATATTCAAGTAGTTTATCCGCACCATCACGCTTGATATTTTCTGTATAAATTTTGATAAATTCTTCTGCCTTTGTCATTGTAATCTCTCCTATAAATTACAAAATTCGTCATTTAATAATTTTAACATATTTTTTCATACTTTTCAACATATTTATCGCTTATTTGTACCATAAAAAACAAAACTCACGCTGTACGTGAGTTTTGTTTTTATAATATACTCTTTAAGAATTGTTTTGCTCTTTCATCTTTTGGATTTGTAAAGAAATCATCAGGTATTCCCTCTTCTACGATTTTTCCGTCACACATGAAAATTACTCTATCTGCAACATCTTTAGCAAATCCCATTTCGTGAGTTACCACAACCATTGTCATGCCTTCCTTGGCAAGACTCTTCATTACATCTAAAACTTCCCCAACCATTTCAGGGTCTAACGCAGATGTTGGCTCGTCGAAAAGCATTACGTCAGGATTCATACAAAGTGCACGACAAATCGCAACACGCTGTTTCTGTCCACCTGACAACTGTTCAGGATAGGCCTCGGCACGGTCTTTAAGCCCAACACGTTCCAAAAGTTCCATAGCCTTTTTTTCTGCTTCTTCTTTTGATTTTTTCAAAAGCTTCATCGGGGCAAGTGTAAGATTTTTTAAAACAGTCATATGGGGGAAAAGATTAAACTGCTGAAAAACCATTCCCATCTTCTGTCTGTGAAGGTTTATGTTTACCTTGCTGTCCGTGATGTCTACATCTTCAAAAAAGATAGAGCCTGAGGTAGGTAACTCAAGCAAATTCAACGAACGCAAAAATGTTGATTTACCTGAACCGGAAGGGCCGATAACTACTACAACCTCTCCTCTCCTAATTTCAGCAGAAACCCCGTCTAGCGCACGGATTTCATCACCTTTATAATGTTTTTTCAAATCAATAGTTCTGATTATTACATTATCGCTCATTCTTACGCATCCTCCTTTCTAAAATAGCAAGAAGTTTTGTAAGTATCATAACAAGCACCAGGTAGATAAGAGCTAAGCTTATGTATGGAATAACTGCTGTATACGCTTTACTTACTATAACCTGTGCTGCTTTTGTTACATCCTGTAATGCAATTACAGTAACCAGTGAGGTCTCCTTTAAAAGTGCAATAAGCTCATTACCAAGTGCCGGTAAAATATTTTTTAATGCCTGAGGAAGTATAATATGCCACATTGTCTGAGCAAAGTTAAGTCCTAAGCTTCTGCCCGCTTCCATCTGACCTGCATTAATAGACATAATACCAGAGCGTGCAATTTCTGCAACATAGGCACCTGAATTTATACCAAGTGTAATAACTGCACAAAGCATAGTTTCAAAATTACCCTTTGGTACCATAATTACAAAACCCATAATAAGCAGTTGCACCATTAATGGTGTACCGCGCAATACTGTAACGTAAATCTTACATATTACGTTTAAAATACGTAAAACAATATTTGGTTTTTTTGACTGGCTATCATGTGTTGAACGAATAAGTGCAACTATCATACCGATAATAACACCAATAACAAGTGCACCTATTGTAACTATAAATGTAGTTGCAAGACCATCTGTGAAGAATTTCCATCGGTTTTCATATATAAAAACCTGATAAAACTGGAAAATAAGGCGTTGCAAGCCCTCAGGCAACGACAGAATCCAGCCCGGTGCATCAACTATCCACTTGGCAAAAGTTAATACCGCCATCATATTTCCCCTTTCTTACGAAATAAAAGGGGCGATTACGCTCGCCCCTCAGTCCTATTTAGGGTTTTAATTACTCAGCTTTGATGTATTTGCCGATGATTTCATCGAGCTTACCTTCTGCTTTGAGTTCAGCTAAAGCTTTGTTGAACTTTTCGAGTAATTCTGTGTTTTCTTTAGCGATAGCTGCAGCATAGTTTTCTGTGATGTATTCAGTATCTAAGATTTTGAGACCTTCGTTAGCTTCAACAAAAGCTTTAGCAGGTTCATTATCGATAACTACACAGTCAACCTGACCGTTCTGCAGTGCTGCTACTGCTAAAGCACCGTTGTCATAGCGTGCGATATTCTCTTCGCCGTAATCGCCTGCACAGTAGATGTCACCTGTTGTACCTGTCTGAACACCAATCTTTTTGCCGTCTAAATCTTCAATTGAAGCGATTGCACTGTCTTCTGTAACAATAACAACCTGAATACCTGTTGCATAGGAATCTGAGAAGTTAACTGATTCTGCACGCTCAGGTGTAACTGTCATGCCAGCTAACGCTACATCAACAGAGCCTGTTGAAACTGCTGTGATTAAAGAATCAAACGCCATGTCTTTAATTTCTAATTCCATACCGAGTTTTTCTGCAACTGCCGCTGCAATTTCAGCATCGATACCTACTACATTGTTGTTTTCATCAACAAATTCGTAGGGAGGAAATGCTGCATTTGTACCCATTGTAAGTACGTCTTTTTCTGCAGAGCCACAAGCTACCATAGCAAGCGCTAATACTGCAACCATTACTAATGCTAAAATCTTTTTCATAGTTAACATAACCTTTCTGTCCGCATTTTTCGTCGCACGTCGGGACCGTTCGTGCATAAAATTACATTTTTAATGTATAATATGTAAAAATCTTATTAAATTATAACACTCAAATTGTGTTTTGTCAACGTATAAAACATATATTTTTTGCGCTATTTCTGTTTTTGTCAAATAATTTCTAAATAACCATTGATTTTTCCTGAAATAATGCTATAATATTATATTAGGTATATAATAAAAATAACCCATTGTAATTGGAAATTACGGAGGTTTGATAGATTTGGAAAAGCTTGTTGTAAGAGGTGGTAAACGTCTTTGTGGTGAAGTAACCATTAGTGGTGCAAAAAATGCCGCAGTTGCAATCATTCCTGCAGCTCTTCTGGTTGACGGCATATGCATAGTTGAAAACGTTCCCGCAATCAAAGACGTAGCAGTAATTTGCAGCATATTGGAAGAACTTGGTGCAAAGATTGATTTTTTAGATAAATACACTATCAAGATTGATTGTTCCAACGTGAATAAATATACAGCACCTTATGAAAAAGTGCGTAAAATGCGTGCTTCATATTACCTGTTGGGTGCACTTTTAGGCAGAGTGAAAAAAGCCGATGTTGCCCTCCCGGGAGGTTGTAATTTCGGCAGTCGTCCTATTGACCAGCATTTAAAAGGCTTTAAGGCCTTAGGTGCTAAGGTTAGTGATGATCCAGAAATCGAAAAAAGTGGTATTGTTTATGCCGCAACTGACGGTTTAGTGGGCACTAACGTATATCTTGACGTTGTGTCCGTAGGTGCTACAATCAATGTTATGCTTGCAGCAACTCTGGCACGCGGCACAACTATTATTGAAAATGTTGCTAAAGAGCCTCACATTGTTGACGTAGCAAACTTTTTAAACGCTATGGGTGCAAATATTAAAGGTGCAGGTACAGACGTTATCCGTATTCACGGTGTGGACAAGCTTCATGGCGGTACATATTCAATTATCCCCGACCAGATTGAAGCGGGAACATTTATGGTAGCAGCAGCTGCCACCGGTGGAGATATTCTAGTTAAAAACGTCATCCCTAAGCACATGGAATCAGTAAGTGCAAAACTTGAAGAAACTGGTGCAACCGTCAAGGAATTTGACGATAGTATCCGTGTTATCGGCACAGGCACAATAAAGCCTGTAAATATAAAGACACTTCCCTATCCGGGATTTCCTACAGATATGCAGCCTCAGTTTGTGTCTTTACTTGCAGCAGCTGATGGTACAAGCATAGTTACAGAAAGTGTATGGGAATCGCGTTTTCAGTATGTGGATGAGCTCATGCGCATGGGTGCCGATATTACGGTCTGCAACAGAACTGCCACTATAAAAGGAACCGGTCTTTGTGGCACACAAGTGCGTGCTACCGATTTACGCGGCGGTGCAGGCATGGTTATTGCAGGCCTCATGGCAGATGGCGAAACAACGATTACGGATATTCAGTACATAGATCGTGGTTACGAAAACATGGAAGAAAAGTTCAGAAACTTAGGTGCTGATATCAACCGTGTCAATGACACACGTATAGATAATTAAGTTAATTAACTCAAAGGAGATGCTCATAAAATGAAAAGTAGTCAGATTATTTTAGCAGGTTTCGGCGGACAGGGTATTCTTTTTGCCGGTAAGGTTTTGGCTTATACAAGCTTGGAAACAGAAAGAAATGTTACCTGGCTCCCCTCTTACGGACCTGAAATGCGTGGTGGTACATGTAACTGCAGCGTAGTTATATCGGATGAAGCACCTGTTGGTTCTCCCGTTATCGCAGACCCCGATGTATTAATCGCATTGAACCGTCCCTCGCTCGACAAGTTTGAATCAAAGGTTAAGCCCGGCGGATATATTATAATGGATAACTCATTAATTGACCGTGATGTTGAACGTACAGATGTTAATGTTGTAAAGATTCCTGCAACAGAGCTTACAAACAAGCACCATTTAGAAACTTTAGCAAATATGATTACAGTTGGTGCTCTACTCAAAGCAACAGGTCTTTATACTCCTGATGAAATCAAACTCGGTATTGAGAAGAGTGTTCCTGCTTCAAAAGCATGGCTCATCGAAAAGAACATTGAAGCTGTAAATATCGGTTACAATTACAACAACTAATTAAAATCCCATTACCGTCGGTAATGGGATTTTTTAGCACATAAAACAAAAGCGCGCGGTATAACCGCACGCTTTTCTATTTTTAATTATTTAGATAACTTAGCTTTTAAGTTTTCCAATTCTGCCTTGATTTCAGCGGGGAGTTTATCACCAAACTGAGCAAAGTATTTTTCCTGATCAGCAACGTCTTCTAACCAGAGCTTTTTGTCAACTTCGAAGAGTTCTTCTAAAGCTTCAGGTGTCATATCTAAATCTGTTGTATCAATTGCACCTTTTTCTGGAATATAACCGATTTCACATTCTCTTGCGCTAGCTTCGCCTGCACATCTGTCCAAAATCCAGAGGAGGACTCTCATGTTGTCACCGAAACCAGGCCACATGAAGTTGCCTTCATCGTCCTGTCTGAACCAGTTAACATGGAAGATTTCAGGAGCTTTGTCAGCGTCTAATGTCTTACCCATGTCAATCCAGTGCTGGAAGTAATCAGCCATGTTGTAACCTACGAAAGGCTTCATAGCCATAGGATCACGACGAACAACGCCTACTGCACCAGCAGCTGCAGCTGTTGTTTCTGATGCCATTGTAGCACCTACGAATACACCGTGGTTCCAGTCTCTTGCCTGATAAACGAGGGGGGCAGTTTTAGCGCGTCTGCCACCAAATACGATAGCTGAAATCGGAACGCCTTCAGGGTTTTCGAATTCACTTGAAATGCAGGGGCAGTTAACAGCAGGAGCTGTAAATCTTGAGTTAGGATGAGCAAGCTTGCCTTCAAATGTTTTACCGTTAACCTGCTTACCTGTCCACTCTGTGCAGTTTTCAGGAGGATTCTTATCTAAACCTTCCCACCAAACTGTCATATCATCATTATTAATAGCAACGTTTGTGAAGATTGTGTTTTTCTTTGTTGATTCTAAAGCATTAAAGTTTGTCTTAACGCTTGTACCGGGAGCAACACCAAAGAAACCAGCTTCAGGGTTGATAGCATATAATCTTCCATCCTTACCCTTTCTGATCCAAGCGATGTCATCACCTACTGTCCATACCTTGTAGCCCTTTTCCTTTAAATATTCAGGAGGAATGAGCATTGCAAGGTTGGTCTTACCACAAGCAGAGGGGAATGCAGCACAGATGTATTTAACTTCGCCCTTGGGGTTTTCTAAGCCAAGGATTAACATATGTTCAGCCATCCAACCTTCCTGCATACCCTGATATGAAGCGATACGGAGAGCGAAGCACTTCTTACCTAAAAGAACGTTACCGCCGTAAGCAGAGTTTACTGACATAATTGTGTTGTCCTGAGGGAAGTGAACGATGTATCTTTCGTCAGGATTTACGTCCTTTTTAGCGTGTAAACATTTTACAAAATCGCCGCTGTCGCCAAGCTGATCTAAAACAAGCTTGCCGATTCTTGTCATAATAGCCATATTTAAAACAACATAGATACTGTCTGTGAGCTCAATACCAATCTTTGAGAAAGGTGAACCTACAGGACCCATTGAGTAAGGGATAACATACATTGTTCTGCCCTTCATTGAGCCTGCGTATAATGCGTTTAATTTTGCGTACATTTCAGAAGGTTCCATCCAGTTGTTAACAGGACCTGCTTCTTCTTTTGTAGGTGTGCAGATGAATGTTCTGTCCTCTACACGAGCAACGTCATTTTCTGCTGTTCTGTGGTAGTAGCAACCAGGTAATTTTTCCTGATTAAGCTTAATCATTTCGCCTGTTGAAACTGCTTCTGCACGAAGTGCTTCCAACTGTTCTTCTGAACCATCAATCCAAACGATTGAATCAGGTGTTGTTAAAGCTTTCATTTCTTCAAGCCAGCTTAAAACTACTTTGTTGTTAGTCATTTGAAAATCTCCTTTCACCTTTACGGTGTACGATAGCAAGCTACATTTGTGCATACTATCACACTTTATATTTTGACATATATTATTATACACTTTTTTATGCAAAATTCATAGTCTTTTTGTAAAGGTTTTTTCTACAAATTTCGCATTAATATCTCATCACTAATTTGTGAAAATTGCACTAATGATAATGCTTCACCTCTGACGGTTTCTGAAATGTTAAGTTTATTTAATATTTCCCTGAGAGTTTCCTTATCACAATTTATAGTTTTGCTGTTTGATACGCAATTAATAAAGGTCTTTCTACGCATTAAAAATGCTGCTTTTATAAGTTCAAAAAGATGATTTTTATCCTTGCAATCCACAGGAGCACTATTGCGTAAAACGAGTTTTATTACCGATGACCAAACCTTAGGCGCAGGTACAAAAGCCTCAGGCGGAACATCAACCACCCTCGAAGCCTCACAATAATAATTCACACTATAAGTAATCGCCCCGCAATTTTTTCCTCCAGGTGCTGCTGACAGTCTGTCTGCAACTTCTTTTTGCACCATTACTATAATGCTCTCAAAACCGGGATTTTCCTCTAATAACTTCATAATAATAGGCGTTGTAATATAATAAGGCAGATTAGCTACTACTCTGACAGGCTCACCATTGAATTCGTCCTCTACAAGTTTCTTTAAATCAATCTTTAAAATATCATTATTTATGATTTTTACGTTGTCAAATCGAGACAAAGTATCAGACAGCATTGGTATTAATGAGGTATCAATTTCTACTGCTACAACCTTTTTAGCACCATGTGCAAGTCGGGTGGTCAGTGCACCTGCGCCGGGACCAATTTCCAGCACATTTACCATTTTATCAAGCTCTGCTGCACCTATTATTCCATCTAAAATATTGTCGTCAGTCAGAAAGTTCTGCCCCAATGCCTTATTGAAGTGCAGATTGTTCTGCGACATTTGTTTTTTTAATGCTTTTTTATTATCTTGCATCTTATCACCTATTTAAGCTTTTCTTCCAAAATTTTTACCGCATCTTCAATACATCCGTCACAGGAACGGAGATTGTCACCCCTGATTTCTTTACAGATTATGGATTTGTTTTTTTCTTCAAAGCTATTAATCAATTCACGCGCCAGTTCGTAGCTTTCTTTTTTATTGGTTTCAGGTATAGCGTCTACACCTCTACTCTTTTTGAGTCCGGCTAAAAACACCATAGCACTTACCGCACCGCATGTACCCTGTGTTCCCATACCAAATCCAAAACCTTCTGACAATCTGAACAATTGATCCTCGGTATAATCGGTAACATCTGCAAAGGCACAAAGCACAGCCTGTGCACAGTTATAACCTTTATGATGATTTTCTAGTGCTTTTTCTACCTTGTTCATTGTATTTCTCCTTTGTATTTATAATTGTATTTTCCAACAAATTTCATTTTTTCTCGTCAATGGCTCGTGTCAAGCCTGGCCAAAAAATCACAACTGTATAAAAGCAAGCATACTATATACAAAAAGGATTTTTCAGGTGATTTATATGTTTAACAATTCTATACTAAATATCAAAAAAAGACCTTATGCGTATGCAGAGTTAAACGGAAGTAATGAGTACCCATCTATAAACGGTATTGCATACTTTTATAAAGTACAGGCAGGTGTACTGGTTTCCATAAAGCTAAAAGGATTGCCTCTATCAGATAGTATTTGTCAAAAACCAATATTTGCAGTTCATATCCACAGTGGAGATAGCTGCACAGGCAACAATACCGATCCATTCGCAAATGCCTTAACACACTATAATCCCAATAATTGCAATCACCCTTACCATGCAGGCGACTTGCCACCTATATTTGGTGCAGACGGGCTTGGTTTTTCTGCATTTTTAACAAACCGTTTCGCCGCTGAAGATATAATAGGTAAAACCCTCATAATCCACTCCGCACCTGATGACTTTACAACCCAACCATCTGGCAATTCAGGTATAAAAATCGCTTGTGGTGTAATTTCATCTTAATGTACACTTTTCTGGTAAAATTCGTAAACAATTTAAAATAATATTCATTCTACCAGAAGTAAAAATGTTTGCAAGGGCATTTTTATGAAGCCCCTATTAATGCCATGCTCAAAAGAGCACAAAAGAGTGTTAGTTCTTAAGAATTTTATGAAATAAAATTCCCTACAAATTGATTATAACACATTTATTCATACATCTCAATATTTATTAAAAAAACCTCTCACAAGGAGAGGTTTTTTGTTGTTTTTTATTCTTTAATCTTAGAATCCCATTCCACCCATACCGGGAGCTGAAGCTTGAGGAGCTTCGGGTTCGGGTTTATCTGCAACTAAGCTTTCGGTTGTTAACACCATAGCTGCAACTGATGCTGCATTTTGAAGTGCTGAGCGTGTAACTTTAGCCGGGTCAACAATACCTGTTGCCATCATGTCTACATATTCTTCGCATAATGCGTTAAAGCCGATGGTGTCACCTGCTTCTCTTACCTTTTCAACGATAACAGAGCCCTCTAAACCTGCATTCTTTGCAATCTGTTTAACAGGCTCGTCAAGTGCCTTTAACACAATCTGCACACCCGTTTTTTCATCGCCTGTAAGTTCGTCAAGCAATTTCTTAACTACTTTTGTTGCATTGATATATGTTGTGCCACCGCCGGGAACGATACCTTCTTCAACTGCAGCCTTTGTAGCAGCTAAAGCGTCTTCAATTCTCAGCTTCATTTCTTTCATTTCTGTTTCTGTTGCAGCACCAACCTTAATAACTGCAACACCGCCTGCCATTTTTGCTAAGCGCTCCTGAAGCTTTTCTCTGTCAAAATCAGATGTTGTTTCTTCCATCTCTGTCTTAATCTGAGCAACACGAGCCTTGATTGCATCAGCATCGCCTGCACCATCAACAATGATTGTGTTTTCTTTCTGGATTTTTACCTGACGTGCACGACCAAGTTGCGCAATCTGTGTTTCCTTAATATCTAAACCTAACTCTTCTGTGATAACTTCACCGCCAGTGAGTGTCGCAATATCTTTTAACATTTCTTTTCTTCTGTCGCCAAAGCCGGGAGCTTTTACTGCAACACAAGTAAATGTACCACGAAGCTTATTAACTAAAAGTGTAGCTAATGCCTCACCCTCAACATCTTCAGCAATGATAACCAACTTCTTGCCCTGATTTACTATCTGCTCTAAGATAGGTAAGATGTCCTGAATGTTAGAAATTTTCTTATCTGTAATCAAAATATAAGCATCGTCCAAAACAGCTTCCATCTTGTCTGTGTCTGTTACCATGTAGGGAGAGATGTAACCGCGGTCAAACTGCATACCCTCAACAACCTCAGAATATGTTTCTGCTGTCTTTGATTCCTCTACTGTAATAACGCCATCGTTAGTTACTTTATCCATAGCGTCAGCAATAAGCTCGCCAATGCGGTCATCTGCTGCAGAAATAGCTGCAACTCTTGCAATATCTTCCTTGCCCTTTACCTTTTCGCTTGATGATGTGATGAACTTAACCGCTTCATCTACTGCCTTCTGAATACCCTTTCTTACTATCATGGGGTTAGCACCTGCAGCAATGTTCTTTAATCCCTCGTGGATTAACGCCTGAGCTAAAAGTGTTGCTGTTGTTGTACCATCACCTGCTACATCATTTGTCTTTGTAGCAACTTCCTTAACTAACTGTGCACCCATGTTTTCAAATGCATCTTCTAATTCAATTTCTTTAGCAATTGTTACACCGTCGTTTGTAATCAGGGGTGCACCGAATTTTTTGTCCAATACTACATTTCTGCCCTTGGGACCCATTGTAACCTTAACTGTATCCGCTAAGTGATTTACACCGCGCTCTAATGCTTTTCTCGCTTCTTCGCCGTAAATAATGTCCTTTGCCATCTATATTCCCTCCTAGTTAATTTTTGCCAGAACATCACTCTGGTTTAAAATGATGTACTCTTCATTTTCCAGTTTGATTTCTGTGCCTGCATATTTGCTGATAACAACCTTGTCACCAACTGACAGTTCCATTGTAACATCCTTTGTACCTGGGCCTACTGCTACAACTTCAGCTATCTGTGGCTTTTCTTTTGCCGCACCTGTTAAGATGATGCCGCTTTTTGTTGTTTCTTCCATTTCTACCATTTTGATAACTACTCTTTCGCCTAAGGGCTTAATGTTCATAATGGTTCCCTCCATTTATTTGAATTATATTTTAAACTATTTTTAGCACTCAACACTCTCGAGTGCTAACCGAATAATATATTAGCATAGTTTTCCATTCAATGCAACCCTTTTTTTCTAAATTCATTTTTAATTAACAATTGTGTTTTATATAATTTTCTGTTATACTATAAAAAGATATCTTAAAAGGGAGGTTTTTTGACTTGAAAATAGCAGTAATAGGCGGCGGTCCTGCAGGCATTATGGCAGCAGCAGCTGCATCATCACAGGGAGCAAACACTATGATAATCGAGCAAAATCCCTACCTTGGCAAGAAAATGGGCATAACAGGAAAAGGCAGATGCAATATCACCAACGCCTGCGATATCCGTGATTTTATTGCTAACATTCCCGTAAATGGTAAATTTATGCACAGTGCATTTTACGCATTCTCCAACGAAGATATGATAAATTTACTCACACGTTACGGCGTAGAAACAAAAATCGAGCGTGGAAACAGAGTTTTTCCTGTAACAGATAAGGCAAAAACTGTAATAGATGCCTTAAAGGCATATGCTAAAGATTGCGGTGTCCGTGCGGTTCAGGATAAGGTTTTGTCAGTTAAAAGGACAGATGATGGCTTTTTGTTAAATTTAGAAAAAAGGGGCAAGCTATCCTGTGACAAGGTGATTATAGCTACAGGTGGTGCTTCATATACTGCCACAGGATCAACAGGTGACGGATACAGGTTTGCGTCTGATTTAGGTCATACCATTGTTACTCCTACCCCGTCTTTAGTTCCACTGACAACAAAGGGTGACATAGCTAAAAAATTAATGGGATTGTCTTTGAAAAACATTGAGATAACAATTAAAGATGCACAAAATAGAAAGTGTTATACAGATTTCGGTGAAATGCTATTTACACATTTCGGTGTGTCAGGCCCTGTTATACTTTCTGCAAGTTCACACTTCAGAGATTTCGGGAAGAATAAATACACCCTGTCAATAGATTTAAAGCCTGCTTTAGACGTTGAATCTTTAGATAAAAGAATCTTACGTGATTTTAGCAAAGAGCTGAACCGTGATTTTATAAATTCTTTAGATGAATTGTTACCTAAGAAATTGATACCTGTGATAATAGAACTATCAGGTATTCCAGAGCGGAAAAAAGTAAGGGATATAACGAAAACAGAACGACAAAAGCTGGTTGAGCTTTTAAAATGCTTTACCTTAGAAATCACAGGCACACGTCCGATTAATGAGGCAATAATCACCTCAGGTGGTGTTTCAGTAAAGGAAATTAACCCAAAAACTATGGAATCAAAAATCGTTCCAGGCCTTTATTTTGCAGGAGAAATAATAGACGTTGATGCGTACACAGGCGGGTTTAATCTGCAGATTGCCTATTCAACAGGGCATCTGTCAGGAGAATCTGCAGGAAAGGAATGGTAATATGTTATACGAAAACAAGGAAATAATTGAACGTGCCATTCTTTGTGGTGTGCACACAGGAGCAATTGATGTTCTCTCTGACACAACAGAAGAAACAATATCGGAGTTAGAGCGACTTGCCGACACAGCAGGTGCTGAAACTGTAGGCTTTATGATACAGAACAAGTCCCAGATAGAAAAGGCAACCTACATCGGCGAAGGAAAAATAGAAGAATTAAAAAATGCCTGTGGTGAGCTTGAGGCTAATCTCGTTATATTTGACGACGAGCTTTCCCCCATGCAGATAAGAAACTTAGAAGATAGGCTCAACGTGCGTGTTATCGACCGCAGTATGTTGATTTTAGATATTTTTGCCCGTCATGCCGTAACCGGTGAGGGAAAAATTCAGGTAGAATTAGCACAGCTAAAATATTTGTTGCCAAGACTTACAGGTATGGGTTCTAAGCTTTCACGTTTGGGCGGCGGCGTAGGTACACGCGGTCCTGGTGAAACTAAGCTTGAAACAGACAGACGACATATCTACAGACGAATTGACCACTTAAAGGAAGAACTCCGTGAGGTTAAAAAACACCGCGAGCTTCTCCGCTTACGCAGAAAAAAAGAAAATCGCTATATGGTGGCCATTGTTGGATATACCAATGCAGGTAAATCTACCCTTTTAAACCATTTAACAGGTGCAGATGTGTTGGCTCAGGACAAGCTCTTTGCAACCCTTGACCCCACTATCCGTGGTCTGACCCTCTCTGACAAAAGAGAGATTATGCTTGTTGACACAGTAGGATTTATAAGAAAGCTCCCTCATCATTTAGTTGAGGCATTTAAATCAACATTGGAAGAGGCAGTTTATGCTGATTTACTCTTAATTGTTGCAGACGGTGCAGATTCAGAAGTAGATATGCACTTAGAGATTGTATCAAGACTGCTTTCTGACATTGGTGCAGCAGATAAACCCAAAATGGTAGTATTCAATAAATCTGACCTAATCCCCGAGGACAAAAATCTGACTGTATTATCAGGCGGTGCACCTTTTGTTGAAATAAGTGCAAAAACTGGTACAGGAATTGATAAATTATTAGCACTTCTTGAAGATTTAGTGCCCGGAAAAAAGAAAAAAATTACGCTCTTAATTCCCTATGCAATGGGACATATTGTATCAGAGCTTCACTCAAATCAGACAATACTTGACGAAAGCTACGAAGCAGACGGCACACGCATTACTGCACTTTTGGATGCTGTTTCTTATGGTAAGTACCGTGATTACATTTTGGAGGAGCACAATGAATAAAGGTATGGTTTATAAAACTGTATATGGTGTGGGTTCGGCTGAGATTGTAGAGAAAAAATCACGTTTTATTGCATCGGTTTCACCTGTATCATCTGAAGATGAGGCTATTGCCTTTGTAAATTCTGTAAAGGCTAAGTATCGTGATGCCCGACACAATGTGTATGCATACGTGGTAAAGGACAATAACATTTCCCGTTTTACCGATGACGGCGAACCCTCAGGTACTGCAGGTGCACCTGTTTTAGATGTTTTATTAAAGGAAGGTATAACAGATGCGGCAATCGTGGTTACACGTTACTTTGGCGGTACATTGCTTGGTACAGGCGGTTTGGTTCGTGCTTACGGAAAAGCTGCAAAGGACGGAGTGCTTTCTGCCCGCATCTGCGAAAAAATCTACTGTCACGAAATCCAGTTACGTGCTCCTTATGACCTCCACGGCAAAATTAAATACATAGTGGACAATGGTGATTACATCGAGGGTGAAACAGAATATGGTGCAGATGTTTTAATAACTGTTTTTGTAAAGTACGATTTACTTGATAAATTCTTAAAAGAAATAAACGATGCAACAAACGCATCTGTCACACCCGAAATTGTCGGGGAAATGTATATAGATAAAATCATAAGCTAATAGTTTCTTGCTTTTTTAAATAATTTGTGGTATCATAGTGCAAAAGGAAGTGAAACAGTGAAGCCAAATTTAGAAAACGTATACTACAGAATGAATGACAAAGGCGAAATAAAGCTTTCTGTACTGTTTTGTCTCAGGTATGCAGACATCCCGCTTTCAGATAGTGACTTAAAGCATCTTATGCTTTCTGCCACAACAGTAGATTTCCTTGAATTGTGCGGAATCATAGACGAACTTTCGCCTGATAATTATATAAAAAAAGTATGGCGCGACGAAGAAGAAAAATACATACTTACAGAACAGGGAACAGAAACAATAGATGTATTTGACGACAAAATTATGGCGAGTGTCAGAGCATCTATTAAAAAAACTGTTGACGAATATTTAAAACGCGAGGGTCAAAGAGCACAGATAAAATGCGAGATGGTTCCAATTGGAATTGATGCATACAATGTTGACATTGAATTAAAGGAAGGAAAAAACACCTTACTTTCCATGTCTATATTTGCAGGCAGAAAGGAACGTGCCGCCCGATATGCTAAAGGCTTCAGAAACAATCCTACAGGATTGTTTGAACGTATAACTGAAGTACTCAACGAGGCAGCAGACGAATCAGAAAAAGAAGAATAAAAAAATCGGTGAAAATCACCGATTTTTTTATTTTATATTATTTGCTTTTTCATTGCATTTTTTAATTGCCTCAATTATTGCTGAACGGAAACCTCTTTTTTCAAGTTCTGAAACCGCCTCAATTGTTGTCCCCTTGGGGGAGCATACCATATCCTTTAATTCTCCCGGGTGTCTGCCTGTATCTAGCACCATTTTAGCAGAACCTAAAACAGATTGAGCTGCCAGTTTATATGATATATCTCTTGGAATACCGCCCAAAACTCCTGCATCACCCATTGCCTCAATCATCATATATACATAAGCAGGACTCGAGCCTGATACCCCTGTTACCGCATTTATCATACTTTCAGCCATAACTTGTGTTTTGCCCACAGCATCAAATATTTTTATCACGTCTGATATCTCTGTATCACTAATATATTCGTCAGGTTTTGCAATTACAGTCATTCCCTCGCCTACTTGCGCCGGTGTATTTGGCATAACACGTATAACTTTAGAATCCTTACCCAACACGCTCTTAATTTCCTCAACTGAGATACCTGCAGCAATGGATATAAAGACTTTTCCACTGATATTTTCTTTTGCAAGTTTTTCTAAAACAGAAGCAAGTATAAATGGCTTTACTGCCAAAACTATGTAATCACACAAAAGTGCATCACGGTTGTCCATAGACGTCTTAATGCCGCCCGTGTATTTTTTAAGCATTTCTTCATTTATATCGCACACTAAAACGTCTTCTGCCTTACATACACCGGATGCTACTACACCCTGTGCAATGGTGCCTGCCATATTGCCCCCACCTATAAAACCTATTTTCATTGGTATAACCTCCAAAAAATCTACAATAGGGAACCGAATACACGGCTCCCTACGGACTATTTCTCTTCTTTAACTTCTTTTTTTGGTTCTTTTTCTTTCTTTGGTTTAGGTTCTTTCTCTACTGTAAGGCCGTCAACAAAAACGTTTACATTACCAACCTTAACATCTGTCATAGCTGTAACATTCTTCTTTACCGCTTCCTGAACAGACCATGAAATTTCCAAAACATTTATGCCGTAATCAACATTAACATGAACATCAACATCTGTAAGACCTGTTTCCTCGTCTGTGTAAATGCTGATACCACGTGCTGTGTTTTTCTTGATTATTTTATCTACGATACCTTCTGCAATCGATGTAGCGACAACAACGCCCTTTATTTCTTCTAAAGCCTGTGCTGCAATTGACATAACTACTTCATTTGCAATCATAATCTTGCCGTTTTCCTGTGTTTCAAAAATAATTTCTTTATCTGCCATCATTCGTACCTCCGAACTTATATTTTCTTTACTATTGAGTATATTGTACCACGAAAGCGTGTAAAATACAACTATTTTTTATTAATTTGGTTTTATCTCCACTATTTTCACCTGATCTGCACTGCACGCTCCCGTGTCTACTGCCGCCTGAATAATACCTGCAGCATCTGCCTCAGACAACCCTTCTGTCATAACTGCAATGCTTGTTACATTTTCGCCCATAAACACAATACAGTCAGAATATCCTTTTGCCTTTATCATGTTTTCAGCCATAACTTCACAATCTGTGAAATTGGCAAGCATTTCAATCTGTGTTTTTGCGGCTTCTTTTGACTCTTCATCAGACCCCTGAGAATTTATAATTTCTGTGAGCATTTCAATTGATTCGTCACGCTTTTTTTCTCTGTCCATTCTGGCATTTGTAAAATATTCATTCTGAGCCGATTCTTCAGTTTGTGAATTTACCATTTTAGCCTCTCCCAGTTTTTTTGCCGCATCGTTATACATTACAGCAACATTAGGGTCTGTTTCATCCCGAGTAATTGCGAAATTTAAGTATCCTGCAATACCTATCAAAAGTATAAGCGATACTGCTGCTACCTGCCTTTTTCTTACAATCACCATTTTGTTTTTGTCTTTTCTTCTTTCCATAGGTCAACCTCTCTCCAATACTTCTATTCTATGACTTTTTATTCCCAAAAGTGCAGATGCTGCACTTATTATGTTACTTTTTACCTGAGGGTTTTCTGCCCCTTCTGCA
>JAFQJE010000011.1 GCA_017415145.1 Clostridia bacterium
CCTGCACCTAAAAAACCTGAAAAAATGTCGATTTTCGTCATATTTTTCACTCCTTTTTTTCTATGTTTTTGTTATACCACGAATAAGAAAAAAAGTCAACGAGAAGTATAAAAGTTATCAAAATGTTAAAAAGTGAGTGTGTAACTTGAAATAGTAATTGGCATATGTTAAAATATATAAAAGGAGTGATTATTATGAAAATTACAGTTTATGGTGCGGCAAGCGATAAAATACATGAAAAATTTAAAACTGCAGGAGAGATCCTTGGCAGAAAGATGGGGGAACGTAAGCATACACTTATTTTTGGTGCCGGTGATAATGGCATGATGGGCTCTGTTGCAAGAGGTGTGTCAGAAAAGGGTGGAGAAATTATCGGTATAGCACCTACGTTTTTTAATGTGGATGGAGTTTTATACGAAAAATGTACAAAGCTTATCGGAACAAAAACTATGAGGGAAAGAAAAAAACTTTTAGAGGATGAAGCAGATGCCTTTATTATTACTCCCGGTGGAGTGGGTACTTTTGACGAGTTTTTTGAAATTCTTACATTAAAACAGCTTCAGCAGCATAATAAAGCGTTAGCGATATTCAATATAGACGGATATTTTGATGATATGCTTAAAATGATGCAAAAAGGTGCAGATACGGAATTTATATCTGATATGACGCTGGAGCTTTATCAGGTGTTCGAAGATGTGGATGAAATGCTTGATTACTTGGAGAGCTATGTTCCGAAGGAAGAAGATGTTTATAGATTGAGAAATCTGTTGGAAGAAAAAATGTAGTTAAGATTAAAAAATACACTCCAAAAGTTAAACACTTTTGGAGTGTTCTGTTTTAGTTTTCCGTTGTTCTTGCGGCGATCCACTCGCTGATTAGTTTAAATATATTGGCTGATACTGCCACCTGCAGTACTAAATCTTCGAGTTTTTCCAAAGTGCTGTCTTCGTCCTCTAAAAAGCGTCTTGCTACATTATAAATCTGATCTGTAACGTATGTATACGCTTTTGAATGATTGATGACGAATGAATTATAAATCCTTTTTAGCTCTTCTTCGTCAAGATCAGGAGGAATAAGTGCAGATATGGTAGACATACTGTGTGTCTGTTTTAAGATACAAACCATAACAAGATATGCCAGATGCTTTTTTGAATACTTTTTCTTAACAGGTGCGGGAATAGTCTTTAACTTTACGTAGTTGTTAATCATAGTAGAAGTTATCTGCATATCACTTTTCGGAACGAGAAAAATGCTGAGATATTCATTAAGCAATGCCACTACCTGATCCATATATAATTCAATAGACGGAAAATCTTCCCAAGAAGGTAAGGAAAATTCTTTCAAATACCTTTCGCCCTCAGAAAATACGCCTTCTAATTTTTCCTTAGATAAATCCATTTATATCAACTCCTGAATTAATTCTATCATAAAGAATTTTAAAAAGCAAGCAGTAATTAACGTGTTAATAACACAAAAGCAACTTGACAAAATATCGTATATATGATAACATAGTATTAAATACTAAATAGTGGAGGCTTATTATGTCATATAAAATTTTTGCAGATGCGTCCTGTAACCTTAGTGTTGAGATGTTAAAGGATTTAGGTGTTGCTTACAGATCTCTCACAATGGTTATTGATGGAAATGAAATAAATAACTATCTGGCAGATGAAAATTTTAGTTTCAAAGGTTTTTATGATCGCTTGCGTAATAAAGAACACATAAAAACTTCTTTGTTAAATGTGGAAGAATTTACAGAGGAATTTGATAAAATACTCTCTGGTGGTGAAGACATTCTGGCGTTGTTAATTTCCAGTGGTATAAGTGGTACATATCAGGCAGCAAAGATTGCAGCTGATGATTTAAGGGAAAAATATCCTGAAAGAAAGATTATTGTAATTGACTCTTTAGCTGCATCAATCGGTCATGGCCTTTTGGTTTACTATGCAGCAAAAATGCAGCAGGAAGGTAAATCAATTGATGAGGTAGCAGATTTTATCTATAAAAACCGCTTAAAGCTTGTTCACAAGTTTACAGTAGATGATCTGTTCTTCTTAAAGCGTAGCGGCCGTCTTTCCGGTGGTGTAGCAGTTATCGGTACGATTTTGCAGATAAAGCCTGTACTTCATGTTGACGATGAGGGAAAACTCGTGTCTCAGGCCAAGGTAAACGGCAGAAAGAAATCTATCAATGCACTTTTTGATAATTTCAAGGAAAATGTAGTAGATCCCGAAAATCAGGTACTTGCCATCTGCCATGGAGATTGTTTGGAGGATGCAGAGTATCTTGCTAACAAAATAAGAAAAGAGTATAACGTTAAAGATATCATTATCAATTACTGCGATCCTGTTATAGGAGCACACGCAGGCCCCGGAGTTTTGGCGTTATTCTTCTTAGGAAAAGAAAGATAATTTTTAAGACCGACTTAAAGTCGGTCTTTTTTTATTTTACATATAATAAGGAAAAAACTCTTTACAAAATCTTTTTTTTGTAGTATTTTAATATATAGGTGATAAAATGACTAATGTTGGTAAGAAGATGACACAGCTTGATTATTGGCTATGGCTTTCGCTAAAAGACGGTATGAATGCTACAAAAATGGTAAGACTTTTAAAGGTGTTTGATTCGCCTAAAGCTATTTTTGAAATGCAACGTGATGATTTTGGAAAAGCTCTCAGAGTGAATAAACGTACCTTAGCGGCACTCTGTGATAAAAGCATGGTCAGAGTAGAAGAGATAAAGGAACATTGCAAAAGAATAGGTATATGTATTCTTACTATAGATAGTCCATATTATCCCCAATGCTTAAAGGAAATATCTGCACCACCTCATGTACTGTATGTAAGATGCAGACACAGATATAATCTGAATGACTATACTTCAATAGGTGTTGTGGGTACAAGAGAGGCGACAAATTATGGAGTTTTGGCAACAGAAAGTATTGCATATGGTGCAGCCAACAATGGTTTTGTTATTGCAAGCGGAATGGCAAAGGGCGTAGATACCGCAGCTCACAGAGGAGCAATAAATGCAGGAGGAATAACGATTGCAGTAGTAGGCGGAGGACTTGAAACTGCATATCCCTATTGCAATAAAGAACTTATGAGTGAGATAATCAGAACCGGCATGGTGATTTCTGAATATCCGCCATATTCAAAACCCGAAAGACACCATTTTCCTGAACGTAACAGAATTATTGCAGGTCTTTCCAAAGGTGTTATTGTTACTGAGGCACCTGAAAGAAGCGGTGCACTGATTACTGCAAATTATGCATTGGAGGAAAACCGTGATTTGTTTGCAGTTCCGGGGGACATCACCAGACCGAAAAGTGCAGGTGCGAACAATCTTATAAAGGAGGGAGCGTATCCTGTTACATCTGCTCGTGATATTGTGGAGCATTACAACGTTGAATATGTTGAAGCAACTAAAGTCTTAGCGGATAAGGAAACACCAAAAGAAGTTATAAATAATGATATATATCATGACTTAACAGAGGAAGAGAAGCATATAATAAGCAAGCTGTCTTTAACACCTGTTAATTTCGATACACTTTTAGCGGCAACAGGTGTAACGCCTGATAAGCTCGCTTCAACAATTACAATATTAGAAATAAAGGGTAAAGTAAAAACCCTGCCGGGTAAGAACTTTACGTTGAATATATAAAAGAGGAGAAAAATAATGGCAAATAATCTTGTTATAGTAGAGTCGCCTGCCAAGGCGAAAACAATAAAGCAGTATCTTGGAAAATCCTATAATGTAATTGCATCTATGGGACATGTAAGAGATTTGCCTAAGAGCCAGTTGGGAATTGATGTAGACAACGGCTTTGAACCCAAATATATAACAATCAGAGGCAAGGGTGACTTGCTTTCAAAGTTAAAGAAAGATGCAAAATCTGCAAAAAAAGTTTTTCTTGCAACCGACCCTGACCGTGAGGGTGAAGCAATTTCTTGGCATTTGGCACAGCTTTTGGATATTGATGACAAATCAGCCTGCAGAATAACTTTTAATGAAATCACAAAAAACGCAGTCACAACGGCAATTAAACAGCCGAGACCTATAGATATAGACCTTGTGAATGCTCAACAGGCAAGACGAATTTTAGACCGTATAGTAGGTTATAAAATAAGTCCGATTCTTTGGCGTAAAGTAAAGAAAGGTCTTAGTGCAGGCAGAGTTCAGTCTGTTGCTACACGTATGATTGTTGACAGAGAAAGAGAAATTGAGAATTTCAATCCTGAGGAATTCTGGACAGTTGGTGCAGTGTTAAAGACGGACAAAGGTGATAGCTTTACAGCGTCACTGATTTCAAAAGGCGGCAAAAAGATAAAACCCTCATCTCAGACAGAGGTAAGCAAAATTGAAGGAGATTTAAAGGGTAAGTCGTTTATAGTTACAGATGTTAAAAAGGGAGAAAAGAAGAGAAATCCTGCACCACCGTTTACAACAAGTACACTTCAACAGGAAGCTTCACGTAAGCTTAATTACACAGTAAAAAAGACAATGGTAGCGGCACAAAAGCTATATGAAGGTGTGTCATTAGCAGGGCACGGAACAATTGGTCTTATAACTTACATGAGAACAGATTCACTCCGTATCTCAACAGATGCTTTAAACGATGCGAGAACGTTTATTTCTGATAAGTATGGCAATACGTTACTCCCTGATAAGCCTAATGTTTATAAAACAAAAAACAGTGCGCAGGATGCTCACGAAGCAATACGCCCCACCTATGTTTCAATTACACCTCAAGAGGTAAAGGACCAGTTACCCAGTGATATGTACAAAACATACAAGCTTATATGGGAAAGATTTGTGGCATCTCAGATGAAACCTGCAGTGTATGAAACTGCAACAGTTGATATCCAGTCAGGAGAGTATGGTTTCCGTGAGAGTGGCTCAAAGCTTATATTTAAAGGATATATGAGTGTGTATGTGGAAGGCAATGACGATGGTATAACAGAAAAAGACAACATACTGCCACCTTTAAAATCAGGGGAGGAACTCAAACTCATTGACCTCAAAAATGAGCAGCATTTCACACAACCTCCTCAGAGATATACTGAAGCAACACTTATTAAAGTTATGGAAGAAAAAGGTATAGGCAGACCCAGTACCTATGCTCCCACAATCACAACGATTACCGCTCGTGGCTATGTAGGAAGAGATAAAAAACAGCTTGTTCCCACAGAACTTGGTTCAGTTGTAACAGATATTTTAGTTGAGCATTTTCCTGATATTGCAGGTGCAGAGTTCACTGCAGAAATGGAGGAACGTCTTGACAAAATCGAAAGCGGCAATGTGGACTGGGTTAAGATAATGGAAGATTTCTATGGTCCTTTTGCAGAAAATATTAAAAACGCTGATAATGCTATCGGTAAAGTCAAAATTGCTGATGAGGAATCAGATGTTGTATGCGAAAAATGCGGACGTAAAATGGTTTATAAAATGGGAAGGTTCGGAAAATTCCTTGCGTGCCCCGGTTTTCCTGAATGTAGAAATGCAAAACCGATTGTTGTGGAAACGGGCGTTGATTGCCCTAAGTGTGGCAAAAAAATTCTTGAAAAGAAATCAAAAACAGGCAAAGTGTATTTTGGCTGCGAAGATAATCCCAAGTGCGATTTTATGAGTTGGGATGCACCTGTAAAGGGCGAAAAATGTCCTGAGTGCGGTGGTATTCTTGTTAAGAAAAAAGGCAGACGTGCAAGTGTTTTATGCATCAACCCTGAGTGCGGATACAAAAAGTAGAATCAGTATCCATAAGGAGTAGACTATGTTTAAAAAGTTTGTATTGATTGTGCTTGCAGGTATTATTACATTATCAGTATGTGCCTGCGGAGCAAAAGAAGAGTCTGTTTCTGTAAAGGAGTCAGATATCTACAGTGAGTATAAAATTAAGGAAACAAAAATAGCAGACAAACAGGAATTCTCTGCAGAAAATGTATCTGTTACATTAGGTGAAATATCCTACGAAAATGTAACAACCAAGATAAATATGAACATTAAAAATGACCGCGAAGAGACGGTTACAGTAAGTACTGCAGATTTGTCCATAAATGGTCTTATGTCTACAGAGGCAATGATTTTAACGCTCTCTGCAGGAGAAGAGAAGGACTCATATATTCAGATAAGCAACCAATGGTTGGGGGAAATGAATATAGAAACAATCAAAAACATAGAGTTTTTGATAAAGGTATATGATGAGCAAAATAATGAAATAGCAAAATCAGAAGTTTTACGCATCAAAACCGATGCACCCTGGACATATAAGCAAAAATACAGAGATGATGGATATAAGATATATGACCATAAAGGAATCACTATCTCTGTGCTCGAAATGAAGAAGAGTGCCCTGTCAAATGATACAGAGCTTGTTTTATATGCACAAAATAATACGGATAAAGCAATTTCTGTTATGTGCTCAGATGTTTCTGTAAATGGAACTCCTGTTGAGCCGTTGTTCGTGATGTCAATTGGTGCCAAGAAAAAGGCAGTTGACTCAATGCTTTTTTATGAAAGTGATTTAGAACAACTCAAAATCACTGATGTTAAAATTATAAGAGCAAGCTTTAAAGCATTTAATGAAAATCTTGAAACTGTTTTCGAAACTGATATAATTGAAGTTCCGGTAAAATAACATAATGAATTTAGTCTTTGCATAAAATTTTATTAAGTTTTGTGCGGAGGCGGTATTTTGAAAAAGAAACGATTTATAAAAAATGCAGTAATTCTCACCGCAGTATCGCTTTTTATGCGTGCGGTGAGTTTTTCTTTTAATGTATATATTGCAAATAAAATTTCCTCATCAGGAGTAGGCTTGTTTGCTCTGATTATGTCTGTCTATAATTTCGGGGTCACTTTTTCAGCATCAGGAATAAATTTAGCGTCCACAAAAGTTATATCAGAAGAAATAGCTCAACATAAAGATACTAAAGCCGCGGTGAGAAAAAGTCTTTTGTATGCACTTTTTTTTGGAAGTGCGGCGTTTTTACTCATATATTTCGGCGCACAATTTTTTGCAAATATTGTTGTAGGTGATGCACGTATTGAATTGCCATTAAAAATTTTGTCAGTATCACTGCCGTGTGTTGCTATGTCCTTTGCACTTTCGGGATATTTTACTGCTACAGGTAAAGTATATAAAAATGCAATTGTTCAGGTAATAGAGCAGATGATCCGTATAGCAGGTGCGGTTCTGCTTCTTAATATAGGTGAGATTACCTCAGCTCAAAGTGCCTGTATATCACTTGTATTAAGCGGTTGTGCAGCTGAGATAATATCCTTTCTAATACTCTATATTGTTTATAAGACTGACTATAATGTTGCAACTAAAACAAAATCGCATAATCTGAAAAAAAGAATTATGCGTTACGGACTCCCTGTGGCGATAAGTGCATACATACGTTCAGCTCTATCTACTACTGAGCATACTCTAATTCCGAAATCCTTGACGAGGTTCAGCGGAGATAAGGAAGTAGCACTTTCTGCATACGGTGTTGTGCACGGAATGGTTATGCCTTTGGTGTTTTTACCTTCTGGCGTTGTGGGCTCTGTTGCCACTCTTCTAATACCTGAAATAACAATGCTTAACAGTTTAAAAAACTATAAAAAAATTGACAATCTTATTGAACGTATATTATTTCTGACATTAACCTTTTCCATAGGCATTGCCGGTATTTTGTATTTCTTTTCTGAAGAAATAGGTATGCTTTTTTATAAAAGTGAGGAGGCGGCATATTTTTTAAAGCAGATAGCACCTCTTACTGCAATAATGTATGCTGATGGGGTAGTAGATGCTGTATTAAAGGGATTGAATCAGGAGGTACATGCTATGCGGTATGACATAGTTTTGTCGGCTGTTTCAATAGTGCTGATATGTACACTTATCCCTGTTAACGGCATAAGTGGGTATATCACGATTATCTATATTTCGGAAATGTTGAATTCTTATCTGAGTATTAACAGACTGATGGAGGTTTCAAACTTTAAAATAAGACCGTTATTGTGGACAGTAATACCTGCAACAGGGGTGTTTCTTTCTTGTTTTATTTCCAAGAATTTAATTCAAAATAGCACGCTATCTTTGGCTGCTTGTGGTGCTATATATTGTTTATTAATGTTTCTTTACAAGCATTGCGTCGAACTTTACAAAAGGAAACCTTTGTGATAAAATGAATAGAACAAAGGAGGAGTGCAGATATGTCAAGAAATTGGACTACTGAGCAGTCACAAGCGATAATGTCTTCAGGACAAAATCTGTTGCTTTCTGCAGCTGCAGGCAGCGGAAAAACTGCAGTATTGGTAGAGCGTATTATATCACGTATAACAGATAAAGTGTGTCCTGTTGATGCAGACAGACTGCTTGTTGTAACCTTTACAAATGCAGCGGCGAACGAAATGCGTGAAAGAATAATTGCATCTTTAGAAGAAAAAATCCTTAAAAACCCTCAGGATGCTAATTTAGCACGCCAGCTTGTGTTAGTTAAAAAGGCACAGATAACAACAATTGACTCCTTCTGTATAAATGTTTTAAGAAATCATTTTGTAGAGGCGGATTTGCCTCCTGATTTTAGTGTTGCTGACCCCACAGAGTGCAAGGTAATGCTTGAAAATGCCTTGGATCAAGTAATGAATGAAATGTATGATGACGAGATATATGGTGCAGATTTCCTTGACCTTATGGAATCATATTCAAATTCCAAAGCAAACGATATCAATTTCCGCGGTTTATTAATATCTCTGTATTATTTTGCTATGAGCTTGCCTTATCCTGAAAAATGGCTTGAAATGTCAGCAGAAAAGTTTAGAGACAGCTATGATTTTGAAAATAGCGAGTACAAAGATGTGCTGATTAAAGAGGCACATTCTGAATGCGAAAGATGTATATCAGAGTATAATGTGATGATAAATCTTGCTGCAAAAGACGGTTTTAGTGAGCTTGAGAGCTTTCTAATTGAGGAACGTTCTTATTTTGAAAATTGCATGCATATAAACGATTATGATAAGTTAAGAGCAGTACTTTGCAGTATCGTGTTTAAAGGCCGTCCCAGAGCATCTAAGAGTATGCGGCTGATGTATATAGATCAGATTGCAGATATGCGACAAAAAATAAAGACAAAACGCATGGGTGCACTAACGGAAAAGCTTTTGAATTTAACATCAACGCAACAAGCAGAGGCAATTAACAAAATGTATCCTATGGTTTGTTGTTTGTCAGAATTGATAAAAAGATTGTCCGATAGATTTGAAGAAGCAAAACTTTCAAAAAATATGCTTGATTTTTCAGATTGTGAGCATCGTTGCTTAGACATTTTGACAAAAGATGGAGAAACTACACAGATTGCAAAAACAATCCGTGACGAGTTTGATGAGATATACATTGATGAATATCAGGATACTTCAAAGCTTCAGGAAGCAATTTTTTCCTCAATTAAAAAGGAAAACAATCTCTTTATGGTAGGAGATATCAAGCAGAGTATTTATCGTTTCAGAAATACTGACCCCGTACTTTTTAAAACAAAACGTGACAGGTTTTCAAAGGATGAAGATTCAGGTGACCGTAAAATAATTCTGTCAAAAAATTTCAGAAGCAGAGAGAATATTCTTGATTCTGTCAACTATATATTTGAAAGAATAATGTCTGTAGAATCGGGGGAAATAGACTATAACGATGATGAAAAACTTTACCTTGGTGCAGATTATCCCGATACTTCAGTAAACCCCATATCATATGAAACAGAAGTAGCAATAATAGATACCAAAACCTTAAACGAAAATAGCGATGATGATTATGGTAAAATAGAGCTTCAGGCAATTTATTGCGCAAAGAGAATTGCAGAACTGATTAAAAATGAAGTTCAGATTTATGATAAAGGAGAGTATCGCAAAATAACATATAAGGATATTTGCATTGTGTCAAGAAATGTAAAAGATAATGCAGTTATCCTAAGCTCTGTTTTTGCAGAATTTGGTATTCCTTGCTATGCAGAAAAAACAGGCGGTTATTTTAACAGCCGTGAGGTAGAAATTATTTTGGCACTGCTTGCAGTAATCGATAATCCGTATCAGGATTTGCCACTGCTTACGGTATTGCGCTCTATTATATTTAATGTGTCATCAGAAACACTTGCTAAAATCCGTAGTGTCGATAAGCGAAACACTTTTTATGATGCTATGCTGCAATGTGCAGAAAGCGACATGGAAGAAAGTACGGTTTGCTACGAGATTATAAAGGAAATAGAGGAATTTTCTGAAAAATCAAGACGTATGAGTGTAAGCCAACTTATATTGGAAATATACAACAAGACAGGTTTTTTTGACGCACAACAGTCGTTTGCTAATGGCACTATAAGAAAGGCAAACCTAAGGCTTCTTTATAATCGTGCAAAGGATTTTGAAAAAACAGGTCTTAGGGGACTTTACAGTTTTATTAAATTCATTCAGGATTATAAAAATACAGGTAACGATCTGGAGGCAGCAAAGCTTACTGGTGAAAATAATGATGCGGTACGTATAATGAGTATTCACAAAAGTAAAGGATTGGAATTTCCTGTGGTAATTCTTTTTGCGGCAGAGCACCAGTTTAATCTTCAGGATTTGCGTCGTGTAGTATTGTATCATCCAGAACTAGGATACGGTCCTAAATTTGTTGACACCAATCTTCGTATCACATATAACTTTGCACCAAGGGCGGCAGTAGAAAGTGTACTTTATGCTCAGAGTATTGCAGAAGAAATGCGTATTTTATATGTTGCTCTGACACGAGCAAGAGAAAAACTCATCATAATTGGTGCTGATAAAAATATAGAACAGAAAATACGAAGTTGCACATCAGGAGAAAAATCTTTACGTATTGGGGGAGCGTTGGTATCAGAGCATATATCTTATCTTGACTGGATAATTATGGCACTTATTAACCATGAAAACGGAGAAGTGCTGAGAAAAAGTGCCGGTATCGGTGAAGACTACCATAAAATAACACATAACAGTCGATTTGATATAAAAATTATATCCAATATCGACGAACTTTCTTGTGAAGATGCAGAAAGTGTGGAAACTGGTGTTCAGATTCAGAACGAGGATGATTCAATTTTATCTCTTCTTATGAACAAATATCATAGTGAAGAGGATGTTGTATTGCCATCTAAAGTAACGGTATCTGAACTAAAAAAGAGAAGAACACAAGAAACTGTAGAGGATGGAAGTGAGGCTTTTAAAAGACCTGCAAAAATAAAAGAAAAAATAACAGGTCTGTCAGCTTCTGAAATTGGTGTAGCGTACCATACAGTACTTCAAAAGTGTGATATTTCGGTACCTTTAGATACCAAAGAAGATATAAAAAAACAGATAGATGCTATAAAAGAAAAGGGCTTTTTAACAGAAGAGGAGGCCGGTGCGGTCAATCCCGAAAAATTACTTAAATTTTTCACATCGGGCACAGGCAGGATGATAAGAAATGCCAAAGAGGTAAAACGAGAGTTTATGTTTGGTGTATCAATTCCTGCCAAAGGATTTTTGAGTGGTACTGAGAGTGATAAAGATATTATGCTCCAGGGTATTATAGATTGCCTTCTTATAACTGATGAGGGACTTGTTGTCATAGACTATAAGACCGACAGAAACTTTGATGAAACTGAAACTGTGGAAAAATACAGGATTCAGCTTGAATGCTATAAGTATGCGGCAGAAAAAATCTTCAAAAAACCTGTTATTTCAAAAATACTGTTTATGCTGGATAGCGGAATGGCAATGACTTTATAATTAAAGAAGACGGTGTATTGCACCGTCTTTTTTAATTATCTGTAAAAAAGTCCTCATCATATGCAATTTTTATTGCATCAAATGTTTCAACATCTACGATGCCAGTTGGATTAATATTATTTTCAGTCTGAAATATAACAACTCTTTCTGTGGTTTGCGGACCAAAGATACCATCAGGAATACCGGGCAATTCCCTATCCTTATTTATAATTCTCAGCATATACTGAATTGAATATATAGGACGTCCTGTTAGTTCGTCAGTAGATATGGCAATTCCCCGCACCTCGTCCTGCATACCCTCTCTTAAATCGTAACCGGGATACTGACCAAATTGTGCATCACTTCCTCTTAACACCTGTGAACGCATTCTTTCTATGCCGTTCCATGTTTCTTCGTCTGTGGTGCCGTTTTGGGGCAAATTCATCCTGTTCTGGAGTTCGCTTACAGCTGTACGTGTATTCATTCCATAATTACCTGTGGGATTAACTGTAGGAATGTTGGCAAAAACGGGTATAACGTCGTTAATATGATTCTGAAGCGTCATAACCGCATTTCCTCTGGCACCCATAGACAGTGGAACACCTGGGAACTGAACGGAAGCTGGAGCAGTTGTAAATTCAGAGGACCTGCCTGTGGCAATATATATGCCCTTAATAGCGTTGTACATGCTCTCCCATGTGAGAGGCCCCACTATACCATCAACAGGCAGACCGTAAGCACGTTGGAATGCAGCAACGGCAGAAGTGGTGGAAGGACCATAAACGCCATCCTGTGCAACCTGTGGAACAGTGTCATAGTATTCTGACAAAAGATTTAGCATTAACTGAAGAGTCAATACTCCCTGACCTGTATCTCCTTCACGCAGTGCATCAGGATATTCCAATGACAATCCGAATATAACATCGCCGCGGGCATTAAGTTCATTTAATCTGTTAATACCCGTAAATAGATTGATAAGCTTATACCATGTAGCACGACCAACAATGCCATCAGGTGTGAGGTTGAAAATACGCTGGAATGTTCTTACAGCATTTTCTGTTGACTCACCGTAAACTGCACCTGTAGGCACTTTAGGGATTGCAGGATAGTTTGTGGATATTGCATTTAAAAGAATCTGTACCTGCTGAACATCAGGGCCTACATCCCCGAGTCTTAAGGGTGTACCCGGGTATGATTCGCCCACTGATTCAACGGGAACATTGTTTATAATATTTACGTCATCTCCATAGTAGTATCTTATAATCTGGAAGGGGAGATACCCGTCATTAGCCAAAGTAACAGTTCCCCATTGTGACAAGCCTTCACAGGTAACGGTTGTGCCGTTGCAAAACTGTGAAGCAAGAGGCTCAATAGCACCATTTCTGCGAAGATACGAATCAAATATATCATCTACAATGTCGGAAATGTCGGCAAAAATAGTTCTTCCCTGAACGTATGCCTGATCAAACTGTGTTGTGTTTGTAATATCAAAATCATATCCACGACTTCGATAATATTCTGTATATATTTTATTTAAAGCAAAAGAAATCTGAGCATAAATGTTTGCACGCAAAGCGTTTTCGGGCCATGTGGGATAAATTTCACTTGATGCTACATTCTTTATGTAATCAATAAAGGGCACGGTTACATTCTGGGCATTTGAGTTTGGAGCGCCCAAATGAACAGTTATAAACTCGGGTATTACCGGTGCAATATCAGGCATATAATGACCTCCTTATAAATTCTGTCTTGGAATTATTACAGTATTATCAATATTATTATTTTGAATTTCGGGTAATGGCACCAAATTTACGGGCAATTGTGTAATAATGCTGCCAAAAAGCTGAACGTTTTCGATTTCGGCTTCAAAGAAATCCGGGTGAGTAACTGTAACCTTGTATTCACTAAAAGGAGCTCTTACAGTAGGCTCTTGTGACGCAGATGAGGAGGGGGCAGGAAGTGTAAACAGGGTAGTTCTTCCGCTTCTGTCAGTTGTCCCTGAAACTATAACCTCTTCTGAATTTTCTTCTGTTACAGTTACCTGTGCATTTACAACAGGATATAGCTGATTAGCGGTAAACACGCTTACCACGAGCTGACCTGTTGATGTGTCAGGGAATGACTGTTCTAAAGGTGCAGGCGAGTTATTTTGTTCCTGAGGTATTGGGGTAGGTGTTGCCGGCCTGGGTTCTGTTTCATACATGTTATTAGGCATAGTGTTTTCCTTTCAAAAAAAGTCTTGCTAATGTATATGAGATAAATTTGCCAAAAATTACAACACATGTTTTTGGAACAAACTCTTCCGTATGTCGTATAAATAAACGTGAGCAACGCTTACGACATACAGGGCACAAGCCCATAAATATAATAAGCATCACTCAGGCAGCTAAGGTAATGACTTAAAATTTTTAAAAATTTTAAGGAGGAAAACTTAATGTTTAAAGCAAAA
>JAFQJE010000012.1 GCA_017415145.1 Clostridia bacterium
CCACGAGTGGATGCGATATGTTTGCAGAGCAAACGTAGTGGTGTGTATGCACGGATTTATCAGGGCGCGAACTGTGTTCGCTTGCGGTGCGTCGAGGGCGCCGCACCCTACACAGATTGTGCGTAGGGGCGAGCATTGCTCGTCCGGAATATTATTTTACAACCCCTCCGCCCCGTTGGGGCACCTCCCCTTGCACAGGAGAGGCGTGGGGACTATTTTATTCAAAAAATGCTTTGAGGAAGTTTTCCGGTTCGAATTCAAGCAAATCGTCAGCTTTTTCAATTTACCCCAAACGACAGGTCGTTCGGGGACCCCGTAAAATTAAATAGGTGCGGCGGCACTCGCCGCCGAGGTCGGCGAAAAAGCTGATAAGCCTTGTTGTCTACTCAAAAAATGCCTTGAGGAAGTTTTCTGGTTCGAATTCCAATAAGTCATCTGCTTTTTCGCCGACGCCGATGAACTTGATAGGGATATTCATTTTAGCAGAGATAGCCGCGACAACGCCGCCCTTTGCTGTGCCGTCAAGCTTTGTTACAACAACGCCCGAAAGCTGTGTTACAGCGCCGAACTGTTCAGCCTGGCTGAGAGCGTTCTGTAAACGCTCACATCGTCTTTTGGAAGTTTATAACGGCAAGAACCTAAAAAGGATGCCGGCGTTTTCTTTAAAAGCTCAATTTTTTTATCATTCTGGCTCAAAGCATCAAGATCTTTAATATTTCTTTCAAGCATTCCCATAATGCCGTTTACCATTCCATAAACTTTGCCAATTGCAGGATTGTCTGCACCTGCTTTAATTACACCTGCAAGTGTAGCATTAATTGCAGCAGTAGGTCCGCCTGACTGTCCAACTATAAGATTTTTTAATTCTCTCATTGAGAACTCCCCCTATTTTTATATATGTTATATTTAATTATACAACGAACATCGTCAAAAAACAAGTACATTTACCAAAATCTTTCAATAATAAAACACACAATTGTAATATTAAAATTATTTACTTTTTACTAATGCTATGATAAAATATAATCAGATGAAAAGGAGGTTTTTTATATGGGAAAAGTTATTGTTGAAGCTTGCCAGTATAAAAACTATGGCAAGTGCATCAAAATCTCTAACGACATTGTAAAGGTTATAGTTACTGTAGATGTTGGTCCCAGAATTATAAACTATTCATTTATCGACGGCGAAAACATTATGTTTGAGGATCTAAACCGTGATTTTGCAGAATCCGGAGAACCATTTGAAGTCTTCGGTGGCGGCACATGGTATATCTATGGCGGACACAGACTATGGACAAGTCCGGAAGGTTATCCAAAAAGCTACTATCCCGACAACGACCCTGTTTCATACAAAATTTTAGATGATGGTGCGATATTTACTCCACCTGTACAGAAGTGGAACCAGTATCAGATAGAAATAGAAGTACACTTATCCGAAAATTCTTCTGAAGTAAATCTTATACACAGACTTACAAACCGTGCAGCATGGAGCGTCACACTCGCTCCGTGGTGTATGACCGTTCTTGCACCTGGCGGTTTTGAGATTGTAGCTCAGCCTACTGCTAATACGGGCCTTTTAGGTAACAGGCTTTTAGCTTTATGGCCCTACACGAAGCTTACAGATGAACGTGTTACCTGGGGTGATAGATACATAGGTCTGCGTCAGGACAAAAACAACTCCGACAAATTTAAATTCGGTATTAACAGCGAGCATGGAATCTCTATGTATTTTATAGGCGGGGATATGTTTTTAAAGAAATTTACACCTATAAAAAACGGAAATTATCCCGATGGTGGCATGTCTTTTGAAACATTTACCAATAATCTGTTTTTAGAAATGGAAACTCTCGGCGAAACATCAGAGATTGCTCCCGGTGCAACTGTTGAACATTGTGAGGGCTGGGCACTCTACAAGGAAGCCGAGCCTGAATTTGATGAGAAAAAGATTGACGAATTGGTGAAAAAATATGTTAAGTAAAATCGTGGCCGCAACCACTAACCCCGGCAAAGTAAGAGAAATCAAAAAAATCCTTTCAGACTACGAAATCCTCTCATTAGCTGACGTAGGAATATCTGTCGACGTAGAAGAAAACGGCGAAACCTTTCGTGAAAACGCCTACATAAAAGCTTACGAAATTTCAAAACTGTGCAATCTCCCTGTTTTAGCAGACGACTCAGGACTTGAAGTGGAAGCATTAGGCGGTCGCCCAGGAGTATATTCTGCACGTTATGCCGGAGAGGACAGTCCCTACAGTGTTAAAATTTCCACACTGGCAGAAGAATTAAAGGACGTACCAGAACTTGAACGTCGTGCACGGTTCGCCTGTGCTTTGTGCCTCATCTTGCCTGACGGCAGAAAAATAGAAGCTCAAGGTCTTAGTTGTCCTGGAATTCTCTTGGAAGCACCCCGCGGAGAAAACGGCTTTGGCTACGACCCTGTGTTTTATTGTCCTGACTACGGCAAGACTTTTTCTGAAATGTCTATGGAGGAAAAAAACGCAGTTAGTCATCGGAATGCAGCACTACTTGCACTTTTAAACAAAATAAAAGGAGAAAACTTATGATAAAAAGATTGGCAGCACTTACGCTTTCATTAATATTGGCACTAACTTTTGTCGGTTGTACCAAAGAAGTAAATACTGACCCCTATGTTATTGCAGAAAACAATGACCCCTTCTATGATGAAATGATGGAAACAAAAGATGTACGTCCTATAGCCGTTATGATTGATAACGACACCGATGCCGCCCGTCCTCAGATTGGACTGGAAAGTGCATACATGGTATATGAAATAGTTGTAGAGGGTAGGGCTACAAGATTTATGGCACTCTTTAAGGACCACACTTTAGAAAAAATAGGTCCTATACGTTCTTCACGCCACTATTTCCTTGATTACGCTTTGGAAAACGACGCTATCTACACCCACGCTGGTTGGAGTCCCAAAGCCGCAAAGGATATCAAAACATTAGGAGTAAACAACATCAACGGCGTTGCAGGAGATAGTGATATTTACTGGCGTGACAACACATACGACAAAACCTGGCACAATCTGTACACCTCACTTAAAAATGTTTCAGACCGTGCAGACAAAAAGGAATACCGTCGCACAACAGAAAATGCAATACCTGAATACAATAAAAATGACGAAATTCCCGAAGGAACAGATGTATTGGAAATTTCCATACCTTATGCAAATTTCTATAAGGTGACATATAAGTATGATGAAACAACAAAACGCTTCATCCGTTATGTCAACGGCAAAACTCACGATTCCCAGACAGGAGAAACTTTAAGTGCTAAGAATATTATCATGTATACAGTGAAAAATGTAAATCTCCCCGATACCGAGGATAAAGGCAGACAGGACCTTGAAAATATCGGTTCAGGAACAGGATATTATTTCTCTGACGGTAAAATGGTAGAAATCAAATGGGAAAAGACCGCACGTGACTCAAAAACCAAGTACACGCTTTTAGATGGTTCTACCCTAAAACTAAATCCCGGTAACACATTTGTACAGATTGTTCCCACATATGTTGGAACAGAGATTACACACAAAGAACCAATTTCACAGCCCATGCAGCCTGCAGAATAACATAAAAAAACAACCCCGTCGGGGTTGTTTTTTTATGTTATTGTTGTCTGATATATGTGGGTACTACCTTTTCTACGGAACACTTAATTGCTTCAATATCATCTTTTTCAGCCGCTTCTTTCAAATCGGCAAGCATGGAGAATAGTTTATCCTTTTCAATATCAATGGGCTTACCAATAAATATTTTATCGTGCTCTGTGTTTTCAAGTCCCTCCTCCTCCATCAAGAGTTCTTCATATAGTTTTTCACCGGGACGAAGACCACACACCTCAATTTTCATATCTACATTAGGCTTATAGCCCGAGAGCCTGATAAGGTTTTTAGCAAGGTCATAAATTCTTACAGGCTCACCCATATCGAGAACAAATATCTCTCCGCCCTTCGCATAGCTTGCCGCCTGTAATACAAGCTGCGTAGCCTCAGGTATTGTCATAAAGAAACGTGTTATTTCTTTGTGCGTTACAGTTACAGGACCACCCGATTCTATCTGCTTTTTAAAAAGTGGTATAACACTGCCGTTAGAACCTAAAACATTGCCAAAACGAACTGCAACAAATTCCGTTTTACTGTTCGCCTGAGCACACTGAACTATCATTTCGCATACACGCTTTGTAGCACCCATTATATTTGTGGGATTAACCGCCTTATCTGTAGAAATCAGTACAAAACGCTTTACTCCGCACTCATCTGCACACTGTACGGCATTTAAAGTACCGAATACATTGTTCTTTATTGCCTCGCTGGGATTCGCCTCCATCAATGGCACGTGCTTATGAGCTGCTGCATGGAATACTATGTAAGGATTATACTTTAAAAATACCTTCTTTAGTCTGTCTTTATCACGTACAGATGCAATAATTACATCTATTTTTTCTGTGCCGTATTCTTTATTCAGCTCCATCTGCAGATCGTATGCATTGTTTTCATAAATATCCAAAACCACAAGCTTTTCGGGGTTGTATCTCATAATCTGTCGGCAGAGCTCTGAGCCAATAGAACCACCGCCGCCTGTAACCAGTATGGTTTTTCCTTCTATATAGTCTGAAATTTCTGTATTATCGAGTTTTATCGGCTCACGTGCCAACAAGTCCTCAATCTGCACATCACGTACGTGATTCCTTATATCAGTTCCTGAAATCACCTGATCAATACTAGGTAAAATCTTAATTTTACATCCAGTTTCATTACAGATTTCGAGAATTTCTCTTCTGTCAGAAACTCCCGCTGAAGGTATAGCCAGCAAAATCTCATCTACTGATTTTTCTTTACATATACGCTGGATATCATGCCTGTTTCCCAACACCTTCACACCATAGATAATAGCATATTGTTTTGTTTTGTCATCATCTATAAATCCAACTACATCATAGTTTAAATTGTTATTTCCCGCCAGGTCTTTAAGCAAAATCATCGCTGCACTACCTGCACCAACAATTAAAAGACGCTGTCTTTTTACATCAGCAACCATATGCTGTCTTTCCCTGTAAACGCTGTAGAGAGCATAGGTGAGCATACGGGAAAATAACATAAACACAAGAATAATAAATACTGCACATATTGTCTGTCGCGGACCATATGATGTATAATTAAAGTGAACCATCAGGTTATTTATCATTAATACAAACACCGACGCTACTAACCCTGCATACAGTATACGTGCATAGTCCCTGGTACTTGCGTGAATCCATAATACTGTATAAACTCTCGCTATATAAAGCACCGCAATAAATATCACCATCGATACTAAAATAGTTCCGTACTGACTGGCTACCATTTTCATAGCATTGTCTATACCGTCAACGATTATTGGCGTAACAAAATATGCAAAAACAACAATCAGCATATCAATAAGAAGCAGGGTTCTGTTTCTGAATAGATTGTATTTTGTCTTAACCTTAGCTGTGGGCTTTATGTACTTTTTATTTTCATTGTTACTCATGTACACTATCTTCCTTTTATATCATAAGGTATTATAGACATAATATCATATTTTTTAAAAATTTTCAAGTGTTTTTCACAAAAAAAGTAATCAAATGCTGTTTTTTTTGTGCAATACGACAATTTTTATAAGAATATAAAAAGAACTCAGCAATTGCTGAGTTCTTTTAAATATTATTGCTTTATAAATTCGATATAGTCTAACTGATATTTGTACTTTGAATCTGACGATGTTATGGCAACAGTTGCCGTCAGTTCATAGGTACCTGCTGTGAGATATTTAGTAGTACTGTATTTGCACATAGGAGCAGATGCATAATTTGTAAATTTGCCTGAATCATATAAGTTCTCATCGTACGGATCAGGCGACCACGAAGATCTCTTCTTTGCATTATTTCCGATTTCTGTACTGCCAAGTTTGATGGTTACTTTACTTAAATACGCAGTATCCGTCTGATATCCAACCAAATATGTGATATTGTAGTTACCACTTTCTCTAATTGTGATTGTTTTACTTATAGCAGGAGCACTTGTTCCATTGGCTTCATGTATATATGCATAGCCACTAGCTTGTGGAGAACCTATTATTAAACTGCTATCCTGCACGCAGTCTTCAAACTCGATTCTGTATGGGTTCGGTGTTCCTACTTTAACATTTGTTGTTGCAGTTCTGTAAATACCATTTTCTAATACTGTGTAGGTAATTGTTGCTTCACCATCACCCATCGCTACAATTTTATCTTCTGTTGCAGTTGCAACTGCTGCATTGCTTGATTTAACGTCTATAACTGACAAATCATTGCTCTTATAACGTGTGTTTTTACCTGTTATAAAGTAAGGAGTATTTGAAACTGTAGCTCCCGCATTTGAAAGCGAAACTTCTTTTTTAACCATTAGTTGACGTAAACCAAACTCAAAGTTTGAAAAATACTGCTCTTGTATACCTGCATTTGCGATAATCGCCTGAGCTTCTGCACTCCATACACCTGAATTTAAAAGAATAGGAGCGTTCGCTTCGATAGTCGTATCGTTCTTTGAGCCATTTGACAAATATGTAACGTTATTTGATGAATAGTTATTTCTCCATACAAGATAATGGGGTGCGTATCCTGAGTCAGCATTAATATTCATGCAATTTGAAGGTGCTTTATATAAATATGTTTCCGCTGAAACTTCGCCCCAGGCATCGCTGATGTCCGATACATTGTTCTCTACCAACCAGTATTTTGAACCCTGGTCGTTATAAAGTGTTGCAGCACCGGGACCGATGTTTTCAATGAAGTTTCCTTTTATTGTACATGGATTATCAACAGTACCGCCTGTACCACCGATGGTGTAGATACCCGCACCATCATAGATATCACCCTGGAATAAATCGTGAATATAGTTATTCTCAACTTCTATTGTCATTGTAGATGATGTAACTAACGACCAACCGTATCCAATATGCATACCTGAATAAGGAATGTTGCAAATTTCATTATGCTTTATAGTTGAGTTTCTGGGATGACCCGCCGAAATTGCTGCCGCTGACCAGTAATCATTGGCTACATGGTGGATGTAGTTGTTTGTAACATTAATATTATCCAAGATATATTTCTCATCAGTTTTACCGGATGCAGATGCACCATATGTACCCTGATAGGGATGACCTACATTTACGGCACTGCCTGAAATATAGAAGAACTCGTTACCTGTAACATCACAGTTGTCTGCACCATCTAAAATTCTTAACGCGGTAATACCTAAGCGTGTAAAATCACAGTTTAAGAAATCAATGTTGTCCGCATATTTAACATCGATTGCACCTTCACAAAGTCTGTCGGTTGAAGATACTTCGGGGTTATTTTTCTCTCTTATATGATTGTTCTGAACATCAGAATGACCGTATTCCGTTGAAGGACGGGTCCATGTTGTATGTGAAAACTCTATTCCGTTAAACTCAACATTCTTTACAAGAGACTCTGCTGTGCCTGAGATATTAAACATTGCGCCGTCTTCTTTTGAGTAGTTGTCAAATGTAGGAAGCACAACCTCTGCTGTAGACATATCCTCGCCATCTCTGGGGAGGTAGTAGATGTAGCCGTTTGTACCATTTCCTTCTTCATCCAGGTACCACTCTCCACCCTCGTCAATAAGCTCGTAGGCGTTCTCTATCCATGCAGGTGTTTTTACACTTGAACTGTCTTTATCATTTATATTCGTCCAGCCAATGCTGTCCATATTGAGTGTAATTGTATTGTCTCCATTATCGGTAATTGATGCAACACCGCAACGGGAATTTGTCCAAAGTGAATAAAATACACACTCTAAATCATCTGGTTTAGCATAGGTTTTATAAACAACATCTGTTGTTTTTAACCCTCCACTGCTTTTACTCAGATTTTCGCAGTTTGCAAGTCTTCCTGCCGACCTTGCACGAACACCCTTAATACCGTTAACGTAGAGCTGTCTCGACTGTGTGCCGACAGGTACTGTGGCACGGTAGATGCCCTTTTCATAAAGTGTAAAATCGCTACCTTTTAAAACTGTACCGCCTGAGATGATACCTTTATCGTTCTTATTGTATGATGTGAATACAGTCTTATAGTCACTTTCTGTAGCTACTGCATCTATTTTTATAGTTGAAGTAACCTTATGGTATCCGGGCATCAATATTACATAAACATCTGTGTCTTCTAAGGTTCTGATAGTTTTTAGTGCACTTACTGCCTGTTCTACAGTTCCGAACGGATATTTATAGCCATACTCAGTATTAGCAGAACCGGTTGAAGACACGTAAATAAACTTACCATCTGTTGTTTTGGTAAGCTCTGCTACGTCTTCTTTTATGGGAGAGTATGTGCCCGCTTCCCACAAGAACACTTTTGCCTTTACTGCTTCAGCAACTGTCTCCATAGAAAGAGCGGCTTTGCCCTCGCCCTGTACAAGTGTAAATTCTTCTATGTCACTTGATACCATTCTGTTATTAATATCGTACATACCGCAAAGAGCAATCAGCTTCTCGTTTCCTTCTGGAGCATTGTAACGAATTGTAGCAGTAAGTTCTGGCATATCTGGTGCCCATATTGTCTGGTCAAACTCTGCTACTGCGGTTAGTCCATAGTCATATATGTACGACGGACTTCCTTCTGCCGCGTCTGTCGCAGACACAACGTTGATTGGCACAAACACTGCTGCCAGTAGTGTCATAACCATCATCAATGATAAAATTCTCTTCATAGCACACCTTTTCCTTCTTTTAAAAAAATACATACACTTACACTATTATAATTGTGTTACAATTTTACCATACTTTTTATAATATTGCAAGCATTTTATACAAAAATAAAAATATTTTTTCTGTTAAGATATAAAAAATGCATAACTGTATTTTTCAGTTATGCGTTTTTTATCATTTATTTTTTATACCATTTGCAAAGGCCTGTGTGGTTTCTTGCGTTTCATCAAACCAATAAGGTCTTGCAGGGACATTATTTTTCCCATAGGCTTCATCATAGTCTGCACTGTTAAACCAGAAAGCCATTTTTATATTCGGGAATTTTTCTAAATCACCGAACATATCATTAATCCACTGAACCTTATCCCCTCCTATAGAGCTTGATGCAAATTCTGTAATAATCCAAGGAAATTTGCCGTAATCTTTTATGCTCTTTTGGGTAATGTTTGAATAGATTTCATCAAATGTTCTCCATCTTTCTCCGTGAGCCTCGGCGTAATATGTGCCTGTATTATAACCTGTCACACCAAAAAGATGTACATATCCATTACCTGGATAATATGCAAGAGATGAATTGTATCCGTTAGGCGGGAAATTCTCATCATTGGGATTAAATATCCAGATGGTATTGTCTACTCCCTCTTCTTCAAATATATTGTATATTCTTCTCCACACCCCGACAAAAATATCAGGGTCAGTAAGACAAGTCGATGCACTGTAGCTTGTCCAGTCTGAGTTCATTTCGTTGTTTAGCCTGAACAATACAGGATGTGAAAAATCTCTTATGTCCTGAGCGATTTTCCTTAATTTATCATCGTGCTCGCCGTCTAAAACATCAAACATGGGGTTATGCCCGTCTAAATCTTCATTCATAATGGTTGATGTCTGCAGAGTCAGCTCTATAATTTTTCCCTCGTTATATGCAGTTTTCATTCCCTCTAGCGGAACTTTTTCCGTATGGTAGATGTACTCTAAAACACCTTCAAATTTCACTCCGGCTTTTTCTTCTAATTTGCGTATATTTGTAAAGTCGTTATTAATAACTGCCCAGGGTGTGAAAATGCCCCATTTGCAGGTTTCTGTTTCTTTCAGTTCTTTGTATAGAGCTTTTGTCTCTTCGTTCCAATTTTTATTTTCAACAGGATAAAAATCTGTAAATGTATCAGAAACACCCTTTGTTACAACATTTTCACTAAAGGACTCTAATGTGTTGTAAACCTCCTCCATTAGTTCTTCAGTATATTTCGGTGCTTTAAACATAACTCTGTAAAGGATAACGTCATCTCTGAAAATATATCCATAAACATAAGTATTATCCTTTACCTCACTGCCCTCACCAGGCTTTCTTGAAAGAGCTAAAATCTGCATTGGATATCCTGCGATTTCTTCGTAGTCGTTTTTGTGTACCGTAATTCTGTTTTCCTTCATATACTTTTCATCAAGCATATACTTATGAAGAACCTCTGTTACATACTTCTTGCTTTCTTCTATTCCAGGACCGTAGGTCGTCCATTCCTTGGAAATCACAGCTGAAAAAGCACTGCACTTAACAGAAATATATTCCTGTGCTGTCGAAAAGTCATACTCTGCATCATGAGGAAACCCTATTGCAAAGCCTCTTGAATGGTTTATCAGGTAGGTTCTTTCTTTATTTATCTGCACTTCACGCACATCATCTTTAATATAATCAATTACACCGGGATTACTGACAGGTACATTGTTTACGTAAAATACAGACCGAGGAAGTCCTAGAAGTTCTCTTATTGTCTGATTTAAAGGCGTGAATTTATAAATTCCAAGCATTGCAATTAATATCAACATAATTATTCCAATAATAATTATAATACGCTTCTTTCTCATTTTGTGTTTCCTCCTGTAGGATAGTATCTATTATTTTACCACATCAAGGAAATAAAATCAATTACAGACATAAAAAAATCAACGGTGTTATCACCGTTGATTTTTTATATAATTAGTCGTCAATTGAATTGTCTGTTGCACGTTCAAAAATTGCTTCAACCTCTGCTGAGGGTTTTTTATCAATTAACGTTACAATGATTGCAGCAATTGCACCGAGAATAAATCCGGGAATAATTTCATAAATTCCTGTAATTGCGGTAAGTGTACTGCCTCCTGCAACAGGTAACCAGAGCCATGCCATATCAACTACAGCACCAACTACAATACCTGCAACTGCACCCTTGTATGTAAAGCGTTTCCAGAAAAGTGAAAACAACACCGCAGGACCGAATGCCGCACCAAAGATACCCCATGCATTTGAAACCAGGTTCATAATAGCCTGAGCCGCATCTCCCTCACTGCTTGCGATAAAGTAAGCAACAACCGCAATAACCAAAACGATTAAACGGCTTACCCAAAGCATTTCTTTATTTGAAGCATTCTTTCTTATTATCGGCTTATATAAATCACTCGCAAATGAAGATGCCGCAACTAATAACTGTGAGTCTGCTGTTGACATTGATGCTGCAATAATTGCAGCTAAGAGCAGACCTGCTATAAATGCAGGGAACACATCACGAGCAAGCTCTACAAAGATTAATGACTGCTGACCGTTTGCAAGTAATGCTTCTGAAAGGTCAGTGCCGTTTGAATATACAAACATTCTGCCAAGGTATGCTATCATAACAGTAGCTGCAAGTGATAACACAACCCAGATGATAGCAACCGTCGCTGACTTTTTAACCATAGAGGGTTTTTCAATAGCCATAAATCTTACTATAATATGAGGCATGCCGAAGTAACCAAGACCCCAGCCAAGACCTGATATAATATCCTTCCAGCTTGCATTAAAGAAGTTTGCTACAAAGCGGAATTCCTCACCGTTGGGTCCCTGATAAATTGTGGTTAATGCTGCAGGTTCTAACTCTCTTGTGAAACCTACAACAACAGGCACGATTAACAATGCACCAAGCATCAAAAGTCCCTGGAAAAAATCTGTCCAGCAAACTGCCTTAAAACCACCCAGGAAAGTGTATGCTACAACAATTATTGCAAAAATAATCATTGCAGTTGATTTTGAAAGTTCAGGAATAAGTGTTGTAAATACGTCTGCACCTGCAACAAACGCAGATGCTACATAAATTGTAAAGCACACTAAAAATACAACCGCACAAATAATACTTACTGTATGACTTTTTGAAACAAAACGATTTGAAAGATACTGCGGAAGTGTAATGGCATCTCCTGAAGCTTTAGAAAACTTACGAAGTCTTTTCGCCACCAATATCCAGTTAGCCGCAGTACCGATTGCAAGACCGATACCAATCCACGCCTGACCGAATCCAAATGCTAAAATACTGCCTGGTAAACCCATCAGCAACCACGCACTCATATCAGATGCCTGCGCACTCATTGCAGTTACCCATGGTCCCATTGTTCTGCCACCAAGAAAATAGTCCTTTTCAGTTGCACTTTTTGACTTAAAGAAAAATACAATACCTATAGCTATCATTGCCACAAAGTATAAAACAAATGCTAAAATATCCATCCTTTAATCAATCTCCTTTTTTCTTATAAAATTTCGTACATTTGCAATTATAGCACACAAAAAAACAAAAATCAATAGAGAACTAAGTATAGACCGTATTCTATACTTAGTTCTCTATTGATTTAATAAACCCGCGATATTATACTATTTTATTTTTGTACTGTTTTACAGACGAATTTTTGACAAAAATACAGGCATTACAGTTTTTGCATATGAATAAAGGGAATATTCTCCATTGCACAAACACCAATCGTAAATTAACGCCCTCTCGCACATGGCATAAAGCTTTACTATCTCGTTTACAGTCATATGGTTTGTGATTTCCTGTGCCCTTTGACCGTCTGCAACAATTTTTCGGAGTAATTTATAATAAAGTCGTTTATTATCCAATAAATGCTTTTCGCCTTTTGTGATAAGCTGAGTAGAATAAAGGCGTGTTAAAAGGTCAATGTCAATTCTGTCCTCTATCATGGAAAAAAGCTCAGAATTTAAATACAAAAGCTTGTCAAAACATGACATTTCATCAGTCAGGGTGTTTTCAAGTCTTTCGTACTCTTCGTCAAAAATGTAGGATAGCGACCCCAAAAGTGCATCTTTGCCCTCAAAATAATGATAAAACGAGCCTTTCGATGTCCCTGATTTTTCTATAATTTCTTCAACAGTAGTATCATCATACCCCTGCTCATAAAACAAATCCCATGCAGCATTGATGATTTTACCTTTTGTATTTTTGGTGTTTTTCTTTGACATTTCATCACTTCCCTTGATTGTTATTCTACCACAAAAAAGCCCTTATGTCTATTGCATTTTTTAGCTAATTGGGGTATAATAGGAATGATATTTAAAAAAGGGGTAATTATATGGAACAGGCAAAATTACGAATTGAAGAATTAACTAAGCTTTTAACATATCATTCTCATCAGTACTACGTTTTGGACAACCCTGAAATTTCAGATTACGAGTACGATATGATGTTGCGTGAATTAAAAGACTTAGAAGAAAAATACCCCCAGTTCCGTGACCCCGCATCCCCTACTACACGTGTTATAGGCAACGTAGCAGAAGGATTTGAAAGCGTTACACATATTGTTCCCATGCAAAGCTTAAACGACGCTTTCTCAAAAGAAGAGGTTTTAGACTTTGACAAACGTGTTAGAGATGCTGTAGGCGATGTAGAATACGTAACAGAATATAAAATTGACGGACTTTCTGTGTCGTTAGAATATGAAAACGGACTTTTTGTCCGTGGTTCAACACGTGGTGACGGCGTAACAGGCGAAGACGTAACAGAAAACTTAAAGACCATAAACTCTATACCTTTAAGACTTACACGTCCTGTGTCTTTTTTAGAGGTGCGTGGCGAGGTATTCATGTCAAAATCCACTTTTGACAAATTAAACACCGCACGTGAGGAAAAAGGTCAGTCACTTTTTGCAAACCCAAGAAACGCTGCAGCAGGTTCACTACGTCAGTTAGACTCTTCCATTGCAAGAGAAAGAAACTTGGATATTTTTATATTTAACATTCAACGTGCTGAAGGACTTGAGTTTTCCACTCACCACGAAGGATTGGCATTATTAAAAGAATTAGGCTTTAAGACAGTTCAGCAAAACGAAGTTTTTAAAAATATCGAAGACGCGTTCCGTCAAGTGGAAATTATAGGTGCTGAACGTGATGATTTACCCTTTGAAATTGACGGTGCGGTAATTAAAGTAAATAATCTTGCTCTGCGTGAAGAGTTAGGCTCTACTGCCAAGTGTCCACGTTGGGCAGTTGCCTATAAATATCCGCCCGAAACTAAGAAAACAAAATTGATTGATATATTTATACAGGTTGGAAGAACAGGAAAAATAACTCCTAACGCACTTTTAGAACCTGTTCGTGTTGCAGGAAGTGTAATTTCCAAGACGACGCTTCACAATATCGACTTTATCCGTGAAAGGGATATCAAAATCGGCGACAGCGTGTATGTGCGAAAAGCAGGCGATATTATCCCTGAAATTGTGGGTGTTGAACCCCGCGACAGAACAGGGAAAGAAATTGAATTTTATATGCCTGAGGTTTGCCCCGAGTGCGGTGCTCCCGTGGCACGTGTCGAGGGCGAAGCGGCACGTCGTTGCACAGGAGACAGCTGTCCAGCACAGCTCTTACGCCGCCTTATGCATTATGTGTCAAGGGATGCTATGGATATTGAGGGCTTAGGTCCTGCACTTTTAGAAAAGTTTTTGGACGAAGGTTTTATAAAATCTCCTGCTGACCTCTACACCCTAGAAAAAGAAAAAATTGCAGCTTTAGATAAAATGGGCGAAAAGAGTGCCGAAAATTTACTCGCTGCTATCGAAGAAAGCAAAACGCGTGACCTTTACAGACTTTTGTACGCTTTGGGCATCAACTTAAATGGTTTAAAGTCTTCAAAAACCATATGTAAACGCTTTACCACAATGGATGCTCTAATGGGTGCTACTTTTGAGGAATTGACAGAAATCCCAGATATTGGCGAAAAAACTGCTCAAAACATCGTAGACTACTTTAGTCTTGATGAAAACCGTCAGTTGATTTTGCGTCTTATTGAGTTAGGCGTTAACGACAAATCCGAGGTTTTGACCGCCGCAAGCGCAGAACTCAGCGGCAAAAAGTTTGTTGTTACCGGTAAATTTGACGGAATTTCACGTGATGAAATCGTGGAATTAATAGAGAAAAACGGTGGCGAGGCAATAGGCTCTGTTTCTAAAAAGACGGACTTTTTAATAGTTGGCGAAAACGCAGGCTCAAAGCTTGCCAAGGCTGAAAGCCTTGGAATTAAGACCTTAACTTTAGATGAATTTATGGATATGATAAATACGGAGGAATGAAAATGCTTTCTAAAAAATACAAAGAAATGCTTACAAAAAAATCAGTAATTCGTGAGTTGTCGGAATTTGCAACTGCAAGGGGTGCTGAAATCGGTTACGAAAATGTATTTGATTATAGTCTGGGTAACCCATCAATCCCCGTTCCACAGGAGTTTACTGATTGCGTTATAAAATTATTAAAAGAAGAAAATCCCGTAAAACTCCACGGCTACAGTCCTAGTCTTGGTATACCTGAGGTTAAGGAAAAAATTGCAACATCTTTAAACCGCCGTTTCGGTATGGAATATAAAGGATCCCATATTTTCATGACATCAGGTGCTGCAGGTGCTATTGCTCACGCAGTACGTACAGTTACAGAGCCGGGCGATGAGGTTTTAACCTTTGCACCCTACTTCCCTGAATATATTCCATACATCAACCACTCAGGTGCAGTGCTAAAGACAGTTCCCCCTCAGGTTGAGGATTTCCAGATTAACTTTGCAGAATTTGAAAAAATGATTTCTGATAAGGTTATGGCAGTATTAATCAACACCCCCAACAACCCATCAGGTATTACATATTCTGAAGAAACCCTCAAAAAGCTTGCAGAAATCCTTGAGAAGAAATCAGCTGAATACGGTCATATAATCTATCTTATCTCTGATGAGCCTTATCGTGAAATAATCTTTGACGGAATCCAATGCCCCTATCCTGCAAAATACTACAAATACACACTTACCTGCTACTCATTCTCAAAGTCGTTGTCACTTCCAGGTGAGCGTATAGGTTACGTTGCAGTTCATCCTGAGTGTCCTGAGGCTGAGACAATGGTAGTTATGATGGGACAGATTTCACGTGGTATCGGTCACAACTGCCCCGCATCGCTTTTCCAGTTGGCAGTTGCAGAAAAAGCGGACTTAACTGCTGATTTATCAGTATATGAAACCAATATGAATTTATTATATGATGCATTTATGGAATTAGGATTTACATGTGTTCGTCCCAACGGAACATTCTACATTTTCCCCAAAGCATTAGAAGATGACTCAGTCGCTTTCTGCAAAAAGGCACTAAAGTATGACCTTATACTCGTTCCTGCAGACTCATTCGGTTGTCCCGGATATTTCAGAATGGCATACTGTATAGACACCGAAAAAGTAAAACGCTCAATTGTAGCGCTAAAGAAATTTGTAGAAACAGAATATCCTAATAGATAAAAAACAAAGCCCCGACTTAAAGTCGGGGCTTGATATCTATTTGTTTTGTGTCAAGACTGGAGAACAGTGAATAATAGGACCTACTAAATTTTTCCTATTTTTTCAACTGTTTTTCCTTAACCGCTTTTCCTTAGAACCCGCGAGAATACTGTATTTTCTCGCTCCCGATAGTATATGTAAATATCAAAATCGGCAAACTAATCTTTTAAATTGTATGGACTTGACACGAGTACATAGTGTTCCCGTTCTATTTTAAAAACGATTCCTTATTGTTAATAATAAACTGATAATTTAATTCAAGTAAATCATCTTCATATTCAAAGAAAGCATCATCACACTCATTAAGAATTTCTTCAATTTTTTCTTCCTCTTTTTCATCATCAGGAGTTAAAACAGTTTCTCTTTCGTCTCTATCTGTTGGAACACTATCTCCGTATATACTAATTGCTTTTTTACAAATTTCTGCTGTTTTCATTGCACCTATTTTTTCAAAAGATGCAACAAGTTCATTGCCAAAACAACCATCTGAATTAAAGAAAAACTGTGAAAAACCGCCATTATTAACTTCCATTTCTAAAGCCTGTGTGATATAGAATACTCTCTGTTTTTCATTTAATGAATCCATATCATCTCCATATTCACACTTATCTGCTATGTATTGACTCATTGCAACTATAAAGTCTTCTTTTTCTTCTATTTTCCATATATCGTCAATGTTTTTTATTTCAATTATTGATGTGTCAATTTCAATATTGGCAGATGTATCTGTCTTTTGTTTGAATTTATTTGCAAAAAATCCTACAATTAATATTGCAACAATAACTAATAAAATGATTATTCTTATTTTTACTGACATAGTTAATCCTCTCCTTAATTTTATCTTTTTCTCCATTGTTCGACACAATTCGACTTTTGTCAAGTCAGGACTAAAAAATTATTTATTATTCTCGTTAAAATAAATAATAAATGCTCCCATTACAGCAACAGCAACAATGCTTCCTATTTCAGAATAACCATTCATTGCATCATATCCAAAAGCCGTACCCAGTAATCCCAAAACCAATGTCACTATTAAAGCTATTAATGCTCTTCCCATTTTCTCTGTCTCCTTTTTCCAGTACTCCATTATCGCTATTATACATAGCCGATTTAAAAGAAAGCTCTGTGCAACGCACAGAGCTTTCTTATTAAGAATCAATAGTAGAAATACAAATTGTCATTTCTTCTAAAACGTCTAAGAAGACTCTTACAGTATCTAAAGCTGTAAATGTTGTGATATTATTTTCAGCTGCACAGCGACGTAAGATATATCCGTCTGTCTGCTGCTCTTTTGAGTGAATGTCCTTTGTGTTTATAACGTAGGTTACAAAGCCCTTTCTCATATGGTCCAAAATTCCGTCAGGACCGTCATCTACCTTTTTCTCACGTGTTCTGATACCATTTTCCTTTAAGAATTTAGCAGTACCGCCTGTAGCTTCAATATTAAAGCCTAAGTTATAGAAACGCTTGATTAAGGGCAACGCTTCTTCCTTATCTCCATCTGCGATTGTTGTAAATACTGTGCCGTAATTTACAACGTGCATATCAGCCGCCTGAAGTGCTTTATAAAGTGCACGTGTTAATGTATCGTCATAACCAATTGCTTCACCTGTTGATTTCATCTCAGGTGAAAGGTATGTGTCAACACCACGAATCTTTGAGAATGAGAACGCAGGAACCTTTACATACCAGCGGTTCTTTTCTTTGGGGTAAATTTCGGTTATTCCCTGTTCCTTTAATGACTTACCTAAGATGACAAGTGTACCTATGTCGGCAAGACTATAGCCTGTTGCTTTTGACAGGAACGGAACTGTACGAGATGATCTGGGGTTAACCTCAATAACGAACACGTTATCGTCTTTATCTACGATAAACTGAATATTGTAAAGACCAACAATACCGATACCCAAACCTAAACGCTTGGTGTAGTCTAAGATTGTATCCTTAACCTTCTGCGAAATACTGAATGTGGGATAAACTGAAATCGAGTCGCCTGAGTGGATACCTGTACGTTCAACGTGTTCCATAATACCTGGAACGAAAATATCTGTACCATCACAAACTGCGTCAACTTCAACTTCCTTACCAATGATGTATTTGTCAACCAATACGGGCTTATCCTCGTCGATTTCAACGGCAGTTTTTAAGTAGTGGCGAAGTCCCTTTTCATCAGCTACGATTTCCATAGCACGTCCGCCTAAAACGTACGAGGGGCGAACCAATACGGGATAACCAATTTCCTCTGCTGCACGGATACCATCTTCAATCTTTGTAACCGCCTGACCGTTAGGCTGAGGAATCTGGAGTTCTTCCATAATCTTTTCAAAAGAGTCACGATTTTCTGCTCTCTCTATTGCTTCACAGTCTGTACCGATGAGTTTTACACCACGCTTCATTAATCCTTCTGCTAAGTTAATAGCAGTCTGACCGCCTAATGATGCGATAACTCCCATAGGTTTTTCTAATTCAACTACATTCATAACATCTTCAACTGTTAAAGGCTCAAAGTAGAGCTTGTCTGATGTTGTGTAGTCTGTTGAAACTGTTTCAGGGTTGTTGTTTATGATTATTGCTTCATAACCTGATTTTTTGATTGTCTGTACTGCGTGAACTGTTGAATAGTCAAACTCAACACCCTGACCGATACGGATAGGACCTGAGCCTAAAACGATAATCTTCTTGCGGTCTGAGGGGATTGATTCGTTTTCGTCCTCATAGGTTGAGTAAAAGTACGGAATATCACTTATCACTTCACCTGCACAGCTGTCAATCATCTTATATACAGGGAACATATTGTTCGCTTTTCTAAGTTCATACACATACTCTTCTTTTTCGTTCCAGAGCTGAGCGATGTATTTATCAGAAAAGCCCATCTTCTTAGCCTTGTATAACAATTTGATATCGCCCTTACTCTCAGGGTTTTCAAGAACCCTTTCAAAGTCTACGATATTCTTGATTTTATCTAAGAAGAACATATCAATCTGTGTTGCGTTACAAATTCTTGAGTGATCAACACCTAAATACATTAATTGTGCGATTGCATAGATTCTGTCATCTGTGCCTTCTGCAATGTATGCCATAAGCTCGTCAACTGACATCTTTTCTTTATCAAACTTTGACATATAAAGGTGGCAAACACCGATTTCCAATGAACGAACAGCTTTTAACAAGCTTTCTTCCATTGTACGACCGATTGACATAACTTCGCCTGTTGCTTTCATCTGTGTTGAAAGCTTGTTTGAGGCTTGAGTGAATTTATCAAAGGGGAATCTGGGCATCTTGGTTACTACATAGTCAATTGTGGGTTCACATGCTGCAGTTAATGAACCAAGACCGATTTCTTCCAATGTCATACCGATTGCGACTTTAGCCGTAACTCTTGCAATGGGATATCCACTTGCCTTTGATGCTAATGCTGATGAACGTGAAACTCGGGGATTCACCTCAATTAAATAGTATTTAAATGACTGTGGGTCTAATGCAAACTGTACGTTACATCCGCCCTCAATCTTTAACTCACGAATTAATTTTAAAGCACTGTCACGGAGCATATGATACTCTTTGTTTGTTAATGTCTGGCTGGGTGCCACAACAATAGAGTCGCCTGTATGGATACCAACAGGGTCTAAGTTTTCCATACTGCATATTGCGATAGCAGTATCGTTTTTGTCGCGCATTACTTCAAATTCGATTTCTTTATAACCCTTAATACTCTTTTCTACCAAAACCTGACCAACAGGAGAAAGCTTCAGAGCGTTTTTCATGATTTCTGCCAGTTCTTCTTCGTTATCGGCAAAACCGCCGCCTGTACCACCGAGGGTAAATGCAGGACGAAGAACTACGGGGTAACCTATACGCTCAGCTGCAGCCTTTGCTTCTTCGATAGAATAAGAA
>JAFQJE010000013.1 GCA_017415145.1 Clostridia bacterium
ATGTATATTTTCTAAAAATGAGAATATACTACAAATGTTAACAATGATATTCCTCGGAATAATATTCCTCGTTAGCTCAGTCGGTAGAGCGCATGACTGTTAATCATGATGTCGCTGGTTCAAGCCCAGCACGGGGAGCCAAAAAAGAAGATATACCTTATGGTATATCTTCTTTTTTTATTCATCATACTGAGTTTATTCATCTACATTATGGTAATAGCTATGTATCCTCACCGACTGAGCGTAGCTCAGGAGGTAGCAGGTCTTGCGAGCGCCGCCAGTGGCGGATGCAGCGAGGATGACATGGCGCAGCGGTCGATTTTGTGCGAGCGTTCTATGCGAGCAAATAAAATCGGGCACCGCAAGAAGAAGCATGACGGAAAATCTGATGTCACAGGTATTAAGCCCTTGGTTAGATTATTGCTGACCGATTGTGTTACTCTCTTTTACTTTTGTGGATTGAAGTACCAATTTAAATGTTGCAAAGTATGAATTGATGTGCTATAATCATCTTAAACCAATGCGTAAGGAAGAAATGTTATGATTAACGTGGGTAAAAAAATTATATTTTTGGCTACAATAGTAATTCTGCTTTTGACACATAATGCATCCTGTTTTGCGGAAATAAGCCGTTATGAAATAAAGGACATAGGAATAAGGATTTCATTCCCTGCAGATTATACTGTATTTACGAGAGAGTTAGATAATGCGAATGGTGATTTTAACAAGTTTGGCTTTGTAAAAGAGGAACTTAAGGAATTAATGAATGAGCAAAAAATGTATATGGATACGGTAAAAGATGATGTAAGCGAAGAAATTACGATTATTTTAGGATATGATCAAGATATCAAGAATTTTAATGACTATAACGATGTAACGATAAATGAGATTATTAGCGGTGTGGTAGACAATATAACAGAGGAAGGAGTGGAAGTATTAGATACAAGTATTTATCGACATAATCAGATCAAATTTATAAAAACGTCTACCAAATATTTGGGTGTACATATAATACAATACATCACAGGTGTGAGAGGAAAAACATATACTTTCACATTTAAGTCATTTAATAAAATGGCAACTCCTTCACAAGAAATGTTGTGGGAGTGCATAATGGACACAGTGAAATTTGATGATATTCCTTCCAAATATACATACACAAAAACAGACTCTAAACAAGAAACGCAAAATACGTACATTCTCATTATAGTTATAACGGTATCTGTTCTGGCGACAGTAATATTTATAATGTTATTTTTAAGAGAAAAAAGCAAGAAGAAGCACTTGCAAGCACTAATAAGCAATGATAAACCATATGAATGTTGTTCGGAGTGTGGCGAAAAGTTAACAGGCGATAGTCCATATTGCCATATTTGTGGAACGAAAGTAATTAAATAGGAGGTTAAATTATGAAAGTATTAATTTGGATTTTATGTATTACTATAGCAACAATACTTAATGCATTATTGGGATACGCAACAGGAATTAAAGTGGGTTATTTGGTTTTTTATTTTGTTGTTTATTTTGTTGCTAAAAAGTTGTGTGACAAATGGGATGAGCGCGATGAGGAAAAACGGAAGGTTGAATATGAGAATTATCGTAGACATCGCGATTCGTTGTGGGTTTGTGAAAGATGTGGTGCTTCTAATTACGAAGAAGATTTATGTTGTAAGAGGTGTAGAAATCCAAGAAAGATGTCCCAAGAAAGTGATGAAATAGCTCAACTTGAAATTATTAGACCTAAGGCTGTAAAAAAAGAGAATAGCCAATCAACAGAACAACAGGATTGCTCATAAGAGTGGTCCTGTTGTTCTGTACTGTTTATAGGACACACAGTATGATATAATTAAATAACGAAAGGAGGTAAATGTGTATGGACGAAATCATAAGATCAATTGTTGTTTCTATAATAATTACAGGGATAGTCGAAATTTTTGTATTTATCTTGACTCATTATTGGCTGGAACTGGTTATAAAACCAAAAGATAAATACAGACAATTAAAAAAAGAAATTTTGTTTGCTATTGAGTATTATAGTAATTTAATAACAAATCCTTTTGTTGTTAGGAAAGAGTTTGCCAAAGAAGATCTTGCAATATTAAAAACCACTGACTATCATAAAATGGGAGAAGAACTAAGAAAGTTAGGTTGTAAAATCGCTATTGTTAAATTCAAAAAACAGGACAATAAAAAGGTAAAAGAATGTTTGATCCGACTATCAAATTCTATATGGAGATACAATGATGATAGAAAAGAGGAATGCAACCGACGAGATATAGCCACTATAAGAGAAATTTTAGCAAAAAAATAACGTCAACCTCCATCCACGAAAGTGGGGATGAGGTTGACGTTTTACCTCTTCTCAAATTCTTCCCCGTTTATCAGGAAATCTATCGAAACATTAAAATATTCAGACATTTTATTCAGCATATCAAGGCTCGGTTCACGTTTGCCATTTTCATAATGGGAAAGGGCTTCACGGGAAATATTCAAGTCCATAGCAACCTTAAGCTGATTGAGATTACGCTCTTTTCTGACTATTTTCAACCCTTTCATTCAACCACCCCTTGACTTTATTGTAACAATTTGTTACAATAATTATGTTACATTATGTAACATAATTATCCCCGAGGAGGAATCTCTATGAAAAAAATTATCAGTATTTTATTGTCGGCGGTGCTATTTTTATCAATATCAATAAGTGTTTTTGCGGAAAGTGAAAAAGAGATGGCTGCAAAAGAGCTTGAAAAGTACGGGATTGTAGGACCAAGAAATTATTTGGGCGAGTTGACCGTTGACGGACCTGTAACGCGAGCAGGGTTGACAAAAATGCTTGTGCTGATGTCAGGTCTTACTCCTGAAAGCAAGCCTTGTGAGTTTACAGATGTTCCTGCTGACCACTGGGCAAGCGTTTACATATCTCGTGCGGCGGCTTTTGGGATTGTCAATGGGATGGGTGACGGAACCTTTGCACCTGACGAACATGTTACATATCAACAAGCAATGAAGATGGTTGTTTGTGCTTTAGGCTACGGAGTAGATGCAGAGCGACGCGGAGGATACCCTCATGGATATGTTATGACGGCAATGAATTTGGGGCTTACGCCAAGTGAGGCGATAATGACGGAAAACGCTGACCGTGGCGAAATTATGATAATGTTGGCTAACGCTCTGGATGTTCCGATAATGATAGCAAAAGAAGTTGAAAACAAAACTATTTATAAAGTGTTAAACGGCAAGGACGGCGAGAGCTTTGTCACAATGAGAACAAGATTAGAATAGAAAAAACCATCCTCAGGGTGGTTTTTCTTATGTATTTATGCTACAATTAAGAAAACGCAAAATTGAGGTGCATCATGGAATTAATAGTAAAGTCTTTTTCAGAGCTTTCAACAGTCGAATTATACGAAATTTCCCTTTTTAAACCGTAATTAGTTCGACTCTCCGATGACTAAGCTATTATAAATTGACAAAAGAATCCAGACGTGATAATATTATTCAGGAACTCTCATAAAAAGGACTAATCTAAAATGCAAAAATCACAACCTATGTCAAAAACAAGAAAAATATATTTTTTACGTCTTTTCGGACGTATAGCGGTATTGCTTATGGCAGTAGTCTTGTACATAACAAAAAAGAGCGAGTTTGATATATTGTCGGGCTTAAACTTCTTTGATGGATTTTCTGTGCTGCACCTTTTATGGGCAGTGTGGATGTGGGATATGGTGCTTCAGCTTATTCCTGTAAAGGCTCACATATCAATAGGTTCGCAGAAGGTTTTTTCTTCTCTGTTCAGACCCATTAAAGAAAAAATAAACTCAGAAAACCTGAAAAAATACATTAAAGACACAACAAATGCTGCCTACAAGGTAATGGTGCTGTGGATTGTATTGGTATTGGTTATAGGCGTACTTTATTGGCGTCACATTATAGGTATTGCCGAGATTTTTTTGATTTCTGTGTTTTTTTATGTAGCAGACTTAATTTGCGTGCTTATCTGGTGTCCCTTCAGGTTGACTATGGGAAATAAATGTTGTACGACCTGCAGAATATTTAACTGGGACCATTTGATGATGTTTAGTCCGTTTATTTTAGTGCCCGGAGTATATTCATACACTTTAGCGGGATTTGCGCTGGCAATCTGGGTAGTGTGGGAGGTTTGTGTGTTCACATTTCCCGAAAGATTCTGGGAAAACAGCAACATGGCCCTAAAATGCTCAGAATGCACCGACAAATTATGTACCCAATACTGCAGAAAATTGCGTGGAAAGTAGACTGTTTTTAACTTATGTTTTGAATTTATTATTGCACCTGTTGACAAAATATGATAAAATAACAATAACTAAATTATTGGAGGACGAAACTATGGAAAAAAGAAGTAGTTTTTCAGGCAAAATCGGTTTTGTACTTGCTGCAGCAGGTTCAGCCGTAGGCCTTGGTAACATCTGGAGGTTTCCTTATCTTGCGGCAAAGTATGGCGGCGGCATATTCTTGCTTGTTTACATTATTTTGGCATTGACCTTTGGCTATGCTTTGATGACAGCAGAAATTGCTCTTGGTCGTAAAACCGGACTTTCTGCAATCGGTGCATTCAAATCATTAAACAAGAAATTCTCATTTGTAGGCTGGCTGGCGGCGTTAGTTCCTGTAATTATCCTGCCTTACTATTCAGTAATCGGCGGTTGGGTAATGAAATATCTTTATGCCTTTGTTACAGGCGGCGGCACATCAGCAGCAGCTGATGGATATTTTGGCGGATTTATTTCTGCTGCTGGCGAACCTGTTTTGTGGTTTGCAATCTTTTTGGGTATCACTGCCTTAGTTGTACTTTTCGGTGTTGAAAAAGGTATTGAGAAGGTAAGCAAAATCATGATGCCTGTGTTGGTAGTGTTGTCTATCGGTATTGCTATTTATTCACTGACAATGCCCGGTGCAATGGACGGCTTGAAGTATTACATATTACCTGACTTTACAAGACTTGATGCATCTACTCCTTTAGAGTATGCCCAGATTTTAGGAAAAACTGCTCTTGCAGCTATGGGACAGATGTTTTACTCAATGTCACTTGCTATGGGTATTATGATTACATACGGTTCATATATGAAAAAGGATGTAAATCTTGAATCGTCTGTAAAGAATATCGAGATTTTTGATACAGGTATTGCATTTTTAGCTGGTCTTATGATTATTCCTGCGGTGTTCTCTTTCTCAGGTGGAACGCCTGAGGCGTTGGGTGCAGGCCCCAGCCTTATGTTTATCACACTTCCCAAGGTGTTTGAAACAATGATGGGCGGACAGATTATTGGTGCAGCATTCTTCGTGTTAGTACTTTTTGCAGCACTCACATCTTCAATCTCACTTTTTGAAACCGTACTTTCATTTGTTTGCGATAAAACAAAAATCGGCAGAAAAATGGCTTGCTTAATCGTATTCGTAGGCTCATTATTGGTCGGTTTACTCTCCTGCTTCGGCTACAGCATTTGGGACAGCGTTCTTGTATTCGGCTATCAGTTCTTAGATTTCTTTGACTTTATCTCAAACAGCGTTTTAATGCCTATCGTAGCATTCTTAACCTGCGTATTCGTTGGTTATGTTATTAAGCCCAAGGCAATCACAGACGAAGTAGAATTATCAGGCAAATCAAAACGCCGCGGAGTGTTTACTGTTATGATTAAGTATGTTGCACCTATATTTATCGTGCTTATCTTAATATCATCGCTGTTTATTTCGCTTTAATAATCCCCCCCGTACTGTATGTGCGGGGGATTTTTTTATAATAATTTGAACAAATGTTCTTTATTGTCCTGTTTTTGGTACTTTCCTTGTGATATGATTTAATCAAACAAACAAAGGAGGTAAAAACAATGGGACTTTTAGTTTTAGTATTAGGTGGTATGTATTTTGCGATTTGCGTGGAGGATGTAAGGAGATATGAAAGGCTGCTCCGCAAAAGATAACTTGCAAAACTGTCCGAAATATAGTACAATAAAAATATATTGTACGGGAGGTAATTTCTATGGCAAAAGGTGCAGGACAAAAGATTAAAATTTTGTACCTTATGAAGATAATGTATGAGCTCACCGACGACACACACGGACTGACTATAGCAGAAATAGCCCAAGAGCTTGAACGCTATGGCATATCTGCTGAGCGAAAGGCTCTGTATGATGATATTGAGATTTTGTGTGAGTTTGGCATGGACATAGAAAAACGCAAGGAAAAAAGCGTTACATACCATGTGGTAAGCCGTGATTTTGAATTACCCGAATTAAAGCTTTTGGTTGATGCGGTGCAGTCATCAAAATTTATCACCCACAAAAAGAGTGCCGAGCTTATCCGAAAGCTCGAAAGCTTTTCCTCAAAATATCAGGGGGCAGCCCTCTCCCGTCAGGTGTATGTTTCAAACCGCATAAAAACGATGAACGAAAGCATATACTATACGGTGGACTACATCCACGAGGCAATCTCAAAAAACGTCAGGATAAGGTTTCAGTATTTTGAGTGGACACACAAAAAGGAAAAACAGTTAAGACGAAACGGGAAGGTTTATGAGGTAAGCCCCTGGGCACTAACCTGGGATGACGAAAACTATTACCTTGTGGCGTATGATTCAGAGAACAACGATATCCGACACTACAGAGTGGACAAAATGCTCAAAATTGCAATTACTGACCTACCTCGAGACGGAAAAGATGTTTTCCGCAATTTCGATATGGCGGTATATTCAAAGAAAACATTCGGAATGTATGCAGGCAAGGAAGAGCGGGTGACTCTCAGGTGTAAAAATCACCTGTCAGGTGTGATTATTGACCGCTTCGGGCAGGACACAACGTTTTTTAACACCTCCCAGGACTGCTTTGAAATAAATGTCAAAGTTGCAGTAAGTCCGTTGTTTTTAAGCTGGGTAATGAATTTCGGAGCAGATATTAAGATAATGTCACCCAAAAGTGTCCAGGAGGAGTTCAAGAAATTAGCAACAGATGCTTTATCTCAGTATTAAAGAGGCTGTAGCAAAATATGTTTTATTTGCTACAGCCTCTTTTGGGGTGGACGGAAAATAGCACAGATTGGACAAACTGAGCGAAAGTAAGGCATAGCCTTGCTTTCGGACACCCGAAAGCGTACGTGGGTACGCCAAGAGGCGAAGTTTGTTCAAAACACAAGGCAATAAAAAATAAAAGGAATTCGTCAAATGACGAATTCCTTCTTTACGTTTATGTTTTTTAGCGTGTAGGACATATTTTAAAGGTTTTGTTAGGAGCTTCTTTTGCCTTGTGTGGTGAGCGCATTTTGCTATCACCCCCTTTTTCTTATTTTACCATTGAATTAGAGAGTAAAGTGTGGTACAATAATACTGTTAGTTGTAAACTATAATAGATTACATTTTTCGTTAGGAGGATTAAAATGGCAAAGAAATTCAAAACCATGGATGGTAACTGTGCTGCAGCCCATTGTGCTTATGCCTTTACGGAAGTAGCGGCAATTTACCCCATTACACCTTCATCAACAATGGCAGAGTATGTTGACCAGTGGAGTGCCAACGGCCTTAAAAATATTTTCGGCCAGACGGTTGAAGTTGTAGAAATGCAGTCAGAGGCGGGTGCAGCAGGTGCTGTTCACGGGTCACTCCAAGGCGGTGCTTTGACAACAACATTTACAGCATCTCAGGGTCTACTCCTGATGATACCTAATATGTATAAAATTGCAGGCGAACTTTTGCCTACAGTTTTCCACGTTAGTGCAAGAGCGATTGCAGCACATGCTTTGAGTATTTTTGGCGACCATCAGGACGTTATGGCTTGCCGTCAGACGGGTTTTGCACTGCTTGCTTCCGGCAGCGTCCAGGAAACAATGGATTTAGGTAGCGTTGCACATTTGGCATCAATTAAAGGAAGAGTGCCTTTCGTACACTTCTTTGACGGCTTCAGAACATCACACGAAATTCAAAAAATCGAAGTTATGGACTACGAGGATTTAAAGGGATTAGTTGACTGGGATGCACTACGTGCATTTAAGGATAATGCCCTAAACCCTGAACACCCTGTTCTTCGCGGTACAGCTCAGAACCCTGACATTTACTTCCAGGGCAGAGAAGCTTCAAATATTTATTATGATAAAATTCCTGATATCGTAGCTGATTACATGAAAGAAATCACCGAGATTACAGGAAGAGAATATAAACCTTTCAACTACTATGGTGCGCCCGATGCTACCAAGGTTATTGTTGCTATGGGTTCAGTTTGTGAGACAATTGAAGAGACAGTTGATTATTTAAATGCTCGCGGAGAAAAGGTGGGAGTAATCAAGGTTCATCTTTATCGTCCCTTCTCAGCTAAATACTTCTTCGATGTAATGCCTGAAACAGTCAAAAAAATTGCGGTGCTGGACAGAACAAAGGAACCTGGTTCTTTAGGCGAACCTCTGTATCTTGATATCTGTAACCTTTACACAGGAAAGGATTGCGCTCCAAAAATCATTGGTGGACGTTTCGGTCTTGGTTCTAAGGATACAACCCCCACACAGATTGCAACAGTTTTTGCAGAGCTTGACAAGGAAGATGCAAAGAATGGCTTTACAATCGGCATCGTGGATGACGTTACAAACCTTTCACTTACACCTGTTGAAAAAATCAACGCAGCTCCCGAGGGTGCTACACGTTGTAAGTTCTGGGGCTTCGGCTCAGACGGTACAGTTGGTGCAAACAAAGACGCAATCAAAATCATCGGTGACAACACAGACCTTTATGTACAGGCCTACTTTGATTACGACTCCAAAAAATCAGGCGGCGTAACAATGTCACACCTGCGTTTCGGTAAGAAGCCCATTAAGTCAACATATTTGCTTGACGAGGCAGACTATATTGCCTGCCACAAGCCTTCATACATTTATCAGTATGATATTTTAGAAGGCTTAAAGTATGGCGGTACGTTCTTACTAAACTGTGTATGGAGTCCTTCCGAACTGGAAGAAAAGCTCCCTGCTTCAATGAAACGCTATATTGCAGAAAATGAAATCGAATTCTATATTATAAATGCCGTTGACATTGCATCATCAATCGGTCTTGGCGGCAGAATCAACATGGTAACACAGTCTGCGTTCTTTAAACTGGCGAATGTTATTCCGATAGAGACAGCAGTTCCGCTTTTAAAAGACGCTATCAAAAAGACCTACGGCAAGAAGGGCGAAAAAATAGTTTCTATGAACTGCGAGGCAGTGGATAAGGCGTTAGATGCAATCGTTAAAATAGACGTTCCTGACTCCTGGCGCAATGCAAAGGACGAGAAATCAGAAGAAAAGAATGTTCCTGAGTTTATCAAAAAGATTGTTGAGCCTGTTAATGCACAGCAGGGTAATAAACTCCCTGTTTCAACTTTTGCGGGTATCGAAGACGGCACGTTTATTGCCGGCACATCACAGTATGAAAAGAGAACAGTTGCAGTTACAGTTCCCGCATGGGATATAGATAAATGTATCCAGTGTAACCAGTGTTCGCTTGTTTGCCCCCATGCGGCAATCAGACCTGTACTTTTAACAGAAGAAGAAGCAGCCTCATCTCCCGAAAGCTTTGAAGCAAAGGATGCTATCGGTCCTCAGCTAAAAGGTCTTAAGTTCCGTATTCAGGTTAGTCCCAGAGATTGCTTGGGTTGCGGAGTGTGTGCAAACACCTGTCCTGAAAAGGTTCAGGCACTCAAGATGGTTCCTGTGGATGAAGCAGTAGCAGCTCAGGCTGATAACTGGGAATACGCAATGACCGTTCCTGTAAAGGATGACCTTATGGATAAGGGCACAGTTAAGGGCTCACAGTTTGCACAACCCCTGCTTCAGTTCTCAGGTGCTTGTGCAGGTTGTGGTGAAACACCATATATCAAGTTAATCACGCAGCTCTTTGGCGACAGAATGATGATTGCCAATGCAACAGGCTGTACCTCTATCTGGGGTGGTTCAGCACCATCTACGCCATACACAACCAATGCAGAGGGCAAAGGTCCTGCTTGGGCAAACTCACTCTTTGAGGACAATGCAGAGTACGGTCTTGGTATGGCAGTTGCAGTAAGAAAAATAAGAGAAACCTTAAAAGATAAAATGAATGAAGCGATTGCGTCAGGCGTTGATACAAAAACCGCCGATGCATTCAAGTCTTGGATTGAGGGCATGAATAATGCGGAAAGCTCAAAGGCTGCAGCAAAGGATGTTATTGATGCATTAAAATCAGCTGATATGTCAATCCCCGGAGTAAAAGATATTGCAGAACGTACAGACTTCTTAGTTAAGCGTTCAAACTGGGCATTCGGCGGTGACGGTTGGGCATACGATATTGGTTACGGCGGTTTAGACCACGTTATCGCATCAGGCGAAGACATCAATATCTTCGTTGTAGATACCGAGGTTTACTCAAATACAGGCGGTCAGTCATCTAAGGCAACACCTACTGCTGCAGTTGCAAAATTTGCAGCTTCAGGGAAGAAGGTTAAGAAAAAAGACTTAGGGTTAATTGCTACAACTTATGGTTATGTATATGTAGCACAGATTGCTTTGGGCGCTAACCCGTCTCATGCAATCAAGGCTATCCGCGAGGCAGAAAGCTATCCCGGTCCTTCACTTATTATTGCATATGCTCCTTGTATCAACCATGGCATCAAGGCGAAGGGCAATATGGCAAATTCAATAGCTGAAGAGAAGAAGGCTGTGGATACAGGTTACTGGCATTTGTGGAGATACAACCCTGAATTGAAAGAAGAAGGTAAGAATCCCTTTATTTTGGATTCTAAAGAACCCACAGGTCAGGTTCGTGACTTCTTGGAAGGCGAAAACAGATACTTGATGCTAGCTCAAGCTTTCCCGGATGTAGCAGAAAAGCTCTTTACCAAGGCTGAAAAAGACTTACTGGAGAGATATGAAAACTACAAACGTATGGCACAATAAGTAAATAGGTAAAAGCACACGGAATCTTCCGTGTGCTTTTTTAATTAATAAAAGGAGACATCAGCTTTGCGAGTTGGAGCATTAATAGTTTCTCTACGTCAGTACTTCTAGTCTTCTACTTTTTTAGAAAAAGTAGCAAAAACTATGGGGGGATTTCAAATGTCCCCCCCATACCCCCTTAAGACGACCGGGGACACCCCGGACCCCGGCGAATATGATTAGTATTGTGCAAAATCTATATTTAGTGCGTGGGGTTTTTAGGGGCTTGCCCCTAAATCATTGTCGGGGGTGCGGGGGAGTTTCGAAGCCCCCGCTGGCGGTTTTGGGTACTTTTGCCGCGACAAAAGTGCCACATTGGAAGTGTTAATGTATTATAACTATTATTGCTCCAACCGAATAACAAATCTATTGCAAAATAAAAAATATGTGATATAATGTAATTGCTACAAAACGTTATATACTCCGTTTAAAAGTGTGTGTTTTTGTCTTTTGATAAAAACGCAGGCTCTATTTTAACACACTTTTTTGGAGTAGTTAAGTTTTGTAGCAGAAACAGGAGCATTGCGTTTTTTGTGCGTGAGGCTCTGCCTTGCGCACTTTTTTATTTATGCAATGCTTTTTATAGGATTGCTGCGACATATCAGAAAAAAGAACCGCACAAAATGTGCGGTTCTTATCTTTATATGATTAATTATTTACCCATATACTTTGCAACTTCTGCTGCTACTAACTTTGTAATTTTTTCCAAATCTGTTGTAGAAAGGCCTGATTCTCCTGCAATACCACCATCAGCCTTGTTGCAGCTGCCGAAAAGCTCTAACTTGTTCATTGTGGCAAGCTTAACTGCTTCAACTGCTGCAGGGATTAAGTCGATAATACCCTTGTTCATGTCTGAGAACTTCTTGAATTCTGCTTCAACTGCAGCTACGTTGATATCTGTGAAGATATTAACCTTGCTGATACCATCGGCAATAGCCTGACGGAAGTCGTTATCTGTAAGACCAGAACCACCGTGGAGTACGAGCGGAACATCTACAGTGTTTGCTATTGTACGGATTCTTTCAAAGTCAAGTTTGGGAGGTAATTTATATGCACCATGTGCGTTACCTACTGCAACAGCTAAAGCGTCAACACCTGTTCTGTCAACGAAATCTTTAGCTAAAGCCGGGTCTGTAAAGAATTCTGAGGGGTCAGCTAAGTGTGAGCTGCCTTCTGCAGAGCCTTCGTTGTCGCCAACGTGACCTAATTCACCCTCGATTGTTGCACCGTATGAGTGAGCAATGTCTGCCATTTCTTTAACTTTGCGAACATTTTCTTCGTATGTATCTGTGGAGCAGTCATACATTACTGAGCTAAAGCCTAATTTTAAAGCCTTAACTGTCATATCATATGTAAGACCGTGGTCAAAGTGTACAACAACAGGAACAGAAGCCTTCTTTGCCATAGGGATAAGATAGTATGAAACTTCTTCTAACGGACCATAGGGAAGTAAAACCTCTGCTGTACCCATGATAACGGGAGAACGTCTTGATTCTGCAGCTGCAATAATGCCACGAGCAAGCTCTAAGTTTACAGCGTTAAAAAGACCTACTGCGTACTTATTCTTCTTAGCGGGTCTTAAAACCTCATTCAAATTAACTAACATTTATTATACCCTCCTTGGTATTGCAAAAATATTACAATAATATTATACAACACCCGTTTGCTTTCGTCAATAGTTATTTTTGTTTTTGTTGGATTTTTGTTGAATTTTTTTGTTTTTCTTTGATTAAAGCTTTTGGCCTTGCACTAATTCAGTAAATTTTCTGCCAGAATTTTAAATTCTTCTATATTTTGATCACTCATTGTACTTTTAATTGTCACAATAGGGTCAACGATAGTAATATCCTTCATTTGCTCGAGTATTGCTCTCATTGTTTTGGCAGCAGTCGGTCCCCATGAACCGTTTTCAACAAGGGCAACCTTTCTCTTCTGATAATTCTTTGCCTTTAAGTGGTGCAGAAATTCTTCCATAAAGGGGAACACGCCCGCATCATAACTTGATGCGGCAAAGACTACCTTATCATATCTGAAAGCGTCCTCCAAGGCTTCTGCAGAATCGTCACGAGCCAGGTCTGTAATTACTACCTTTTTAGCACCTGCGTCTGTTAAGATTTCAGCAAGTTTCTTAGCTGCTTTCATGGTGTTTCCGTAGATTGATGCAACTGCAATGAGTATCCCGTCATCTTCAGCTTGGTAGCTGCTCCATGTGTTGTATTTGTCAAGGTAAAAACCTAAATTTTCTGAAAGTATTGGTCCGTGCAGAGGACAGATAATCTGAATGTCAAGAGTGGCTGCTTTTTTAAGTAACGCCTGAACCTGAGCACCATATTTTCCTACAATGTTGAAGTAATATCTTCTTGCCTCGCAGGTCCAGTCTTCTTCCATGTCTAAAGCACCAAACTTACCAAAAGCATCGGCAGCAAAAAGCACCTTGTCGCAAGAATCATATGCAACCATAACCTCAGGCCAGTGTACCATAGGTGCTGTTACAAAGGTAAGAGTGTGGGCACCAAGTGACAGGGTTTCACCCTCAACTACGCCACGGCAAGCATTTTTAATGTTGTTGCCGAAGAACTGGGGGAGCATTGCTTTTGCTTTCATTGTCATAACAAGAGCGGTTTCAGGATAAGTGTCGCAAAAGACCTTTATACTTCCTGCATGATCTGGCTCTAAATGGGTTACTACAAGATAGTCGGGGGTTTTGCCCTCTAATACCTCATCTAAATTGGTAAGCCATTCGTCTGCTTTTCTTATATCCACAGTATCCATAACTGCAATTTTTTCATCTTTTATAACATATGAGTTATATGCCATGCCATTAGGAACAACGTATTGCCCCTCAAAAAGGTCAATATCGTGGTCGTTTACGCCAATGTAGTAAATTGTGTCAGTAACTTTTTTGTACATTTTTTTCTCTCCTATAATCTCTCAAAATCTGATGCGGGGTGTTTACACAGAGGACAGATAAAATCTTCGGGCAATTCTTCGCCATCAAAGACATATCCGCAAATTTTACAAACCCAGCCTGTTTTTTTCTTTTCTGGTGCAGGCTTGATGTTTTCCTGATAATATGTGTAGGTTGCAGTCTTTTTGTCTGACAGAACTTCTGCTTCCGTAACATCTGCTATAAACAAAATATGTGTGCCTAAGTCCTTTGTTTCTGTAACTGTTCCTGCAAAGTAGGCATTGGTGTTTTTGGTGATATACAGAACGCCGTTATCGGCACGTTTTACGTTATCAAAACCTTCAAACTTATGACAGGTTCTGCCGCTTCTGAAGCCGAACCACTTAAACAATTCAAAATCTGCACTCTCATCAATAGCGGATACACAGAATTTGCCCGATGATAAAAGTTCAGAGCAAGTGAGATTATCTTTGTTTACTGCAAGCACAACCTGTTGGGGATTAGCGGTGACCTGCATGAAGGTATTTATAATGCAGCCGTTGTCTTTGTTTGCATTTGTGGTAAGAACATAAAGTCCGTAACCAATATTAAAAAAAGCGTTGTTGTTCATAATTGCCTCCGTGATTTTCGTTTATTTTTAATATATCCACTTAAAAATATAATAACACAAAAACTGAAGAAAGTAAATAAAAAAGGCGGTCATTTGACCGCCTTTTTTTATTTATTTAATTATGCGATTGTTGTGTAAATATAGATTGCAAAAAGTGCAACTGAAATCCACATAATGGGTGAAATGTCTTTTGCTTTGCCTGTTAAGAGCTTTAATACTACCCATGCAATCATAGCAAACATAATACCTGTTGCGATTGAATATGCAAAAGGCATCATAACAACTGCTAAGAAACCGCCGATTGCGTCTGCAACGTCGCCGTCGAAGTCCATCTGTGTTACTGCTGAAAGCATGAGAAGACCTACGAATAACATAGCGGGTGTTGTAGCAAATCCGGGGATAGCTAAGAAGATAGGAGCAAAGGGAATAGCGATTAAGAAAAGTAATCCTGTTGTTAAGGCGGTAAGACCAGTTCTGCCGCCTGCAGCTACACCTGCTGAAGATTCAACATAGCTTGTAACTGTTGATGTACCAAGGCAAGCACCTGCTACTGTACCAACAGCGTCTGCCATCAAAGCACCACCTGCTCTGGGGAGTGAGCCATCTTCTGCCAGTAAATCGCCTTTTTGTGCAACACCGATTAATGTTCCAACTGTATCAAAGATATCAGTATAAAGGAATGTAAATAAAACAACGGCAAAAGCCATAAAGTTTTCTTTGATAAATCCAAAGTCAAACTGGAAGAGTGCAGGAGCGGCAAAGTTCGCTTTAATTGCATCCCAAGAAAGTGAGGGAATTAAAGAATAAACACCTGCTTCAACATCTACCACATACCAGCCAACTAATTCTGCGATAATACCTAATACCCATGTAGCTAAGATACCGATTAAGATATCGCCTTTTACTTTAAAGTGATGTAATACACCGATGATTAAAAGACCAACGATAGCGAGTACCACCTGAGGTGAGCCCAAATTACCAAGACCAACTAATGTTGAGTCGTTATTTACAACGATACCTGCATTGATTAATGCAATAATTGTGATAAACAAACCGATACCTGCGGTAATACCTAATTTTAAGTTCTTAGGAATTTTGTTAACTAACGCTTCTCTGAACTTAAAGATTGAAAGTATCATAAAGATAATACCTTCTAAGAGGATAGCGGTTAACGCTACCTTGTAGGAATAACCCATACCTAAACATACTGTAAAGGTAAAGAAAGCGTTAAGACCCATACCTGAAGCAAGTGCTACAGGGTAGTTGGCAAAGAATGCCATACAGATTGTACCGATAGCAGCAGAGAGTGCTGTTGCCATGAATATTGCTGCAGCACCGGGGCCGTCAGGGATGATACCCAGCATACCGGGGTTTACTGCCAGAATGTAAGACATTGCTAAGAATGTTGTAATACCGGCAATAATTTCGGTTTTTACATTTGTGTTGTGCTCTTTTAATTTAAAAAGCTTTTCCATTTTCC
>JAFQJE010000014.1 GCA_017415145.1 Clostridia bacterium
AAGTATAAAAAAACACGTATGCCTAGTTATCCTAAACATACGTGAGTCTCACTCTTTAAGATTTGCCAGATTGCAATGCAATCGAGATTGTTGACAAACCACACAATATGTGCGAATTACTCCCCCACAGAAATTCTTAACCTTCTCTTTGCCATTTCTTTATTATATCTTTACTTTATCAAACAAGCTAGGATACGTCAACGAAAAACACCTTGTCCTCATTATAATTTGGAATATTTCACAAAATTTGTTATTCAAATATGAACATAATGACGGAAAACAGCGTTTTCTCAACAAAAACATCTGTTAAAAACCCTTTATCACTTTCTTTTTCTCCTTAATTTAGTTATTGACATCTTCATCCACTCTTAGCTATAATAAACGATAATTGAAGCATGAACAAAGGCTGTGACAAGAACAAGTACCTATTTGTGAAACAAACAGAAAGTTGCCGGTTGATGAGAGGCGCATGAGAAGCATTTAGGGAATACATCTTTGAGCTTTGCACCGAACGATTTTCCAGTAGGCTGCAACGTAGTAGCGCACGTTACAAGCGCCGAAGTGTTCTGTGTATACTGACTGGATTTCTTTCAAACACATGACAACTTCCTGAGGTAAACAGTGTGAGCTGTTTACGAAAAAAGGTGGTAACACGAGCTAATAATAGCCTCGTCCTTTTATAAGGGCGAGGCTTTTCTTTATATTTTAAGGCTTTTGCCCAAAATACTTTATATTTAAGGAGGAACCCAAATGACTTTATATGACGAACTCGTTGCCCGCGGTCTTATTGCGCAGGTAACAAACGAAGAAGAAATCAAAAACTTAATCAATAATGGTAAAGCAACATTCTATATTGGCTTTGACCCAACAGCAGACAGTCTTCACGTAGGACACTTCATGGCACTTTGCCTTATGAAACGTCTTCAGATGGCTGGCAACAAACCAATCGCTCTAATCGGTGGCGGTACAGCCATGATTGGAGACCCTTCTGGACGTACCGACATGCGTCAGATGATGACAGAAGAAACCATCGCACACAACGTTGAATGCTTCAAAAAACAGATGAGCCGTTTCATCGATTTCTCAGAAGGCAAAGCCCTCTTAGTAAACAACGCTGACTGGCTTATGGATTTAAACTATGTAGATGTACTTCGTGAAGTAGGTCCACACTTCTCAGTAAACCGTATGCTTACCGCAGAATGCTACAAACAGCGTATGGAAAAAGGCTTAAGCTTCTTGGAATTTAACTACATGATTATGCAGTCTTATGACTTCTACAAATTGTTCCAGGATTACGATTGTAACCTTGAATTCGGTGGGGATGACCAGTGGAGCAACATGCTTGGCGGTACAGAACTGATCCGTCGTAAACTTGGTAAAGATGCTCACGCTATGACAATTACTCTTCTTCTTAACTCAGAAGGAAAGAAAATGGGTAAAACACAGTCAGGTGCTGTATGGTTAGATGCAAATAAGACATCTCCATTCGACTTCTTCCAGTACTGGAGAAACGTAGCAGATGCAGACGTATTAAAATGTATCCGTATGCTTACCTTCCTCCCAATGGAAGAAATCGAAGCTATGGATGCTTGGGAAGGTGCTCAGCTTAACCAGGCAAAAGAAATCTTAGCTTACGAACTTACAAAACTTGTTCATGGTGAAGAAGAAGCTGAAAAAGCAAAAGAAGCTTCACACGCACTTTTTGCAGGTGGCGGCAACTTAGCTAACATGCCAACCGTAGAACTTACTGCAGAAGACTTTGCAAACGGCAACCTTGATATCATGGCAGTACTCGTAAAAGCTGGTCTTTGCGAAAGCCGTTCGGATGCTCGCCGTGCTGTACAGCAGGGTGGTGTAACTGTTGCAGATGAAAAAGTAACAGACATCTCAACATCTTACGATGCAAGTGCTTTCGAGGGCGAAGGCCTTATCGTAAAACGTGGTAAAAAGAAATTTGCGAAATTGATTATGGCGTAAAAATATGAAAAAGGAGTAAGGTATATTCATAAATACCTTACTCCTTTTTATTTCTATCCCCCAACCAGATGTATAGGACTGTCCATAGAAATGGAAGCAAGAAAGCTACAACGAAAATGTACACCACATTCCAAATACTTAAGCTATGTCTAAAAAAAGCTACCAGCACCTGAAGGGCTAATGCAATTCCTGTTATTCTGGCTAAAAACACAAACAATTTCTTTGTTTTATAAACACATAAATCCGTATAGGATACTGGAATATATTGGAGCACATCGCTATATAAGCGTTGTCCCTGTCCTTCTATAAAGGAATGGTACATACTTATATAAATGAAGGCTCCTAAAAGCGCCGAGAATACAAACACAAAAAATAATATATTTGCGTCTTCGTCTGTTGACATAATTATTTCTGAAACAGGAAAAGCCGACATGAAAATTTCAAAAAATAAACAGAGGCCTACCATAAGCCATGTTCCCACCTGTTGCACTCTCCCCTGCAAAAATGCCTTATAAAATTCATCAATTAACTGTTCTTTTTTTCTCTTAAACATCGATTCCATCCGCCTCTTTTACTTCTACCAATTTTCCATTTTCCATAATTCCCACATAGTCCATTTTTCGTTTGATTTCATCTTCAATGTGGCTGGTCATGAGTATGGATGCTGTTTCCTCTGCAATGATTTCCTGCAACATTTTAAAATAATCAATTCGAAATACTGGATCCATTCCCGCTGTTGCTTCGTCGATTAAATAAAGCGCTGGTTTGTGTGCCATTGCAAATGCAGTCTGAAACTTAAAGGTTTCGCCTCGAGACATTCTGCCTACCACTTTTCCCACAGATAAATTCATTTTTTGCATGGCTTTGAAAAATACAGTATCATCCCACTCTTCATAGAATCGTCCCAAAAGTTCTATATTCTCTTTGGCTGTTTTTTCTGCAAAAAAACCAGTGTTTTTATCAGAAATCAGTCCGATTCGATTCATCATAAGGTGATGATTGTCACGAATATTTACACCTTCGATTTTAATTTCTCCTGTGTACTGCTGCTTTGGGTTCATAATATAGTCAAACAGAGTTGTCTTGCCTGCTCCGTTTTTACCTGCCAAGCCCATAATATAACCTGCTTCTAAAGTGAAATTTATGTCCTGTAGAGCATATTTTTTTGATGTACCTGTCACATTCTTAAATTCTAATAACATATTAGCGATGCTCCTCCTCAAATAATGCCTCTGACATCTCTAGAAAATCTTCTTTCGATAGGCCCGCAGCTTTTGCTTCTATAATGATTTCTACCAAGCGTTTTTCCAACATCATAAACTGCTTTTCCTTCAAAAAATCTGTGTTGTACTCGCAGACATAAAAGCCTTTTCCTGCTACCGACCGAATGAGTCCTTCTTTTTCCAACTCTTCATAGGCACGCTTGGTCGTAATGACGCTAACCTGCAATTCTCCTGCTAAGGCACGAATCGACGGAAGTGCTTCGTTGGTTTTCAGTTCTCCTGTTACAATGGCATTTTTCAATTGATTTACAATCTGCTCATAGATTGCCAAAGTTCCTTGTGGTTGTATGACAATTTTCATGTTTTCTCACTTTTGCCTCTAGGGCACTCCTGATTATTTTACTTTTCCTTTTATAAGAAAATATCGTTCGTAATTACTGATAGTGTCAACGGTGGACTGGTATCTTGTCTTTAGAATACGAATATCAAATACTAACATAAGTAGTAATAAACTTATCACTACAACTTCATCAAAAATACGCATGCTTGGTGTGAAGTCTGTGTATTCCAATCCTATAAATAGAAAATATCCTAAAGCAACATTCATTATATTCATTACTGCTTCTTTTACTTGTCCGTCTTTATCCACAAATGCTCTATCTATATGACGGTCATGCTTATTTATTAGGTGACAGCAAAGATATTCTCCTAATCCCATGGAAAACATCGCAAATTCTACTACGAAAATCTGAATCGCATTTGTTTGATAAAAGAAGGCTAATAAGATTTCTAATATCAGACTAAGTAGCATCGGTATACCTATCTTCACATAAAGTGTATTTTTTATATATTCTTTTCGCTCAGCCTCTTTTAGTGGAGCTAAGAACATGGCTTTTGACATTGGAATTCTACCTGCTATATTGCTCCATGACATAAGCAATAATGGTAAAAGCCTTATTGCCAAATGCACCGTAGTCTGAATTGCTTCTTCGGATGGCTTTTTTCCCTGATTCAAAATAAATGGGTAAAGCATGAACCACCATATCATTAGAAAAAATGATGGCTTGTTGTCTTTCATCAATAATTTTATATTCCTCGGATGTATGGATTGGAGATATCTGTGTAATACCTGTTTCATATACGCTCATCCTTTCTACTATCGTGCTAATTTTTCCTTTTTCTCATCGCTATACTCGATTTTTCCTTCTATTTTAAAACTTAACTCATAGTTACTTGCTAAGGCTACCACTGCGTCAAACTGACCTTTTACAATAACGATATCTCCAAAGAGTAGCAACAC
>JAFQJE010000015.1 GCA_017415145.1 Clostridia bacterium
GAAGGTGACAAGGTAACCGTTTCAGTCGGTTCGGTCGAACATCCGATGGAACCCCAGCATTATATCGAGTGGGTGTGCATTGAAAGTGATGACGGATTCCAATACAAGAGACTTTCGCCAAACACACCTCCGAAGGCAAACTTTTCATTATCCAAGGGAGACAGCGTAAAAGCAGTATATGCTTTTTGCAATCAGCATAGCCTTTGGAAAGTATAAAATTAAAAAGTAAAGGAGAATAAAATTATGTCATTGATTAACAAAGAAATTTCAGATTTTAAAGCTTACGCATTTCACGGAGACGATTTTAAGATGGTTTCCAAAGAGGAGATTTTAGGTAAATGGAGTGTATTCTTTTTCTATCCTGCGGATTTTACCTTTGTATGCCCAACGGAGTTGGAAGATTTAGCAAATAAGTATGAGGATTTTAAAAATGTGGGATGTGAGATATACTCTGTATCTACCGACACACATTTTGTTCATAAAGCATGGCACGATGCGTCTGAAAGAATTAAAAAAATCAATTATCCTATGCTTGCTGACCCGACTCATGAAATTTCAAGAGATTTTGAGGTTTTAATTGAATCAGATGGTCTTGCAGAACGCGGTACTTTTATCATAAATCCTGAAGGTAAAATTGTAGGCTACGAGGTTACTGCCGGAAATGTGGGCAGAAATGCAGAAGAACTGTTCCGTAAGGTTCAGGCATGTCAGTTTGTTCACGCACACGGCGATCAGGTTTGTCCTGCTAACTGGCAGCCGGGTGCTGAAACATTAAAGCCTAGTCTTGATCTCGTAGGACAGTTATAATGAACAATATACAAAATATTAACCAAGATAATTTATATGATGTTGTAGTGATAGGCGGCGGTCCGGCAGGACTTACCGCCGCCATTTATCTGGCTCGTGCAAGATACCGCGTGTTAGTCCTTGAAAAGGAGCAGTTTGGCGGTCAAATTACCATTACACATGAGGTTGTAAATTATCCGGGCTTAGGAAAAATAAGCGGAAAAGAGCTTACCGAAACTATGCGCCGTCAGGCAGAAACATTTGGAGCAGAATTTTTAATGGCGGAAGCAGAAAGCCTGAAAATGGATGATGTTGTTAAAACCGTTCACACAACTCGTGGAGATTTTCAATGTTTAGGAGTTCTGCTTGCTACCGGTGCACATCCGAGAACTATAGGATTTAAAGGAGAAGAAGAACACAAAGGCCGAGGAGTTGCTTATTGTGCTACATGTGACGGAGAATTTTTTACAGGGAAAGAGGTTTATGTAGTCGGCGGAGGCTTTGCCGCAGCAGAGGAAAGTGTATTCTTAACTAAATTTGCCCGTCATGTAACGATTCTTGTTCGGGATGATGATTTCACATGTGCTATGTCTGTTGCAGAACCGGCGAAAAATCACGAAAAAATAACTGTTATTTATAATACGGTTGTAGAAGAAGTAAGCGGTGAAAACGGTCTTAATTATATTAGATATAAAAATACCAAAACCGGAGATGTTACCGAATATCAAGCAGAAGACGGAGATAACTTCGGAGTATTTGTGTTTGCCGGATATTCTCCTGACACAGAGTTGGTTAAAGATATTGCAAAGTTAAATGAATACGGCTATGTTATAACTGACTCAAGTCAAAAAACGACTAATGATGGATTGTATGCAGCAGGCGATGTATGTATCAAACCTCTCCGTCAGGTGGTTACTGCTACCGGTGATGGTGCTATTGCCGCTACTGAGCTTGAAAAATATGTTGCCGAAATGCAGAGAAAAACAGGGCTTCATCCGAAGCCTCCCGTTACAAGAATGACAGACTATCCAAATGCAACAAAAACCGCTGAGGCATCTGATGATTCCGGTGATATATTTACAGCAGAAATGAAAGAACAGTTAGAGGGAGTATTTTCAAAAATGGAACGCAAGCTTATCCTAAAACTGTATCTTGATAATCGCCCTGTTTCTTTGGAACTGGAAGGTTTTATAACAAAGCTTGCAGACCTTACGGACAAACTTACAGTCATGGTAGCTGATAAAAATGACCAATCCGATTTTGCGCCATGCGTGCGAGTATTTTCAGAGGATGGAATTGATTTAGGAATTGCATTTCACGGTGTGCCGGGAGGACATGAGTTTACATCATTTGTATTGGGGCTTTACAATGCGGCAGGTCCCGGACAGACAATAGATGAAGATACATTAAAGGAAGTTGAGGAAATTCAAAATCAAACAGATATGAAGATTTTAGTATCTTTGTCTTGTACGATGTGTCCCGATTTGGTAATTGCCTGTCAGCGTATTGCAACAAAAAACAAAAACATTAAAGCAGAGGTATATGACCTTCAGCATTTTGAAGATTTAAAGAAAAAATATAATGTTATGAGTGTTCCGTGTCTTGTTATAAATGATGAAAACGTATCTTTTGGAAAGAAGAATATAAATCAGATTGTTGAAATAGTAAAAAAAGTATAAGAGTAATTTGATTTTATTCATATAGTACAAAATATGACTCGCTTTAAACAAAAAAGGCTTTTTGTGTTTAGTCACATTTAAGGCCTTTTTTTATGTTGTCAAAGAATTCAGTTTTTCAAACAAAACAAAAAACACAGAGGACCCAAATGGATACTCTGTGTTCCTGGTCGGGATGACAGGATTTGAACCTGCGGCTTCTACGTCCCGAACACGCTCTAAAGCTTGATATATAGCGGTTTTTGCCTTTTTTAGCCCTTTTTGCTACATTCAACATACTCTTTGGACATCTTATCTCCACTGTTTCCGCCTGTTACATTTCTAACTGTGGGATAACATGTGGTCAAAAAAGTTCTTCCGTAATAGGACTAAAATAAAACCTTTGCGGAAGAGTTTTTTTAATTATCATATCAAAATTTATTATACATTAACCAAAGAAAATTGTACTGTTAAAACCATTATAAAAATTCCTTACATCAATTGTAAACTGAAATGCAATATAACGAAAATCAAGCGAAGTCTTGATTTTTTTGTCGAATAGGTGTATAATTAATACATAAATTTTCGGAGGCTTATGCTATGGTAACATATCAAAGACTATGGGAAACATTGAAGAAAAGGAATATTCGCAAGCATGACCTAATGGAACTTGCAGATATATCCTCAACAACTTTAACAAAGCTTAATAAAAATGAGATAGTAGCATTGACCATTCTTATAAAGATTTGTAAAGCTCTTAACTGTCAGATTGAAGATGTTGTTGAGGTTAAAGATGATGCACTTGTATGATATACATATGCAAAAATGCGGAATGGTATGACGGACTATGAGTGTACTTTACTTGTTGGAAGACCAAACGCACCGTTAGTATATTCGTTAAACAACAGACCTGACCTTGCGAAACAAAGACAGAAAAAAGTCATAGAATGTATGGTAGAGGTCGAATACATAACCGAAGATGAAGGAAGAGAAATATTAGGAGAGGAGTAAGTGAATATGAAATTAACATTTATAGGAGCAGCTCATGAGGTTACAGGCTCTTGTACCTTGCTTGAAGCTTGTGGAAAGCATATCCTTATTGACTGCGGTATGGAA
>JAFQJE010000001.1 GCA_017415145.1 Clostridia bacterium
GTCTATAAGTTGAGCCAAAACTATTTCCTCCTTTTCTTAGAATTTAAGACCGGCTTCTCTTGCACCATCTGCAAGTTCCTGTACACGGCCGTGGTATATATATCCGCCTCTGTCGAATACTACGTTTTCAATACCTTTTTCTAAAGCTTTCTTGGCTACTAATTCGCCGACTTTTTTCGCTGCTTCTTTGTTACCGCCGAATTCGCCCTTAAGTTCTAAGGATGAAGCTGCAACTAAAGTTGTGCCTTTAACGTCGTCGATTATCTGAGCATAAATGTTCTTAAGACTTCTGAACACACAAAGTCTGGGGCAAGCGGATGTACCGCTGATAGCCTTACGTACTCTTGCGTGACGTCTGAGTCTTGCAACATTACTTGACTGCTTGTTAATCAATTCGATTCACTCCTTTTGATTTTTACTGTTTACGAAGCCATAGATTTTGCCATAGCTCCTAACACCAAAAAGATTACTTCCGGTGACTTATTATTTCTTACCGCCGGTTTTACCTTCTTTTCTTCTGATACGCTCTGTTGCGTATTTGATACCCTTGCCCTTGTAGGGTTCAGGCGGTCTCTTTTCACGAACCTTCGCCGCGAATTCACCAACGATCTGCTTATCGATACCTTTGATGATGATTTCGTTAGCTGAAGGAGCTTCAATTGTGATACCGTCTACTGGAACCATTTCAACCTGGTGTGAATAACCAAGGTTCATTACAAGGTTTTTGCCCTGCATCTGTACTCTGTAACCAACACCGTTTACTTCAAGTTTCTTTTCGTAACCCTCTGTAACACCGATTACCATGTTGTTTAAGAGTGTTCTTGTTAAACCGTGCAGTGCCTTGTGAGCTTTTATTTCAGAAGGTCTTGAAACTGTGATTTCAGCGCCTTCCTGTTTGATAATCATATCAGGATGTAATTCCTTTGTAAGTGTGCCTTTAGGTCCCTTAACTGTAACTACGTTTCCGCTTGCCACTTCAACTGTTACGCCTGCGGGAACCGCGATAGGCATTCTTCCGATTCTGGACACTGTGTGCACCTCCTAAATTTCTTTGCGTATTACCATACGAATGCCATTACTTCGCCGCCAACATTTTCCTTTCGAGCTTTCTTGTCAGTCATAATGCCTTTGGATGTTGAAACAATAGCGATACCGAGACCCTTTAATACCTTGGGTAACTCTTCTTTACTCTTGTATATTCTGAGGCCGGGTGTTGAAACTCTCTTGATACCAGAGATTGCTCTCTCTTTACCGTTGTACTTTAAAGCGATACGGATGATATCCTGTTTGCCGTCCTCGATTATCTGATAGTTCTTAATGTAACCTTCTTCTAATAAGATTTCAGCAATTGCCTTCTTTACATTAGAAGCGGGAACATCAACGCAAATGTGCTTTGCAGCGTTTGCATTTCTGATTCTTGTAAGCATATCTGCGATAGGATCGGTTGTATGCATATTTATTACCTCCTTCTTCCGAATTCAATAAATTTTACCAGCTTGCCTTCTTCACACCGGGAATCTGACCTTTGTAAGCCAATTCACGGAAACAGATACGGCAGATACCGTACTTTCTGAGATACGCATGGGGGCGTCCGCAGATTTTACATCTGTTGTACTGTCTTGAGCTGAATTTAGGCGTTTTTTGCTGCTTTAATTTCATTGCAAGTTTAGCCATTTAATAATCCTCCTCTTTACCCTGATTATTTGGTTGAAAACGGCGCGCCCATTAATGAGAGAAGCTCTCTTGCTTCTTCATCTGTCTTCGCTGTTGTAACCATAATAATATCCATGCCTCTTAACTTATCAATCTTATCGTAGTCGATTTCGGGGAAAATCAACTGTTCCTTAACGCCTACGCAGTAGTTACCGCGGCCGTCAAATGAATTGGGGTTGATACCACGAAAGTCCCTTACTCGGGGAAGTGCTACGTTGAAGAATCTGTCTAAGAATTCGTACATCTTAGCGCCACGAAGTGTAACTTTGCAGCCGATTGACATACCTTCTCTGATTTTGAAAGTAGCGACAGATTTTCTTGCTTTTGTGATTACGGGCTTCTGACCTGTAATCGCCTGTAAATCGCTAACTGCGCCGTCTAAAGCTTTTGCATTGTCTTTAGCTTCGCCACAGCCGATATTTATTACAATTTTTTCGAGCTTAGGAATCTGCATTGTGCTCTTGTAGCTGTATTTAGCCATTAAAGCAGGTGCAACTTCCTTGCTGTATTTTTCCTGTAATCTAGCCATCTGCTTAGTTTACCTCCTCTTACAAAATTAGTCGTTAAAGGTTTCTCCGCACTTCTTGCAGTAACGTACTGATGTGCCGTCTTCAAGCACCTTTCTTGCTGCTCTTGTTGCTTTTTTGCACTTTGAGCAAACTACCATTACGTTTGAAGCATCAATTGCTGCTTCCTGCTTGATGATGCCGCCAGGCTGCTGCTGACTGCGGGGCTTTTTATGCATTGTAGCTACTGCTACGCCTTCAACGATTGCTTTACCCTTACCAGGCAAAACTTCGATTACTTTACCTTTTTTACCCTTATCTTTACCTGCGATTACTACTACTTCATCGCCGGATTTAATATTCATTTTTGCCATTTTGTGGGCTCCTCCTTAATTTTAATTTAAATTAGAGTACCTCAGGCGCCAAAGAAAGAATCTTCATGTATTCTTTTTCACGAAGCTCTCTTGCAACGGGTCCAAAAATACGTGTTCCTCTTGGGTTCTTGTCGTCCTTTATAATAACTGCTGCGTTTTCGTCAAATTTGATGTATGTGCCATCGTTACGTCTTACGCCTGAAACTGATCTAACAACTACAGCCTTTACTACGTCACCCTTTTTAACAACGCCGCCGGGTGTTGACTTTTTAACTGAAGCAACGATTACATCGCCGATTGCAGCATATCTTCTCTTAGAACCGCCCAATACTCTGATACACATCAACTCTTTTGCTCCGGTATTATCCGCAACCTTCAAAAGTGTCTGCTGTTGAATCATAATTGGTAACCTCCGTTTCTTAATTCAATTACTGTGCCTTTTCTAAAATTTCCACAAGTCTCCATCTCTTATCGCGAGAGAGTTTTCTTGTTTCCATTACTAACACCTTATCGCCAATTCCGCACATATTGTTCTCGTCATGGGCTTTAAGTTTGTATGTCTTCTTCATGATCTTGCCATAAAGAGGATGCTTTACGTTATATTCGATAGCAACTACGATTGTTTTGTCCATTTTGTTGCTAACAACTTTACCGATTCTCTGTTTTCTAAAGTTTCTTGTTTCTGCCATGATTTCACTCCTTTCAAGGACTTATTTATCCTTATTCTGCAAGTTTTCTCTCAGCCATTACTGTCTTAACCTTGGCTATTGTCTTCTTAACCTCAACGATTCTCATGGGGTTTTCCAACTGATTTGTAGCATTCTGGAATCTGAGGTTAAAGAGTTCTTTCTTAAGGTCAGCAAGATTGCTTTCGAGTTCTTCTGTGCTTAATGCACGGATTTCGTTTACCTTCATTAAATTAACCCTCCATTTCTTCAGTTTCTTTTGCTACAAACTTACATTTAATAGGAAGTTTGTGCATAGCAAGACGAAGTGCTTCTCTTGCAACTTCTTCTGAAACGCCGTCGATTTCGAAGAGCACTCTGCCGGGCTTAACTACTGCTACCCAGTACTCAGGTGAACCCTTACCACTACCCATACGTGTTTCAGCAGGTTTTTCTGTAACCGGTTTATCCGGGAAAATCTTGATCCAAACTTTACCGCCACGCTTGATGTAACGTGTCATAGCGATACGGGCAGCTTCGATCTGGTTTGATGTAATCCAAGAAGCTTCTAATGCCTGTAAACCGAATGAGCCGTTTGTTACTTTGTTACCACGTAACGCCTGACCCTTCATTCTACCGCGCATTACTCTTCTGTATTTTACTCTTTTAGGTAATAACATTCTTATTTACCTCCCTCAGTCTTAATCTTCTTGCTCTCGGGAAGGATTTCTCCTTTGTAGATCCAGACTTTAACACCGATTTTACCGTATGTTGTGTTTGCTTCAGCAAAACCGTAGTCGATGTCTGCTCTTAATGTCTGGAGCGGAATTGTACCTTCGTGGTAGTGCTCTGATCTTGCGATTTCTGCACCGCCAAGACGGCCAGAACATGTTGTTTTAATACCCTTAGCACCTAACTTCATTGCTCTGCCCATAACTGATTTCATTGCTTTTCTGAAAGAAATACGTCTTTCTAACTGTGAAGCGATGTTTTCAGCTACTAACTGTGCATTCATATCAGGCTGCTTTACTTCTTCGATATTTAAAGCAACTGTCTTATTTGTTAAGCTTTCAAGCTCTTTTTTAACCTTCTCGATTTCAGCGCCGCCCTTACCAATGATGATACCGGGTTTTGCTGCAAAAATGTTGATTTTTACTCTTTTAGCTGTACGCTCGATTTCTACTTTCGCAATACCTGCAGCGTAGAGCTTATTCTTTAAGAATTTTCTTAATTTATAATCTTCAACCAGGTAATCACCGAAGTCCTTATCATTTGCGAACCACTTTGAATCCCAGTCTTTAATTACGCCTACTCTTAAACCGTGTGGATTAACTTTCTGTCCCAAGACTTATACCTCCTTCTCTAAGTTTTACTGACCAAGCTCTTTTAAAACTATTGTAATATGGCTTGTTCTTTTTCTTATTCTGAACGCTCTGCCCTGTGCTCTGGGTCGAACTCTTTTGAGTGTGGGACCCTGGTTTGCATAAATTTCTGCAATGTACAGGTTGTTTTTGTCCATGTTGTGGTTGTTTTCAGCATTTGCGATAGCTGAAGCAAGGAGTTTTATGAGTAACTCACTTGCAGCTTTGGGTGTATTCTTTAAGATACCCATAGCAACGTCAACAGGTTTATTTCTGATCATATCAATTACGATCTTAACTTTTCTTGATGAAATACGAGCGTAACTAAGTTTTGCTCTCGCTTCCACTATAACTCCTCCTCTCTTAAAAGGAAATATTATTTACCGCTTGTTTTATTGCCGGCATGGCCCTTGTATGTTCTTGTGGGTGCAAACTCACCGAGCTTGTGACCAACCATATCTTCTGAAATGAACACCGGAACGTGTTTTCTTCCGTCGTGTACGGCGATTGTATGGCCTACCATATCAGGGAAAATGGTTGAGCTTCTTGACCATGTCTTTAAAACTCTTTTTTCATTTGTTTCGTTCATTTTCATGATGCGAGCTAAAAGCTTTGCATGCACGAAAGGTCCTTTTTTAACAGATCTACTCAATTTAAATCCTCCTTCGCCATATATTTCCGAGGGAGTTCCTCGATATCGTTACGAAATATTATTTATCGTTTCTTCTCTTAACAATGAACTTGTCGTTAAGATTCTTTTTCTTTCTTGTCTTAAGACCAAGTGCAGGCTTACCCCAAGGTGTAACAGGACCGGGTCTACCAACAGGTGAACGACCTTCACCACCACCGTGGGGGTGATCGCAGGGGTTCATTACAGAACCACGAACTGTAGGTCTCCATCCCATGTGACGTTTTCTACCAGCTTTACCGATAGATACGTTTTCATGATCCAAGTTACCAATCTGACCGATTGTAGCCATACAGTTAAGAGCAATAAGTCTAACTTCGCCTGAGGGAAGTCTAACCTGAGCATACTTACCTTCTTTAGCCATAAGCTGTGCACTAGCACCTGCTGTTCTTACTAACTGACCACCTTTACCGGGCTGAAGCTCGATGTTGTGGATGATTGTACCAACAGGGATGTTAGCGATGTACATTGCGTTACCGGGCTTGATGTCTGCGCCAGCAGGATCTGTTACGATTTCCATACCGTCTGTAACACCTAAAGGTGCTAAGATGTATCTCATTTCGCCGTCTTCATACTGAATTAAAGCGATGTTTGCAGATCTGTTAGGATCGTACTCGATACCGATAACCTTTGCTGTACCAACTTTATTTCTCTTAAAGTCGATTATTCTGTATTTTCTTCTGTTGCCGCCGCCTCTGTGACGAACGGTGATTCTGCCATAATTGTTTCTACCGCCTGCTTTGTTTAAAGATTCAAGTAATGATCTTTCAGGTTCTGACTTTGTGATTTCCTCGAATGTGGAAACTGTCATAAAACGTCTTGCAGGTGAGGTAGGATTATATCTCTTTGTCGGCATATCCTAATTCACTCCTTATTATTAATTAAACCATGCTCTCGAAGAATTCGATTGTTTTGCTGTCAGCTGTAAGCTTTACTACTGCTTTTTTGTATGCAGCACGTCTGCCTTCGAATCTTCCCATTCTCTTGAGCTTGCCGTCGAAGTTCATTGTTGTAACCTTTTCAACTTTTACGCCGAAGATTTCTTCAACAGCTTTTTTAATTTCAACTTTGTTAGCGTCTGTAGCCACTTTAAATGTGTACTTCTTATCAGCGATCATATCCATACTAGCTTCTGTAACTACAGGCTTAATGATAACGTCATAAGGGCTTTTCATTACGCGTACACCTCCCCTAATTTTTCGGCAGCGTCTTTAACCATGATTACTTTCTTGTACTTTAATAATTCGTACACGTTAACCATACCTACGTAAGACACGCCAACTCCGGGAATGTTTCTTGCAGAAAGATAAACCTGTTCGTTATTTTCTGAAAGAACAATGAGAGTTTTTTCTGTTACGTTTAAGTTTTTGAGCATTTCTGCTATTGTCTTTGTCTTGATTTCTTCTACTGTGATGTTGTCTAAGAAGAGCATTTCGTTATCAGCAAGCTTTGCAGATAATGCTGATCTCATTGCTAACTGCTTAATCTTCTTATTAACACTTGTTCTGTAGCTTCTCGGTTTGGGAGCGAATACTACGCCACCACCTGTCCACTGAGGGCTTCTTGTTGAACCCTGACGAGCACGGCCTGTACCCTTCTGTCTCCAGGGTTTGATGCCACCGCCGCGTACTTCTGCACGAGTGAGTGCGCTCTGTGTGCCCTGTCTCTGGTTGCCGAGGTAGCTAACTACTACTGTATGCATAGCTGACTTGCTGGGTTCGATACCGAACACTGCATCGTTTAATGCGAGCTTGCCAACTTCTTTACCTTCCATATTCAATAATGTTGCGTTAGGCATTTAACTTCTCCTCCTTTCGTATCCGTTATTTGTTATGCCTTAACAGAATCTTTAATGATTACCATGCCGCCCTTAGGACCGGGAATTGCACCTTTGATTGCAATTACGTTCTTGCTAGCGTCTACTAATACAACTTCAAGATTCTGGATTGTTACTTTTTCAACACCGAGGTGACCTGCAAGCTTCTTGCCCTTCATAACTCTTGAAGGTGTAGAACAAGCACCTAATGAACCGGGGCCTCTGTGGTAGCCTGAACCGTGTGTCATAGGACCTCTGTGTGCTCCCCATCTCTTAATGGGACCAGCATAACCTTTACCTTTTGTGATACCTGTTACGTCAACAGATTCACCGGCAGCGAATACGTCTGCTTTGATTTCGTCGCCAACGTTCATTTCAGCGGCAGAATCTAACTTGAGTTCTCTTAAGTATCTCATGTAGCCTGTGCCAGCCTTTTTGAAGTGGCCCTGCATAGCCTTTGTGGTATGCTTTTCTTTCTTTTCGCCGAAGCCAACCTGAACAGCGGAATATCCGTCGTTTTCAATTGTCTTCTTCTGGATTACTCTGCAAGGACCAGCTTCTACAACTGTTACGGGAATCATAACGCCTTCTTCTGTGAAGAGCTGTGTCATGCCGAGCTTTGTGCCTAAAATTGCTTTCTTCATAAAAGCACCTCCTAAAATTGGTTATTGGTTTGCTTTTTCGCAAACATGACCCTGAGTTTTACTCAAGGGTGCCTTTTGACAAACCGCTTAGCAGTTTGCTCAGTTCTTTATCTCGATGTCTACACCAGCGGGGAGTTCGATGCGCATTAAAGCATCTACTGTCTTTGCTGTGGGCATTAAGATTTCGATGAGTCTTTTGTGAGTTCTCATTTCAAACTGTTCTCTAGAGTCCTTGTACTTATGAACAGCTCTTAAGATTGTTACGATTTCCTTCTTTGTAGGAAGCGGAATAGGGCCTGATACCTTAGCTCCGTTTCTTCTGGCTGTTTCAACAATCTTCTCAGCTGACTGGTCTAAAAGTACGTGGTCGTAAGACTTCAGTCTGATTCTCATTTTCTGGTTTGCCTGTGCCATTTGTGTTTCCTCCTTATAAATTTTGTGTCTGTGAATTGGAACGACAGCATCTTTTTTTGAAAACCGAGCCGGGTGTTTTGCGGCATCTCATAAATAATGCCGAAAACCGTATCGGTCTCCGGGTTCAAGATGTAGTCTTCTTCTGCACAAACGGACACACGCGCAAAAAGGGCATAGTTGCCCCGTTCTTGCCAAATAGTATTACCGTTTTTGCAATGACTCTGTCGCCCGGTTTCAATGAATCGGACATTCTCCATGGAAAAACCCGCGTCGCTACGCGGCAACCTCCCACTTCCTCGTATGCCATGTCACAGCTCTTACATTATACCTTATATAATAGGTAAAAGCAAGCTTTTTTTCAATTTTGATGCAAAAAATAATTCACAAAGTTTTCTCTGGTATATTTTATATTTTTGTGCAATATTACAACATCTTTTTTGGTATTGATACGGACATATTTTTATGGTATACTATAAATATTGGAGGGCTTCTCATGAAATCACTTACCGTAACAAAAAACGACTCAGGTCAGCGACTTGATAAATTCTTAATTAAATATTTATCCTCTATGCCCAAGAGCCTAGTGTATAAGTCGCTACGCAAAAAGCGTGTCAAAGTTAACGGCAAACGTGCAACAGAAACTCTTATATTAAATGAAGGGGATTTTTTGGAGCTTTACATAAATGACGAGTTCTTCGAGGTTAAGGATTCTGTTCATGAGTTTATGAGCTTAACGTCCGCCGGGCTTGACGTCATATATGAAGATGAAAACATCATTATCGTTAACAAGCCTCAGGGCTTGTCAGTTCATGCAGACGAGTCAAAAACTCCTGACACTCTCATAAACAGAATACAAAAATATCTCTATGATAAGGGCGAATATAACCCCGATGCAGATTTGACATTTTCCCCTACCCTTGCCCACCGCATTGACAAAAATACAATGGGGTTGGTAATTGCAGCAAAGAACGCAGAGGCCTTGCGTGTATTAAACGAAAAAATCAAATATAAGGAAATCAGGAAGTTTTACCTGTGTATTATTCGCGGACATATATATAAGGAAGAAGATACTTTATCAGCTTTCCATTTAAAAGACGAAAAGTCAAAGCTGGCAGTCATTTCTGACACAAAAAAACCAGGCTTTAAAGAAATGATAACAAAATATAAGGTATTAAGAAAATATAAAAACCACGACCTGCTAGAGGTTGAATTAATAACAGGCAGAACCCATCAGATAAGAGCACACTTTGCTCACTTGGGACACCCCCTGCTTGGTGACGGCAAATACGGGAAGTTAGATAAAAACTCACTTCTCCGCCGTCAGGCATTGATTGCCTGTCGCCTCATCTTTGATTTTAGTGGTGACGCAGGCGTTCTTAACTACCTGAACAATAAGGAAATAAAAATACCACGTCCACAATTGATAACAAAAGAAATCGAGGAAAAACTATGAAAAAGATAACCAGCTTTACTGTTGACCACAGATACATTACAGAAGGGATTTACATTTCCCGTGTAGACGGTGCAGTTACTACTTATGATTTGAGAACAAGAAAGCCAAATTGCGGCGACTATATGGATAACGAAACCATGCACACCTTTGAGCATATGTTTGCCACCTTTGTAAGAAATTCACCCATAGCGGATGATGTCTTATATTTTGGCCCTATGGGTTGCCAGACAGGGTTTTACCTTCTGGTACAGAATGCTGATAACGATATTGTACGTAAGACGGTAATTGACGTGCTCAAAAAAATAATAGCACACAAGGGCGAGGTTTTTGGCAATTCTGAAATCGAGTGCGGAAACTACAAATCCTTGAACTTAGAAAAAGCTAAAAGTGAGGCAATAAGATTTTTGGATAATCTTTTGCGCGATACAAATAATTTTATTTACCCAAAAGGAGAGTAACATATGATAGGAATTATAGGTGCTATGGGCATTGAGATTCGTGCCCTTGCTGATTTGTTGGAAGATAAAAAATCAAAAACTTTTTCAGGCGTAGAATATATGTCGGGTAAAATTTATGGTAAAGATGTAGTTTTGGCAGTGTGCGGTATCGGCAAAGTATTTGCCGCAATTTGTGCACAAACTATGATTTTAAAATACAATCCTGACGTAATCATCAACACAGGCGTCGCAGGGACATTATCCGACAAACTCTCCATCGGCGACATTGCAATCGCTGACAGCGTGGTTCAGCACGATATGGATACTTCCCCCTTGGGTGACCCAGTAGGTTTATTGTCAGGTATTAATATTGTAAAGATTCCTGCAGACAAAGATACAGTCACAAAGATTGAGTCTTGTGTAAAAGAGACAGGTGCAAATTACGAAATAGGCACAATTGCATCAGGTGACCAGTTCTTAGCATCAAACGATGTGAAGACCCGTATAGTTAAAAATTTCGGTGCAATAGCAGGCGAGATGGAGGGTGGTGCCATTGGTCATGTGTGCTATGTAAATAACAAACCCTTCTGCGTGCTTCGTGCAATTTCTGACTGCGCTGACGGTTCGGGTGCTGAAAACTACATGGAATTTTTGAGTCACGCTGCAGAAAATGCCACAATGATAATGGCGCGTTTTATAAAAGAATATTAAAGCCTTCCCCTCAAGGGGAAGGCTAAATAAAGAAAAAGGAAAGCGAAAATTCGCTTTCCTTTTATTATTGCTATTTAAAATTATTTTTCAATAGCATCTGCTATAGGTTCACAGTTAACCATATCAGCCCAGAGCATAATTTTGTTTGTAGCGCCTGCTGTAAAGCCTGCAGGAACTGCTAATTCTGCTGAACCGCCTGCTGTAGCAACTGAGATTGTTGCTGTCTTCCAGCTTGTCATCTTTCCGTAAGCATCGTATGCTGCCCAGATAACTGTACCGCTCTTAACTTCGGGAGATACAAATGTTACTGTGTAGCTTGCATCTGCTGTGAATGATATTTCTGTAACTGCAGGAGCTGCAGGAACTTCAACTCTGACAGGTGTACCGAAGTAGCCTGCTGATGAAACAGGAAGAACTTCGATATACTTAACTTTGTCCACATTAGCTTCTGTGATAGCATATGTGTTTTCACCTGTTAAAATAGCTAATGTACCGCCATTTTCGCTTAATACTTTAACGATTGAAGCGTCATATGCCCCTGCGATTGTTTTCCATCCATAGGTAGCACCAATTGCAGAACCTGCCTCCTTTGTGCCTGTTACTGTTAAACCTGTAACTGAAGGAATAATACCGAGAGGCTTCTGAATGAATTCTATATTATCTACAAAAGCATAAACTCTTCCAGAATCCATTGAGCTTGTACCTGTACCTGGAGTGCCGTCTGATTCTTTATGTGAGAAGTACAGCTTTGCTGCTGTTGCATCTGCAGGAACTGTAAATTCAACATCACAGTCTTGCCACGTGTTGTCGGTAGTTGTTGTAACTGTTGTAAGCGGTACTATGCTATCGCCTGATGCTGTGGTATAAACCATACCGATATCAACAGGACCTGCTGAGTTCCATGAACCTGCTCTTAATTTTGCTTTCAACTGATATTTAGCACCTGCTGTAAGGTCAGCTGCTGCATAAATCTTTGTATCAAAAGCTTTAAATTCTAACATTACAGATGCTGCTGTACTGTCAGTTACACCTGTAGCACTGTCATAGCCGTAACCAACCATCGGCTTAACAGTGTTGGTTCCATCAACTGACCAAGCAAAGTAATCTGCACCTATCATATGCGATTCGCTTACAGAAGATGAACCTAAGCCATCACCAGAGTTGTAGAATATTCTCCAGTTAGCTGTTACTGCAGCGTCACCATTTATAACAGGTCCGAAGTCGATTACCTTTACATCATCGATACCAATAACCATGGTATCGCCAGCTACTTCAGAGTTGCCTGAAGACATCCAGAAAGTAAGAGGTAAGGTGTTTGTATTCATACCTGCATCAGATGAATTCATTAAGAAATTCAATGTTGCCCATGTATCATCATTTTTAAATGTATTTGTAAAATGTACACGCAAGGTAGAGGTGTTAATCCTTAGTCTTACATGGGGCCATACGTCTTCCGCCTGAGCTGTGCCGCCTACCGCACCATCTTTTACCTTTACCTTCATCTGAAGCAAATATTTGCCGCCGGGCTTAAGGTTTTCGGGAAGTGTGATATTTGCTGTAGCAATTTCTGTTGTGCTGTTATCTGTGAGTTCAAAATATCCGCCATTGTTTAAAGCACCTGCGATGCCGTTTGCTGATGCAATACCGTTTGTGTTTTCAGAAAAATCGTTTGAATAGATTACTCTATTGCTTAAATTTTTGTCTGCTGCCACATCGGCACTTGTATCATGACTAACTGAGAATTCGATTTCGTCAACATAAAATTCAGGTGCAGCAATGCTTGAATCTACAACAGCATTTCTTGCTAAACGGTCACCAAACTGGAAGCAGATACCATAGTCTCCGTCGATTTTTGCTGTAACAGGAGCTACGTACTCAAAGGATACCTTCTGCCATGTATTGAGTAATGTAGGATCGAATGTAGCCAAGTCACCTGATAAACCATCAGTAGCATTAGAATCAATAAACGCACTGGAACTTGAACTGTGCATCATAAATCTGATATTACCTGTCTGGTAAGCATAGGGAATCTTAACATACATTGAGAACTTTACAGTATCTCCTGCTGTAACAACATAATCCCCACCTGAGATGAGACCATTATTGCTGTGGAGCAATCTGTAAAATGTAAACTTTGCTGTATCGATTGTCATCTTAGCAGCCTTGTCTGTGCCAAGTGCGCCGCCGTCAACAACACTAACTGTTGCAGAACCTGTCTCTGCTGTAGATAAACGTGTTTCACCGTCTTCAAAGCCGATATGGTTATAGGGCCAGCCGTAAACTGCAGCAGCAGCTGAAGCAGGTACTACACAGAACAATGACGCAATCATAGCAACTGCTAAAATTACTGATAATAATTTTTTCATTGTTTTACTGAAACTCCTTTCGTTTCTTTACTTAAATGAATGGTAAAATACTTATTCGTTTTTAAAACGAATACACAAAACCAAGCCAAAAAACTTATTTTTTTACAAAATAAGCCTCTCGACCGTAATGTAAGATATTTTACCTGTATCGGAGCCGTCTTTTAAACATAATTTAAAATATAATTTGATTTTTCATTCCCCCCGGTTTTACTAAACCAAATAAGACTGACTCCTGCTTGTGTTCAAAACCCGAACAGATAAAAATTATCAGGGTGCAACTGACAAATTTATCTATTCACACTATAACACATTATTAATTATAACATAATTAAATAAAAAGTCAAGAAATCTTTGTAATTTTTTTGTAAAATATATACAACAGGACTTTAATGTACCCAAAATGCAAAAAAGAACGGGCTTGCCCGTTCCCTGAAAATTTGCAAAAATATTTCGTCTATATATCATACTTTGTTTTTATTCTTCCTATGGTGTCCATAAAAATTCCCGACAAAAGCCACAAAAACACTGCCGTAGACACACCTAAAACAGCGTCATAAGGAATACCTGCTATAACTGTAGATATGAACATATCAAATGTAGGTTCAGGATTCCACATAATCAGTGACGCAGGGTTCATTATAAGTCCGTATATGGCAATTGATGATACTATGCCATAAATTGATAAAGTTATTTTTGTGGGCTTGATTTTTTTAAAAATTAATGCAGACACCATACCCACTACACCCATAGCAAACATCTGCCAGGGTGTCCACGCTCCCTGCCCTGCAAACATATTTGACACAAATGCCGTAACCGCACCCGTCAAAAATCCTGCCTCTGCTCCTAGAGTTGCTCCCGCCAATATAATTATCGCCAGTACCGGCTTTACCTCGGGAAAGGGCGTAAATATAAATCTGCCCGCTACCGCTATGGCAGAAAGCGTCGCTATCATCACTATTTTCCGTGATTTGTTTTTTTCCTTTTCAAAGGATACAGCAAATGCGACCAATGCCTCGCATATTACCATTAAACTCATAAGGTAATATTTTTTATCCTCTAAAACATACACTCCAAAAAGCAACGTCAGGGGAATTGCAATTAAAAGTCCGATATATGACAATGCAGTATATTTGTTAATACTCGCCCTTTTCTTCTGTTTCGCGATAGGTTGTTGAGTCTGTACTGCCGTACATTTTTTCTCCGTTTTTTCCTTCTCAGGTGTTTTTGCACCTAATGCTTTTATCAGCTCCTCAGGCAATATCAATTCATCTGCCAAACCTCTTGCCATTCTGTTTGCAGAAGTTGTATAAAATGCCTTTTTAGAGAAAAATTCACAGGTTTTATCAACAGAGGTAAACTCCCCGTTAAATAAAAGCGCACATCTGTCACAAACGAGGGCACAAAATTCTACATCGTGCGAAACCATTACGACAGTTTTTTTCTGTTCTGTCAAGGTCTTTAAAATTTGTTCAAAGTCCTGCTTAAATTCTGCATCCATCCCCTTTGTAGGCTCGTCTAACAGCACAACGTCGCTGTCTGTCAGCAAAACCTTACAAAGAGCCGCACGCTCGCTCTCTCCTCCCGATAAGTCCCCCGGATGACGGTATAATAAATGTTCTATACCGCAAAGTCTTGCGTATTCTTTGATGGTTTCTTCGTCTTTTGTTATTTCTTTTAAATCCTCATAAACGGTTTTATATACAAAAAGATTTTCGCAATTCTGGGGCAGCATGGCACATGCGCCTTTTACTTTAACACTTCCCATATAGGGTTTTTTTATGCCACACAAAACAGATAACAATGTACTTTTTCCGCTGCCGTTTCCCCCAAGTATACCAAATATCTCACCTGACTTAATTTCTGCAGTTACGCCGTTTAATACGTTTATACCATTTTCGCCATACCTTGCATAAAGACCATTGATTTTTACTGCAATCGCATCGTGATGTTCCTGCGTTCTTTCCTTATTTATTATATTAATACTCTGAGTCGCAAGCCAAGCCCTTCCTTCTTTTATAGTCAAGGGTACAGCTCCTGAATCTAAAGATTTAAAAACTTTAGCAGGTACAGGAAGGTAGGAAAAAGGAATTTTTTCCCCTATCTCTTTAGGACTACATACATCAAGTGCGCCGCCGTCCATCATCCACACGGAATCTGCAAGCTGCAACGCCTCTTCCAGTCTATGCTCGGACAGTATAATTGTGGTTCCCAATTCTTCGTTAATTCTTTTGACCATTGCCAAAAAATCCGTCGCAGCAATGGGGTCAAGCTGAGACAGAGGTTCATCAAGTATTAAAACATCAGGGTCCATTACCATTACAGAGGCAAGATTTAATATCTGCTTTTGTCCGCCTGACAGTTTCTGAGTATCTCTATCAAACCATTTCTCAATACCAAAAAACGTCGCCATCTCAGAAACCTTAGCACGAATGTCAAGAGGCTTTATTCCCATATTTTCAAGACCAAAGGCAAGCTCATGCCACACCTTGTCGCAAACTATCTGGTTGTGGGGATTTTGCCCCACATAGCCCACATAATCTGCATTGACTGTTATTTCACCAAAACTTTCACCTGCAGGTCTGATTTCTTTTTTCAACTGGGACAAAAGTGTAGTTTTACCGCTTCCCGATGGACCTAACAATACTATAAATTCTCCTGTATTAACAGAAACGCAAATATCTGACAGTGCCGCATTTGTTTCCTGGGGGTATGTAAATGTAAAATGTTCTATTTTAATTTTTTCCATCTTATTACCTCCCAAAGTTCAAAAATCAAAGGTGTTAAAGAAAGCAGTACATAGGCTATAACGGTCAGGGGTGAAATCTTTCCAAATATTATATCGGGAAAATACGTAGCCTTTGTTTCTCCCCACAAAACGCCTGCAAGGGTTAGTACGCCAAAAATAAATATGATACACAATAGGACGGCATCCCTTTTTGTAAATTTATAGTTTGAAAAGCTGGTACGCTTTGCACTGCCGTAACATCTTGCTTTCATACTGTCTGCCGTCTTTACGCCATTTTCCAGGGAAACTCTCAAAAACGCAGAAAAGGATTTTTTAAGTCTTATAAATTTATTTTCTTCGCCCTTTCCTATGGCAACTCTTCCTTGATTTATGCTTTTAAAATTCCGTATAAATTCAGGCACAAACTTAAGTATCATTGAAATCACCAAAGATATGACAGGCAAAATCCCACCAAACAGGCAAATTATTTTTTCAGGTGTAATTATTTTATTTACGCTCATAAACCATATTACAACGGAAGAAAGCATAACACCCGACGCCACACCAAAGGCAAGGCTTTCTAAGGTCAGTATATTTCCATTCGGAAAATACCAAAGGGCTGTTGCTCCCTGATGGTTAAAAAGGACGTTAAACAAAGCAGTCGCCAATGCTGTAAATATTCCCACAACCACTATCTGCAACGTTCTTTTCACACCTGCAAAGACAAGGGAAACACTAACACTTCCCAGTAATGCTATACCCAGACATACAGGGTGCATCAAGGTTACTGCAAACGTGAGTACGGATACAAAAAATATTAAATTTACAATGGGATGACACCTTGTGAATTCTTTCATAATTAATATCCTATTACTTTATAGAAAAATACTATTTTATCAGATGGTTTTACCAAAACATCTGAGCATCCTACCCTGGGAACTTCACCATTTACCGAGAATTTCCACCCTGAACGCTCACCGCAATCAAATTCATAAAGATTTCCTATACCCTCTATATATGCACTATTATACACAGGTGTAAGGGAAAATTCAAGATGCACACCCGATGAAATAAGTGCTCGCTTCAACACATCAAAAACACTGTCGCCCTCTTGAATTTCTTCTTTGGAATTTGTATACATTATGCCGTTTTGGGGAATAACGCCTCTTTTTTCTTCCTTTAAGCTTTCCATATTTTCAAGCACGTCCGTACAGTCAACCATTAGACTTACCGTGTTGACCTTTTCGGGTTCGGGAGTGGGTTCCGTTATTTTTTCTGTTTCCTGAACTTTTAGAGGAACTTCTGCCTTTTGTTCAACATTTTTTAATGGTTCCTGAGGTTCTGCAGATGATATTACATCTGGGGAGACAGACGATTCAGAATACTTTGTTTCATTCTCTGCACCGCATCCGCATAAAAGTGTCGCTATTAAAAAAACAGTTACTAAAATTCTCTTCATAATTTACCTACTTCAAAACATTTTCACAAAATCTCATGAATACTGCGGCAATTTCTCCTCTTGTAGCACCATTTGAAGGGTCAAAGCTTCCATCCTCTCGTCCTGATACCAGTCCTAGATTCTTTGCCCAATTTGCGGCATATTTTGCCCAATCAGAAATTTCATTATCATCTATAAATTCACCTTCACCTGTGGCTGTATCCAGTTGTTCAAGTTCAGCATATCTCATGAGCATTACCACCAACTGTTCGCGGGTTACTTCGTCATCTGCTCCGAAAATGCCGTTGCCGTATCCGTTTGTTATGCCTTTTTCCCTTGCCCAGACAGCAGCTTCCTTGTACCATACGCCATCACTGATATCCGAAAATTCATTTTCACCATCAGCCGTATCACCACTTAATCTGTACAACATTGTAACAAGCATAGCACGTGTCAGCTTTTTATCGGGTGCAAATTCTCCCTCTCCAACGCCGTTCATAATTCCTTTTTTAACTACATATTCCACGGCTTCCTTTGACCAATGGTTAATCACATCATTAAATGCAGGAACTTCGGGAGTTTCCGAAACTTCTGGTGTTTCAGGAGTTTCGGAGATTTCAGGTTTTACAGGCTTTGCGGGTTTTGTGTTTGACGAACCTCCGCCGTAGCCATTTCCTCCTCCGCCCAAAATACTGCCACCTGTATTTGTCGTTGTCTTTTCTCTATAATAATACCACAAAATTTCATCATTCTCAGTTAATACACAATTCTTCATTCCTACTTCAGGAGTTTCGCCATTTACTGAGTACATCCATCCTGAATTTGCTCCGTAACTACCTGCAGACATCGTTGTTCCATCTTTTGTTATTGAAGTTATATATCCGTTTTCTGCGCCTGTTGCACTAATTCCGTCTACAGCTTCTAGTACCGCACAGAAAGCATCATATACTGTTCCATTTTCAGGAATTTCAACCGACATACTCTCTAACCAGTATGTGTTATCAGGCTTTATTGATAAAACAACAGTAATTTTATTTATCTCCGGCACACTAGGTGTATCTGTTCCAGGTATTTCTTCTATAATTTGTTGTCTTCCCGGAATAACCTCTTTACCACTAAAATTATAAATATTAAATGCCTGTCCTTTATACTGCGACAAAGCTACAAGAGCACGAAACCCCTGTTCCGTCGCCATGAAATTATCATTGCCTGCAAAGGTGAAGCCGTTGTTTGTTTCATTCTTGTAAGACAGGAGCCCATCTATAACTGACGCTTCACTCACAGGATGCCTCATATCTGCAGGATTATTACCCATCGCTATAAGACCAATAATCACAAAAGCATCGGAATTTGCACTGCCAAAAGAACCGCTTTCTGATATCATACTATCAAAAGCTACAAGTATTTCATCACAAAGCGCTTTTGCTTCATTGTTGGTTGCATACAAAGGAGCTAATGCCGCCAAAACTGCTGCTGCAGTGTCAGGGTCGGGATATTGCACGCCATCCCATTCGTAGCCGAATGTACCGCCTGCTGAATTCTGTTGTAAAATTTCAACAAGTGCATCTGTCTGTACATCAGACAGATTAACATTTCCCTGCATATCAGCAAGCAATATCCAAGGAGCTGCATAGTGACCTGATGCGGTATGGTCTGCATTAGCAAGTGCCGCAGCATTATTTACGCGGTCATTGCTGTTATAAGTGTAAAGTTCCTGTGAATCAACTCCCAGAGACCTTAAAATAATTTCTACGCGTGCACGGTCTGATGCTGTAGCTGTGTATGACGTTGCTATATCAATACAAGCATTTATTATCTCCTGATTTATGTCATCTGACATTGAGACGGTTGCATCAGGAAGTGCAGAATACGCCGCCATATCAAAAGCAGTCCAACCGTCTTCTACGTCTTTTAATACTTCTGCAATATTATCACGAAGTGTAATTTCCTCAGCACTTAGTTGATAACTCATTTGTGCGCTTTCCTGTGTTGTTTCCTCTGCAAATACCCCTACAGAAGAAAATAGCATTAAAAATGCTAAAAGTAGTGCTAAAAGTTTTGTTTTTTTCATTTTTTCTTCTCCTTTTTTCGCAAAAAAGCCGCAGTAATACACCAACTTACTGCGACTGTTTTTGTCTAATTTTGTGCTTTTGCACTCGCATATTGCCAAGTCTTCTGACTTATGTATTATGGATTTCTCCTGCGAAATACTGCCTACCTTCCCTTTAAGTGGCCGACTTTCGTCGCGGCAATACCCCTCATACAAATACAGCTGTGGGTACAGTTACGGATTCTAACCGTCTTCCTTTTATCAGCGGCATTGCTACCGCCGACGACAATACGTCTTATTAAATTGCTTATATTTTATCATAATCTGCCGAAATGTCAAGCATTCAAAAATTGAAAAAGGGGGAAATTATAGAAATAATTTCTCCCTTTCTCCCCGTTTTATTTCCCCATTATATACCTTATAATCCTTCTTGCAATAGCTGCAACCTCGCCACGTGTGATAGGTTCATTAGGCATAAATCTATTCTCAGTTCTGCCGTTTACAATCCCCATCTGGCAAAGCTCGTTGATTGCATTTTCCGAGAAATGTCCTTTTGTATCTATAAATTTACTGTCACATTCCATAATCTTCTCCTTAAACTCCTTCCACCTTGCCCAGTCCTCGCCACTCATTGAAGCGGGACAATTTTTTCTGCTTGCATCATAATGTCTCACCACACGCTCTGCAGGAATATCCAATTCCTTCATCAGATGCTTGGTAAGCTCCACGGCATTTTCAAAAGCCTTACTGTAATCTCCGTCAGCATTTACACAAATTTCAATGCCCACGGAATTTTGATTTGTAATACCGTATTTTCCTTTGCCGTCGCCTACCTGCCATGTATAATACTTAGTGTAGTCATTAACCTGCAAAATTTTTGTGTCATCAACAAAGAAGTCAGCAGAAGAATTACGGTTCCCGCCGTTAAAATATTTAAAGTGAGCATCAGCATCCGAGCCTTTCGACTTATTACCCGTATCGTGGATAACTATGTACTTTATTGCGGAAGTACGCACTAAACGATTGTAGGCAATCTGCTTTTTTTCAACATCAGCCATCATTAATCATCCTCATCATCCTCTTTCTCAATTTTGTCCTTTAATTGTTCAAGTATGCCCGCAAGATTTCTCGCAACCGGCACATTCATTCTGGCACTGTTTTCTAGAATAGATATTCCCTCGTTTGCTATGTAAAAACCAACCGCCAAATCACGAATACCGCCTACACCAATAACGACCTCAAGCTCATGGGCCAAGACTACAATACACAAAATTGCAAATTTTTTAAGTATCCCTCGAAACCCGACTTCACTGTTGAGCTCTCTCTCATATATTGCAGCCATAATCCCTGTCACATAATCCACAACGATACAAATTAACAAAGCCGTAAACAACGCATCCAAGCCTCCAAAGATATTCGAAAGTATTGCGGCCACAACGCCGCAGGCAATTTTGATGCCGCTCATAATATTTTCCATATCACACCTCTTTCCTGCGGCGCACAGCCGCACCTCTTATCTCTCCAAAACTTCTGCCTTAAACGTTCTGATGTCATCAGGCGTACCATTTGCTACCAAGTCACAAAGCTTTTCGATAGAAGCTTCATCTTTTTCTCTTCTGCACTTTGTGATTACATCGTAGTGTGCGCCGATGAACTCGCCAGCTTTACGGAGTTCTGCCTCATTAGGCTTATCCTCAGCAATACACATATCACGTGCAACTAAAACATCCTCTCCGGTTTCCTTTGATTTGTCTAAAATTCTTTTTACTAATTCGTACATTTTATGTACCTCCTTAATTTAATTTATCTAAAGCCTCTTTTGCTTCAGCCTCTAAGATTTTGTCGTACTCTTCCAAAGATATTTCCTTGATACCGTCAGCGGTTCTATCTTCTGCCAACTGCATTGTTGTGCCGAAAGTTTCTCCATCTGTTAAAATCATACCTTCTTCGGCATATAAAGTAATCATTGTTTTCATATCATTTCTCCTTTACGCATAACTAAAAGTCCAGTTATCCTTTGAATGCCTGAGTTCGTAAAACTTAGAGCCCTCAGGGTATGTAGTTTCATCATCAACATCAATTCCAAAGGCTTCGTTTACCGCCGTCTTTTTTAATGTTAGTGTTTTGCCTGTTGCGGTTGTTGACAAGGCATTTACAATACTTGTGATACTATCCTTTGTTAAAGGGCTTGAACTAAACGATATCGTAGTTGCTATAACACCCTCTATAACAATGTTTTTAAGTGCAGTGCAACCATTAAACATACTTGTGTTTGCTGTCGTTTTATTGCCAAAATTCAATTTTTCAATAGTAACCATTTTAGAGCACCCTTCAAACATCGATGTACGATTTGTAACAGAAGTCATATCAATTACAGGGAAATTGGTTATAGTAGAATAATAAGCAAATTGCGCACAGTATTGCATCTTTGACAAATCAAGAGTTACATTCCTTTCCTTCAATATGCCCCTTAAATCTGTTATATTCGCCTCCGCAAAGTACAGTTCAGCATTGACAGGATTAAGCGTTGTTCCTATTGGCGGTTTAAAAGTTTTATTATTCCACCCTCTTGAACCAAACGCACGTTTGGCTTGACCATAGTTTGATAGTCCTGATAAATAGCTATTCCAAAATTCCTTGTATTGCGCATATCTTCCATCCTCTTCTCCCTTTAGGACACCATTTTCAAAACCTATATCGCGACATCTGTCAATTTTTGTAGGGATTTCATCCAAGGAAAGCCTGTCCGTTTCTTTCGTATAGCTCCTTATTTTGTTGGCAATGGTTGTCATTTTTTCATTTACGCTCATTACCAAGCACCTCCCAAGATAGCTTCATCAACATAAGATTTGATTTCAGCTTTATCTTCGTCTGTCCAGTAATCTTCGCCCTTTACAGGAATGGAATCTTCTATAAGTTTGTTTGCCTGGTCGATTTTACTTTGTGCTTCATTTAGCAGAGTAACATATACAGAAAGATTATCTGCACCTTCTATAGCAGCTTCGCCTAAACCTTGCACTACTGAAGCAACAATAATTTTTGTGGTAGCATATCTGCCGGCAGAATCAGACAGCGCAATTTCCATATAAAGCTCCCCCGGAACTGCGTAGAAATTATTTTCAGGAACAAATACTGCGGCATTGTCCTGTATATTTCCTGCACCGGCGACAACTACTCCATCTGAACGTTTCGCTCTGACAGATAGTGTATAGTTTGAAATGTCCACCCTTGTACCATTATTATAAAATTCAAAAATTAACCTGTTGGATTTTACATCTCCCGAAACAAAACAAATATCAGAGGTAAGAATTTTTTCATCCTGAAAATTTACTTTTATTTTATAATCAATCATATATACCTCCTAAAACAATATAAGGTCAATACCAAAACCAACCGGTGTGCCATATTTGCTGTATGCGTTGAGTTCCACAGTTAATTTTCCATCGTCCATTGAAAATGTGATATATGCCGTTGAATAATTGCTGTTGGGATAATCACGAATATACAGTGAGTGTACACAAACACTGGCATTATAAAGTTCACCTGATGAGTTGTTTATATTATTGCAATAAAAGCTTAAATATGATGACTCTTTAATGTCGTATATTCCCAGACAAGGAAGCGTCTGACCTGAAACTCCTCCATCTGCTCTTTTAACATAGGTCAAGATATATTCGAAAGTGTTATTTCCTATATCAAAAGTTCTACTGCCTGTGTAATATCCTGAACCTGTGCTTGTTACAGATATAGACCCCTGTATTCTCATTACATTTTCTGCAACACTCTGATAACCTGGGAGCTTACCCTTTGCATACGTACGCTTGTCAGTAATCGCACCATACTCACTGATTTCGGCAAGCAACACGTAATCTCCCTCAGGTTCAGCTACAGTACAACAGGGATAGCATCTGTTTGTATTAATTAAATCATTTTTTAAGTAAACGTAGTTTTTAGAGCCCGAAACGTAAGAGAGTGTTTCTCCGCCCGCCTCAATTTCAATTACTGCACCATCGTCAAAAAACGCCTTGCCCGGATTAATTAAAATTTTACCATCGCCGGCATCCTCCACCTTTAGCGATAAATAACTCTCGGGTACTGCACCCGATGTATATAATAATTTTCCTGCATCGTTAAATCTCGAAGCATTATACGCAACACCATCTGTAAAGCTATCCTCTACTCCCGATGTTACAAGCCTTTTTGTTATGGCGTTTATATCATTTGCACCATAAATTTCATTATCTGCAAAACTGTATTTATATGCCATTTTTAACCTCCTTTATAAATCTGTCATGGTAGGACTTGCACCTACCCCATCACGTTCTACCCACATATGAACGCCCGATACAAGTTTTTTCTTGGTTATGCAACATCCCCCACTGTAAAAACGTGTATTGATAATATCTCCTATTTTATAATCTGTGCCATATTCAAGTCTTGTTTTAAGCGTCAACATATCCATAGGTTTTTTATCGCTAAATTCTTTTTGGGCATCTGTTTCATTCTTTGCATCAAGTACACCTGTCCATGAAAAAATCCCTGTATCTTCGGGCATAACTTCTACTAAAAAAGGCTTGGCTTCATCTATTACCTCAAATCCACCATTTTTATCTCTGCAAGCTAAAATATCTCCTTTTTTTAAGTTAAGTCCCATTCTTTGTCCATCACTTGAAACAACATAATATTTACCATAGTTTTCAGGAGTTATGCTTATTGAGGGAATATTGCTACCTGCGTCATATTTACCCATGCAGGTCAGCTCATGGTAGTAGTATCCACCCTGTATATCCTTCTGTATGTCGTGGGTGTAGACGCTTTCATAGGATGTTTTGTACTCATCACACAATATTATATCTTTGTTTTCAAGTGCTCTTTTCAACGAAAACTTAAATTTTTTCTCTTTAAAATCTGCACAAAATGAAAACCCTATATCAGGCTGGTTAATACATTTTTTTATAGCACTGTACATATCCGTTACCTTGTCAAGTGTAAAATCTGACATATCACAATTGTCATCAATCCCGTAAAACTCGAGATTAAACTCTGCAGGTAAATGGGACAGAATATTTTCTACCGTACCGCTTAAATTTTCTCCTTTAGGTACCTCTTTCACTACGAATTTTGTAAGCAACCACTCCAAAGTTCTTGTAAATACAGTGCAGGTTTTACCGATGCAGTATCCCGTTACAACGGATTGAATATCTCCTTGAACCAAAAAAAGATGCTTGTTGTGTGTAAGCAGGGAAACTGTATCAACAGAAGGTACGAATTCTATTTCTCCTGTGCCGAATTCTGAAAATTTTATTTCCCAGTTTGATGCCAAAAAATCAGGAATTATTGCAACAAGGTCTAGGTTTTCATTATATATTCTTATATCCTTCAAACGATTACCTCCCTTTATAAACAGACACAGAGATAATTATTGTTGTATATACACTCGGCATATATCTTACCTTCTGCATCCCATGCGCTGATTTTTACATCTGAAACTCCTGTCTCAAGGAAAAATTCTGATAATGACGTTTCATCATCAAGACAAAAAATGATATTACCACGGCTACTGCTTGTGATTCGCCTGTTCTTGACATCTACCTTTATCTGTTCATTTGGGGCAATATCCGTATTAAGCTTAATTTTCGCACCTGTATTAAGGTTTTCAATAATGATTCCATCAGGACATACTGCACCTTCAGGACTTGTAAGAATAAATACAGGTTCTATATTGACATCTCCCTTGTTTACAATCATAGTCTGTGTCTTTTTTACAGACAAGCTGCAGGGCAATACAAACGGTGATGACAATACCCCTTCACGCTTGCTTACTATTGTCTTGGTATCATTTACGTCCTGAAAATAAGGATTTTCCGCCATAAGCTGTAAAACGAACGGTATGTATACACCTTTACGTTTGTTGGTTTCAAAACTGATGCAGCGTGCAAAAATTTTCCTACTGACGCCACTTGATATTATTGTCATAGCACCAGACTTTGATAATATATGCATCGCACGTGCAGTATTTTTACCCATAGTATCACGTGCATCCCCCGAAATGGTAATAATTCTTTCCTGTGAAGCTGATTTATTCACGATGCAACCCGCCATATCGGGATAATACACCGTATCTATATCATTTTCAGGCATAGAAAGTCCGCGTATTTCAATGACATTGAAAATACCGTTTCCTCCGCCGTACATAACAACTTTTCCTCTTTCGTTTTCATAAATAATTTTCATTGTATCCTCCCCTACTCCATACCTCTCATATAAGTAAAGAGAGCATCATTTTTCGCCATCATTCTTGTTCTTGACGTACTCGCCCTGTCCCCGTAAAAATAATAACTGGGTGAAAATACTGACTGATTTGTGCCCGATTCATTCTGTGATATTTCTATTCCTACCTGAGACAGAAATGTTTCAAGGTCGCACATTAAACCGTCTATTTTGCTCATGAAACCCTCTACAAAATTGTCGCCCGTCATTTCGCCATAAGCTAGAAATTCTTCAGGTATTTCGGAAAACGTACTTTCCAGTTCACGACGCAATTCACTGGCAATACTTTCCGCCTCTGCTTCATAAAAAGATTTAGAAATACTGTCTGACAGTTCATTTCTTTTTTGGTAAGATTCAAAATATTTATTAAAGTCTGCTTCACCCGCTTTGAGCAATAAGTCCATCATTGCCTGTGCATCTTCTATGGATATGTTGCCTAATTCTGAAAAAAAAGACCTTATGGTCTCAGGAGATATATTCTGTGCTCTTTCCTTTAATTGCTCAAGACTCTGGCTGAAGTGTTCAAGTTTTTTTATCTCTGCATCAAAATCAGCTAATGTATGCTCTGTAAAAACCAATGCATCGCCGTTTGGATAATAGTTGCCTATCTGTACCTTGGTACTTTTAAGACCTATTCCGCCTGCAAAATCCTGAAGGTCAGAAGAAAACCCTTCCTGCTCCTTTTTCATTTGGGAGTATTTTTGCTGACTTATCTTTAGAATATCATTGAGATTATCCTCTACAGCCTGCTTGTAATTCTCCATTACACCTACCTTGTAGTCATATATTTCGGCGGTATATTTGTGCCATTCCTGAGAATTACGGCTAAAATATATATCCCGTATTTGGGCCAGCTTATCATAGTATTCTTCCTCTGTTATAAGACCGTATTTTAACTGGTATCCTATGGCTTCGTATCTTGTTTTGAAGGCTTGTACAACTTTTGTGTTGGTCTTTAAAAGAGAGTTTATGTACCCACTATCATAGGCCTGTGCCATTTGTTCGCCTAACTCTTGTGCCTCTTTAAAAACTTCTTTTATGTTTTCTTCCATTGACGCCCTCCTTTAAAATAAATCTGCTATATTCTCGCCCACATCTACTTCTTTTGAAGAAGTTATCCTGTACTTGGCTTTAAGGGCGGATATTCTGTTGCGTGCTTTGATGTTTTTTATTTCATTCTCATCAGTTGTCCTGATTTTTATCACGGTTTTAAATGGATTTTCATCTGCTAATGTTTCAAACAGGGAACAAAATTTGTACCAGTGTAAATCCTCTTTTTCTAAATCAATTCCGTACTTTGAATAAAAAGCTGAATAAATCAGGTCGCAGTCTGCACAAAATGATGTTATTCTTTCTTTTTTAACCTGAGGGGACACAGAAAAATCTGTGCCCCTGTTTAAAAATGAAATTGCACCAAGCAACGCTGATGTGCTGTTTGGCGGTAAGTTTTCTTTATAACAAAGCTTTAAAACCTCTGCCATTATCTTTGGGGCCTTTATGTTCTCCCTTTCTAAAATACAGGAAATCTTTACCCAGTTTTTAAAGCTCGTATGTACAGGATATTCATCACCGTATAGTGTAATGCTATCAGGTAAAGCATCTGTGAGTATATTAAATTCCTTACTCATCGGCGGTAAATGTTAAAGTTTTAGCATCTGCTGAAATTTCAGCAATACCAAACACTTTTTCGCCCTTTGTGCTCATTGTACCGCTTAGAGTGTATGCATCTGTGGAGTTACCTTCTGTTTCCACCATAACAGAAAAATCACGAAGAATCGCAGGACACTTTCCAGCAACGTCCCTTTGAGATACATCTACCAAAACAATAGAACGTACTGCATCTGTGCCTAAAATTTCATTATCAGAAATTTTAATAATATCATCGTGCACAGGGTTGCCTGCATATCTGTCAAAGGTAAATGCAATTGACGGACTGATAGCCACAACATCTGTCTGTTCAAAGCTTTCGTCAATGTATCTGCGTGAATATTCCACAGGATTTTTTGATGTATCCATTTTGGTAAATCCGCACATTCTGTGATATACCACATTTCCGTCTGTGTCCGGTACACCGTAATATGCAACTTTTTCATGTCTGCCTATTAACTTTCCTAACATAATTTACTTCCTTTCTCGTTTGCTTTGTAAAAAGTAAGGGCAAGCTCTGCCCCGTAAACTGCCGTATCACTAAAATACGAAACATTGTCCCTCGAAAAATTGAGCTCTATATTTATTGCAACCTTGTCCTCGCCCATATCAGGCAAGATTCCTTTTGCACTTTGTTCCAAAACCCATTTCTGCAAGTTCTCTGCCAGAACACTGTTTTCTGTATTTTTGCTCACGTCGATTCCAAATGGAAGACGGAGCCTTAACTTGTACACACTTTTTTCCAAAGTGTCTCCATCTGTATATTTTTTCAATATACTGGTACTCGGTCTTCCGCTTATGGAAAGGGAATGTGGATTTTTTCCCAAAAAATCCACATTCATATTAAAATCCGAAAGAATAGGGCAGTTTTTTAAATAGTCTAAAATGTCTGTAACCATATCTATCCTTTCTGTAAATTTATCTGCACAGGACTTTTGTATGAGATGTGTTTTCTCCGCATCCATTTTTTGTGACAGAAACTACAGCCAATGCATTATAAGGAGGAGTATTTCCGTCATAAGGCATCATAACAATTCTGTCCGATACTTTAATGTCGCACTCAGTATTTCCCATCACACGCATAACCTGTGACACATTTTTGTCCATAGTATCTGACAGATTGTAGCTTTCCTTAAACCCTGCAATAAACACATTTTGTATCTCATGTCCTGACCATATATTTTCTTTTTCATCGTATCTGAAAACCTTGATTGTTTTTAAGTTTTTCATATACTGCTACCTCCGTAGAGATAACCGCTTGTCTCAAGATATGTAGTCAGTACATCCCACGCCAAAGAGTATGTATTTTGTGTGTCTGCGTAAGTTACAGAATAGCCGTCACAGGATTCACTCTTTATACTATAGCGCGTTCGTTCTTCGTAAAATATATCGCACAATTCACATAACGCAAAACAGATTGAAGTATCTGATTCTTCCACTCTGCCTCGTGTTGCGCCCATGAAATATGCACAGGCCTTAGGATAGACCTTGTTGAATTCTTCCTGGGATAAAGTTCCGCAATACACCTCTTTGTAATAAGCATAATCTATAAATTCCATAAAACCATTCCTTTAGGATTACTCTGCTGTATTAAGATAAATACCCTTTACCTTATTGTCATATACAAAGCAATCGTGATAGAGTCTGAACTGGAATTTCCACATATCCTTGTCCTGGTTTTCGTCAGGTGTGAAGATTTTTGGCATTGCAAACTTCTGTACCTGAAGGACAGAACCGGGATAAACCAGCATAAAGTTGATGTTCTCAGCATCAGTAGCACGTGCAAAACCGCATCCTGTTGTACCATCTGCAAGCTCAAGCTTTGTTACAAAGCGTGAAGCAGGAACATATACAACCTTCATGCCGTTATACGCACCCATGATTGTATTTACTGCAGCGTCACTGCCGTATGAACGTGAAACAGACTGATTGAGTAACAACTGAAGGTCTGAATTTACAAATAAAATTCTGCCCTCTTCGGGAATTTCGTCTGCATCCATCTGCTTTTTAGCCTCATCAATTGCGGCTAAGATGTTATCTGCTGTAAGTGTGGCTGATGCCTTTGAAATGCCGTCAGTTGATGCATACTTTGAAAATCTGTAGGCGTCAATTTCAGGTACAACCCATTCTCTCATAAAGCTGCCTGTTACAGCGCCAAATGCCATACCTAGTGTTTCTTCGTTATCCATACGGTCAATGGATAATTCCTTACCACGTTCAACAGAAAGTGTCATCGTTTCCCATGTAGCTGTAACTTCGCCCTTGGGGTATCCGTCTGTTCTTGAGTAGTCACCAAGACCTGTTGTTGATGTCTTTAAAACCTGAACCTTGTTTGCTCCTACAAAATTCACCTGTGTGTCATTGTCTAACACCTGTGTAACTGACTGTTTCTTATAAATGTCATCAATTACGGGTAAGAATTTTTCAGCTAGCTGAATGTTGTTTTCCATTATTTATACCTCTTTCTCTTAGTTAAGTTTAGCGGCTAAACGAGCAAAACTCGTAAAGCCATCCGTGTTTTTCTGTGTTGATGAGTGAGCCATACCAGACGAATAGCCGTTGTCGTAAAACAGATATGAGCATTCCTTCTTTACCTCTTCAATCTGTTCTGTCAACCCTTTAATTCCTGCGTCGTCTACTGTGATTTTACCCTTGTCAATTAAAGCACCTGCCGCAATTACGTTTTTTGCACCTGCAGAAATCAGAGCTGAGGTAACCGCACCTGTCAATTTTGATTCATTTAACTCGACCGTGAGTTTTCCTATGCTTTCCTCAAGCTGCTGATTTTTGCCATCTACCTCAGCTAAACGAGATGCAAGATTTTCTGCATTCTGCGCTTTTTTGAGGTACTTTTCATTTTCTTCTATAAGTCGTGCATTTTCTGATTTCAGCGAATTAACGGATTCGCCGTACTGTGCCATAATTTTGTCGGTAATTTCTTTGGTAAGACCAAGCTCACCTGTTAAAAAATCTCTTTTCATATTTTTCCTTTCTACGTGCTTTTACGGCGCACGCACCGATATATTTAAACCGCAGTCGCGGGAGTATGAACCTCTAAATTCATACTTTTAATTTTTTCTTCTGCTGCTTTCCTCGGCATTTTATATACACGACACAAATACTCTGCCGCATCAATAATGTTGTTTTGTACTTCGAGCAGTGCACGCTGTGCTGTCGTTTCGCTGTTTTCAATTATTGAATCATCAAAATTAACAATAACCTCAGCGTCAGGATTTTCACCCGAAAGATAAAGTATAGCTCTCACCAAATCACGGATTGCACGCTCTGCCACCAGCTCGTGCTTTTTTAAGTTTCTGAACAAATCCGATTGCTCCGATACAATCTGTGTAGCGGTCTTGACTCTGCCTGTTGTATAGGTGTATTTTCCTGAACCAAATCCACACAAATCAGACAACAAATCAATACTTCTCTGAAGACCTGTTTCATGGGCATCAGCACGAATATCCATATTGATTTCACTGATTGAAAAACTGTCAGGATCAGCCCCGCTCATAGCATAAAATTCAGTGTCATTGTCATCAAAGACAGGAAGAATTTCTCCCTGCTGCTCCATTTCAATTTTTGCCATAGTTAGTGGTACAATAATCCTCTTTTTGCCAAGACGGAACTCGTTCTGATAACTGTCATACACCAAATCAATACCCTCTAAAACATCAATAGCATTGGCAAATACCGAAATTCCCAAGGGACTGTCGGGGCAGATATTGTTGGCAACATTGGGCATAAAAATCTGAAAGAGTGCCACATCTGAATTTGTATAGAATTTCTCACAGATTCCCTGAGGCAGGGGTGCTTCCTTTTTAGTACGCTCACATATAAGCTTGTTTATCACGACATATTTGCCCTGCTCTATAACATGAATGTTTAAATATGTATGCATTTCTCCATAAATCATCATACGGCTTGCAAAGGCACATTCTGTTATTTTTCCATTTGCAAAGGACAAAGGATATATCATATCTGCCTTTACATAATCAATTAACACACCGTCTTTTGTCTTGTGCTCCACAAAAGCACCTGTTCCCAGCGCAAAAGCTAATTCTATCATCCTGTTTGCACAAACTCTGAAATTATTCTTGTCAAGTACGTTGCCGACAATATCCTGTAACCGCTTATCAGGCATACTGATTTCAAGCTTTTCGTTAAAAATCATATCTGCCCAATCTTCACAGACACGCTTTGCCATAGAAAGAGATTTTCTGGTTCTCCTCAGCACTCTTTTTCCGTTGTACTGACGGTATTCATGGAATGATTTAACTTTGCCTTCATACCAGGATTTCCACAAATCAACAGGCATCATCATACCGTCAGGGGCAGGTGTGTAACCTAAATCAATTAATGCTTTTTTAATCATTTTTTCTCCTTTTTTAAGATACGCTCATCATTTCTTTCATATAGGGTTCAGCCGCATACTCTAAAGCATCTAATGAATCAACGTTGCGATATCCGTCATCAAGCCTTACATCACATTGCTCACTACTGTCCCATACCGCCTGACACAAAGCATCGTTTACATTGCAACAACCCTTTAAAACCTCAAATCTATTTGACGCAATAAGTGCATTTATAAAGCGTATCCTGTCTATAATTTTTGTCTTTTTTGCCTTCTTTACATCAATGGCCAGACCACAATTTATTACGGCGTTTGACAGTCCTCTGATAAGAGTGGTTTCTGCATTGTCGCAATATGCTTCATATACACGATATCTTTCCTTCTGCCGCCTGCAAAAGGCAACAAATTCATTACATAGCCTTTCAGGACTTATCTGCTCTTTTAAATAAAATTCGTCTAAAACAACACACCGACGAAAACCCTTCGTAAATCCAAGACAAACAAAGGCATGTGCCGACTTATTTCCCCCGAAATCAACTCCAATGGTAGCAAAGCTAATGTCGTCTTGGGGCTTGTCCTTTAAAAACTTTTGGGGATTATCAGCATACTCGGGATACACAACACCTTCCGCGGCCACCCATTCACCTTTTATAAACCGCTGATAAAAAACACCTGTATATTCGTTCTTAAGACTCTTTACATATTCTTTTGAAAGATAGGGATTATCCTCAATAGAAAATTTTATTCTCAAAAAATCCAGCTCGCCACACTCTGCTCTTTCTATGTAATTTGTCATCAGCCAATGATTGGGAGAATCAGGGTTTGTCGTAGCAAAAAGCTTGGCATCAGGCTCAGAAAGTCTTGACAAGAGCATCACAAAAAAATCCTCATCAATTAACGTCAGCTCGTCAACATATGCACCGCACAGTGTCAGACCTCGTATTTTATTTTCTGCTCTTACGTCGCTTGCACCCTCTAAATATATATTTCTTCCAAAAAGTTCTGCTTTTTTTGATGCAATGGAAAACCTGAAATTATCAGTTCCTACCAAAGCAGAGAGCAGATTCAGATTGTTTCTCTCTAAAGCCGTCAATGTCTTTGCCGCCATCAGGAAGGAAGCGTCTTTTGGTTGAGTTGCAACCCACATTGCCCAGAGCACCAGACTTATCCACGTTTTACCTGAACGCACAGACCCCTCTAAAAGATTAATTCTTTTGAGTTTTCCATGTTTTAGGAGGGATATAACCTCTTCTTGTTTTTGCGAAAATTCTATCTGCTTATCTGACATTTCGCACCGCCTCAATTATTTCGGCAATAGAGCCTGAATCAATCTCTGTTTCTGCCAGTACGCTTCTTATCTCCTTGATTGCACTGATTTCTCCTGATGATGCTTTTTCAAAAAGCCGTGCGGCTATTAACATTTTGTTGTCGGCATTCGCTTTTTTGATTCCAAGCCCTTCTAAGAATTCCAGATTTTCCTCCCTGACCTTGAGATTTAAAATATCCGAAAGACATTCTGATAGTTTTTTCTGCTTTTTTCTGGCCATAATCTCCGCCTTTCTTTTTGGATTGAGAACCGGTTCACACTTAATGTATCACAAAAAAATGTGCAATTGTGTGCAAAGAAAATTCCTACCTATATTTATTGACATAGATTGTTTATTGTGATAAAATACCTATGTATGCGCACATTCCCTAAAAAATAACAAGGGTGATATGTATGATTAAGAGAAAGAATTTAATTTTGATTTTTATAGGGCGTTTTCTTTACTTTTTTGCTTCAAAACTTCCTGCGTCTTACAGTAGAATAAAAACGGGACAGAAGACTCTTCGCAGCACGTGTGGAAAACTTATCCTTTCAAAATGCGGAAAAAACGTCAATATAGAAAAAGGAGCAGTTTTTTCATCAAGAGTTACTCTTGGTGATAACTCAGGCATCGGTATTCGTGCATCTATATCCGGTGAAACTCACATAGGCAACAACGTAATGATGGGACCTGACTGCATAGTATACACGCGAAACCACGCCTTCTCGCGCACCGATATCCCTATGTGTGAGCAAGGTTTTCAGGAGGAAAAACCTGTATTTATAGCTGATGACGTATGGATTGGCGGCAGAGTTATAATTCTTCCGGGAGTAAAAATTGGCACAGGAGCTATAATAGGCGCAGGTTCTGTAGTAACAAAAGATGTGCCCGATTATGCAGTAGTCGGCGGAAATCCCGCTAAAGTATTAAAATACAGAAATCAGTAAAAAGATATGTTTTTTGCATATCTTTTTACTGATTTTTACGAAAATAAAAAAACATATCTTAATTTATTAAAAAAAAACTTGACTTTATCACGATAAAGTGGTAAAGTAATAAAGTGTTATTGATAATACTGTAAAAATTAGCAGCTTTGATAAAAGGAGAAGACAAAAAATGAAACTCAAATCAGAATATATGCGAACTGAGGAAAAGGTAATTTTTGCTCTTCGTGAATTATACTCAAAATACGGTTATGCTCAGTTTAAAATGAGCAAGTTTGAAGAATATGATTTATATGTTAAAAATAAGGACTTCTTAGTTTCTGACAGCGTTATAACATTTAATGACACAAACGGGAAATTACTTGCATTAAAACCCGACGTAACTTTATCTATAATTAAAAACTCCACTGATTCCTCTGGTGTACAAAAGCTCTACTACAATGAAAACGTTTACAGGGTTTCGAAGAATACTCATTCCTTTAAAGAAATTATGCAAACAGGTCTTGAATGCATCGGAAATATCGGCACATACAACATTTGCGAGGTTGTGACACTGGCGGCAAAGAGTTTGTCTGCAATTTCCGATAAATTTGTGTTAGACATTTCTCATATGGGATTGATTTCATCAGTCCTTGCAGAAATCAATGACGATGTTAAAACTCAGATTTTAAAGTTTATCAGCGAGAAAAACACTCACGATTTGATTTCGCTTTGTGATAACGAGGGCGTCGACAGCAAGACGATAGTAAGCCTTATTAATGTAAATGGCACAGTTGATGAGATTAAAGAAAAACTTTTGGCAATCCCATTCCCCGAAAGTGCTGCCGATGCATTGGAGGAAATATTTACTATTGCTAACATTTTGGAAAATACTCAGGACAAGGACAAAATTCACTTTGATTTCTCCATTGTCAATGATATGAACTATTACAGCGGAATCGTATTTAAAGGTTACATCGAAGGAATCCCTACCGGAATTTTGTCAGGCGGAAGATACGACCTTTTAATGAACAAAATGGGTAAAAAGTCAGGTGCTATCGGTTTTGCGGTGTACTTAGACTTCCTGGAAAGATTTATGGAAGAAACAAAAGAATACGATACAGATATTTTACTTTTGTACAATGACACTGACAAGCTTGCAGAAGTTCTAAAAACAGTTGATACCCTTACCACACAGGGCAACAGGGTATTAGCAGAAAAAACTGTACCTGAGGGTTTAAAATACAAGACTCTTTTAAGGTTTGAATAGAGGTATCAATATGAAAGATTTTATAAATATAGCCTTGCCTAAGGGCAGATTAGGCGAAAAAGTCTATGATATGTTTGAGCGTGCAGGATACCCCTGCCCATCAATCCGTGAAAACAACAGAAAGCTTATATTTGAAAACAGTGATGCGTGCGTGCGTTATTTTTGGGTAAAGCCTTCTGATGTTGCGATTTATGTAGAACGTGGTGCTGCCGATATCGGTGTTGCGGGTAAGGATATTCTCTTAGAATACGAGCCTGACATCTATGAACTTTTAGACCTTGATTTAGGCAAATGCCGAATGGCAGTAGCATCAAAATCAGACTTTCGTGACAATACCGACAAAACCTTGCGTGTTGCCACAAAGTTTGTAAACATAACAAAAAAATATTACGCAGGCAAAAGCCGTGAAATTGACGTTGTAAAGCTTAATGGTTCTATCGAGATTGCTCCTATTTTGGGACTGTCGGACGTTATAGTTGATATTGTGGAAACAGGCACAACACTAAAAGAAAACAACTTGAAAGTCTTTGAAACAATCGTGCCCATTTCTGCCCGACTCATTGCCAACAAATCAAGCTATAAATTCAAGGCGGACAAAATAGCCGACATCCGAGAAAAACTTTCAAAACAGGTGATAAAAAATGATTAAAATATATAAATACGGTGAAGTGGAAAATTCCGAGATTTTCGCCCGTGTTGAACCAAAAATGAACGTGGAAGAAACGGTTGCTGATATTATAAAGAATGTAAGAAAATTCGGCGACTTTGCACTTTCTGACTACACTAAAAAATTTGATGGCGTATGTGTAAAAAAACTACAGGTAACAGAGGAGGAAATCAACGAGGCATACTCTTTGGTTGACCCTGAATTTATAAGAATTTTAAAACGTGCTGCAGAAAATATCACCCGCTTTCATACTCAGCAAAAGCGGGAAGGCTTTAGTATTGAAAATCCCGACGGCACAATTATGGGACAAAAAATCATACCTGTTGACCGCGCAGGACTTTATGTTCCAGGCGGAACTGCGGCGTACCCTTCTACAGTTTTGATGGACAGCATCCCTGCAAAAATTGCAGGTGTAACTGAACTCATTATGGTAACACCGCCTGATAAACAGGGAAAAATAAACCCCGTAATTTTAGCGGCAGCAAAGGTAGCAGGAGTTGACAAAATCTTTAAAATAGGCGGTGCTCAGGCAATTGCAGCCTTAGCTTACGGAACAGAAACAATCCCCAAGGTAGACAAAATTGTAGGACCTGGCAATGCATTTGTAGCGGAAGCAAAAAAGCAAGTATACGGGGTAGTTTCAATTGATATGATAGCAGGTCCCAGCGAGATTCTGATTGTGGCAGATGAAAAATCAAACCCCCGCCATTTAGCCGCAGATTTACTTTCACAGGCAGAACACGACAAACTTGCAAGTGCAGTTTTAGTTACTACAAGTATGGAGTTGGCACAAAAAGTTTCAGAAGAAATAGAAATTCAACTCGCCGCTCTTCCCCGTGAAGAAATCGCAAGGGCATCTATTGATAATAACGGAAAAATTATAGTGGCTTCAGACCTGTCTGTTGCCATAGATATTTCAAATGAAATTGCCCCGGAGCATTTAGAGCTTGTGGTTGATAATCCCTTTGATTATCTTGACAAGATAAAACACGCAGGCTCAATCTTTATGGGAAGATACTGCCCTGAAGCTTTGGGTGACTATATGGCAGGTGCAAACCACACACTTCCTACAAGTGGCACAGCGAAATTTTCAAGTCCCCTGTCCGTTGATGACTTTATAAAGAAAACACAGTTTACATATTTTACAAAAGAAGCACTCATTGACATGGCAGAAGACGTTTACTACTTTGCAGAAAAAGAAGGACTTTCAGCTCACGCTAAAAGTGCGGTTGTAAGAACGAGAGAGGAAAACAATGAGTAAATTTTTAAATGATAATTTAAAAGGATTAGAGGCTTACACTCCCGGAGAACAGCCAAGGGATAAAAAATACATAAAGCTCAACACAAACGAATCTCCCTACCCTCCTTCACCTGAGGTGATAGCGGCAGTTAATGCGGAAGAGGTAGCAGATTTACGTCTTTACTCAGACCCTCTGTGCAAAACTTTAAAGGAAAAGCTTGCCATGCGTTACGGCGTATCTTATGAAAATGTATTTGTATCAAACGGCTCTGATGAATCACTGAACTTTTACTTTATGGCATTTTGTTCAAAGGAAAGCCCGGTGGTGTTCCCTGAAATCTCCTACGGATTTTACAAGGTTTTTGCTGAACTCTACGGAATTTCTTACGAAACAATTCCACTAAAATCAGACTTTTCAATAGATACTGAGGACTACATAGGCATCAATAAAAACATAGTGATTGCAAACCCAAATGCTCCCACAGGCTTGACACTTTCGCTGTCCGACATTGAGCGGATAGTTGCATCAAATCCTGAAAATATCGTCTTAATAGACGAAGCATACGTCGACTTTGGTGGAGAGAGTGCGGTTACGCTCACAAATAAGTATGACAATTTACTGGTTGTGCAAACCTTCTCAAAGTCACGGTCGCTTGCAGGTGCACGACTCGGCTTTGCCATAGGTAACGCTGAAATTATTGCCGACTTGGAAAAGATAAAATACTCAACTAACCCCTATAACATTAACCGATTAACTTTGGTTGCAGGGGCGGCAGCAATAGATAGCGATAACTATTTTATGGAAAACTGCAAATGCATTATGAAAACCCGCGAATATACAGAAAAAGAACTTACAAAGTTAGGGTTTTACTGTATTCCTTCCTGTACAAACTTTATCTTTGCTAAAAGTGATAAAATTTCAGGCAGAACCCTGTACGAAAAATTAAAGGATAAAGGCGTATTGGTACGTCACTTCTCTTCGCCTAAAATCTGTGATTTTAACAGAATCACAATAGGAACACAATTCGAGATGGAAACCTTTATAGAAAAAGTAAAGGAGTGCTTAAATGAGAACAAGTGAAATCATAAGAAACACCAACGAAACCAAAATTTCATTAAGCTTAAATATTGACGGCACGGGAGTGTCACAAATCAACTCAGGCTGTGGCTTTTTAGACCATATGCTGACACTTTTTGCACGCCACGGTTCATTTGATTTAAACGTTAGTTGTTGTGGTGATACCGAAGTTGATTATCACCACACGGTAGAAGATATTGGCATAGCTTTAGGTCAGGCATTAAACGAGGCTTTAGGCGACAAGCGAGGAATTACTCGTTATGGTTTTTTTGTTCTTCCAATGGACGAGGTTTTAATGCTTTGTGCTATCGACATTTCAGGAAGAGCACATTTAGGCTATCAGGTGGAGTTTGACTCACCCACAATCGGCGACTTTGATACAGAACTTGTGAAAGAATTTATGCTGGGATTCGTGCGTAATTGCCCTATGTCACTGCATTTCAAGGAATTTTCAGGAGAAAACGCTCATCACCTGGCAGAAGGAATGTTTAAAGCTTTAGGCAGAGCATTGTCAATTGCTGTTTCTATTGACGAGCGTCACAAAGACGAAATCCCCTCTACGAAAGGCGTATTATAGAAAGGCAGAATACATAATGATTGCAATAGTTGACTACGGCGTAGGAAATATTTTTTCCCTATGCTCATCATTTAAATATATCGGTGCTGATATCGAGCTTACATCAGATGTAGCCACAATCAAAAAAGCTGACAAGGTGATATTCCCAGGTGTGGGAGCATTCCGTGACGCGCAAAACAAACTTCGCGCAACAGGACTTGACAAGGTAGTAATTGAAGAGGCAAAAAGCGGTAAACCCTTTTTAGGCATCTGCCTTGGTATGCAGATGATGCTCACAAAAAGCTTTGAATTTGGAGAATTTGACGGACTCAACATCATACCCGGAAATGTAGTTTCTATGGAAGGTGTTGTCCCTTCTGATTATAAAATTCCCCACATTGGTTGGAATAAACTTATATTCCCCAAGAACAAGCCAAAATCACCCATTTTCCGTTATGTGAACGAGGGCGAGCACGTGTACTTTGTGCATTCCTACTATTGTACAGACTGTGCTCCCGATACAATTGCCACCACCGAATATGGTGCGGAATTAACCGCTGCAATCGCGCGGGACAACGTTTTTGGTGTACAGTTCCACCCAGAAAAAAGCGGTGAAGTTGGTTTAAACATTTTAAGAGCATTCAACGAATTATAGGAGAAAAGCAATGAATATATTTCCTGCAATAGATTTAATAAATGGTCAAGTTGTACGCCTTTTAAAAGGCGACTACGATAAAGTGACCGTCTATGGCAACGACCCTGTGTCTGTTGCAAAGGACTTTGAAGCGTGCGGAGCAGAATACATCCACATCGTAGACCTAGACGCAGCAAAAGACGGCAAAGTTCATAATTTTGATATAATAAAATCCATCTGTGAAAAAACCAATCTCAAGGTTGAAATCGGCGGTGGGGTAAGGTCAGAAGATGTAATAAAACAGTACATCGACGCAGGCGTTTTTCGTGTAATACTGGGCACAATTGCAATAAAGAACCCCGATTTTACCAAAGAAATGATTAAAAAATATGGCGAACGTATTGCAATCGGCGTTGACATTTCAGATGGAATGGTAGCCATCCACGGCTGGACGCAAGTTTCTTCAATTTCCTGTGATGAGTTATTCTCTGATTTAGAGTGTGCTGGTGCCTCATGTGTCATCTGCACCGACATTTCAAAAGACGGTGCAATGCAAGGTACAAATCTAGAACTTTACCGCGACTTGTCCCAAAAGTACTCTATCCACATAGTAGCATCAGGCGGTGTTTCATCAATGGATGACATCCGCGCATTAAAGGACATGAACCTCTATGGTGCAATTTTAGGAAAAGCTCTCTACACTGGAGCGGTTGATTTGAAAGACGCAATTGAGGTGGCAAAATGATAACAAAAAGAATAATTCCCTGTCTTGATGTTAAAGACGGCAGAGTTGTAAAAGGCGTAAACTTTAAAGGCTTATCGGATGTTTCAAACCCCGTAGACCTTGCAGATTACTACAGTAAATGCGGTGCTGACGAGCTTGTATTTTATGACATTACTGCATCGGCTGAGGGAAGAGGAATTTTTACAGATATTTTACGCGACGCCGCAAGCAAAATCTTTATTCCATTAACAGTTGGTGGCGGAATAAATACACTTGCTGATTTTGATAGAGTACTAAAATGCGGCGCAGACAAAGTTTCTGTAAATTCAGGATCAATAAAAAATCCGAAAATTATAGAAGATGCCGCAAAATGCTACGGCAGTCAGTGCGTAGTTTTGTCCGTTGACGTAAAACGTGTAAACGGCAAATTTGAGGTATTCTCCCACGGCGGAAGAGTTGCCACAGGTATCGACGCCCTTGAATGGATAAAAATGGGAGAATCATCAGGTGCAGGTGAGATTGTTGTAAACAGCATTGACACCGACGGAGTAAAACAGGGCTTTGACTTAGAAATGTTAAAAGCCGTAGAGGAATTAGTTTCTATCCCTGTTATCGCATCGGGCGGTGCGGGATGTATAGAAGATTTTGTTACATTATTCCGTGAAATCCCCACAATTGACGCAGGACTAGCTGCTTCAATTTTCCACTTCGGCGAGGTTGCAATACGCGACTTAAAAGAAAATTTGTTGAAAAACAATATAAATGTGAGGTTATAGAAATGGACATAAATACACTTAAATTTGACGAAAAAGGCTTAATTCCTGCAATCGTAGTGGATGCAGAAACAAAAAAAGTTTTAACACTTGCATATATGAACAAAGAAAGCTTGGAAATCTCGATACGCGAAGGTAAAACCTGCTTTTGGTCACGCTCAAGACAGGAATTGTGGAGAAAAGGTGAAACCTCAGGAAACTATCAGCAAATCCTGTCAATCACCGCAGACTGCGACAGTGATGCTTTGGTAGTTATGGTCAAAAAAGACGGTCCTGCCTGCCATACGGGAGCAGATTCCTGCTTTAATGACACATTTTTTGGGGACGCTCCCATAGATTTTTCCGTTGCATCTCTTTACAAAAAACTTTTGGGAAGAAAAGAGCAAATGCCCGAAGGCTCATACACAACATACCTTTTTGAAAAAGGCATCGATAAAATCTTAAAAAAGATTGGTGAAGAGTCTACTGAGGTTATCGTTGCAGCCAAGGGTAATGACAAAGACGAGACCATCTACGAGCTTGCAGACTTAATGTATCACTCGCTTGTTTTAATGGTAGAAATGGGCATTACTGTTGACGATGTTAGAGCAGAGCTTGCCTCACGTGATATCATTGAGCACAAAGTAAAACAGGAGAAAATGACAAAATGATTTTATCAAATCTCCACACCCATACAGTATACTGCGACGGAAAAAACACCCCTGAAGAAATGGTAAAATCCGCTATAGAAAAAGGTTTTTCTTCCCTCGGGTTTTCAGGTCATGCCTACACTCCTCACGATAACGAATACTGTATGACTCCTGATGCCACCTTAAAATACATAGATGAAATCAATCTTTTGAAAGAAAAATATAAGGACAAAATTGAGATTTACCTGGGTTGTGAATGTGACCTAAATTCTTTAATTGACAGACCAAAATATGACTACATCATAGGCTCTGTCCACTACGCAAAATCAGATGAAGGTGGGCTTTTCTCTGTCGATAACACAGAAGATATCACTTCTGTCTTTGTAAACAACCACTTCGGCGGAAGTTATCTGAAATTTGTGCGTGCTTATTTTGAAGCCGTGGCACAAATAGGTAAGGTAAAACCCGACATTGTAGGTCACTTTGACCTTGTTGCTAAATTTAACGAGGGCAATAAATACTTTGATGAAAATTCCAAGGAATATCTTGATTTGGCATTCGATGCAATAGATGCAGTAACGCCTTATTGTGACCTGTTTGAAGTGAACACAGGAGCAATTTCTCGTGGCTATAAAACCGTGCCCTACCCCGCATTTCCCATATTGAAAAGACTTTATGATAAAGGCGCGCGCATAACCTTGACATCAGACTGCCACAACACAGATTTTCTTGATTGTAACTTTAATGAATCCATAGAAATCTTAAAAAATGCAGGCTTTAAATCATCATATTGCCTGTTGGGTGGTAAATTCATAGAGCAACCTCTATAAAATAGAACAGAATAAAGCGTCAAAAATCCAAAAAGATTATTACTTTTTTTGACAAAATAACATTGACTTTATCGGCATTTTTTTATATACTATATATATGATTATAAGTATATAATTAAGGGGATTTTTTTGCAACTGACGGATTGGCAGAGTTTACTGCCGGGAAGCAGAAAAATTTGGAATAATTGTCGACCGTCTGGGCAGCCCGTTTACATAATTGTAGATAGGTCTGTCCATTTTTGTTTTAACCCCTCAGGAAAGGTATGATATTATGAAAAAAGTAGCAATAATTATGGGAAGCGACAGTGACTTACCGGTTGTTGAAAAAGCAATAAATATGCTAGCCGATTTTGACGTGCCCTACACGGTACACGTATTGTCTGCACACAGAACACCCAATGAGGCACATGATCTAGCAGCAAATGCAAGAGATAACGGCTATGGTGCACTTATTTGTGCCGCAGGCATGGCAGCACATTTAGCCGGTGCAATTGCAGCTAACACTACATTGCCTGTCATCGGCATTCCTGTTAAGTCTATAAACTTAGACGGTATGGACGCATTACTTTCGACAGTACAGATGCCCACAGGCATCCCTGTTGCAACAGTTGCAATCAACGGTGCAGGAAATGCAGCATTACTTGCTATTCAGATTTTAGCAGTAGAAGATAAAGCTTTAGCTGAAAAATTAGATGCGCAGCGCAAAGCTGGAGCCGAAAAAGTTTTATCAAAAAATAAAGAAATAGCAGAAAAATATAACAACTAATCCCGAAAGGAGTAACCCCATGGGCGGTTTTTTTGGAGCAGTCAGTAAAAGAAGTGCAATAGGCGACGTATTCTTTGGAACTGACTACCACTCACACTTAGGAACAAGACGAGGCGGTATCGCAGCATTCGACGAAAACATTGGTCTTCAACGTGATATCCATAATATTGAAAACACACCATTTCGCACAAAATTCCACGACGTGTTTGACGATATGCACGGAAATTCTGCAATAGGTTGTATCAGCGGCAACGACCCGCAACCTCTTTTAATCCGTTCTAATGTGGGAACTTATGCCATAGCACTTGTGGGCATAGTAAATAACGCAGAGGAATTAATCGAAAAATATTTACTGACCGACGGCGGACACTTCGGCGTAATGACAGGCGGCAAGGTAAATTCAGTTGAGCTTGTGGCATCCCTTATTAACCAAAAGGACAATTTCGTCGACGGCATAAAATTTGCACAGAGCGTTATTGTAGGTTCTGCCTCAATTCTCATACTAAAGAACAACGGCAATATTATTGCTGCCCGTGACAAATTTGGCAGACACCCTGTACAAATAGGCAAAAACGACGAGGGCTTTGCGGTTTCCTTTGAATCCTTCGCATACAAAAAGCTTGATTATGCCGACTACAAAGAATTAGGACCGGGCGAAATTGTAGAACTCACAGCCGAAACTCTCACACAGCTTGCTCCTCCTGAAAAAGATATGAAGATATGTGCATTCCTTTGGAGCTACTACGGTTACCCCACCTCAAATTACGAGGGCATCAATGTGGAGGTAATGAGATGCAGAAACGGCCGCATCATGGCACGAAACGATAAGGCTTTAAAAAATGCAGAGGACTTAGATTATGTCAGTGGCGTTCCTGATTCAGGTACACCACACGCAATAGGATATGCTAATGAATCGGGTGTTCCTTTTGCAAGACCCTTTATTAAGTATACTCCCACCTGGCCAAGGAGCTTCTTGCCTCCAAGCCAGGCAGACAGAAATAAAATAGCAAAGATGAAGCAAATTCCCGTACACGAACTCATCGAGGATAAAAAACTGCTTTTTGTTGACGACTCGATAGTTCGCGGCACACAGCTTAAAGAAACGGTAGACTTTCTCTACGACAACGGAGCAAAAGAGGTTCATATGCGTTCCGCTTGTCCTCCCATTATGCACAAGTGCAAGTACCTTGATTTTACAAACGTCAAGAACGAAACTGACTTAATAGCAAGACGCACAGTTTTAGAGCTTGAGGGCGAAGAGGGACTTAACCACCTGGACGAATACAGCGACGGAACTACCGAACGAGGCAAAGCGTTGAGGGACGCAATATGCAAAAAACTCAACTTTGCATCTTTAGACTTCCAGTCGTTAGACGGTCTTATAGAAGCAATCGGCATCGACAGATGCAAACTTTGCACATATTGTTGGAACGGAAAAGAATAGGCACAAGCCTAAACGAAAGGACGAAATATTATGCATTCAAATTCAAAATCAGACAGCTATGCAGCAGCAGGTGTTGATATCACCGCAGGCTACAACGCTGTAAAACTTATGAAAAAACACGTAGAAAGAACAATGAACGAAGGCGTTATGACGGATATCGGCGGCTTCGGTGGTCTTTTCTTACCCAATATTTCAGGAATGAAGGAACCCGTTTTAGTTTCTGGCACAGACGGCGTTGGCACAAAGTTAAAGCTTGCTTTTTTATTGGACAAGCACGACTCAGTTGGTATTGACTGCGTTGCAATGTGTGTAAACGACATTATCTGCTGCGGTGCAAAACCTTTGTTCTTCTTGGACTACATTGCGTGCGGTAAGAATGTTCCTGAAAAAATTGCAGATATCGTTGCAGGTGTAGCTGAGGGTTGCGTTCAGTCAGGTGCTGCATTAATCGGCGGCGAAACTGCTGAAATGCCGGGATTTTACCCCATTGACGAATATGACCTTGCAGGTTTCTCTGTAGGTATAGTTGATAAAGAAAAAATCGTAAACAACAAAACAATCACAGAGGGCGACGTAATCATTGCACTTCCCTCTTCAGGCGTTCATTCAAACGGTTTTTCATTGGTGCGTAAAGTATTTGATGTAGAAAAAGCAGACATCAAATCACCCGTTGAAGCTTTAGGGGGCAAATCAATAGGCGAAACCTTACTCACACCCACAAAAATTTATGTAAAGCCCATGCTCGCACTCTTTGACGAGGTTACAGTAAAGGCTGTATCTCACATCACAGGCGGCGGTTTCTACGAAAATATTCCGAGATCACTTCCCGAAGGATATTCTGCTAAAATCAAAAAGTCAGATGTTCGCATTCTTCCTATCTTCAAGCTTTTGGAAGAAGTGGGCAACATCCCCGAGCGTGATATGTTCAACACCTTTAACATGGGCGTTGGTATGAGTGTTGTTGTTGCAAAAGAAGATGCAGAAAAAGCATTAGAAATCTTAAAGAATAACGGCGAAGATGCTTATATCCTAGGAGAAGTTGTTAAAGATTCAGAAGGTGTAATCTTATGGTAAAGGCAAAAATTGCAGTTTTAGTTTCAGGCGGCGGGACAAACCTTCAGGCGTTAATTGATGCCGAAAAATCAGGTATCATCGTTAGCGGCGAAATCATGCTTGTTATTTCAAATAATGAAAACGCCTATGCCCTAACTCGTGCAAAAAACAATAATATTGCCACAGCTTACATTCCGTCAAAAGCACCCGACTTTGAAACACAACTTATAAAAATTTTGAAGGACAATGACATAGATATCATTATCCTTGCAGGCTTTATGAAGATTTTAAGTGGTGACTTTACCAAAACTTTTGAAAACAGAATTATAAACGTGCACCCATCATTAATTCCGTCATTTTGCGGAAAAGGCTTTTATGGCTTAAAGGTACACGAAGAAGCCTTAAAATACGGCGTTAAAGTAACAGGTGCAACTGTCCATTTTGTAAACGAAATCCCTGACGGTGGAAATATTATTTTACAAAAGGCAGTTTATATTGAAGAAGGCGACACCCCCGAAATTCTTCAGAAACGTGTAATGGAGCAGGCAGAATGGAAAATTTTACCCCAGGCAGCAGAGCTTCTTTCACAAAAATATATCAAGGAGTAATATAATGAACGTATATAAAATTGACAGTCTTGCTGACATTTTAGCAAACAACACATACCCCGGCCGTGGTATTGTTGTAGGTAAAACACCCGACGGCACACGTGCTGCTATTGCCTACTTTATTATGGGCAGAAGCGAAAACTCAAGAAACAGAATTTTTAAAGAAGAGGGCGAAAATGTTACAATCTACCCCCACGACCCAAGCAAAGTGGAAGACCCCTCATTAATCATATACTCTCCTATCAAGGTTTGGGAGAACAAAACAATTGTTACAAACGGTGACCAGACAGATACGGTCTATGACTTTATAAAGAATGGCAAGACATTTGAAGAGGCACTCAAAACTCGCGAATTTGAGCCTGACGCTCCCAACTTCACACCCAGAATTTCAGCTATGCTCACATTTGATGAAAGCTACACATACAAAATGAGCATTTTAAAGAGTGCAGACGAGACAGGCTCTGCTTGTAACAGATACACATACTGTTATAACTCAATAGCAGGCCTCGGTCATTTCATCCATACTTATAACTGTGACGGCAACCCCATCCCCACATTTACAGGCGAACCGGAGCGAGTGGCAATTTTGGATGATATTGATGCTTTTACAGATATGATCTGGACAAACTTAAACAAAGACAACAAGATTTCTCTCTATGTTCGCTACATCGACTTAGCGACAGGCGAGGTAGAAAACAGAATGATAAACGGAAAGGAAATCGGCTGATGAAAGAATTTGAATTAAAATACGGCTGTAACCCTAATCAGAAGCCTTCAAAGATATATATGGAAGACGGTAATGAGCTCCCCATAGAAATCTTAAACGGCAGACCCGGTTACATTAACTTCTTAGATGCGTTTAACAGCTGGCAGTTGGTTCGTGATTTAAAAGAAGCCTTAGGATTACCTTGTGCTACATCATTTAAACACGTATCACCCACATCAGCAGCTTTAGGACTTCCCATGAGCGATAAATTAAAGAAAGCTTGCTTCGTAGACGATATTGAGGGACTTGATGAATCTCCCCTGGCTTTGGCTTATGCTCGAGCAAGAGGCACAGACAGAATGAGTTCATTCGGTGACTGGATTGCTTTATCTGACAAATGCGACGTAACAACCGCTAAAATTATCGCGCGAGAAGTATCAGACGGTGTTATCGCACCGGATTTTGATGATGAAGCTTTAGAAATCTTGAAGGGCAAGAAAAAAGGTGCATACAACGTAATTAAAATTGACCCCGATTTTGTCCCTGCTCCCATTGAGAAAAAACAGGTTTTTGGTATTACATTTGAACAGGGAAGAAACAACTTTGAGATAAATAAAGAACTTTTATCAGAAATCGTTACAGAGAACAAAAACTTACCAGAGTCAGCTGTACGTGATTTGATAATTTCTTTAATCACTTTAAAATACACACAGTCAAACTCGGTTTGCTTTGCGGTAGGCGGTCAGGCAATCGGTGTAGGTGCAGGCCAGCAGTCAAGAATTCACTGTACCCGCTTAGCAGGTCAAAAAGCGGACAACTGGCACTTACGCCAGAGCGACAAGGTTTTAAACCTTCCCTTCCGCGATGACTTAAAGCGTGCCGACAGGGATAACTGCATTGACTTATACATTTCAGACACCGATTCAGAAGACGTTTTAGCTGAGGGCAAGTGGCAGTACTACTTCACCGAAAAACCTGCTGAATTTACAAAAGAAGAAAAGCGCGCTTACTTAGATTCAATTTCAGGTGTATCTGTTGGTTCTGACGCATTCTTCCCCTTTGGCGACAATGTAGAGCGAGCTGCTAAAAGTGGCGTAACTTACATTGCACAGCCTGGCGGCTCAATCCGTGACGACAATGTAATCGAAACATGTAATAACCATGGTATGGTAATGGCATTTACTAAAATGCGTTTATTCCACCACTAGAACTAGGAGGTTTGAAATGTCCAACTTTTTTGAAAAATTAAACGACTTTGATCGTGAGGTTTACGCTGCCTGTGACAGAGAATTAAAACGTCAGCAGCATAACATTGAACTTATCGCATCAGAAAACATCGTATCAGAAGCAGTATTGCTTGCTGCAGGCGGTGTTTTAACCAATAAATACGCAGAAGGCTATCCCGGCAAACGTTATTATGGCGGTTGCGTACACGTAGACGAAGTAGAAGAGATCGCAAGACAGAGAGCTTGTAAACTCTTTGGTGCAGACCACGCAAACGTTCAACCCCACAGTGGTGCAAACGCTAATTTAGCGGTTTTCTTTGCACTCTTAACACCTGGTGACACAGTAATGGGTATGAACCTTGCACACGGTGGTCACCTCTCACATGGTAGCCCTGTAAACATTTCAGGTAAATACTTCAATATTGTCCCCTACGGCGTTGACGACGAAACTGGTATGATTGACTACGATGAAATGGAAAGAATTGCAAAAGAGTGCAAACCTAAGTTAATCGTATCAGGAGCATCAGCGTACTCAAGAACAATTGATTTTGAAAGAATCCGCAAAATCTGTGATGAAGTTGGCGCATATATGATGGTAGACATCGCCCACATTGCAGGTTTAGTTGCGGCAGGTCTGCATCCCAGTCCGGTACCTTACGCTGACGTTGTTACCACAACAACACATAAGACACTCCGCGGTCCCCGTGGCGGTCTTATCATGTGCAAGGAAGAGCTGGCACAAAAAATCGACAAAGCAATCTTCCCCGGTATTCAGGGCGGACCTTTGATGCACATCATCACAGCAAAAGCCGTAGCATTTGGTGAGGCGTTAAAACCTGAATTCCGTGATTATCAGGCTCAGGTTATAAAGAATGCAAAAGCGTTGAGTGATGCTTTGATTGCTGAAGGTTTTAACATAGTTTCAGGCGGTACAGATAACCACTTAATGTTATTAGACCTTCGCCCCTTTAACTTAACAGGTAAAGAAATGGAACACCGCTTAGACGAGGTTCACATTACAGCTAATAAAAATACTATCCCCAATGACCCTCAGAGTCCCTTTGTTACAAGCGGCGTAAGAATAGGTACACCTGCCGTTACAACAAGAGGCTTCCGTGAGGAAGAAATGAAGAAAATCGCTCATTGGATAAGACTTGTTGCTGAAGACTTTGAGGGCAATAAAGAAAAGGTATCAGCAGAAGTAATGACACTTTGTGAAAACTTCCCCATTTACTAATACAGAAAGGTATCGACTTCTATGAAAATAATGGTTGTAGGCGGCGGCGGCCGCGAGCATACAATAATCAAAAAATTAAAAGAAAACAAAGAAATTACCGAAATCTTTGCACTTCCCGGCAATGGCGGTATAGCAGCAGATGCTACTTGCGTTGACATCGGCGCAAAAGACATCGCCGCCATTGTAGAATTTGCAAAGGAAAAGGGTATTGATTTTGCCGTAGTTGCTCCTGATGACCCACTGGTTTTAGGTGCAGTTGACGCACTTAGTGATGCCGGTATCCCCTGCTTTGGACCATCTAAGGCGGCTGCTGAAATTGAGGGCAGTAAGGTATTTTCTAAAAACCTTATGAAAAAGTACGGCATCCCCACAGCAGAGTATGAAGTATTTACAGAAATGGATGCAGCTTTAGAATATTTAAAAACAGCTCCCATCCCCACAGTTATCAAAGCAGACGGTTTAGCTTTAGGTAAGGGCGTAATCATCGCAGAAACAAGAGACGCTGCATACGATGCTGTTAAATCCATGATGGAAGATAAAGTTTTCGGTGCATCAGGCTCAAGAATCGTAATCGAAGAATTTTTGACAGGTCCTGAGGTTTCAGTTCTTTCATTTACAGATGGTAAGTCAATCGTACCTATGGTTTCATCAATGGACCATAAACGTGCACTCGACGGAGATTGCGGCCTTAACACAGGCGGTATGGGTACGATTGCCCCCAACCCCTACTATACAGATGATATCGCGAAAGAATGTATGGAAAAGATTTTCTTACCTACAATCAATGCAATGAATGCAGAGGGAAGAAAGTTTAAGGGGTGCTTGTACTTCGGTCTTATGCTTACACCTAACGGCCCCAAAGTAATCGAATACAACTGCCGATTCGGCGACCCCGAAACACAGGTAGTACTTCCTTTACTTGAAACCGACCTTTTAACCATTATGAAAGCAGTAGAGTCAGAAACCTTAGCTGACTTGGATATTAAATTCTCAAAGGGTGCTGCGGCGTGTGTCGTTATGGCATCAAAAGGTTATCCTGAACATTATGAAAAGGGCTTTGAAATCACAGTAGATGAGACTTGTGAAGCTGAAGTTTTCGTTGCAGGTGCAGTTCTTCGTGACGGCAAGCTCTTAACCTCAGGCGGCAGAGTTTTGGGCGTTGTAGCAACCGCTGATAACCTGGAAAACGCACTGACTAAAGCATACAAGGAAGTTGAAAAAGTGCATTTTGATAATGCTTTTTACCGCCACGACATCGGCAAACGTGCATTAGACGCTTTAAAATAAAAAAGTCGCCTTCGGCAATTAGCGTTCGCTTCGCTCACAATTTTAAAGGTAGACTTTTTTGATTTTTCGTCTTTACAACATAAATGTTGTAATTTCCTACAAATTAATCAAAGAAAGGCTAAATAATATGGTTTACAGAGTATATGTAGAAAAGAAAAAAGAACTTGCCAATGAAGCCGCTGCTCTATTCAACGACGCAGTTACACTCCTTGGTATAAAAAGCTTAAAAGGCGTCCGCCTTTTAAACCGCTACGATGTAGAAAATATCGAAAAAGACCTTTTTGACTACGCCGTTAAGACAGTTTTTTCTGAGCCTCAGTTAGATATCACAACTGACACAGTTAAAAACTCCGACGGTGCTTATGTTTTTGCAACAGAGTACCTGCCTGGACAGTTTGACCAGAGAGCAGACTCTGCGTCACAGTGTATCCAGATTATCTCTCAGGGCGAGCGTCCCGTGGTTCGCTCAGCTAAGGTGTACGCATTAGAGGGAGAGCTTACAGACAGCGATATTGAAGCTTTCAAAAAATATGTAATCAACCCCGTTGAATCAAGGGAAGCAACACTTGATACATTTAAAACTTTAAAAACTGACTACGAAATTCCAGAAAGTGTTGCTACACTGGATGGCTTTACTAAGTTAGACGATAAAGGTCTTGCGGATTTCGTAAAAGATTACGGTCTTGCTATGGATACAGATGACATCAGATTCTGTCAGCAGTACTTTATCTCCGAAGACCGTGATCCCACAATCACAGAAATCAGAATGATTGATACTTACTGGTCAGACCACTGCAGACACACCACATTCTTGACCACAATCGACAGTGTTAAATTTGAGGACGAATTATTGCAGAAAACATATGAAGAATATGTGGAAGTGCGTAAAAAATTAGGAAGAACAAAGCCTATAAACCTTATGGATTTGGCTACAATCTCAACTAGATTTTTAAAAGCGACAGGCAAACTTCCCAAGATTGACGAATCAGAAGAAATCAATGCCTGCACAGTAAAAATTGACGTTGACGTTGAGGGCGAAACTCAGAAGTGGTTGCTTTTATTTAAAAACGAAACTCACAACCACCCCACAGAAATTGAGCCCTTTGGTGGTGCGGCAACCTGTATCGGCGGTGCAATCCGTGATCCCCTATCAGGACGTGCCTATGTATATTCTGCTATGCGTGTAACAGGTGCTGCTGACCCCTTGAAGCCTATTTCTGAAACAATGAAGGGTAAACTCCCCCAGAGAAAATTAGTTACAACTGCAGCTGCAGGCTATAGTTCATATGGTAACCAGATTGGTCTTGCTACCGGTCAGGTAGACGAAATCTACCACGACGGCTACGTAGCTAAGCGTATGGAAATTGGTGCCGTTGTAGGTGCTGCTCCCGCTGAAAATGTTCGCCGTGAAGTTCCTGCCCCCGGTGATGTAGTAATTTTACTTGGTGGAAGAACAGGTAGAGACGGTTGCGGCGGTGCAACAGGCTCTTCAAAGTCACATACATTAGAATCTCTTGACGAATGCGGTGCAGAAGTACAGAAGGGTAACGCACCTGAAGAAAGAAAGCTCCAGAGATTATTCAGAAATAAGGAAGCATCACTCCTTATCAAGCGTTGCAACGACTTTGGTGCAGGCGGTGTATCAGTTGCTATCGGCGAGCTTGCTGATGGACTTGATATTGATTTAAATGCAGTTCCCAAAAAATATGACGGGTTAGACGGCACAGAGCTTGCGATTTCTGAATCTCAGGAAAGAATGGCAGTTGTTGTAGAGGCAAAAGATGTAGAAAAGTTTATGACGTTGGCAGCCAGCGAAAACTTAGAAGCAACAGTGGTAGCTAAAGTTAAAGAAGATGCCCGCCTTACCATGACATGGAACGGCAAGAAAATCTGCGATATTTCCCGTGATTTCTTAAACTCAAACGGTGCAGAAAAGCACATTGACATTACTCCTGTTGCCCCTGACACATTTAAAAAGGACTACGGAACAGATTTTGCTGCAGAATATAAAAAGATTGCAGATGACTTAAATATCTGCTCAAAGAGAGGATTATCTGAGCGTTTTGACTCAACAATAGGCGCAGGCTCAGTACTTATGCCCTTTGGTGGCAGACATCAGTTAACACCTGTTCAGGCTATGGTAAATAAGATTTCTGTTGAAAAGAAAGACACAACAACAGTATCACTTATGGCTTGGGGTTACAATCCCTTTATAGCAGAAAAGAGCCCCTACCACAGTGCATATCTGGCAGTTGTTGAATCAGTTTCAAAGCTGATTGCAACAGGTGCAGATTTTAATGAAGTATACCTTACATTCCAGGAATACTTTGAAAAACCATTAAAGGATGGTAAGCGTTGGGGTAAACCCTTGTCAGCTTTACTTGGTGCATTCAAAGCTCAGATGGATTATGAAATTGCATCAATAGGCGGTAAGGACTCAATGAGTGGTTCATTCGAAGATATCGACGTTCCGCCCACACTGGTATCCTTTGCAGTTACAACAGATAACATCAAAAATATTATCTCGCCTGAATTTAAAAAGGCAGGAAGCAAGGTAGTTCTCTTAAAACCCGATTACGATGAAAATGGCTTGCCCGTATCATCATCTGTTAAAGAAATTTATGCAACGGTTGCAAGACTCGTTCGCGAAGGCAAAGTACTTGCTGCATACACACCCACCTACGGTGGTGTGGCTGAAGCTGTTATGAAGATGTGCTTCGGTAATAAATTAGGCTTTAAATATGCAGATACAGTTGATTATTCTGACATATTCTCATACCGCTATGGTGCATTTGTTTTAGAGCTTACAGAAGATATCGATTTAGGTATAGCATTGGGTACAACCGCAGAAGAAAAAGTAATTTCTTATAAAGATACAACACTTTGCTTATGTGAACTCTTAGAAATCTACGAGAACAAATTAGAGCCCGTATATTCCTGCAACATCACAAAAGAAGTAAAAACTCTCCCTGACCTTGCATACCCCGCAGCAACAGTTGCACCATCTGCTATTAAGGTTGCAAAGCCAAAGGTACTGATTCCTGTATTCCCCGGTACAAACTGCGAATACGATTCAGCCAAAGCTGCAGCTCGAGCAGGACTTGACCCTGAAATTATCGTTATCAAGAACCTGACAGCTGCAGGAATCACAGAATCTGTTGACTACTTTGCAAAGAAACTCGAAGATTCACAGATAATCTTCATCCCTGGTGGTTTTTCAGGCGGTGACGAACCTGACGGTTCAGGTAAGTTTATTACAGCCTTCTTCAGAAACGCAAAAATCAAAGACGCTGTTCACGATTTGCTCAAAAACCGTGACGGTCTTATGTGCGGTATTTGTAACGGTTTCCAGGCATTGATAAAATTAGGACTTGTTCCTTACGGCGAAATCATTGATACTAAGGATACAGACCCCACATTGACATTCAACACAATCAGTCGCCACCAGTCAAGATTAGTCAGAACAAAGGTAGCATCAAATAAATCTCCCTGGTTAATGGGAACACAGCCCGGCGAAATCTACACAGTTCCGATTTCACACGGCGAGGGCAGATTTATAGCACCTGATAGTCTAATCAAAAAGCTGGCTGAAAACGGACAGATTGCTACACAATATGTAGATTTAAATGGTAATCCCACAAACGATGTACAGTTTAATCCCAACAACTCAGACTACGCTATTGAGGGTATCTTATCCCCCGACGGCAGAGTATTTGGTAAGATGGGACATAGTGAGCGTATTGGTGCAAATCTTTATAAGAATGTAGAGGGGCTTTACGAAATGAATCTCTTTACATCAGCTAAAAAATACTACGAATAAAATATATAAAAATAAACTCTCGGATTTTCGGGAGTTTATTTTTTTGCCAAATTACACACAATAAGGTTTGATTTATGAAATTATTTATGATACAATAGAGGTGCTATATTGAAAAAGTATTTTTTTGCAACTGATTTTGTTGTGATAGCATCAGTAACATTTCTGATGTCAATCGGTGCAGTAACGCTTTTTTCTGCAGCTGACAAAGGAAAAGTACAGGTTCAATTGTTTGCCTATTGTCTGGGGCTTATCTCTATGATTGTGATTTCTTTTTGGGATTACCGCAGCATAGAAAGAAGCTCAAACCACATATATTTTTTGAGCATATTTTTGCTTTTAATCGTGTTTGTTTTTGGCATTGGAAAAGAGGAAACAGGAGCAATAAGCTGGATTCGTTTTGGTAAAATAGGAGTCCAGCCATCAGAATTTGTAAAGATTCTGTTTTGCCTCTATATTTCCTGCAGTATTTCTTCTATGCTTGAAAAAAACACTCTCAATAACCCGAAAGAGCTTTTTATTTTTATATTAAAATGCCTGATGATTATTGGACTTGTTGTATTGCAGAATGATACAGGAACAGCTCTTGTCTTTGTATTTATGCTTAGCGCATGCCTGTTTACTTCAGGCATTGCACCAAAATTCATTATAACAGCAATAGCTGTTACCTTAGTTATACTTCCCCTTACTTGGCTTTTAATGTCCGATTACCAAAGGGACAGAATAGAGGTTTTCTTAAATCCTGAAAAAGATTTACTTGGCTCAGGATATCAGGTGTATCTTTCAAAGCTTGCAGTATCATCAGGTGGTATTTGGGGCACAGGGTATAGACACGGTGCCTTAAACTCGCTTTCCTACCTGCCGGAAAAAGATACAGACTTTATTTTTTCGATTTTAGGGGAGGAGTTTGGTTTTTTAGGAACCTCACTTACTTTAATAATATTTATTATTTTGATTTTCAGATGTTTTTATATAGCAAGAAATGCTACCGATAATTTAGGACGCATAATATGTACAGGAGTAAGTTCGTGGCTTACATTTCATGTGATTGAAAATGTCAGTATGACGATAGGACTACTCCCTGTAACAGGAATACCGCTTCCTTTTGTTAGCTACGGCGGTTCGTCAGTTCTTGCTATCAGTATGGCGATGGGACTAATCCTTTCCGTCAGACGAAAAACATACAATATACACTTTAACTAAAACGAAAGGACGATCTATATATGGCAGAAATTAAAATTATCACAGATGCAGGTGCAGACCTCACAAAAGAACAGCAAGAAGAGTTTGATGTTGCGGTACTGCCCTTACGTATTTATGCTGACGGCAAAGAGTATCTTGCAGGCGTTGATACATTCTCGGATGATTTTTATGCCCTTTTGGAAAATTTAAAGGAATTTCCCAAAACCTCTCAGCCCACAACGGGAGAGATCTATGATTTATTGAAAAAATATGTTGACGAAGGAAAAGAAGTTTTATTTATTACCCTTTCTTCCAAAGCCAGCGGTTTAAATAACAATGCTAACTTAGCAAAGAATATGATTTTAGAAGAGAATCCTGATGCTGTAGTTGAAGTTTTTGACTCTTACGGCTACTCCTTCTCTTACGGAATGGCAGTTATTGAGGCAGCAAAGCTTGCCCGTGAAGGTAAAACAATTCCTGAAATAATAGATGCAATTAGAACTCTTATGGATAGCTATACTGTCTATTTCATTCCTAACACATTAGAATACCTTGAAAAGGGCGGAAGAATAAACAAAGCATCATTAGTCTTTGGTAATATGTTAGACATTGTCCCTGTATTATCTTTAGTTGATGGTACAGTTTCTGCAGTAGGCAAGGTTCGAGGCAGAAAGAAAATTGCCAAAAAAATGTTTGACTACGCAATAGAACGTCACCCAAATCAGGACGACACCACATTTTATATTCCCAACGGAAAATTGGATGCTGAAGTTGCAGAAATTACCGAAAGATTAAAAGAGAAATTTCCCAACTGTAAAGTTATTGAATATAAAGTAGGTCCGTTAATCGCATCACATATCGGACCTGTATGTGGAATTTTCCTCAAAAAATAGCAAAGCCTTAGAAAAAAGCGCAGACCATCAAGAAATTATATTTTCTAATAAAAAAATCCCCGCATGTGCGGGGATTTTTTTATTAGAACTTGTCTACGGGATATACTATCTTTAACTGGTTAATTTTTGATTCATACGCCTGCTGACGTTTTTCCTGCATCATAGCATTTTTGAGCTGTGCCTTCACTTCATCAAATGGCATCTCGGATGACTCATTTTTCGCTGTCAGCTTAATAATGTGATAACCAAACTGTGTTTTTACAGGACCGCGAAGTTCTCCCACTTCCATAGAAAATACTGCTTGATCAAATTCAGGAACCATCTGTCCTTTTGTAAATTCGCCTAAAGCGCCGCCGTTTTGTCCTGAAGGACAAGAACTGTTTTTGCGTGCTGCATCTTCAAATGAAACCTCGCCTGCTTCGATTTTTGCCTTTAATTCATTTACTTTTTCTTCAGAATCTACTAAAATATGACTTGCAGCAACTGATTCGCCTTTTACAAACTGAGCCTTATTTTCTTCGTAATACTCTTTTAATTCCTCATCTTTTACTTCAACCTTTTCCATTACTTTTGCTACGTTAAAGTTTGCGAGCATTTCATTCTTCATTTTTTCAAGCTCTGCTTTAAATTCAGCATTGTGCTCCATTAAGTTTTTCTTAGCATCTAATACCATCAGCTTTTTGCCGATTAACTGCTCTAAAATCATTTCTCTTGACTGAGGTGTGTCTAAATTCTGACCACGAGTAGCGTAAGCCGCCACAACTTCATCAACCTCAGACTGATAAATAGGGTTTCCACCCACATTAGCTAATACTTTGTTTTCCATTCTTTATTTTACCTCTTTCCTTATTTTCCTTGGCTTTCACAATAGATGCATCTGTAAACTTTCTTCTCTCTGTCAGTCAACTTAAATATATGAGGAAGTTCCTGTTCAGTTGTTGTGATACATCTGGGGTTTTTGCATTTAATAACATTTTTAATTTCTGCAGGAGCTTCTAAATGCTCTCTTTTAAAGAGTTTTCCGTCTTTAATAACATTTACTGTTACACGTTCATCAAGATACCCTAGAACTTCAAGGTCGATATCAATCGCCTGGTCAATCTTTATAATATCTTTTTTGCCATGCTTTTTGCTTTCTGCATTTTTGATAATTGCTACCTGACAATCGAGCTTATCAAGCTCAAGTGCTCTATAAATTTCCATACACTTGCCTGCAGTTATATGGTCTAAAACGATACCGTCTTTAATCTGTCCTATAATCATTTCGTCGCCTCCTCTAAAACCTTTAAAATCAGCGCCATACGCATGAATTTCGCATTTAGAACCTGCTTAAAGTAACACGCTCTGGGGTCTTCGTCTACTGCCACTGTGATTTCATTTACTCTCGGTAAGGGATGAAGAATAATCATATCAGACTTAGCAGGCATCAGCTTTTCGGGAGACAGAATGTAGCTGTCCTTTAAACGGATATAGTCCTGCTCATTGAAAAATCTTTCCTTCTGTACACGTGTCATGTATAAGACATCAAGTTCGCCCATGTACTCTTCTAATGATGTTGTTTCCACATACTCCAGACCATGAGCCGCCATATCTTCAAGCATATAATCAGGGAGCTTTAACTCCTCAGGAGAAATTAAAACAACCTTGATATTTTCGTATCTTGTAAGGGCGTGAATAAGGGAATGAACAGTTCTTCCGAATTTTAAATCTCCACAAAATCCAACTGTCAGATTGTCAAGTGTTCCCTTTTCTCTGTGGATTGTGAGTAAATCCGCCAAAGTCTGAGTAGGGTGGTTGTGTCCGCCGTCACCTGCATTGATTACAGGAATATCCGATGCCATTGTTGCAACTAATGCCGCACCCTCTTTGGGATGACGCATAGCAATAACATCTGCATAGCAGTTTACAACCTTGATTGTATCGTGTACGCTTTCACCTTTTGATGCAGATGATGACTCACCGTCAGAAATGCTCAATACATTTCCTCCAAGCTCATACATTGCCGCTTCAAAGCTCAAGCGTGTACGGGTAGATGGTTCGAAAAAGAGCGTGGCAAGTTTTTTATGCTTGCACTTCTCACGGTAATTATCGGGGTTTTGAATAATGTCTTCCGCAACACTAATAAGCTCTGCAATTTCTTCTTTTGTAAGGTCGAGAATATCGATTACACTTCTCATAATGCACATTCTCCTTTATGTAAATAATTATTTTATCCAGGACTCATCTGAAGGGTTATTACGAAAAGCAATAAGACGAGATTTGTCTTCAGGCTTTATGTAACCTGTTTCTGCAGCAACCTCTACTACTGCATCAAAGTTCGAAAGACTCACATTCTTGATGTTTGCATCAGTAAGTCTGTCAAGACCTTTCTGCATGCCGTATGTGAAGATGCTTACAACGCCTAAAACATCAGCACCGGCATCCCTCAATGACTCTACAACCTCAATAACGCTACCGCCTGTTGAGATTAAATCCTCAACAACTACAACCTTCTGACCCTTTTCTAACTTTCCTTCAATTTTATTTTGTCTGCCGTGGTCTTTGTTACCTGAACGAACATAACCCATGGGGATACCCATAATGTGTCCGCAGATAGCGGCATGCGCGATACCTGCTGTTGATGTACCCATAAGCACTTCAACTTCAGGATAATGTTCCTTGATTTTCTCAACAAGACCGTTTTCCACGTGGTTTCTTACCTCGGGAGCGGTAAGAGTCAGTCTGTTGTCGCAGTAAATAGGGCTTTTGATGCCGCTTGCCCAGGTAAAGGGTTCTTCGGGGCGTAAGAATACTGCCTTGATGTCCAATAAATCTTTAGCTATTAATTTTTCCATTTTTTCGTACCTCTTATCCAATAAATTCTTTTACACATCTTCTGTAGGCTGCTACGGGGTCTACCGCTGCTGTAATCGGTCTGCCCACAACAATATAGTCAGAGCCGATTTCTTTTGCACGCTCCGGCGTTGTAACTCTTACCTGATCACCAATATCGCCATCGGCAAATCTCACGCCGGGCGTAACTGTCAGAAACTCTCTACCGCAAGTATCGTGTACCTTGCCGGCTTCTAAGGGTGAGCAAACTACACCGTCTAAACCTGCATCTCGTGCGGTACGCGCATAACTCATAACAACCTCATCAATGGGCTTGTCTATTAAAATTTCATCCGTCATTCTTTCCTGACTTGTAGATGTAAGCTGAGTTACTGCAATGAGTAGCGGACGTGTGCCGTCTTCACGTGTAAGACCCTCGATTGCAGCAGTCATCATAGCAGATGTGCCTGCTGCATGTAAATTACACATATCAACATCTAAGCGAGATAAAACCTCCATAGACTTTTTGACTGTATTGGGGATATCGTGAAGCTTTAAATCAAGAAAAATCTTATGACCTCTTGCCTTGATTTCTCTAACTATCTCAGGACCTTCAGCGTAGAACAATTCCATACCTATTTTTACAAAGGGCTTTTCCTCTGTAAACTTGTCCAAAAATGCTAAAGCTTCTTTCTTACCTGCAAAGTCGCAGGCAATGATTACGTCTTTTCCCATTAGTGAGCGCCTCCTATTATATCTGTTAATTTATTAATTCCGTATTTTTTCATAACTCGTGGTAAATCCTCGATAATATCACGGCAAGCGTAAGGGTTAACTAAATTTTCTGCCCCTACCTCTACTGCGGTAGCACCGGCAAGCATCATTTCTATAACATCTTCTGCACGAGCTACACCGCCCATACCGATAACGGGGATTTTCACTGCTTCATATACCTGATAAACCATACGAACAGCCACAGGTAAGATTGCTCTTCCTGAAAAACCGCCCATCTTATTTGCAACCACAGGTTTCTTTGTCTTTAAATCTATTTTCATACCAAGCAGCGTATTGATTAAGCTGATGCCATCAGCACCTGCTTCTTCGCAGGCAACCGCAATTGATGCAATGTCCGTTACATTGGGTGAAAGCTTTACATAAACAGGCTTGGTCGTTACAGCCTTAACTGCTTTTACAACCTGTGCTGCATTATCAGCAGACGTTCCAAAAGCCATACCTCCATTGTGAACGTTGGGACATGAGATATTAACCTCTAACCAACCTACCTGAGGGCATTTGTCCAAAAGCTCGCAGGTATACACATATTCTTCAACAGAAAAACCGCTGACATTTGCCATAACAGGTTTTGAAAAACACTGCTTTAACTTAGGTAATTCTTCTTCAATGACCTTGTGAACACCGGGATTCTGTAATCCTACTGAGTTTATCATACCCTCACGACATTCAGCAATTCTGGGGGTGGGATTTCCAAAACGCGCATCCTTAGTTGTCCCTTTGAATGAAAATGTGCCCAGCATATTTATATCGTAAAGTTCTGCAAATTCATAACCAAAACCGAATGTTCCACTAGCAGGGATTATAGGATTTGAAAGCTCTATTCCCGAAAGGATTACTTTTGTATCTACCATATTATCTCCTCCCTTACCAATACAGGGCCGTCTTTGCATATTCTCTTGTTGCCGTACTTTGTCTTGCAGGTGCAACCCATACAAGCACCAAAACCGCAACCCATACGCTCTTCAAAGCTGAACTGACCTGAACCTTTTGCCGTTGTCTCAATTGCTTTAAACATCGGCATGGGACCACATGTATAAAAATATGTATAATCAAGATTTTTTAAAACGTCTGTAACAAAACCTTTTGTTCCTACGCTTCCGTCAACTGTAGTAATGTAAACATCATCACAGATTGCACAAAATTCATTGTAAGCAAAAATTTCACTTTCTTTATTAAAACCCAGAATCACCTGAGGACGCTTACCTTCGGCAATCAACTTTTTAGCTAAACCGTACATAGGCGGAATACCAACACCACCGCCGATGAGTACAGGTCTTTCCCTCGAAACTGAGGTATCAAAACCATTACCAAGACCAACTAGGCAATCAAGTTTTTCTCCTGCTTTAATGTCTGTCATCTGCTCTGTGCCTTCTCCAACCACCTTGTAGATAATTGTTAAGGTTTTATCGTCCCAATCGTAGATTGAGATAGGACGACGCAGGAAAAGCCCTGAAAGCTTAATATTTATAAACTGACCGGGAGCGGTAATTGCATTCGTTTCCCCACTTAACACCATTTTATATACATTTTCAGTTAATTTCTCATTAGAAACCACCGTATAATACGCACTTATCATGTATCTTCCCTCCACACGAGCTTTCCATCACAGAATGTAGCCATACATTTACCAAACACTTTTGTGCCGGTAAAAGGCGAGCTTTTTCCGTTTGATTTAAAATCATCAGGGTTTATTTCATACTCACAATTCAAATCAAAAACTGTCAAATCGTTTTTATTTATTTCAAACCCAAAACGCTTTCTCGGGTTAATTGCCATAACCTCAATCAGCTTATCCAAGGTGATAACACCTTTTCTTACAAGATGTGTGTACATTGTGGCAAATGCAGTCTCTAAACCTACAACACCCATCAGACTTTTCTCTAAACCCCTGCCTTTTTCATCAGCACTGTGAGGTGCATGGTCTGTTGCAATCATATCAATAGTGCCATCTACCAATCCTTCAATGAGTGCCGCCCTGTCACGTTCTGACCTGATTGGCGGATTCATTTTAAAACGTGCATCCTCTTCGATGTCCATATCAGTAAGTATCAGATAATGAGGTGCAGTTTCGCAGGTAATGTCAACACCCTCCGCCTTAGCTTTTCTTATTATATCAACACTTTCAGCGGTTGAAATATGACAAACGTGATAAGAAACACCTGTCTTTTTTACAAGCTCAATGTCACGGGCAATCTGCTGCCATTCACTCTCACGGCATATTCCTCTGTGACCATGGATACGGGCATACTCACCATCGTGAATATATCCTCCACGAAGTAATCCATTCACTTCGCAATGGGCAACAATCATCTTACCTAAAGACTTTGCTTTTTTCATTGCTTTTTCCATAAGCTCATCACTTTGCACACCGCGACCATCATCAGAAAAACCGCAGACAAACTGTGCCATATCTTCCATATCAGAAAGAATTTTCCCTTGCTGACCTTCGGTGATAGTGCCGTATGGATGAACCTTTATATGAGCCGTCTGGTCTATTTTTTTTAGCTGAATATTTAAAGTCGATAAACTGTCAGGACAAGGATTTAAGTTTGGCATAGTGCAAACATCTGTATATCCGCCACGAGCCGCCGCCAAAGAACCCGATTCGATAGTTTCTTTATACTCAAAACCCGGTTCACGAAAATGCACATGAACGTCACAAAAAGCAGGAAAAGCCACACATCCGCCAAGATTTAAAACCGTAACGTCTGTTGTGTTTTTTTCTCCTACTACGGGATTTTTTTCACTTTCATCCCAAAGCTTTACGCCCTTTAATAAATAGTTCATTATCCGGCTCCTTTCAGTCTAAATACGCAAATAAAAAGGCCTTGTTGATAACAAGGCCTCAATTTCAGCACAAAGGGATGCATTAAACATCAATTAAAACCTTGCAGATAGTCCCAACTACCTTAAGATTATCATATCTATTTTAGCATATATGATACTTTGTGTCAATAAATTAACTCATTTTATTCTGTTCTTTTTTATACTCCCTGAGAGCTTCTCTTCCTGTTTCTGTTACAGGCATAATCCATCTTTTTGAGAAAAAATGCCGTATGCATAACACCACTTTCGGCCAGTCATCAAAGATAAGACTCAAACCATATACCCAGATAAAGGGGAGTCTGAAAATATATGCAGAAACCGCCGCGGCTACCACACCAAAAAACCAAAGACATGAAAGGTCATATTTCATACCTGTCTTCGTATCACCGCCGGAACGGAAAATCCCTGTAATTACTACGTACAAAAAGTTCCTAAGCGGAAATTCCATAGCATATATGGCCATAATGGAATATGCTGTATCTATAGTCAACTGAGTTATAGTGCCTGAAGTGTTGAATATACCGATAAGCTCACGTCTGAAAATAATTATACACACGGAAGTTATCGCTGCAAGCAGTGGCACTAAAAGTGCAAATCTCTTTGCGTCCTTTATAACCATTTTTATTTTTCCGCCGCCTATTTCCTGTCCTACCATAATGCAACAGGAATTGTTAAGACCTACGAAGAAAGCAAAGACAATATTATCAAAGGTCTTTAATATAGTCATTGCTGCATAGTATTCATAACCCATATTTGAGTAGATTACATTAAGAGTAAATGTACCCAGACCCCATAGCATTTCATTAATAATTACAGGCAGAGCACGTGTAAAAAACAGTTTCACATCACCCTTTGAAAAGCTCATTAGCTCACGCAATGGCGCACACACTATTTCGTCCTTTTGGTAAATCATTATACATAAAACTATCAAAGGACCAACCCAAGCAGAAATAACCGTGGCAATAGCCGCACCCTCAATGCCTAGCTCAGGCATTCCAAACTTACCAAAAATAAGTCCGTAATCTAAAAAAGCATTTAATACAGTAGTTACTACAGAAACATACATAGGCAGCTTTGCACGTCCTGTTGAACGCAAAAGCACGCCTATTATTTGATTTAATGCAATAGCAGGATAAGAAAAAACTGCTATTTTTAAATATCGAGAGCCAATTTCTAAAACTTTACCATTCCTATTAAAGATGCTGATTATAGACCTTGGAAATAAAAAGCCCAATACTGTAAACCCCAACACCGCAATACTTAAAAAAGCTAAAACTATGCCGTAGGTTTTCTTTATTCCCTCTAAATTTTCATCGCCATAATATTGCGAAAAAAACACTGATGCGGCTGAGGAAAATCCAAAAAGCGTGAGATTTAAAAGCCAGCTCCACTGCCCGGCCATACCAACTGCTGCCAGGGACACATCACCGAGTTGACCCACCATAAGCGTATCTACCAACACAAAGGAGCTTGTGAGAAGATTCTGTATAGCAATTGGAATAGCAAGATGCAAAACTGTATTCCAATATCTTTTTCCGCCAAAAAGTCGTCTTAACATATTTCCTCCATAAAATTTGGGTGCCGCTTGCGACACCCAAAACAATTATTTAACACCAAATAAAAGGTCTGCATATGTAGGATAGGGCCAGTAGTCTTTTGCTACAATTTTTTCCAATTCATCAGCATACTCACGAATTACTGCCATATCCTTTAATATTACGTCTTTGTTGAAGAATGACGCTTTTTCATTGTCATCAATCTTTTTAAGCTTTAATCTGTCGGCTTCCAGCTTTTCAACTGCAGAATATGCTTTAGCCGCCAGGTCAGAAATCTTCTTGATAAGCTTCGTTTCCAATGTAACTGAAATACCCAGTTCCTTTTTATTTGCCGCAATTTCCGATAAATCCTTTACATAGTAAAGTGACGCCGGCACCACATCCTGTTTAATCATATCTATTATGGTACGAGCCTCTATGCGAACAGTCTTATTGTAAATTTCAAGCAGTATGTCGTGACGTGAACGCATTTCAACTTCTGTAAAAATTCCGTGCCTTGCAAAAAGCTCAATATTTTTATCAGACACAAAATGAGTAAGAGCATCTGCAGTAGTTTTTAAATTGTATAAACCACGCTTTTCTGCCTCTTTTTCCCATTCCTTGCTGTAGCTGTTTCCACTGAATATTATACGCTTATGCTTTGTGATTGTTTCTTTTATAAGTGTATGCAGTTCTTCTTCAAAATTGTCAGCAACTTCTAATCTGTCCGCAAACTGACGAAGACTTTCTGCAACAATTGTGTTTAATACAACATTTGCATCAGAAATAGAGTCACTCGCACCAACCATTCTGAATTCAAACTTGTTACCCGTAAAAGCAAAGGGAGAAGTTCTGTTTCTGTCTGTTGCATCTTTTGAAATTCTGGGCAACACAGAAACACCTACGTTAAATTCTTCTTTGCCTTTGTGTATATAGTTTTCATCATCTGTAATGATAGCATCCAGTACCGCTTCTAAATCCTCACCCAAAAACATAGATACGATAGCGGGAGGAGCTTCTGCAGCACCTAGTCTGTGGTCGTTACCTGCTGTTGCAACACAAATTCTTAGTAATTCCTGATACTCATCAACCGCCTTAATTACTGCCGCCAGGAAAGTCAGGAACTGTGCATTATCCATAGGTGATGAACCTGGGTTAAACAGATTCTTTCCTGTATCTGTTGCAATAGACCAGTTGTTGTGCTTACCGCTGCCGTTAACACCGGCAAAGGGCTTTTCGTGAAGTAAACATACAAGGTCGTGTTTGTGAGCAACCTTCTGCATAACTTCCATTGTAAGCTGATTATGGTCTGCTGCTATATTTGTTGTTTCATATATAGGTGCTAACTCGTGTTGTGCGGGAGCACCCTCGTTGTGTTCTGTTTTTGCAGTCACACCAAGTTTCCAGAGTTCTTCGTCCAAATCCTTCATAAAGGCACTTACTCTGGGCTTTAAGCTTCCAAAATAATGGTCGTCCATTTCCTGACCCTTGGGTGGCTTTGCACCGATTAATGTTCTTCCTGTAAAGATTAAATCCTTTCTTGCGTCAAACATGTCACGTTCAACTAAGAAATATTCCTGCTCTGCACCAACTGTTGATGTAGCACGCTTAACATCCTTGCCAAAGAGTTTTAATACTCTTAAAACCTGCACATTCAACGCTTCCATTGAACGAAGCAGGGGTGTTTTTTTATCAAGTGCTTCTCCACCGTAGGAATAAAAGGCAGTGGGAATACACAAAACACCCTCTTTAATAAAAGCATAAGATGTAGGGTCCCAAGCAGTATATCCACGAGCCTCGAATGTGTTTCTTAAACCGCCCGAGGGGAATGATGACGCATCAGATTCACCCTGAACAAGCTCTTTACCTGAAAATTCTAAAATTACACTTCCGTCTGACACAGGCGAAATAAAGCTGTCGTGCTTTTCCGCAGTAATACCAGTCAGAGGTTGGAACCAATGAGTATAATGTGTAGCACCAAGCTCTACTGCCCAGTCTTTCATTGAAGATGCAACCACATCCGCTATTGATTTATCAATAGGCTTTCCTACCGAAATAGTTTTTTTCAGTATTTCATAGGTTTCCTTGGGTAATCTTTCTCTCATCACACGGTCATCAAACACGAGCGAGCCAAAGATTTCCTGAATTTCTGCCATATCTATTCCTCCTATGTCCTAAAAAGGCTATAATCCCTCAAAATATCTCAAATATATACTAATTATTGTATCTTCTGCCACATTATTTGTCAACAAATTTTTAATTTTTGGAATTAAATTTTCATAAAACTTGAAATGTACATATTTTTTTGCTATACTTAGTACATTGAGAGGTAATATTATGCCAAAATTTTTTATTAATAAAGAAGACATAAAAGATAATGCAATTACAATCTCGGGACAGGACGCAACCCACATTTCCAAGGTTTTGCGTACCGAGTTGGGTGAAACACTCACCCTGTGCGACGGATGCGGTACTGATTTTTTTGCCCAGGTCACATCCATTACCAAAGAGGCCGTTTCTCTGAAAATCTACGAAACACTCTCCTGCCTTGCAGAACCCAAAATTTTGGTTACATTGTTTCAGGGAATTCCAAAACAAGGCAAGATGGACTACATAATCGAAAAATGCACAGAACTGGGAATTTCCCGAATAGTTCCCGTGTCTGCAAAACGTTCCGTAGTAAAGATTGACGACAAAAAATCAGAGGCGAAAAAACTCGAGCGTTGGCGTAAAATTGCAGCGGAATCCGTAAAACAATGCGGCAGAGGTAAAATCCCTGAAGTAACAGACGTTATGAGTTTTAGCGAGGCAATAGAATTTTCAAAATCTTTAGATTTAACTATTGCCGCCTATGAATGTGAGCGTGATACCTCGATAAAATCCACATTAACAGGCAAAACTCCTAAAACCATTGGTGTGTTTATCGGTCCTGAGGGCGGAATTGACGACAAAGAAGTAAAAATGCTCAAAGATGCCAATATACAAACCGTGACTTTAGGCACAAGAATTTTACGAACAGAAACGGCAGGCCATACAGTGCTTACCGCTATAATGTATGAGTACAACGAATTTGAACAATAAATAAACGAAAGGTCGAAAAAAGGAAATGGAAAAGAAATTCATCACAAAAGAACAAAAAGAAAAAGTATCAAACAGACTGGTCTTAAACTTCGGCATACTGCTTGCAGGAGCACTCATTATGCTTTATGTTTATAACTTTGTATCAGCGGGCTACACCTCATCTGTAAAAAACGTACTTTTAACATTGGGTATTATTTTTGCAGTGGCAACTGTTGCAACATTTGTACTGGGAATGAAAAAGTTACCCTCTCTTAAAAAATACTCACCTGTAACATTAGGAGCATTTATTGCCTGCGGTGTTGTTGCCTCTACAAAATTCATCCCTGCATTCCCCATAAAGACTGCTATTTTAGCAGTGTTTATTTTAATGGCAGTGTACTTTATCGTTATGGCTATCTACACCGCTATCTACTTAAAAACACATCCTGTGTTGATAGAGAAAAAGAAAATACAGCACAAAAAGAAAAGAAAGTAAAAATTAAAAGCTCGCAGTGCAACTGCGAGCCTTTTTTTATTACATAAAAAGACATAATAGGATGGGTAAAAACACTGCAGGTATGTAATTCATAACCTTAAGCTTTGTAACACCTAACATATTAAGACCTAAAGCGATAATGAGTATTGAACCTGTACAGGTCATTTCCGCAATTACCGCCTCAGAAAGATACGGTCCAACAAATTGTGCAAGTATCGTGATAACCCCCTGATAAACGAAGACCGCCACCGCGGAAAACATTACGCCTATTCCCATTGAGGCACTGAATATTATGGAGCTTATAAAGTCCAGCAAAGACTTGGAAAATAATATTTCGTGGTTTCCGTTAATACCACTCTCCAAAGAACCTACAATCGCCATTGCACCAACACAGAACAAAAGACTGGCGGTAACAAATCCCTTTGCGATAGAGCTTTCTTCGTTATTGTTTTTCGAAAATTTGCTCTCAAGCTTTTTCCCTAAGCTATTCAATCCATCATCAAGCTTTAATAGTTCACCAATAAGTGCTCCTACCGCCATTGAAATAATGGCAATAAGAGTGTTTTCACCTTTTAAACATCCGTCAATTCCTATATAAATAACGCACAGAGCAACAGCCTTCATAATGGAGTCAGAAAACCTCTGCGGTATCCCTTTTTTGAGCAATAATCCTATGGTACTACCCACAATTACCGCAATGGCATTTACTAATGTTCCTGTCAAAAAAACCACCTCTTTATTATTTTTGCACATTTTAAATATTTTGTCAATCGCAAGGCAAATTTTCACCAAAAATATGTATAAAACCGCCCAAACTTGACAATATTTACATATAATGGTATAATTTCCACAAGTTAACTTTCAAATCTTTAGAAGGAGAATATTTTTAGTATGAAAAAGATAATCAGCGTGTTGCTTGCAGTGTTAATGCTTGCATGCGTAAATGTTTCTGCTGAAAATCCCATAACGGTAGAGGTTGACTTCGGCACAGTTCAGTTTGATACACCTCCCGTTAACATCAACGGAAGAGTTTTAGTACCCGTAAGGGCCATATTTGAGGCTATGGGTGCTGATGTTCGGTGGAACGCAGGAACTAAAACAGTAACATCAAAGCTTGATAACACCATAGTAGTAATGGAAATTGACAACCCTACCATGCGGATAAACGGCGAAGCAAAAAAGATAGACGTTGCTCCCATGATTATCAATGACAGAACATTAGTTCCCGCAAGGGCCGCAGCGGAAGCTTTTGGCGGCAGAGTTCAATGGTTAGGTGAGCAGAACAAGGTTGTTATATCAACAAAAGCATTTGCAAAAAAGTTGGAAACAATTAAAAACTACAGTTCCGTAAGAAAATTGGAATTAGGTGAGACACAGGCAGTTTCAGCATTTAATTTGTCATATTTCCCCCAATACGAAACATTGACAGGTGCACCTGATGGTACTGACTTTGAAATTATTTCATCAGATGACACTTACTGTGCAATTTTAGGAATCAGAAGTGATATCTATATAGGAGATACTCCCGAGCTTACTCAAAACTATGTCCAATCGATTGCATCGGATATGGTGGCGGTTGCAGGGGGAACTCTTCTTTCCTGTGATGTCGTGAATATATGTAACACAGAATTTATGAAGATTTGCTACACCACCCATGACACAGCTGAAGGAATAACAGACGATAATGCACACATTACCACCTACACAAGATGGCAGGGCGGAGTTGTTTATACAATGAAACTCTCAGAATACGGCAGTGTTCCCTTTACTGTACAAAACGATTTAAACTATATGACAACAACATTACTAATAAAATGAAAATAACGCCCAATGGGCGTTATTTTCATTTTTACCTGTTTTCTTTATAACATTGGTTTAATGAATCTAAGGCCTTTTTTTCTATCCTTGAAACATAGGAACGTGAAATGTTTAATTCTTTAGCTATTTCCTGTTGAGTATATGCACGTTCACCCAAACCATATCGTTTTATAATAATTTCCTGTTCTCTGGGGGTAAGACATTTTTTTATGTATCCGCCCAGCTTTTTTATGTCCATATCCGTGCTTACCCTGTCTGCAATTTCACAGTCGGAGGCGGGCAGAATATCCATAAACGTCACTTCATTTCCGTCACTGTCATGCCCTAAACATTCATTCAGAGAAATCTCCTGTTTTAATTTCTTTCCACCACGTACGGTCATCAGGATTTCATTTTCTATACAACGTGCAGCATAGGTTGCAAGCCGTGCCTGCTTTTCATAATCAAATGTATTTATTGCTTTGATTAAGCCGATAGTCCCTATTGATATAAGGTCATCGCTGTCTGCTCCTGCTACTTTTGTGTACTTTTTTGCAATGTGTGCAACAAGCCTCAAATTTCTTTCCACCAATACGTCACGTGCTGACTTATCTCCACCTGCTGCCAATTCAAGATAATGCCTTTCTTCTGCTGCTGACAGTGGTTTTGGAAAATTATTCTGCCCCGAAACAAAGGATACCAAAAACAACCCGTACTGCAAAAAATACCCGATAGCAAAAGCTAAACTTACAAACATAAAATCTACCTCACAAGCTTTTTGGTAGATTATATGAGGTATCACGCAAGTCCTATTCTGTTTTTACAATATACAATAATTTCTACCATGTTTTAAGCCGAATAAAGTCTTTTTAATGCTTTTGCTGTCGCAAAGTTTTTTTCATTCGACACCAAAACCCGACAGAGTATTTGCTATACTCCATAGTATAATTGTCCTATAATCTGTGAGGTGAATACGATGGAGGTAAAAATTTACGTGGATGTACTTTTTATCATAAATTTTATAATAGATTATATCCTGCTTTCAGTAACAGCGTTTTTTATTAAAAAAACGCCTAAAACCCCAAGGATTTGCCTTGGCTCCTTAGCGGGTGCGGTGTATGCCTCCTGCGTTTTTTTTATGCCTTTTGGTACATTTTTATTGTTGGTAATTTCAATAATATCAGCAGTCATAATGATAGCTATTTCCTTCGGCATCAAAAAAGTCTCTGCTCTTTTTAGGAACACGGCCGTATTCTGCCTTATATCAGCAGTTACTGCAGGAATGGGGTTTTCCTTTGTTTTTATGGGGAATGCAGGTCAGAATTACGCTATAAATAACGGAATTTTTTATGCAGATATTAACGCATACACAATGCTTTTTATCTTTATTTTTTCCGTTATCATTATACATTCGGCAACAGGCTTTATAAAAAGGCAAAAAACCAAAGCACGTTTCCTATACAATGTAACCATAGAAAAAAACGGAAGAAGTATTTGTGATACCGCACTTTTTGACAGCGGCAACTTTCTTCGTGACCCTATCACACAAAAGAGTGTAATCGTTGCAGAATGGCAATCGGTAGCACCTTTGTTTGACGAGCATAAGGTTACAGAAACAATCGTTAAGCACCCTGAAGATTTTGTGTATATCGCATGCCATGGAATCGGAAACACCTCAGGAATGTATGCATTCACTGCAGACAAAGTTTTTTCTGATGAAACAGATTTTCCTGAACCCGTATTTGTGGCAATTACGCAAACCCCTTTAGACATTGACGGCACATACAGAATGTTGCTCCCCAACACCACCCAGTTAAAGAAAGGATATAATAATGGTCTTCATTTTTAGAATAATAAATATAATAAAAGCTGTCATAAGACGAGTTTTTCCCGCAGAATGTCATTTTATTGGCTCAGGAGAGGCGCTACCTCCGCCTCTTTCTCCTGACGATGAATCACATTTTTTATCACTTTTGAACACAGATAAGCGTGACACAGGAAAAAAGATGCTTATAGAACATAATCTAAGACTTGTGGTATACGTTGCCCGAAAATTTGAAAATACAGGAATTTCTTTAGAAGACCTTGTATCCATTGGTTCAATAGGCTTGATAAAGGCTATTAATACATTTAACGTAGACAAAAACATAAAACTTGCAACCTACGCTTCACGTTGTATAGAAAACGAGATTTTAATGTTTCTTCGGAAAATCCACAATCAGAGAACAGAAATTTCTCTGAACGAGCCATTAAATACCGACTGGGACGGCAACGAGCTGCTGCTCTCAGATATTTTAGGTACTGATGGTGACGATATTTATAAGGGAATCGAGGACACCGTTGACAAAGAGCTTTTGATGACGGCAGTGACCACACTTTCATCCCGTGAACAACAAATACTGAATTTACGTTTCGGACTTTCGGGAAACGATGAAAAAACTCAAAAGGAAGTAGCAGATATGCTTGGCATATCACAATCCTACATATCAAGACTCGAAAAAAGAATAATAGAGAAACTGAAAAAAGAAATTAAGAAGTATATAATTTAAAAAGCGGTAAGTTTATCACTTACCGCTTTTTATTATTTCTTCACCGATTTTATAAACATCTCCTGCACCCATTGTAAAGATTATATCGCCCTCTTGTGCCGTTTCCTTAAAATACTTTTCAATATCTGAAAAATCCTTTATATACTTTGCTCCATCAATCACATCTGCCAAATCACATGCATGAATTAACCCTGTATCAGGCTCACGTGCAGCAAATATATCAGTAATAACAAGGTCATCGCAATCTGCAAAGCTTTTTGAAAATTCTTCTTTCAATGTATAGGTTCTGGTGTAGGTGTGAGGCTGGAAAACACATCTCACACGAGCAGCACCTGTTGCTTTGGCAGCAGCGAGTGTTGCCTTTATTTCAGTAGGATGATGAGCGTAATCATCATATATTTTTGCCCCGTTTATCTCCCCTTTTAACTCAAAACGCCTGTTTGTTCCGTTAAATGACGCAAGACCTTTTTCTATGCCACCTTTTGATACACCCAAAAGTCTTGATACCGCAATAACTGCTAAAGAGTTTGAAACATTGTGAAGTCCGGGAACGCTTAATTTAATATGAGCAAAAAACTCTCCCTTTTCCATCACATCAAATTCAGGATATCCTTTTTCCGAAAAAACGATATTTTCGGCCACATAGTCACAGGACTTATTCTGTATTCCGTAGGTCACAGTTTTAGCAGGATTCTCCTTGGTTGCTAAAACTACTTCAGGGTCGTCAAAATTTGCAATAACTGCCCCACCCTCAGGAGTTTTACCTACAAATTCAGTAAAGCAGTCAATAATATCATTAATATCTTTAAAATAATCTAAATGGTCTTCCTCAATATTTAAGATAATACTGTAAAGAGGGAAAAACTTTAAAAAGCTTCCGCAATATTCACAGGCCTCAGTGACAAAATAATTCTTGCCACCATCACGAAAATTCCCTCCAATTAAAGGAAGTACCCCTCCCACTAAAATCGTAGGGTCAAGGTCTGATTCACACAAAACATGAGAAAGCATAGACGTTGCCGTAGTTTTACCATGAGTGCCGGAAACTGCAACAGGATAGCGGTAATTTTTCATCATGGCACCAAGCAATACTGCACGTTCAATAGCGGGTATTCCCAACTCACGTGCTCGCACAAGCTCCGGATTGTCGTCTTTAATTGCAGCAGTGTAAACGACTAGCCCCGCATCCTCAACATTTTCTGCTCTGTGACCAATTGTTACAGGGATACCTGAAGCAATAAGTTCTTTTGCCGTATCACTTTCTTTAAAATCAGAGCCTGAAACAGTATAGCCATCGTTTTTTAATATGTGTGCCAAAGCACTCATACTTATACCGCCTATACCTATAAAAAACACACTTTTATCTTTATTTATTGTCTTCATGTCAAACATAAATATCACTTCCAGAATAACTATATGTAGTTGTCTTACTGTATATTATACACTATTTATTAGGAAAATAAAAGTATTTTTTTAAATTAATGTATATTTTTTCTGTTTTTCGAAAAAATAAAACTAAACCACATCAAAAAGGAGAGCACTTATGGATATTACGGATATCAGAATCAGAAAAATCAATGTAGACTCAAAAATGAAAGCAATTGTCTCGGTTACTTTTGACAATTCTTTGGTTGTCCACGACATTAAGGTTATAGAGGGAGGCGACAAGCTTTTTGTTGCAATGCCGAGCCGAAAAACCCCCGAGGGTGAGTACAAAGACATTGCCCACCCAATAAATTCAGATATGAGGTCAAGTCTTGAACACTCAATCCTGGAAAAATATCAGACCGCCTTGATTGAGGAAACAGAAAATCCGAATGCTTAAATATAGGAAGACTTTTTGCAATTTCTGCAAAAAGTCTTTTTTGTTGCCGAACAGTAATATTTCTGTAACATTGCAGAAAATTGCCCCAAAAAATAACTTTAAATCTTTTTTTAATAAAAAGTTGCATTTTTTACATTTTTATGTTATAATTATTGTAGCATATTTTTTGCGAATATTTTGATTTTTTATTGAATTTATATACGATTGATTTTTAGGAGGCAAAAAAGTATGGACATTAAAGTAGATACCAACTATGACGGTTCCCAAATTCAAGTCTTAGAAGGACTGGAAGCCGTTAGAAAAAGACCGGGTATGTACATAGGTTCTACCTCAGAGCGTGGTCTTCACCACTTAGTGTACGAAATCGTTGATAACTCCATTGACGAAGCATTGGCAGGCTACTGTAAAAATATTTACGTTGACATCAACGAGGATAATTCCATCACCGTAATTGACGATGGCCGTGGTATCCCCGTAAGCATTCAGCCACAGACAGGTCTTCCTGCCGTTGAGGTTGTATTTACTGTGCTCCACGCAGGCGGTAAGTTCGGCGGTGGCGGATACAAGGTATCAGGCGGCCTCCATGGCGTTGGTGCATCTGTTGTTAACGCTTTGTCAGAATACTTAGAGGTTGAGGTTTCAGACGGCGAGCATATTCATTTTCAAAGATATGAACGCGGCCACTCCTGCGGAGCATTAAAGATAATCGGCGACACAAAAGCCCATGGTACAAAGGTAACATTCAAGCCCGACGGCGAAATCTTTGAAACTCTTATCTATGACTTTGACATACTTTTAAAAAGACTCCGTGAGCAGGCTTTCTTAAATAAAGGCTTGCGTATTGTTTTAACCGACAAACGTGTAGAGGGCAAAGTTGCCGACATGAAATATGACGGCGGTATCAAGGAATACGTTACCTTCTTAAATAAGGGCAAAAATCCCCTGCACGAAGAAATTATCTATTTTGAAGCAGAGCAAAACGACGTTATCTTAGAGGTTGCTATGCAGTACACAGACGCATACAACGAACTTTTGGTGAGCTTTGCAAATAACATCTCTACAACAGAGGGCGGTACTCACGAATCAGGTTTTAAAACCGCATTAACACGTATTTTAAATGACTATGCTAAAAAGCATAACATTATAAAAGAAAATGACAAAAAGCTCGAAGGCTCCGATACCCGTGAAGGTCTTGCTGCGGTAATTTCTGTTAAGGTTTTAGAGGCGCAGTTTGAGGGTCAGACAAAGACCAAACTCGGCAACAGCGAAGTTCAGGGCATTACCTCATCAGCACTTGGTGAAAAGCTTGCAGATTTCTTAGAAGAAAACCCTGCAGTTGCAAAAACTATCATAGATAAGGCATTGACAGCATCCCGTGCAAGAGAGGCCGCAAGAAAAGCAAGAGAGGCTGAAAGAAAAACTCCTCTTTCAAGCACGACTCTTCCCGGCAAGCTTACCGACTGCATTTCAAAGGATTCCACAAAAACTGAAATATACATCGTTGAGGGTGATTCTGCAGGCGGTTCTGCAAAAAGCGGACGTGACAGTACCTATCAGGCTATTCTTCCTTTGTGGGGTAAGATGTTAAACGTTGAAAAAGTACGTGCAGATAAAGTTTATGGCAACGACAAATTAACCCCTGTTATTCAGGCTTTAGGTACAGGTATTGGAACAGAATTCAATTTAGAAAAATTAAGATACAACAAAGTTATTATCATGGCCGATGCCGACGTTGACGGTGCTCACATTCAGACACTGCTCTTAACATTCTTCTTCAGATTTATGCAGCCGCTCATTGAGGCAGGCCACGTATTCTTAGCAAAGCCTCCCCTCTACAAGCTGACACGAGGCAAAAAATCTTTTGTTGCTTTCAGCGACGAAGAGCGTGACCGCATCAGCGAAGAGTTAAAAGACGGCGACGTTAATGCGAAAGTTGATATCAGCCGTTACAAGGGTCTTGGTGAAATGGACCCCGATGAGCTTTGGGAAACAACCATGGACCCCAAGAACAGAATACTCTTGAAAGTTACATTGGACGATGCTATCCGAGCTGACGAAACCTTCAGAATCTTAATGGGTGACGACGTTGAACCCAGAAGAATATTCATTGAAGAAAACGCTCAGTATGTAACAAATCTTGACGTATAGTGAGGTAGTTAACAATGGCTAAACATAAGAAATACGAAGATTCCCATTTTGAGGAATATTTTGATACCCAGACTATAGTAGACGTAGATATAGAAAAAAGAATGAGAGAGGCATTCATCGACTATGCCATGAGCGTTATCGTTGCCCGTGCATTGCCTGATGTTCGTGACGGTTTAAAGCCTGTTCACAGAAGAATATTGTATTCAATGCACGAAGAACACCTAACCTCAGATAAACCTTTCTTTAAATCTGCTACCACCGTAGGTAACGTTATCGGTAGATACCACCCCCATGGAGACGCATCTGTATATGATGCTATGGTAAGACTTGCTCAGGACTTTTCAATGAGATACACCCTCGTTGACGGTCACGGTAACTTCGGTTCAGTAGACGGTGACCCCCCGGCTGCTTACCGTTATACAGAAGCAAGAATGAGTAAGATTTCTAACCTCATGTTAGAAAATATAGAAAAAAACACAGTTGATTTTGTTCCCAACTTCGACGAAAAAAGACGTGAACCCACAGTTTTACCCACAAGAATACCCACACTTTTGATCAATGGTTCATCGGGTATTGCGGTAGGTATGGCAACAAACATCCCACCCCATAACTTAACTGAGGTGTTAAATGGTGTTGTGGCTACTATTGACAACCCCGAAATAACAGTCGAGGAACTTATGGAGCACATTAAGGGCCCTGATTTTCCCACAAAGGCTACAATTATGGGGCTTTCAGGTATCAGAAGTGCCTACACAACAGGTAAAGGCAAAATCTTAATCCGTGCTAAAACTGAAATTGAAGAGCACAAGGACGGCACATCTTCAATTATCATTACAGAGCTTCCCTATCAGGTTAATAAAAAGGCTTTAGTTGAAAGCATTGCAGAATTAGTTAAGACAAAAAGAGTTGAGGGCTTATCAGATATCGCCGACCACTCATCAGACCGTGTAGGTATAAGAGTTGAGATTTTCTTAAAACGTGATGCCAACCCTCAGGTAGTGTTAAATAAACTCTATAAATATTCAAGACTTCAGGACAGTTTCTCCATCAACATGCTTGCAATCAAGGACGGCAAGCCTAAGACAATGGGACTTAAAGAAATCTTAGAAAACTTTATTTCCTTCCAGGAGGAAATCGTAACAAGAAGAATTAAGTTTGATTTAGAGAAAGCCGAAGCAAGAATGCACATCTTAGAAGGCTTGAGAATTGCTTTGGCTAACCTTGACGCTGTAATTGAAACCATCAGAAATTCCTATGACGATGCAAAAGAACGCTTGATGGAACGCTTCGGGCTTTCTGAAATTCAGGCACAGAGCGTGCTTGATATGCGTCTTGCACAGTTACAGAAACTAAACGGCGAAAAAATTGAGGCAGAATACAACGAATTAAAAGACGCAATAGCAGAGTTTAATCACTTGCTTTCTGACCGCACCGCTTTAATGAACCTCATTAAAGAAGAGCTTATTGCAATCCGCGAAAAATTCGGAGACGAAAGACTCTCTGAAATCACAGCGAATGCTGATGAAATCGACATAGAAGACCTAATCGAAGAAGAAGACGTTGTAATCACTATGACAAATCGTGGCTACGTTAAACGCTTACCTGTATCTACATACAAGTCACAGCGTCGTGGCGGCAGAGGTATCACAGGTATTACAACAAGAGAAGAAGACTTCGTTGAAAAAATCTTTACAACAAGCACCCACGACCATATCCTGTTCTTCTCATCAAAGGGTAAGATGTATCGCTTAAAGGCATACGAAATTCCTGAAGCAGGCAGACAGGCAAAGGGTACAGCTATTGTAAACCTGTTGCAGTTAGATGCAGGCGAAAAGATTTATGCAACAATCACACTTCGCGAATTTGAAGAAGGCAAAAATTTAATCTTTGCTACCAAAAAAGGCGTTGTTAAGAAAACTGACCTTATGCTTTA